>CALRXI020000001.1:0-208602 GCA_943372125.1 Brevundimonas vancanneytii
CAACAGGCCCAGATGTTCGGGACCTTCGAGGTCAGCTTTCCCGTGCCCGACGCCAAGGGCAAGGCCCGCTGGATCGACGCGCGAGGCCAGGCGCGGGGCGAGCGCGGCGAGGCGGGCTTTACCAGCGTGCTGGGTATCGCCCTGGACACCACCGAGGCCCGGCGTTCGAAGGCCCAGGCCCAGGCGGCGGAAATGCGCCTGCGCGACGGTATCGAGAGCGTGTCCGACGCTTTTGTCCTGTTTGACCGTAGCGGCCGACTGATCCTGTCGAACCAGGCCTTCCAGGAAACCTTCGACTTCGGCGAGGGCGTGCTCCGACGCGGTGCCTTCAAGCAGGACCTGAACCAGATCGCCGCCCTGGCCATCAAGTCGGACCAGCCCGCCGCCGGTGGCCGCGAGGGCGCGCGAGAGATCGAACTGAATGACGGGCGCTGGCTGCAGCTGGTCGAGCGCCAGACCTCCGAAGGCGGCTCGGTCGTCACGGCGGCCGACATCACCGCCATCAAGCTGAAGGAGGCCGAGCGCCAGAGGGCAACCGCCGCGCTGGAAACCACCATCACCGAGCTGGAAGACCGCGAGGACAAGCTGCGCTTGCTGGCCCGCAAGTACGAAGTCGCCATGACTCGCGCCGAGGCCGCCAACCAGGCCAAGTCCGAATTCCTGGCCAATATGAGCCACGAGCTGCGCACGCCGCTGAATGCCATCAACGGCTTCTCCGAGATCATGGCCAATGAGATGTTCGGACCTCTGGGCCACGCCAAATACAAGGGCTATGCCGCCGACATCCTGAAGTCGGGCCAGCATCTGCTGAGCCTGATCAACGACGTGCTCGACATGGCCAAGATCGAGGCCGGCAAGGTCACCCTGCACTATGAGCGAGTGTCGCTGAAGGAGGTCGCGACTGACGCGGCCCTGCTGATGCGCGGCAAGATCGAGGAGGCGGGGCTGAAGCTGATCATCGACGCGCCCGACCTGCCGACCATCGAGGCCGATCAGCGGGCGCTGAAACAGGTCATGCTGAACCTGATTTCCAATGCGGTGAAGTTCACGCCCGAGGGTGGCGACATCGTCGTGGCGGTATCGCAACTGGATGACGAGCGACTGCGCGTGGCGGTCACCGACACCGGCATCGGCATCGCCGCCAAGGACCTGAGCCGTCTGGCCCAGCCGTTCGAACAGGTCGAGGGCCAGCATTCCAAGACCACGCAAGGGACCGGCCTGGGCCTGGCCCTGACCAAGTCTCTGATCGAACTGCACGGCGGCAAGCTGGTGATGCAGAGCGAGCCCGGGCGCGGCACGACCGTCAGCTTCGATGTCCCGATCAAACGGCCGGTGGCGGCAGGCGCACCCTCGGAGCCAGGACCTCAGGCCCAGGCTCGAGCTGCCTGAAGCCTTAACTGGCCGGAGGCGCGACCGTACGATCCCCGGCGGGTGCGGCCGCTCGGCTTCTATCCCGTCGCTTCTTCAGGATCTCTGCAAGCACCACGCGATCCCGCCCTTCGACCGTGGCCAGCAGGGCGACGGTGTCGCGCTCCATCCGCGCCCGACCGCGCTGATCCGCAGCTCGCGACTCTGCCAGCAGGGCCGTCAGTCGCTCGGGATCGAAGTCTTCCGTAGCGGCCATGGCGATGGCCTCCCGGCGGCGATCGCGGGCCAGCTCGAAATCGGGACGCGCCGCCAGGGCCGAGGCGCGCATGGCGGCGCGGACACGCGGACGCTCCTCCGGCGAAAGGCGGTCAAACAGTCGCTGGGGCGAGCCCTCGCGCGGGGCCCGCGTCTGGGCCTCGACCTGCTGGGCGATCCGCGCCTGCGAGACATAAAGCGTCGCGCCCGCGCCGAGCGCGAACAGGTTCAGCGCTACAGACACGCCCAAGGCGACCTTCAGCCCGCGCGACGTCATCCCAGAACCTCGGTGTCGTCCACGCCGACCAGCATGGATTGATACAGCACGGCATCGGCCTGGGCATTGGCTGTGAACTGGTCGGTCAGAACGACGCCGGCGACCACGCCGGCGCAGGCTGCGGCGGCCCAGCCCGCGCCCATGGCCAGACCCAGCCGGTTCAGCCAGGTCTTGCGACCCTGACGCACAGAGGCCGCCGCGATCACGCGGTCTCGTAAAGCCGTCGACGGATGCAATGGGCGGGAGGCGAACAGCAATGCGTCCAGGGCATCCGCATTGGCCAAGGCCTGTCCGACGAGCTCCGGATGCCGGGCTGCGAACGCTTCCGCCATCGCACGCTCGGCCTCGGGCCAGCGTCGACGGTCTGCGCCATAGGCTTCGGTCAGGGCGATGAATCGCGCCGGGGTCATGGTCGTCATGCTCCTTCGGCTCCGGGCCGGATATCGGCCAGGGCCAGTCTCAATGCCCGCCGCCCACGCGACAGCAGGCTTTCCAGCGCGTCCACGCTGATAGTCATCAAGGCGGCCGCCTCGATATTGGTCAGTTCCTGATAGTGGCACAGCACGATGGCCTCGCGCTGGCGGTCCGGCAAGCCGGCGAGGGCCGTCTCGACCCGCGCACCCGTCGCCGCCGCCATCAGACCGCGATCAGGGGCGGGGCCCTCGTCGACGCGTTCCGGCAGAGTGTCCGTCGCGATCTCCCGGCGCTTGCGCAACCGGTCATAGCAGAGGTTCAATCCGACGCGGTGCAGCCAGGTGTCGAACTTGGCCGTCCCCGGCGTCCAGCGCGGAGCCTGTTTCCAGGCCCTGAGCATTGCCTCCTGCGCCACATCCTCGGCCTCGGCGGCATCGCCCAGCATGCGGTGGGCGAGCGACAGCATGCGCGGCAGCTTGCGCGCCACCATCGCCTGAATGGCCGCCGGATCACCCTGACCCACGCGGCGCATCAGATCTTCATCGGGGTCGGCGGTCAGCGCCAATCCGGCCTCATCGGTTCGCTCCCGCCAGACCGCTGTTCTGGACCAGAATCCTGATCCAGGTCGAGCCGAAACACGCGCCGGGGCGGCGAGTTGCACACTGGCGCTGATCGCCGCCCCGGCCACGGCTTATTCGGCCATCGGCGCGGCGGCCGGCGCAGGCGCAGCCTGCCGGGCGGCGCGACGCTCGGTCATGCGGGCCCGACGTTCGCCTCGCACCGCCTGGCGTTCGGCGGCGGTCACGACGCCATTGCCGTCGGCATCCATGCGGGCAAAGGCCTGCTCGGCCTTGGCGCGCGCCTCGGCGATCACCACAGGGCCACGCTCGGCCATGCGCGCGGCGCGTTCGCCACCGCGACCACCCCGCGGGCCACGCATTCCGGCACGCTCTGCGCGCGGTCCGCGTTCTGCGCGGGCTTCGCGGAGGGCATCAAACTCCGCCCGGCTGATGGAGCCGTCGCCGTTGGCGTCCATGCGATCAAAACGGCTGTCCGAACGCTCGGCTCGCTTGGCCTGACGCGTGGCCTGGCGCTCCTCGACTGTGACGGTACCGTCGTTGTTCGCATCGGCGGCCGTCAGGCGTGCGACGCGCGCGTCGACAAAGGCCGCCTGGGTCATCTCGGCCTGGGCGCGCGCCGGGCGATTGGCCTGCTGCGCCATGACGCCGCCGGCCAGGGCGGCAAAGGTCACGGCGACCATGCCACCGATCACGATTGTCTTCTTCATTCCGGTTGTCTCCTGAAACCGCCGCAGCGGTCGGGTCGCCCTGTCAGAAGATCAAACGCGACAGTGTCGTCATTCCGTCGCGAGCGGCGGGAGCACCTGGTCGAAGACCTCGCGTGCCTGCCGCCGGACCTGTGCCAACCGTTCGGTCAGAGCCTCGAAATCCGGGCATCCCGCCGCCTCGGCCAGACGGCGACGCAGGCCGGCGGGCTCCTGCGACGGGTCGGGGCGCTCGTCGAAGGCGGCGCTCAGCAGTTGGCTCAGGCCCTGCTGCAAACGCCAGGCGTCGGCCAGGGCCGGGTCCTCAGCAAGAGCCTTCAGTGTCGAGACGGTCAGCGCCCCGCCCTTCGCCGCCGCTGTCAGTTGCCGCACCTGAGCCACGAACTCGGCATCGACCTGACCGCCGGGGGCGAGTTTCAGATCCCACGCCCCCTGCCCCGGTCGTTCGCGACTCATCAGATCGCGCATGCGGCGGGCGTCGGCGGCGACATCGATGCCCGGACGGGGGCGTCGCAGGATGTCGGCCAAAGCCTGCGTCACCCGCTCTCCAAACGCAGCATCGCTGGCCCAGACGACGCGGGCGCGGGTCAGGGCCATGAACTCCCAGGTGTCGGCCTCGCTGGCATAGTAGTCGATCAGGGCCGACAGCCGCAGGGACACTGGCCCCTTTGCTGCGCCAGGGCGTAGCCGCATGTCGACCTCATACAGCCCCCCCTCTGCCGTATGCGCCGACAGGGCCGCGATCAGCCGCTGGGTGAACCGGGCCTGGAAGACGCCTGCGGCCCATCCCTTGGCGTCCGACACCGCCTCGTCCGGGGCGTCATAGACGGTCATCAGGTCCAGGTCGGAGCTGGCCGTCATCTCGCGCGAGCCGGCCTTGCCCAGGGCGACGACGGCGACGACGGCACCGCGCAGCCGTCCGCCCTGACGCTCCGTCTCGGTCATGGCGACGGGGGCCAAAGCCGTGATCACGGCATCGGCCAGGGCGGCATGGGCGCGGCCTGCCTCCTCAGGATCGATGCGACCGGTCAGGACCTGTACGCCGATGCGGAACATCTGATCGCGGTGCAGGCGGCGGACGGCATTCATGGCCGCCTCGAAGTCGTCTGCGGCGCGGGCCTCCTCGGCCATCTGGTCGAACAGGCCGGTGTTGACGCCGAGCGTGGTCTGGAACCGCGCATCCAGCATGCTGTCCAGCGCCGCCGGATAGCGCCCCAGCGTCCGCGCCAGCCGGGGCGCAAAGGCCAGCAGGCCCAGCACCAGATCGAACAGCTTGGGCTGGGCCAGGAACAGCGCCTGGACCTGAACCCCGCTGTTCAGCCCCGAGAAGAAGACGGCGAAGCGGCGGAAGGCGGGATCCACGGCGCCGGGATCGTCCTGAAACAGGTCTGCCAGTTGCGTCAGCAGACGCGGAGCCAGGCGGGTGAACAACTCCCGCCCCCGCGCACTGCGGGTCGCGGGGATGCGGCCATGGTGCCAGCTGCGGATCGTGTCGGCGACGGAGGCCGGCTCGGCAAATCCCATCCGGCCTAGGGTGGCGAGGGTCTCCGGGTCGTTCTCCACCCCGGTGAAGACCAGCGAGCCATAGGCGGACGACAGTTCCTCCTCGCCCTCGAACAGTTCGCCATAGCGGGTGTTGACCCGGACCAACAGGGTTTCGACATCGGCGTCGAAGGCGGCCAGATCGCCCTCTCCGGCCAGGGCCGCGACCATGGCCCGGCGGACGGGGTCGACCGGCAGGCTGTGGGTCTGTTCGTCGTCCAGCATCTGGACCCGGTGTTCCAGCCCGCGAAGGCGGACATAGGCCGCGGTCAGTTCGGCACAGACCTCTGCGCTTACATGACCGGCATCGCGCAGCCGGGCCAAGGCATCGACGGTGCGCGGACTGCGCAGGGCGGCATCGCGCCCGCCCAGGATCAGTTGCTGGGTCTGGGCGAAGAATTCGATCTCGCGGATGCCGCCGCGCCCCAGCTTCAGATTGGCCCCCGCCGCCTCCAGCCCCTCGCCGGTCTTGTGGACATGGATCTGTCGCTTGATCGACTGGATGTCGAGGATGGCGGGATAGTCGAGACTGCGCCGCCAGATGAAGGGCACCAGCGCCTTCAGGAACGCCTGCCCTGCGCCGATATCGCCCAGCATGGCGCGTGACTTGATGAAGGCGGCCCGCTCCCAGTTCTGGCCGACGCCCTCGTAATAGGACAGTGCGAAGGGTACGGCGACGACCGGCGGGGTCGAGGATGGATCGGGCCGCAGCCGCAGATCGACGCGGAACACATAGCCGTCGCCCGTCCGCTCCTGCATCAGGGTCGACAAGGCCTGGGCCATGCGGTCGACGAACCGCTGGGGCTCCACCCCCTCGGCCAGGGCCGGGATCAGGGCATCGGGGTCCCAGAACAGGCTGATGTCGATGTCGGACGAATAGTTGAGCTCAAGCGCGCCATGCTTGCCCATAGCCAGGCCGAACAGGCCGGGCACAGGGCCGCGGGGATCGTCGGGCGGCGAGACCAGCTTGCCCCGCTCGCGCTGGTCATGAGCAACGGCGCGCAGAGCCGCCTGGGTCGAGGCATCGGCAAACCGGCTGAGTGCGCCCGTCACCTGATCCAGGTCCCAGACCCCGCCAAGATCGCACAGGGCGGTCAGCAGATGCACTTCGGCCTTGAGCCGACGCAGGGGCGCGCGGATATCGTCCGCCCCGCCGGTCAGGGGCTCGGTGCGGGCCAGCAGACTGTCGAGCGCCTGATCGGGATCGCTCTCCAGCAAAGCCCGCAAGGTCTCCGGCCATCTCCGGGACAGACCGAACAGATAGGGAGCGGCGGCAAAGACCGGAGCCAGAACAGGCCAGGCGGTCTCGAGCGTCCCGGCCCAGCCGCCCTCCTTCGCCGCCTCGGTCAGCCGCTCGCGCGCACGCCCGGCGGCATCGGCGCTGACCACCGGCCCGCAGGGGCGCAGGCTGTCCGCCAGCCTCATCCGCCCGCCGCCGGGACCACCAGGGCCACCCGCAGGCCGGGGCCGAAGCCGTTGTAGACGCCGGGACCTTCGTCCAGCTGGATGCGCCCACCGTGGGCCTCCATGACAGCGGCGACCAATGACAGACCCAGGCCCGAGCCCGCCTCGGTGCGGCTGTTGTCCAGTCGTACGAAGCGTTCGGTGACGCGGTCGCGGTCGGCCTCGGGCACGCCCGGTCCGGTGTCGGTGACCGAAAACTCGATCTCGCCCGACGAGCGCCGTCGCGCCCGCAGCATCACGGCACCGCCGGTCGGCGTGTATTTGATGGCGTTGTCGATGATGTTGGCCAGGGCCTGGGCCAGGAAGGGTTGGTTAGCTTCGATCATCAGGCCGCGCTCGATCTCCGCCGAGAACTCCAGCCCCTTGTCCTCGCTGGCGGGCTCGTACAATTCGGCCATGTCGGCGGCCAGGTCGGCGGCGTCGAACAGTTTCGGGTCCGGCGTATGGCCTGCCGCCGCTTGCAACCGGGCTATGGCCAGCACGGTGTTGAAGGTCTTCAGCAGGCTGTCGGCCTCGTCGAGCGCCAGTTGAACGGCATCGACGCCGTCGATCTTGCCCGCCTCGGCGTCCATCAGCGCGACTTCCAGCTTGGCCCGCATGCGGGTCAGGGGGGAGCGCAGGTCGTGGGCGATGGCGTCGCCCGCATGCCGGATCGAGGCCATCGACCCCTCCAGCCTGTCCAGCATGGTGTTCAGCCCCTGGCCCAGCTCGTCCAGCTCGTCGCCGTTCTGGCGCACGGCGGCACGCACCTTCAGATCACCCTCCTGCACGCCTGTGACCACCGTCTGCAGCCGCCGCATCGACCGCTCCAGATTGCGGCTGATCAACAGACCACCCGCCAGACCCAGCAGCAGAACGATCCCCATCGCGCCCCATAATGCCTGCGTCAGGCGCGCCAGATAGGCCTCGGTGTCGCCCATCGACTGGCCGACGAACAGGATCTCTCCGCCCGACAGCCGGACCTGGACCCCCAGCGATTCCGGCCGCGTCACTCGCCCGCTGGCGTCGGTATCGGTATAGCGGAAGGTGTCCCAGGTCGGGGTCGTCCCGCCATCGCCGGTGCCGCGCGGCACGATGTCGATCGGCGTTTCCGTCAGGCTGCCGGTGATCAGCGCGCCTTGCGGGTCCATCAGCATATAGAGATAGGAGCCGCCGGTGATGGTGCGGTCCACCAGGGCGGCGTTCAGCGCATCCAGCCCGCGCAGCCGATAGATGTCGGTCAGGACCGTCAGCTCGCGCGTCACTTCGTCCTGGGTTCGGGCCCGCGCCTCGGACGCCGAGGCGACATAGACCCAGGCCAGGATCGCCGCCGCCGCCGCCGCGAACAAGGCGAGGAACAGCAGCGTCAGCCGGAAGGGTGTGCGGCGAAGGAGGGAGGGAAGTTGCACTAGACGTCTCCCTCCCCCGCCGGGGGAGGGTGGTCGGCGCGCAGCGACGACCGGGTGGGGAGGGCCAGGCAACGCATCCGCACGTCTCTCAAAATCTCATCCGCCCTTTCCTTCACATCGCCATTCGAAACCCGCATCGTGAGAAAGCCCTCGCGGTTCAGAACCGCATCTCGAACCCTGTCCTTTCGCGCTCGATCCTCGTCAAGATGCGAGCCGCCGTCGACCTCGACAATGAACCCGCGATCCAGACAGACGAAGTCCAGAATATAGCCCCTCAAAGGGTGCTGGCGGCGGAAGTGCAGGCCTTCTGATCGAAGCTGGCGGAGGCGGACCCAAAGACGCGCCTCGGCGGCAGTCATGGATTTTCTGAGGTGCCTCGCCTTGGCTATCGCGCCCATGTCGCCGAGCCCTCCCCACCCGGTCGGCTATGCCGACCACCCTCCCCCGAGGGGGGAGGGAGAACACCTTCGCTTACGCTTCCAATCGGTAACCGGCACCCCGCACGGTCTGCAGCATGGCGTGGTCGAAACCCTTGTCGATCTTGGCGCGCAGGCGGCTGATGTGGACGTCGATGACATTGGTCTGGGGGTCGAAATGGTACTCCCAGACCTTCTCCAGCAGCATGGTGCGGGTCACCGACTGGCCCGCGTGACGCATCAAAAACTCCAGCAGCTGAAACTCGCGCGGCTGAAGGTCGATCTCCTTGCCGGCGCGGTGCACCTCGCGGCTGATCAGGTTCATCTCCAGGTCGCCGACCTTCAGCATGGTGGCGACGCTGCCGGTCTCCCGACGGCGCGACAGGGCCTCGACCCGCGCGATCAGTTCGGAAAAGGCATAGGGTTTGACCAGATAGTCGTCGGCCCCGGCCTTCAGGCCGGTGACGCGGTCGTCGACCTCGCCCAGGGCGGACAGGAACAGGACCGGGGTCTGGTCGCCGTCCTTGCGCAGAGTCTCGACCATGCCGATCCCGTCCAGGCGCGGCATCATCCGGTCGACGACATAGACGTCATAGCCGCCCTTCTGCGCTTCCAGCAGGCCGAAGGCCCCGTCCACCGCATGGGTCGGCTCGTGCCCGGCCTCGGTCAGGCCCCGGACCATGGCGGTCGCGGCCTCGGCATCGTCCTCGACGACCAGAATGCGCATGTTCAGCCCCTCCCAGATACAGATTCGCCGCTGATGTTAGCGCATCGGCAGCGAACCCGTGAGTTAAGGCTTGGACAGACTTCGGACGATCAGTCGTTCGAGAGTGGCAGGACGATCGGCACGCCGCCTTGTGGAGCCCTGATGAACAACAGAACGCCGGGGCGACCTGAGGCACGGACCGCCTCGATCGCTGCTTCGACCTCTGCGGGCGTGCTGACTACCTTGTTGTCTACCCTGGTGATCACCAGTCCGGCTTGGAGGCGCTCGCCGGCGGCAGCCGATCCGCGGGCGACGTCCGTGATCACGACACCAGTCACCGCGTCGGGGATCTCATACCGCTGACGCAGCGCTGGCGTGATGGCCGACAAGGTCAGACCCTCCACGAGTTGACCGGCAGCGACGGGCGGCTGACCCGGAACCGTCGCACCCGCTGACGCGGAGTTCAGCGCCGCCAGTTCGGCAGGCGTCGGGCGGGTACCAGAGCGGACGTTGAGCGTCTGGCGGCGACCGTCACGGATGATCTCCAGGCGGATGTTGTCGCCGGGACGAGCGCGCGCGACTTCGCGGGTCGCCTCGGTGCTGCCGTCCACGACCTTGCCGTTGACGCTGACCATATAGTCGCCTTGGCGAAGGCCAGCCTCGGCGGCCGGCGCACCGGGTGTCACCTCGGCGACATAGGCTCCCTTGAAATCGTCAGGCAGCCCAAGCGCGCGCCATTCGGCGCGGCCCAGGGTCTGAAGCGTCGCGCCTAGATAGCCGCGCGCGATCGTCTCGCCGCGCATCAGCCGGTCTGTCGTGGGCTTGGCGACAGAGGCCGGAATGGCAAAACCGATGCCGACAGAGCCCCCTGAAGCCGACGGCGAGATGATCGCCGAGTTCACGCCTATCACGCGGCCATAGATGTCAAAGGTCGGGCCGCCGGAGTTGCCGGTGTTGATGGCCGCGTCGATCTGGATGTAGTCGGTATAGGGGGTGCGGCTGTCCAGGCTGCCTCGACCCAGGGCCGAGACGATACCGGCTGTGGCCGTGCCACCCAGGCCGAAGGGATTGCCGACGGCGACGACCCAGTCACCTACGCGCGGCTGGGCCGACTCCTCGAAGCTGACGAAGGGATAGTCGGAGCCATCAACCTTGATGACGGCCAAGTCGGTTTCCTCGTCGCGGCCGACGACCGTCGCCTTGATCTCTCGGCCGTCGGCCAGCTTGACCGTGATTTCCGTAGCGTCCTCGACCACATGATTGTTGGTGACGATGAAGCCGTCGGCGGAGATGAAGAAGCCGGAGCCGGCCCCGCGACCGCGCACGCCGCCGTCCTCGTCCTGCTGGCCCTGGTTCGGATTGGGGATGGCAAAGGGCAGGCCCGGAATCTGGATCAGGCTGTCCTGCGGCCCCGCCTCACGCCGCGTCTCGACCTCGATCTGGACGACGGCCGGAGACACCTGGGCGAAGATGTCGGCGAAGCTGAGGGGGGCACCCTGCGGCGGGGCGAAGGCGACGCCATTGGCCCCGGCACTGGCATTGAGCCGGCCCGAGACGCCCGCGACGGGCCCGGCCTCTGCGGTCGGCCAGTCGATCACCCCGCCCGCGGTCGCGGCGGCGGCGAAGAACAGGCCCGCGACGGCCCCCAGCATGAACTCCTTACGCTTCATCATCGACAGCCTTGTCATCCCTTGGCGAACGCGAATGCATCCGCTCAGTCATCAGTCAGAAGCGACAGCCTAACGCACTGTCCCCGTGGAGCAATCCTGCCGCCACGAAACGCTAGTCGTTGGACGGCTTTGCGTCAGGATCGCGGCGAAGCGGCCCCTGCTTCAAAATATCGCTGAGGCGCGCGTCCTCTTCGGGCGTCAGGGGCGCGACCTCGACCGAGCGTCGCCTGCCGCGCCACAGGATCAATGCCCCCGCCGCCAGCATCAGGATCAGCGGCCCGAACCACAACAGCCAGGTCCCGCCCCGCACCGGCGGCTTGAACAGGACGAAGTCGCCATAGCGCCGGACCAGGTCCTGACGGATCTGCTGGTCGCTGGCCCCGTCGGCGATCTGGTCTCGCACCAGGCCGCGCATGTCGCCAGCGATGCCGGCCGGGCTGTCGGCAATGGCTTCGTGCTGACAGACGACGCAGCGGATATCGTCGAACAGGGCCTGGGCGCGGGCTTCCTGGGCGGCATCGGGCAAGGGCCGGTCAGGTGCTGGCGGCGGCTCCTGGGCCAAGGCGGGTGCGGCGAGGAGCAGAAGGAGAGAGACGAGCAGAAGCCCTCCCCTCGAGGGGGAGGGTTGGGAGGGGTGGAGGCAGTGAGCATGAGAGTAGAGCACGAGCGGCGTAGTCGAGACTTGCCGACGGAGCCCATCCGAACTCATCCGCCACCAGAGTGCCCTCACCCCACCCAACCCTCCCCCTCGAGGGGAGGGCTTTTGCTCGTTGGTCATCTCACACCCTTCCGCCTGCCGACCCCGACTCTCAGACGCCGGTCGAACAGCGACAGCGCCCCGCCCAGAGCCATGATCGTCGGCCCCAGGAAGATCAGCCGCGCCCAAGGGTTAAACCACACACGCACATTCCAGGCGGCGTCGCCCTGAGGCGTCCGCGCCCGCTCGCCGAGCACCACATAGACATCGTCCAGACCCCGGAAATCGAGGCCCACCTCGGTCGTCGTCTGACCGCCCGCCGGGAAGAAGCGCCGTTCGGCGGTCACGGTCGAGGGCGAACGGCCGTCGGCGCGGTCTACCGTCAGACGCCCCTGCTCGGCCAGATAGTTGGGGCCCTCGACGACCTGAACAGCGTCAAGACGCACGATCCAGGGTCCGGCCTCGATCGACTGACCGATGGCCAGCGGGCGCGCGGCCTCCAGCCGATAGCCGGTCTCGACCACCGCCCCCAGGACGAAGACGCCCAGCCCCGCATGCGCCAGCGTCATGCCCCAGGCTCCCAGCGGCAGGCCACGCGCGCGCCGCCAGGTCTCGGCCAAGGATACGCGGAACAGCCGCACCCGCTCGGCCCATTCCGCCAGACTGCCCAGGATCAGCCAACCGCCCAGGCCGATGCCGAGCGCCGACAGCGCCTTCTTCGGCTCGAAAGCCATCCAGCCTGCAAGCGCGACCAGAAGCGCCAGGGCCGCCGCCACGATCAGCCGCTGGCCCACGCCCTTCAGATCGCCCCGCTTCCACGCCAGCAGGGGCCCGGCGGGCAGGATCAGGAAGGCCACGGCCATCAGGGGCGTGAAGGTCAGGGCGAAATAGGGCGGGCCGACCGAGATGGTCGCGCCAGACGTCGCCTCCAGCAGCAGGGGATACAGGGTGCCCAGCAGCACTGTCGCGGCCGCCGCCGTCAGGAACAGGTTGTTCAGGACCAGCGCCCCCTCGCGGCTGACCGGAGCGAACAGGCCGCCGCCCTTCAGCCGGGGCGCGCGCCAGGCGAACAGGGCAAAGGCCAGCCCGGCCGTGACACCCAGAATGGCCAGCAGCATCAGGCCGCGCTGAGGGTCCACCGCAAACGCATGCACGCTGGTCAGGACGCCAGAGCGCACCAGGAACGCCCCCAGCATGGAGAAGGTGAAGGCCAGCAGGGCCAGGAACGTCGTCCATCCGGCCAGCGCCCCGCGCCGCTCGGTCACCACGGCGCTGTGCAGCAGGGCGGCCGCCACCAGCCAGGGCATGAAGCTGGCGTTCTCGACCGGGTCCCAGAACCACCATCCGCCCCAGCCCAGTTCATAATAGGCCCAGAAGCTGCCCAGCCCGATGCCGACGGTCAGGAAGGCCCAACTCGCCAGGGCCCAGGGCCGCACCCAGCGGCCCCACGCGGGCCAGAAGCTGGAGTTGGGCCGGCCCTCGATCAGGGCCGCAACAGCCAGCGAGAAACAGACCGACA
The DNA here is from genome assembly GCA_943372125.1 of Brevundimonas vancanneytii. GTDB lineage: Bacteria > Pseudomonadota > Alphaproteobacteria > Caulobacterales > Caulobacteraceae > Brevundimonas > Brevundimonas vancanneytii_D. The sequence goes on from CALRXI020000001.1 coordinate 13,002, forward strand.
GCCCGACATAGCCCGCATAGAGCAGCGGCGGATGGAACGCCAAGGCAGGGTCCTGCAGCAGCGGGTTCAGCGATGCCCCCTGGAAGGGGGCCGGGTTCAGCCGCGCGAACGGGTTGGAGGTGAACACCGCAAAGGCGATGAACATCACCCCCAGCGCGCCCTGGGTGGCGACGGCGCAGGCCTTTAGCCCGAACGGCAGGCCGCGCGCCCGCGCCAGCACCGCACCGAAGCCGGTCAGGACCAGACACCACAGCACCAGCGAGCCTTCGTGGCTGCCCCAGGCCCCGGCCACCTTGTAGAGCATCGGCTTGTCAGTGTGGCTGTTGGCCGCGACATTGGAAACCGAGAAGTCCGAGATCACGAAGGCGAAGATCAGGACGGCGAAGGCCAGAGCCACCGCCAGCGCACTCGCCAGAGCCGCGCCATCGGCCGCACCCGCCAGCACCGGACTGCGCCGCATCCGACCCGCGACGGCAAACCCGGTCTGCAGGACCGACAGCACAAGGGCCAGGATCAGGGCGAAGGCCCCAAGCTCTATAATCACGGCTGGCTCGTTTCGGCTGCCGGCCGCCATTCGCCGGTTTCCTTCAGACGGTCGGACACTTCGCGCGGCATGTAGTTCTCGTCGTGCTTGGCCAGGACCTGGGTCGCGCGGAATGTGCGGTCGGGCAGGAAGGCTCCCTGCGCCACGATCCCCTGCCCCTCGCGGAACAGGTCGGGCAGGTCGCCGCGATAGACGACGCGTGTCGTGGCGACATTGTCGGTAACAGCGAAGGCGACCTCGCCGGGGCCGGCGTTGGACACGCTGCCCGCCTCGACAAGCCCGCCCAGACGCACGACGCGGCCCGGCGGGGCCTTTTCGACCGTCGCCTCGGACGGCGAGAAAAAGAAGGTGACGCTGTCGCGCATGGCATACAGCGACAGACCGACGGCCAGGGCCAGAATGGGCGCGACCGCCGCTACGACCCACAGCCTGCGGCGCGCCTTGGGCGATTTCGGCAGCCAGCTCATCGTGCGGCCCCCTCGGCAGGCAGGCGACGCTCCAGATCGGTCCGGCGCGGATCGGCCGGGTCCAGCGCGGCGATCAGCGGCAACCACATCTGGCGCACCATAGCCGTGTCGCCCCGCGTCAGCGCCGCCTCGCCCAGGAAGTAGCGGGCCCCCAGCTGGTCTTTATCGCGGCTCAGCGATTCCCGGAACGCCGCCTCCGCATCCGCGCCGACGATGCCGCCATTGGCCCGCACCAGGCTTTCGCCCAGCCTCGCCCAGGCTTGGGCGTCGTTCGCGTCCAGTTCGAGCGCCCGGCGGAAGGCCGAGGCCGCGGCCAGTGGGTCATTGGCCTCGAACCGCGCGGCCCCCAGCATCAGCAGGGCCTGACGGTCATCCGGGCGGTCGCGCACGACGCGGGCCACGACGGCGGCGATCTGGGGCGCTTCCAACGTCTCGGGCGAGGTCGCCCAGTCGTCGACGCGGCTCTCGAAACCCTGATCGGGCAGACCCGGCGTAGCGATCAGCAGGTACAGCCCCAGCGTGGCCGCGACCCCGAGGCCGATGCCGCCCAGCACCCAGGTTCGGTCGAGCCGACCCGCAACAACGGGCGCCGCCTGACGTTCCGCCGACAGGATGCGCCGTCCGGCCTCGGCCCGCGCGGCGGTCCAGCCGGCCTCGTCCAGAAGGCCACGATCCTTCAGCCGATCCAGTTCGGACAGTTCGACGGCCGCCGCCGCCGTCTCGGCCTCGCCCGTCGCATCGGCCCCGCGCCGCGCCGCGGTGAGCACCAGCAGGCCCGCGAGCGCCGCAACCAGCGCCGTCATGATCCAGAATACCGTCATTGTGCGCCGTTTAGCCGATCAGGCGGCGTCGGACGAGGCCTTCTCGGCAGGTGCGACGCCGTCAGCCACCGCGACCCGCCGCCGCACGGATCGCGCCACGTCATTGGCCTCGATCAGGGCCAGCCAGGTCGCGGCGCGCTTGATCTGTTTCAGGGCGCGCGGCTTGTCCTCGACCTCGCCCGCATTGACCAGGGTCAGGGCCTCGTCGGCATAGTCGGTGAGCCGCTCGGTCAGGCCCTCGACCAGCCGCTGACGCTCGGCCTCGCAGCCGAAGACGGGTGCGGTCTTGCGCAGCGCCGCCACGAATTTCAGCAAGGGACCGGCAGCGTCCGGCCCCGGCGTCGTTTCGACATCCAGCCGCGGCGTGCGACGCGTCATCCGCCCGGCCAGGGGCGTGCGCGTCATGGGCAGGCCGGCCTCGACCGCCGTCTCGGTCGCCCTGATCAGGTTGGACAGGGTGCCACCAACCGACTGACGGGTCTTGCGCATGACCTGACCCCATTCGCTGTAGGGTTCGGGGTCGAGCACCACATCCACCTCGGCCAGAACGGTGGCGCACCAGTCCAGATCAGCCACGACGGCTTCCAGCCCGGTCATGTCGCGGCCGGGCCGGAAGGCGTTGATCCGCGCGGCCCGCGCCTGCATCGCCGCCATCAGCCGGTCGACGAAGATGCCGAACTCCGATCCGCTCATCAGGGAAGCCGACGCCGCCGCGCCCGACACATGGGGCAGCAGACGCAAAACCAGGACCGCATCGTCCATATGGGCGAACAGGATGTCGATCAGGGCGCGCGGCCCCTCCGGACTGACGGCTTCCGCATCGCGCAGCACCAGCCGCAGCGCGGCCAGTTCCTGATCGTCCGGCCGTTTCAGCCAGACTTGCAGCCCCGTCACCGCTCGCCGCGCCACAGGCAGCAGGTCCAGACACAGGATCAGGTTTTCCAGCGGCTCGACATAGGCGCTGGGCCACAAGTCATCGGCCTGATCGCGCGCCGCATTGGCCGCCGCCATGCCCAGCCGCTCGGCGACCAGCGCGGCCTCCGCCTCGCCGCCGTCCAGCCGTGTCAGGAGTTCGGGCTCCGACGCCCGCGCCATGGCCCACAGCCGCTCCAGAACGACCGGCGGAAAGGTCAGGGCCTGCACCCCGTCCGGCCGCGGCCGGAACATCGGCATCAGTGGGCCCAGCACGCGACGTTTGCGGTTGCGCTCGCGCAGTTCGACGCCGATCATGACGGCCAGGGCCTCCGCCGTCTGGCCGGGCATGGCCCCGACGGCGATCGCAACCTTACTGAGACGCACGTCGTTCAGCCCCGACATCAGGGACCGCAAGCCTTCGCGCTGGGCATTCTTCAGCCCGGACATACTGTAATCCCGAGAGCCAGGGTCGGTGCAACCTGTGCCGTTTTGACCCCGCCGGGTTAAGATTCACTGTCGAGACGCGTCACAGCTCGGCGCTGGGCAGCTCCAGCAGCACCTTCAGCCCGCCCATGTCGCTGTCGCCCAGGGTGATCCGGCCACCATAGGCCCGGGTCAGCTCGACCACGATCGACAGTCCCAGGCCCGAGCCCGGCGTCGTCTCGTCCATCCGCGCCCCACGCTCCAGGGCCGCCTCGCGCTGATCGGCGGGCAGGCCAGGGCCGTCATCCTCGACCACCACCACCATCTGGCCCAGGCCCGTCGGGCCGGCCGAAATCCGCACCCGGCGCTTCGACCATTTGGAGGCGTTCTCCATCAGATTGCCCAGGATTTCCTGCAGGTCCTGACGCTCTCCGCGGAAGGCCAGATCGTCGGGCGCGCGCCAGTCGATCTCCACGCCCTTCTCTTCGAACACCCGCTCCAGCATGACGGCCATCTCGTCCAGCACGTCAGCGATGGGGGTGCGCTCGCCCAGGCTCTGGGCGCGGGCGGCGGCGCGGGCGCGGCGCAGGTGATGCTCGACCTGGGCCTTCATGATCTCGGACTGCTTACGGACCAGATCGGGCAGAGGTCCTGACTGACTGCCCGCCTCGGCCAGCATTACCGACAACGGTGTCTTCAGCGCATGGGCCAGGTTGCCGACATGGGTGCGCTGGCGCTCCACCGTCTCCTGATTCGCGTCCAGCAGCCGATTGACCTGTTCGGCCAGGGGCTGGATCTCGATGGGATAGTGCTGGACGATGCGGGCCGCGCGGCCCTTGCGCACATCGGCGATCTCGTTGCGGAGGCCGAACAGGGGCCGCAGGCCGATCTGGACCTGAATGAACACCGCCGCGACCAGACCCAGACCCAGGATCAGCAGGGCGATCCAGGTGACGCGGGCGAACTGGCGCGTGTCGGCATCGACATCGGAGCGGTCGATGGCGGCGATGAAGATCACCGGCGGCGTCCGTCCCGGCAGTTGCTTCATGCTGGCGGCGACGCGCAGCGGCTCTTCCTTGGGGCCGATGTCGTTATAGCTGATCACCTGCCCCTTGGCCTCGGCCAGACGGGCGGGCAGTTCAGCCGGCACAGTCAGCTCCCCGCCCGGCAGAGAGGCAGAACGCGACAGGAAATGCACAGCCCCGTCCGGCTGGACCTCGGCCACGACCCAATACTTCCCGGACAACAGCCGCTGCGTCCGTGCATCGCCGATGGGGCGCGTTACGACACTGAACTCGGTGGCATTGGTGGCCACCACGGTCTCGTCGATGGTGTCCAGCAGGGTGGTGCCCAGCCGCCTCAGGGCCGATTCCTGGAACTGGGACGTCAGGACATAGCCGGTGAGGAACAGGGCCACGACGATCCAGGCCGAGGCCAGCCAGATCAGGCGCCGCGTCAACGATCGGCCGGGCCGTCCGAAATATCGTCCCCAGGACCGGGGCTCGGCAGCGGGCTCGGACGCCGGTTCAGCCCCCGTCAGATCCCCCCCCTGATCGCTGGCTGGGCTCACGCCGCTTCGGACTCACCCGCTAGCGGCGTCAGGCGATAGCCCAGGCCGCGCACCGTCTCGATCCGGTCGGAGCCGATCTTCTTGCGCAGGCGGCCGACGAACACCTCGATGGTGTTGGAATCGCGATCGAAATCCTGATCGTACAGATGCTCGACCAGCTCCGTGCGGCTGATGACCCGGCCCTGATGCATCATCATGTAATGCAGCAGGCGGTACTCCAGCGAGGTCAGACGCAGCGGCTCGCCATTGACCGTGGCACGGGCCGCGCGAGGATCCAGCCGCAGGCCGCCGCACGACAATGTCGCCGACGCGATCCCGGCGGAGCGGCGCAGCAGGGCGCGCAGGCGGGCCAGCAGCTCCTCCGTATGGAAGGGCTTGGTCAGATAGTCGTCGGCCCCGGCGTCAAAGCCCGACACCTTGTCCGACCAGGCCCCGCGCGCCGTCAGGATCAGCACCGGCGTGGTCTTGCCGTCGCGCCGCCAGCGTTCCAGCACGGACACGCCGTCGATCTTGGGCAGGCCCAGGTCCAGCACCACCACGTCATAGGGTTCGGTGTCGCCCAGGAAATGCGCCTCTTCGCCGTCTGCGGCGTGGTCGACGGCATAGCCGGCGTCGCCCAGGGCGGTCTTCAGCTGACGCGACAGATCGACATCGTCTTCTACGAGCAGAACACGCATTCAGCCTCCTCCCGCGCGGCCCGTGCGGGCGTCGACGGTGATATCGAAAATCCGCCCCTCGGGGCTCTCGAAGCGAAACACATAGGTGCCGCCTCCGGATGCCATGGTGCCGACGAAACGTGCGCCCCGCGCCCGGCTGCGGGCGATGGACAGGGCCTCGCCCGCGCTGATCGAGGGCCGCTCGCGCTCGCGTTCCTGCGATTGCTCGCGATCGGGCCCACGCCCGCGCCCACGATCCTGCGCTGACGCCTCCGACAGAGGGGCCCAGGCCATAAGGGCGGCAGCAGCAATGACTAAAATCCGTGACATGACGGTGTGATTAGGCCCCAGGCTCTGAACGACGGCTGAACGAACAGTCTAGACAGATTTCACCGTTTGGGGCGGTCTTTTGCGCGGAAAGACTCGCATGCCGATAGACGCGGCTTGCGTGTGCCCGAAAGCAGTCGCTTCGAAGGTCCGCTATGGGTGGGAAGCAGACATGCCTATTCAGTTGAAGGATCAGCCGCTCGTAGCTGTAGAAGGCCGTCAAAACCAATAGGCGCGGGGGCGGATGAAGACCATTTCGCTCCGTTTTCAATCCAACGAAGTCGCAATGCTTGATGGCTCAAACTGGCATCATCATAGCCGAACTGGGTCCCGCAGGAGGGGCAGATTTCTTGATACCAATTGTTCTGCCCGTCCTCAAAGGGCGGCAGCTTCGCATCATGGAATCCACAGACCGGACAGGTGAACCCGAGTTTCATGAGCCGATCTTCTGCTAACCCTTCAATGGCTGCAATGGGTCGAAAGCAGACGCCCGCAGATTTGGGGCTAGCGGACTCGCCCGCAAGCCCGCTCAGGATCGAATACGAACCTGAATGTCCCTCCCTGAAAGTCTGGAGTGACGCGGAAAGGTGCAGCTCGGATGATTGCAAAACGGGCCGAATCCACGTTGGCGTCGATTTCCAACTCGTGCCGCCGAGACGTTGATCCATCTGCTGGAGGCTGATCTCTCTCTGAAACCAGTTCAGGGTAGCCGATTAAGCGGCCATCTGGTCCAACTCTTACGTCGAACCTGATTTTCTGGGAGGCGAAAACGGGGTTGTCGCAGCGAAGGTGCCAATGCGGGTAGATTTGGTTGAACATCAGCGCACCTTGCGATGCCCTCGGATCGACCTGTACTGACATCGCAGGCGAAGCCGACATGCTGGCAAGAAATGCTACCCAAATGGTCAAGCCAGTGGATTTCGAGCACAGGTTCGTCATGTGCGTCACTACGCAGCGATCCCGATGGGTGTCAAAGTCTGCAATGGGTCGGAAGCAGACCGTCGCTGTAGAGTAAAAAGCGGACGCTAAAACCGGAAACAAGGATGGCACATTGGATCAGCGGCCTCATCGGACCGACAGGGCCGATGGAGAAGATTGCGCAGGAATGCGATTTAACCCGCCGTTTTGAGTTGGCTCAAGGGTTCAGCCTAATCCTGATCGCTGATGAAGATGTCGAACGGCTTGCGGGGGATTTCGAGCGGCAAGGCGACGAGGATGACGGTATTTTCGACTATATGCATCCAGCTTGGTTGGAGCTGCTCTCCTCCCTGTCGAAGGGCACCGCGTTCGCTTATGTCGAAACCCGCTACTTTGGAGGGACGGGAGGTCAAGGTTCCGCGCTCTTTCAGGACGGCCGCCTAGCCGCACCGCCCGCCTACCAACCGACCCACGCGACCGAGGTTACTTGGCCAATTAATGCCGCCTTGTCTAAGTTGGGCGTTCAGCGCAACGGGGCCTACGATGAGTTCGATGCCATTGGTCTAAATTTGCATCGTTCCTAGCCAACAGCATGTCGGGCTGACCTCCCGAATGTCCGCTATGGGTCGAAAGCAGACATTGCTATCAAGCCCGGCAGCCGCCACGCCCTCCCTGTCCCCGATTTCATCTGCATGAATGAAACCTGACCCGGCGCGTTCAGATCGCGCTCAGCCGGGGAGTGGTTTTCTCCATCTCAACGCCGCCACCCCGGTTGGCGTGAAGCATCAAGGAGAAGACCGATGATGAAGAAGGCTCTCATTCCCGCCCTGGCCCTGGTCGCCGCTTCCGTCGCGGTCCCGGCTGCGGCCCAGTCCTATGGCTATGGCCCGGCGCGCGGCCATGGCTATGTGCAGGTCCAGCATAACGGCGGCTGGCAGCAGATCGCCCAGCGCAAATACAATCTGGACCGCCGCATCGACCAGGGCGAGCGCAACCGCTCGCTGAGCCGTCGCGAGGCCAACCGTCTGCGCGGCGAACTGATCGCCCTGGTCAATCTGGAGCGCAACTATCTGCGCGGTGGCCTGAGCGTGCGCGAGCGCAACGATCTGGACCGTCGCTATGACCGTCTGTCGGCCCAGGTCCGCTATGAGCGTCGCGATAACGACAACCGCCGCTACTAAAACCCTGAGCCATTCCTCAGGCGTTCGAGGGGCGCGATCCGAAAGGGTCGCGCCCCGTTTCTCTATGCGTCGAAGGTGACCACCGTGCGCACCGCCTGCCCGTCCGCCAGCCGGTCGAAGGCAGCGTTGATATCGTCCAGAGCGACACGGCCCGTCATCAGCCGGTCGACCGGCAGCCGCCCCTCGCGAAACAGGGCGACATAGCGGGGGATGTCGCGGGCGGGCACGCAGGTGCCGATGTAGCTGCCCTTCAGTGTCCGCTCCTCGGCAACAAGCGACACCACATTGACCGCCAAAGCCGCATCGGGCGGGGGCAGGCCAGCGGTGACGGTCGTGCCACCCCGCCGCGTCATCCGCCAGGCGCTGTCCAGCGCCCGCACGGACCCGGCCATCTCGAACACATAGTCTGCCCCGCCGTTGGTCAGGGCCCGGACCTGCTCCACCGCATCGCCATCGGCGGCGTTCACCGTCTGCACCGCGCCCAGACTGCGGGCCAGGGCCAACTTCTCCTCGGACAGATCGACCGCCACCACCGGCGACGCCCCACTGGCCAAGGCCCCCAAAACACTGGCCAGGCCGACCCCGCCCAGGCCGACGACGGCGACGGACTGCCCGGCCCGCACCCCCGCCGTATTCACCACCGCCCCGACCCCGGTCAGGACCGCGCAACCGAACAGGGCCGCCTGGTCGAACGGCAGGGCCGGATCGATCTTCACCAGCGACCGTCGTGACACCACCGCCCGCTCGGCGAAGGCGGAACAGCCCAGGTGATGGTTCAGCGGCGTCTGTTCGTCGTGCAGCCGCCGGCCGCCGCCCAGCAGTTCCCCCTTGCCGTTCGCGACCGCCCCCGGTTCGCACAGCGCCGGTCGCCCCTCGGCGCAAGGGTTACAGTGGCCGCAGGAGGGCATGAAGACCATGACCACATGATCGCCGATGGCCAGGTCTGTCACGCCGTCGCCCAGCGCCTCCACCACCCCCGCTGCCTCATGCCCCAGGGCCATGGGCAGGGGCCGGGGCCGGTCGCCGTTGATGACGCTGAGGTCCGAATGGCACAGACCCGCCGCCTTGATCGCGACGAGCACCTCGTCGCGGCCGGGCGCATCAAGCGTGACCGTCTCGACGCTCAGCGGGCGGCTGTCGGCATAGGGGCGCGCGGCCCCGACGGTGCGGAGGACCGCCGCGCGGGTCTGTATGGTCATGGGCCCTCCCCGGGTGTGCGCCAGAACCAGCGCCTTCGTGATCGAGACCCTATCGATAGGCGCTTGACGCGGCGTCGTCCAAGCGGGAGCGTCGCGGTCGAAGAGCGACGGTTCGCGTCGCCGAGGGAGAAGACAACCGATGCCGAAGAGAGATGAAGGGCCGTTGGCCGAACGCGCGACCTACAAGGCCTTTCACATGGTCTCGACCCGCTGGGCCGACAACGACCAGTATGGCCACATCAACAACGCCAAATTCTATGAGTTCGTGGACTCGGCCGTGAATTCGCATCTGCTGATCGCCGATGCGCTGACGGAATCGATCGGCCTGGTGGTGGACTCCGGCTGCCGCTACACCTCGTCGCTGAAGTTCCCGGACGTGATCGAGGTGGGGATCAAGGTCGACCACGTCGGCACGTCCAGCGTGAACTACGGCTTTGCGGTCTTCCGGCGTGGGGCGAATGCGCCCGCCGCCATCGGCCATTTCGTGCACGTCTATGTCGACGCCGAGACCCGGCGGCCCAAGCCCCTGCCCGAGCGGCTGCGGGCGGTGGTGGAGAATCTGAAGGCCGACTGAAGCGCGGGCCGGTCGGACTAGTCGTCGAGCTGTCCGGTCAGGAACAGGATGCCGACGGCGGTCAGAGCTCCCAAGGCGAAGGCCCCCAGGATCGAACCGGCGGCGACGGCGGCGGGCACCGTCACGGGCCGCGCTTCATACCATTCGACGATGTCGGGGCCACGCTCGTTGAAGTCGTCTTCGTCATAGAGCTTGGAATTGTAGATGACGTCTTCGGCGGTCATGTCGTTTCCCTTGGCCCCGTCAGCTGCGGTCTTCACCGCCTTCTAGAGGAATAATACCATCAAACCGTTACGGTTCCTGCATCGTGACAGCCTTCGCATCATCCGCTAGATGCGCGCAACCGAGACACGCGGCTGACCGCCGTGACCTCAATCCAGATTGACAACGGACATCGCGCTCAAGCAGCGAGCGACCGCGTCGCGAGCGTTAGCGCCCTTCAAGAGACCTCCACAATGGCCGGCCATTCCAAGTTCAAGAACATCATGCACCGCAAGGGGCGCGCCGACGCCCAGCGCTCCAAGCTGTTCTCCAAGCTCTCGCGCGACATCACCGTGGCGGCCAAGTCGGGCCTGCCCGATCCCGCCATGAACCCGCGCCTGCGCTTGGCGGTCAACAACGCCAAGGCCGAAAGCCTGCCCAAGGACGTGATCCAGCGCGCGATCAACAAGGCCTCGGCCGGCGACGTCGATACGATGGAAGAGGTCCGCTACGAGGGTCGCGGCCCCGGCGGCGTCGGCATCATCGTCGAGGCCCTGACCGACAACCGCAACCGCGCGGCCTCCAACATCGGCACCGCCTTCAAGAAGAACGGCGGCGCGCTGAGCGAGATGAACTCCGTCGCCTTCATGTGGGACAAGGTCGGCCAGATCCGCTACCCGGCCGAGGCCGGGACCGAGGATGCCGTCATGGAGGCCGCCATCGAGGCCGGGGCCCAGGACGTCGAGAGCGATCTGGTCAAGCCCGACATCTATGAGGACGCGCCCGGCCACACCATCTGGACCGCCTTCGAGGATCTGAATGACGTGGCCGAAGCCATGTCCAAGGTCCTGGGCGACCCCAAGTCCACCGCCATCGTCTGGAAGCCCCAGTCGGAGGTTCAGGTCACCGGCGAGGCCGTGGGCACCCTGATGAAACTGCTCGACGCCCTGGACGCCGAGGACGACGTGCAGAACGTCTTCTCCAACGAAGACATCTCCGACGAGGACCTGGCGAAATACGCGGGCTGAGGCTTGCGAGTCGTTAGCGCGGAACCGGTGAGGGCGGCGGCGATTATGCGGCTTCAAGCCTTGCCGGAGCCGACCTCATGGATATCACCCAGCTGATCCTCGACGACCATGCGGAACAGCGCCGCCTGTTCGCCATCATCGAGCAGATCGATCCGAAGGACACCGATGCTCTCACCGCAGTATGGGGCCGCCTGTCGGCGTTCCTGGATGTCCATGCCGAGGCCGAGGAGCGCTTCTTCTATCCGCAGCTGATGAAGATCGGCGAAGGGGCCAACGACGCCGATGACGGCACCGTCGCGGGCGAGACCGAGGACGCCATTGAGGACCACAACAAGCTGCGCGACGCGGTCAAGGCCGTCGAGGGCCACAAGGTCGGCTCGCCCGGCTGGTTCGAGGCGGTGGGCCAGGCTAATGTCGTCAACTCCAAGCACATGGGCGAGGAAGAGCGCCAGGGACTGACGGACTTTCGCCTGAATGCCGATCTGGAGATGCGGCACGACCTTGCCGTCAAGTTCGCCGCCTTCGAGGCCGAGCACATCACCGGGATCAGGCCGGTGAACAAGGACCCGGACGCCTACGTCGAAAAGCACGGCTAGGCCAACCAACAGGAACCGCCTCGTCGTCACCGCCGTTGGCTCCGGATGAACTGGAACGACCTGCCTGCCTTCACCCTGCCCCTGCTCGCCGCCGTCCTGGCAGGCGGATTGATCGGGTTCGAGCGGGAATGGCGGGGCCGGGCGGCGGGTTTTCGCACCCACATCCTGGTCTGCCTCGGCTCGGCCCTGCTGATGGAAGCGGCGGTCATGCAGGGGATGTGGCGGTTCGCCCCCCTGCCTGGAACGGACATCGTCAGCGATCCGACCCGGATGGCGCACGGCGTCCTGACGGGCATCGGCTTCCTGTGCGCGGGCGTGATCTTTCGCAGCGGCTTTTCGATCCACGGCCTGACCACAGCGGCATCGCTGTGGGTGACGGCAGCGATCGGCCTGCTGTTTGGAGCGGGGCTGTATCAGCTCGGTATCGTGGGCACCTTGCTGACGGCGATCATCTTGATCGGGCTGCGGCTGGTCAGCGGACGGCTGCCACAGACGGCAGTGGTCGATGCCCACGTCGCCTGGAAACGGGAGACACCGCAGGTCGAGGCGGCGGTGCATCAGGCCTTGGGAAATCTCAACCGCGTGGCCCGCTCGGACCACCACGAACTTCTGGACGATGGCCGGACCGTGCGCTGGGGCTTTCGCCTGACCAAGGCGACACCAGAAGCCATCCATGCCTTCGCCGAGCGGCTGAGAGCCATCGACGGGGTCACTGGCTACGATCTGGATCCCCGCGACGACTAGAGTTCACACTGTCTGCACCTCAGTCATTGTTCGCTAACCGTCTTTGCGGCATGACTGGAACGAATGACGAACGCGCTGATTCAGAATGGGACGCGAATCCTGGGCCTGGACCCCGGCCTGCGCCGCACCGGCTGGGGCGTGGTGGTGGCCGAGGGGTCGCGGCTGCGCTGGATCGCGCACGGTGTGGTGGCTCCGCCGGAGGCCGCGCCGTTCACTGAGCGGCTGCTGTTCCTCCTGGAGGCCGTGTCCGAAATCTGCGCCGCCCATGCCTGCGACGAGGCGGCGATCGAAGAGGTGTTCGTCAACATGAACCCGGCCTCGACCCTCAAGCTGGGCCATGCGCGCGCCGCCGTCATGCTGGCCCCCGCGCGGTGCGGTCTGTCGGTCGCGGAATACTCGCCCAATCTGATCAAGAAGGCCGTGGTCGGGGCGGGTCACGCCGACAAGAGCCAGATCGCCTTCATGATCAAGCGCCTGTTGCCTGCTGCCGGTGAGGTGAAGGCCGACGCCGCCGACGCCCTGGCCGTCGCCATCACCCATGCCCAGCTGCGCAAGCGGGCCTTGCTGGCGGTGGCGTCATGATCGGGCGGTTGCGGGGCCTGCTGGCCGAGGTGGAGCAGGATCACTGCCTGATCGACTGCGCCGGTGTCGGCTATGTAGTGGCCTGCGGGGCGCGAACACTACAACGCCTGCCTGCCCCCGGCGACGAGGCGACCCTGCATGTCGAGCATGTCTGGAATGCCGAGAGCGGCCCGCGCCTGTACGGCTTCCTGACCCGCGACGAACGCCGCGCCTTCACCACCCTGACCGGCATCCAGGGCGTGGGGCCCAAGGCGGCTTTGTCGGTGCTGGACGTCCTGCCCCCCGGAGACCTGGCCGGGGCCGTCGCGCGTGAGGACAAGGCGGCGGTCGCCCGTGCCAATGGCGTCGGCCCCAAACTGGCTCTGCGCATCGTCACCGAACTGAAGGGCAAGCCTCTGGGCGAGGTCAGCTTCACGCCGAGCGCGCCGGGGATGCATGCCGAGGCAGTGGTTCCCGTGCCCAGCGTGACGGGGGAGGCCGTGTCCGCTCTGCTCGGCTTGGGAGTCGCCGAGATCAATGCCCGCCGCGCCGTCGATCAGGCCCTGATCCGGCTGGGTGAGGAGGCGGAACTGTCCGCTGTGATCCGCGCGGCCTTGCAGGAGCTGGGCCGATGACCGACGACCGCATCATCTCCCCGGAGCCCGCGCCTGGCGAAGTCTACGACCGCGCCCTGCGGCCCCAGACCCTGTCCGAGTTCGTCGGCCAGGAGCAGGCCAAGGGCAATCTGAAGGTCTTCATTGATGCCGCGCGGGGCCGGGCCGAAGCCCTGGATCACGTCCTGCTGTTCGGTCCGCCCGGCCTGGGCAAGACGACCCTGGCGCAGATTGTGGCCCGCGAACTGGGCGTCGGCTTTCGCGCCACTTCCGGCCCCATCCTGGCCAAGGCGGGCGATCTGGCGGCGATCCTGACCAATCTGGAACCACGCGACGTCCTGTTCATCGACGAGATCCACCGCCTGGCCCCGACGGTGGAAGAGATCCTCTATCCCGCCATGGAGGACCATGTGCTGGACCTGATCATCGGCGAGGGGCCGTCGGCGCGGTCGGTGCGGATCGACCTGGCCCCCTTCACCCTGGTGGGGGCCACGACGCGTGCTGGTTTGCTGGCCACGCCCCTGCGCGACCGGTTCGGCATCCCCCTGAGGCTGGAGTTCTATACGCCCGACGAACTGGTCCGCGTCATCACCGGCGCAGCCCGCAAGATGGGGGCCGCCATCGACGAGGAAGGCGCGCGCGAGATCGCCTCCCGCGCCCGTGGCACCCCACGCGTGGCTGGACGTCTGCTGCGCCGCGTCCGCGACTTCGCCAGCGCAGAGGGTGCACCGATCATCTCGAAACTGGTGGCCGCCCGCGCCCTGTCGCGGCTGGAGATCGACGAGGTCGGGCTGGACGCCAACGACCGCCGCTTCCTCAAGGCCCTGATCGAAAACTATGGCGGCGGGCCGGTCGGCATGGACACCCTGGCGGCGGCGATCGCCGAAGCCCGTGACGCCGTGGAGGATGTGATCGAGCCCTATCTGCTGCAGCAGGGTTTCATCCAGCGCACCCCGCGCGGTCGCATGGCTTGCGCCAAGGCCTATGCCCATCTGGGTCTGACCGAACCGCCGGCACCGCCCAAGGCCCCTGACCTGTTCGGTGGAAAATAGCCGGGTCGTGACGGCTTCACCTTCGCCGCGAACCCCGGCATGCTTGGCCGCATGGCGCGTCGGGTCATCAGAACGGATCGGCTGATCGTGGTGCTGGGCATCGCGGTGCTGGTGCTGGGCGGACTGGCGGCCTGGATCTTCGTGCAGAATGGGGCCCTGACGCCGCAGGAGCCGGATCGTCAGGCCCGCGCCCTGACCCAGTTGCGCGAGCATCTGGGGCGCACGGCCGAGCTGCGCTACACCGAACAGGGCGACGGTCTGGCGCTGTGCGGCTATGCCGGGCGGCGCGGCGAGCCCGAGGTCGTGGCCTTCGTCTCGCGGCCCCAGCGCATCCTGCTGGACAACGACCCCCTACCCAAGGAATTCGCCGCCATGGTCCGTGCCGACTGCCCCGGCTTCATGGAACGCCGCCCCGCTCCCAGGCCGACGCCATGACCGACGCCCCCACTTCCGGGCGGTTCCAGGGGCGCGAGCATCGTCTGCCCGTCCGCGTCTATTACGAGGACACCGACTTCACCGGCCTGGTCTATCACGCCAACTATGTGCGGTATTTCGAGCGGGGTCGGTCGGATGCCCTTCGCATGATGGGCATCGGCCATGCGGAACTGCTGGACGGCGACCGGCCGCTGGCCTTCGTCGTGTCCAAGATGGGCCTGACGTTTCACAAGCCCGCCCGCATCGACGACGCCCTGATCGTGCGCACCCATTATGACGCGGTGAAGGGCCCTCGCCTGCTGATCAATCAGACCGTCACGCGCGGCGAGGAGGTCCTGTGCAGGGCCGAGGTCGAGGTCGTCTGCATCCATATGGACGGCCGCCCACGCCGTCCGACGCAAGCCCTGAAAGACAAGGTCGGCCCCTGGCTGGCCATCCCCCACACCCTGACCGAAACGGAGACCTGACATGTCGCAGACCACCATGACCGAGCGCCAGGGCTGGACCTTGCTGATCACCGTCGTCCTGTTGGCGGTGCTGCTGTTCGGCGGCGGCCTCGTAGGCTGCCCCTATTACAAGGTCTGGGAGCGCAAGATGGCCGGTCAGGCCGAGCTGCAGTATCAGCAGGGGGCCCGCCAGGCCCTGATCGCCCAGGCCGCCGCCGAGGACGAGGCGGCCATCAAGCGGGCCGAGGCGGCAACGCGCCGCGTGCGCGGCTGGGCCGATGCGGCCAAGCGCGGCTGTCAGGACCTGGGCCGTGCAAATGACGTGGCCTGCGAGGACCAGCTGCTGCGCGACGCCGCCACCTATTCCATTGCCAAGGAAGGCCATGAGGGCGTGATCATCAGCGTCGGAGCCCCCGTGTCGGTGGCGGTCCAGCCGAATGCGCCTGCGCCACAGCGGTCCGAATAGGCCGCTCACGCAACCGTCAGACGCCGACCGAGTGACGCCGGGGCCACACCCGGCTAGACCCGCGCCACACCGCCACACAACCGCCACCTCCATCCGGTGCACAGGGATGGAGCCACATGCACGAATCGCGACCGAGGACGCCTGAATGACCATCGCCGCCCATGCCACGTCCATGCTGAACCCGATCGAGATGTTCATGGCCGCCGATCTGGTCGTGAAGGCCGTCATGGTCGGACTGGTTGTGGCCTCGCTCTGGTCCTGGGCGGTCATCATCGACAAGGCGATCAAGTTCAGCGGGCTGAACAGCCGCGCCCGGGCCTTTGAGGCGGAGGTCGGATCGGGCCGGTCGCTGGAAGACATTGCGGCCCAGGCCGGTACCAACCCCGAACACCCCCTGCCGCGCATGCTGGTCATCGCCCTGGCGGACTGGCGCGAGACACGGACGCGCGGTCCGCTGAACGAGCATCAGGGCAATCTGCTGGTCTCGCGTATCGACCGGGCGCTGGACAGCCTGATCGCGCGGGAAGGCCAGAAGGTTGAGAATGGGCTGGGCGTTCTGTCGGTCGTGGCGACGTCCTCGCCCTTCGTCGGCCTGTTCGGCACCGTCTGGGGCATCATGAATGCGTTCGGGGCTATCGCCGCCTCGGGCAACACCAATCTGGCCACCGTGGCCCCGGCGATCTCGGAGGCCCTGTTCGCCACGGCCCTGGGCCTGGCCGCCGCCATCCCGGCCTATATCGCCTACAACAAGTTCTCGATCGATGCGGGCAAGTTCACCGGCCGTCTGGAGAGCTTTGCCGACGATCTGCAGGCCGCCGTCGCACGTCGCCTCAGTGGCCCGGCCCCCAGCGCGCCAGCCAGCCGTCCCTACGACGACACCGCCCGCCGGGAGTATTGAGCCATGGCCATGGGTGGAGCAGCCGGAGGTGGGGGTCGCGGACGCGGTCGTCGCCGTGCCCGCAAACAGCCGCTGAGCGAGATCAACGTCACACCGCTGGTCGACGTCATGCTGGTGCTGCTGATCATCTTCATGGTCTCGGCCCCGCTGCTGACTGTCGGCGTGCCGCTGGAACTGCCCAAGACCGAGGCCGGGGCCGTCGATGCCAGCGACGAGCCGGTCACCGTCTCGATCAAGGAAGACGGCGAAATCTTCGTCGGCGAAGGCGGCGTCAGCTGGGACGATCTGGTCCTGCGCGTGGCCCAGGAAGGCGGCGAGGGTGCCCGCGAACGCCCCGTATTCGTCCGCGCCGACGGCCGCGCCCCCTATCAGGCCGTGGCCCGCGTCATGGCCCGCCTGTCGTCCGAAGGCTTCACCAAGCTGAACCTGATCACCGACACCGCCGCCTCCGCTGAGGAGGGCTGACGCGCGATGCAACGGCCCGCGCCTGCCCTGATCGCGTCGGTCCTGCTGCATGCGGGCGTGATCGGCATCGCCGTCCTGGCCAGCAGCCTGGGCTGGGTGAAGGCCCCTCTGCCGACCGTCACCGCCGTGCCGGTGTCGATCGTCTCGGACGTGGTGGTCGAGGCCGGCCCCGCTGACAACCCCAGCGAGGAGCTGGTTACCGAGGACGCCACCACCGCCCCGGTCGAGGTGCCGCCGGAGCCGGTGCCAGCCGAGCCCACGCCGCCCGCCCCGCGTCCGACGCCCACGCCGACCCGGCCAGCCCCCACGCCGCGCCCCCAGCCCACACCGCCGCGCGCCCAGCCAACACCTCGCCCCCCGGCCCAGCGCCCGGCGACGCCGCCGCGTAACCAGCCCGCGCTCGATCTGGACGCCCTGTCCGGCCCACCCCGCACAGCCACCGCGCCCGGCAATCGACCGCGTACCGGTCAGCAGGGGCGGGGCGCTGCACCGCAGGCAACTGGGCCTCAGATCACCGCCATCTTCAACCAGGTCTATCCGAACTGGACCCTGCCCTGCGACATCCCCGGCGCTCGCGACCTGCGGATACAGATGGACGTGACGATCGACGCGCGCGGGCGGATAACCGACGGGCCGGACCTGATTGGTGCCCGCAGCGACCCTGTCTGGCGTGCCGCAGCCGACGCTGCTGTCCGGGCCATCCGCCAGACCGCACCGTTCGATGTCCCGAACGATTTTCCGGGCGGAGCCTTCCGCCCGACCTTCAATACCGAGCGCGCATGCCGGAACCGGTGAGGACGGGTCACGTTTCCGCCACCGGGGTGACAGCACAGCTTGGCTGTCCCAAAGTCGCCCCAATCCCGGCCATGCTGGCGTCGTGCGTCCTCGACGGCCCGGCCGACCGAAACGACCACCCAACTGCGGGAGCTTGAATTCATGCGTCTGAACAGACTTTTGGCCGGTGTCGCCGCCGTCGCCATGGCCACCAGTGCCGCCAACGCCCAGACGCCGCAGACCCCTCCTCCGACAGGTGGCCCCGTCGAGGTCGAGATCGACCAGGGCGTCCTGCGCCCGCTCCAGATCGCCGTGGTCAACTTCAACGGCCCGAACGGCTCGGACGTCGGCGGTGTGATCCGCGAGGACCTGCGCCGCACCGGCTATTTCCAGCCGCTGGATCCCAACAGCTTCGTCGAGACCGGGCTGACCCTGGCCAATGCCCCGAACTTTCCGCAGTGGACCTCCATCGGGGCCCAGGCCGTGCTGTACGGTGCTGTGACGCCCCGCCCGGATGGCCGCAACGACTTCGGCTTTCGCCTGTACGACCCCTATCGCCAGTGCCAGCTGGTTTCGTACCAGTTCACCGCCACGCCCGAGCAGTGGCGCCGGATCGGGCACAAGATCGCGGACCTGATCTATCAGCGCATGACCGGCGAGACCGGCCTGTTCGACAGCCGCGTGCTGTTCGTCTCCGAAAGCGGGACCCAGCTGAACCGCCTGTCACGCCTGACCATTTCGGATCAGGACGGGTTCAATCCGCAGTATCTGACGGATGGTTCCGAGATCATAATGTCGCCGCGCTTCTCGTTGCATGACCCGAACGAGGTCACCTATGTCGCGCTCGGCAAGGATTACAGCCGCATCTATCTGTACAATCTCAGCACGGGCCGTCGCGAAAGCCTGGGCGAGTTCGACGGTCAGGTGCTGGCGCCGCGCTTCTCCAACGACGGCTCCAAGATGGCCTTCTCGATCATCCGGGGCGGCAATACCGACATCTACGTCATGGACCTGTCCAGCCGTCAGGTGCGTCGCCTGACCAGCGATCCGGGCATCGACACCTCGCCGACCTTCAACCCCGACGGCAGCCAGATCGCCTTCACCTCCGACCGGTCCGGCAGCGCGCGTATCTATGTCATGCGCTCGGATGGGTCAGGCCAGCGCGCCGTCGCCCGGGGTGGCGGCCTGTACACCGCCCCCAACTGGAGCCCGCGCGGCGATCTGATCGCCTTCACGAAACAGAGCGGCGGCCGCTTCTCGACCGGGGTCATGAACGCTGACGGCTCGGGCGAGCGCATCCTGTCGTCCAGCTATTTCGAGGAAGGTCCGTCCTGGGCCCCCAACGGCCGCTACATCATGTTCGCGCGCCAGAGCCCGGGCGGCGACACCCGGCTGTGGACCGTGGATCTGTCGGGCCGTGTGATTTCGCAATCCGGCTACACCGGTCGCGGCAGCAGCCCGGCCTGGTCGCCTCTGCTGGACGAGCAGCCTACCAATCTGGGTGGGCGCGGCGCGGACGCCTGTCCAGCCTGAGCCCATCAAATCAGGAACCGGCGGGAGCCTAATCGTTCAAACCCGCGTTACCCCGGTTCCCCATGACACGAACCGGCCCTATTCGGTTCATACAGCCAAGCTGAGCCCTCGGCCCCGAAGACTTAGGAGACGTCCCATGATGAAGACCTCGAACCTGATGCGTATCGCCGCCGTCGGCGTCGCCGTGACCGCCATCGCCGCCTGCACCCCGCGCCGCCCGGCCGATACCGGTGCCGGCAATGAAGTGCCGCCCGCCAACAACCCTGTCTATCCCGGTGCCGGCACCGGTAATGTGGACGGCGGCAATCTGGGTGCCCCCGCCGCCGGTTCGGAACAGGACTTCGTCGTCAACGTCGGCGACCGCATCTATTTCGACCTCGACAGCTACGAGGTCCGCTCCGACGCCATGCCGCGCCTGGATGCCCAGGCCGCCTGGCTACAGCGCTATCCGCAGGTGACGGTCCGCATCGAGGGCAATGCCGACGAACGCGGTACCGCCGAATACAATCTGGCCCTGGGCGCGCGCCGTGCGGAATCGATCCGCACCTATCTGATACAGCGCGGCATCCCCGCCGGTCGCATCGACACCATCAGCTTCGGCAAGGAGCGTCCGATCGCCGCCGGCTCGACCGAGGACGCCTTCGCCCGCAACCGCAACGGCCACACGGCCATCGTCTCGGGCGCGATGCGCTGATCTGACGGCAACGATCTGAACTTTGAAGAAGGCATCGGCTCCGGCCGGTGCCTTTTTTGTTGCGCCTGCGTATTCCGCCCGATCAAGCGAAGCCGTAAGATACTGCGGTCGGCTTGGGGGAGTGGCGCGTGGACATCGAGGCAGCAGGCGGCGCGGTCACGGGCGGACTGATCGCCAAGGCCGTTGAAAGGCCGACCGGCGAGGCCGGCGAGCAGACCCGCCTCTGCTCCGATTGCGGTGAGCCGGTCAGCGGGAAGTTCTGCTCCAACTGCGGCCAGCCAACCCATGTGCACCGCACCCTGCTGCATCTGGTCGAGGAAGTCCTGCACGGCGTCATGCATTTCGACGCCCGCATCTGGCGGACCCTGCCCTTGCTGGCGCTCAACCCCGGCCGGCTGACGCGCGAATGGATACAGGGCAAGCGGACCCGCTACATTTCCCCGCTGGCCATGTTCCTGTTCACCGTCTTCGTGATGTTCTTCATCATGAGCTTCGGCGGCGGATCGGTCGTCAACATCAACCAGCGCTCGCTAGACGAGCGCATCGTCGAGGCGCGCCAGACGGTTGCAGAGGCTGAAACCCTGGTCGCCGAGGCTGAACGCAGTGCGCAGGCTGGTACACCCGGCAGCGCCACGACCTTGGATGTCTACAAGAACACGCTCGCGGGAGCCCAGCTTCGCCTGCAAAATCTCGAGGCGGCCAAGACCAGCGGTCCGCGCCCGGATGGTCTCGCAGCCGGCAGCTGGCAGGCGGAGATTGCCGATGCGGTTCACGACGACCGCGTCAACGTCGGCGTCGGTGACAAGAAGATGCAGACCAAGATCCTGCACAAGCTCTCCAACCCGGACTTCGCCCTCTACAAGGTGCAGCAGACGCTCTACAAATTCGCCTTCCTGCTGGTGCCCTTGTCCATCCCCTTTGTCTGGCTGCTGTTCCTCTGGAAGCGCGGCTTCACCTGGTACGATCACGGCGTCTTCGTCCTCTACTCCCTGACCTTCATGGCCCTGCTGGGTCTGGGCCTGATGGCGGCGGGCGCGATCAGCGGTACGGGCGAGGGGTGGCGCGCGGCCGTGGGGGGCACGCTAAATGCGATCCTGATGCTGTGGGTGCCCGTGCACATGTTCGCTCAACTGAAAGGCACCTACGGCCTGCGCATCTTCTCGGCCCTGTGGCGCACCTTCGCCCTGCTGATCTTCTGCACCATCGTGCTGACCCTGTTCATCCTGGCGATCATCCTGCTAGGGCTTGGGGCCTGACGGCGGCCTTGCAGACGCCGCAAATCGGTGGGACGACAGGGGCATGAAGCGACCTGCCCTTTTCCGCCCCCGCAACGCCGTCCTGACCGTGCTCGGCCTGGTTCTGATCGCCGGGACGACCACCGTGGTGGCCCAGACCGCACCCCTGCCGGCTGTGCAGTGGGACAACCGTCGCCTGGAACAGCTAGACCGCAATGTCCGCCGTCTGGAGCGAGCGGTGACCCAGCGCAATGCCGCGGGTCAGCCGGTGCTGGTCGAGCCGGACCCGGAGGTCATCGCCCTGCAAGGTCAGGTCGGCATCATGGACCGCCGCCTGCGCGATCTCGAAGCCACCGTCCAGCGCGTCAACGGCGATCTGGAGCGCCTCAGCTTCCAGCTGGACGAAAGCCAGCGCGACAACGCCGCCATCGGCACCCGCCTTCGCGATGCCGAGGGTCGCCTGCGGACAATGGAGACCGCCGCCCAGGCTGCCGCCGCCGAGCGTCAGGCCCAGGCCGAACAGGCCGCTGCCTCCCCCACCGGCAGTGCCGCCGGCGATCTGGCCGCCGCCCGCACGCTCGTGACGGTCAATCGACAGGGCGGTCTGGAGGCGCTGGAGCGCGTCATCGCCAACTGGCCCAATACCGCCGAAAGCCGCGAGGCCGAATGGCGCATCGGCGACGCGGTGCGTGCAGCGGGCGACCAGGGTGCGGCCGTCTCCGCCTATGCCCGCGCCCTGCGCGGATGGCCGACAGACGCCTGGGCCGGAGAAGTCACGCTGAAACTGGCCCGCGGTCTGGCGGCGACTCAGCGCCCTGCCGAGGCCTGTGCGGCGCTTGGCGAGTTCACCCGCCGCTACAATGCGCGCGCGTCCCAGGATCTGCGGGCCGTGGCTGCGCGGGTGCGGTCCGACGCGGAGTGCACCTGACCTCGCCGGACGACACGAGCCACGCCTTCGCCGGAGTGCTCGATCGCCTGAGCGCCAGGCTTCAGACAAACACTGACGCACCGCTGGCCCTCGGCCTGTCGGGCGGCGGTGATTCCCTCGCCCTGCTGAAACTGGCCTCGGCTTGGGCGCAGGCCAACGGTCGTCGCATCCTGGCCCTGACGGTCGATCATGGCCTCAATCCTGACAGCGCGCGCTGGACCGCCTTCGCTCGCGACGCCGCCCTGGCCGTGGGCGCCGACTGGCAAGGCCTGACATGGCAGGGGCCCAAGCCGGTCACCGGCCTGCCCGCCGCCGCCCGCCGCGCGCGCCATGCCCTGCTGGCCGAGGCCGCTCGCACCGCCGGGGCGCGCGTCATCCTGCTGGGCCACACCGCCGACGATGTCGCTGAAGCGCACTGGATGCGGGCGGAAGGCTCCACGCTTGGGCACCTGCGCGAATGGTCGCCCTCCCCCGCCTGGCCGGAGGGGCGGGGCCTGATGCTGCTTCGGCCCCTGCTGGATGTCCGGCGGCAGGCCTTGCGCGACTGGCTTGCGGCGCAGAGCACGGGCTGGATCGACGATCCCGCGAATGAAGATGTGCGCTTTGCGAGAAGTCGCGCGCGAGCTTTCCTTCTCCCATTAAGAGAAGGTGGGGGGGCGACAGCCCCCTCGGATGAGGGGTTGCGGTGTTTGACCACCCTGGCACCCGACACCCTCACCCTTTCGCGCAAGGGCAGCGACGATGCCGCTGTGCGCTCAAGCCCTCTCCCCTCGGGCGAGGGAAGCATTACGCTGAACCGAAGCGTGTCCCCTGGAATTCTTTCATTCGCCCTGGTCTGCGCCGGTGGCTCCGACCGTATGCCGCGCGGCGACCGCCTCGCCGCCCTTGCCGCCAGACTGGTTGCCGGCGACACCTTTACCGCCACCCTCTGCGGGGCCCGCATCGACGCTACCCCGGACCATATCCGCATCCATCGCGAGGCCGGGGAGTTCACTCGCCGCCCTCCGCCTGACATTAACCTGACCCCCGGCGTCGAAGCGGTCTGGGACGGCCGCTGGGCCATCACGGTCGACGAGCCCGGCTGGACCGTCACGGCCGCTGCAGGGCGCATGGCCGCTCTGTCGGATCCCGACTACGCCACCCTCAAGGCCTTCCCGCCGGCCGCTCGACCCACCCGACCTGTACTGATCCGGAACGATCGAGATGCCCCGGTTCTTGCAGGCGCGGTCGGCCAGGCGCGGTCCCTGGTCGAACAGAGGCTGGCGCTGGCACTGGACGCAGTGACGCATGAGCGCCATCTGTCCTGAGCGAACCATGGCGCAGCGACCCGGAAACGCCTATTTCGGGTGCTGACATCACAGACTGACGGGACAGACTGGCGTCCCAAGGGATCGAGACGAGAATGAATCTGCGCAATTTCGCCATCTGGGGCGTCATCATTCTGGGCGCGCTGACGCTGTTCATGGCCTTCGGCGGCGGGGGCAACACGCCCATGCCGGGCCAGAAGGCCGTAGCCCGTCCGGCCGAGATGTCGTTCTCCAACCTGCTGAAGGCGCGCGACGCCAATCAGATCGCCAAGGTCGAATCTCGCGGCGAAAAGCTGAAGGTCACCCTGCGCGACAATCAGGTCGTGACGGTGATCACCCCCCTGCCGAACGCCGAGCTGCTGGAAAGCATCGCGGTCGCCGGGGCCGACGTCGATCCGCAGGGCACCAGCCAGTCCATCTGGCTGAGCATCCTGATAGGAGCCCTGCCGATCCTACTGATCATCGGCTTTTATCTGCTGATCATGCGTCAGATGCAGGGTGGCGCTAAGGGTGCGATGGGCTTCGGCAAGTCCAAGGCCAAGCTGCTGACCGAGCACAAGGGCCGCAAGACCTTCGACGACGTCGCGGGCGTCGACGAGGCCAAGGAAGAACTGACCGAAGTCGTCGACTTCTTGAAGGATCCCGGCAAGTTCCAGCGCCTGGGCGGCAAGATCCCGAAGGGGGCCCTGCTGGTCGGCCCTCCGGGTACCGGCAAGACGCTGCTGGCCCGCGCTGTGGCCGGTGAGGCGGGCGTGCCCTTCTTTTCCATCTCCGGCTCGGACTTCGTCGAAATGTTCGTCGGCGTCGGCGCCAGCCGCGTGCGCGACATGTTCGAACAAGCGAAGAAGAATGCTCCGTGCATCATCTTCATCGACGAGATCGACGCCGTCGGTCGTCACCGCGGCGCAGGCCTGGGCGGCGGCAATGACGAGCGCGAGCAGACCCTGAACCAGCTGCTGGTCGAGATGGACGGCTTCGAATCCAACGAAGGCATCATCCTGATCGCGGCGACCAACCGTCCCGACGTGCTGGACCCGGCTTTGCTGCGTCCCGGCCGTTTCGACCGCCAGGTCGTGGTGCCCAATCCCGATGTCTCGGGCCGCGAGAAGATCTTGCGCGTTCATATGAAGGATGTGCCCCTGGCCGCTGACGTCGCGGTCAAGACCATCGCGCGCGGCACGCCCGGTTTCTCCGGCGCCGACCTGGCCAATCTGGTCAATGAGGCCGCCCTGATGGCGGCGCGCAAGGACCGCCGCATGGTCACCCATCGCGACTTCGAGGACGCCAAGGACAAGGTCATGATGGGCGCCGAGCGCAAGTCCATGGCCATGAACGAGGAAGAGCGTCGCCTGACCGCCTATCACGAGGCCGGCCACGCCATCGTCGCCATGAACGTCAAGATGGCCGATCCCGTCCACAAGGCGACCATCGTGCCGCGCGGCCAGGCCCTGGGCATGGTGATGCAGCTGCCCGAGGGCGACCGCTATTCGATGAAGTATCAGCAGATGGTCGATCGCATCGCCATCATGGCTGGCGGTCGCGTGGCCGAGGAACTGATCTTCGGCAAGGAGAACATCACCTCCGGCGCCTCCTCCGACATCCAGCAGGCGACCAAGCTGGCCAAGCGGATGGTGACGCAGTGGGGCTTTTCCGACGTGCTGGGCACCGTGGCCTATGGCGAGAACGAGCAGGAGGTCTTCCTGGGTCACTCGGTCGCGCGCAGCCAGAACATCTCGGAGGAAACCGCCCGCATCATCGACGCCGAGGTCAAGAAGCTGGTCACCTCCGGCTGGGACGAGGCCCGCAAGATCCTCAAGAAGAAGGCCGCCGACCACGAGAAGCTGTCCCAGGCCCTGCTGGAATACGAGACCCTGTCCGGCGAAGAGATCAAGGACCTGATCGAAAAGGGCCTGGCCCCCAACCGCGACGAGAACAACTTCCCCAACGCCGGGCCTTCGGTCTCCGTGCCGATCACACCGGTCTCGGACGGCGTCACCGTCGAGGTCGAACAGCCGACCGTCCACTAAGGGCAGCACACAAAGCGATGAGAGGCCCCCGGAGCGATCCGGGGGCCTTTTGCTTGCCCCCCCTCTCGCAGATAATGACGGCGCAATCCGCAGGCCAACATGTTTGCGTTATAAACTGGTCTGTGATATCTCGCCCTCATCAACTGAAGGGGGAGAGCAACCCATGTCGTCCACCAGCATCCATCCACCCGAGCGCCTGCACGGCCTCGACGCCCTGCGCGGCATCGCCCTGGTCCTGGGTGTCGTCCTGCACGCCAGCCTGTCCTATCTGCCGACACCGATCTGGCTGTTTCCGGACGACCAGACCTCGACCGGTGCAAGCGTGCTGTTTTTCGCCATCCACCTGTTCCGGATGACGACCTTCTTCCTGATTGCAGGCCTGTTCGCCCATCTGCTGCTGGGGCGTCGCGGTGTCTGGGGCTTCGTCAAGGACCGGGCCGGGCGTATCGCCAATCCGATGTTCGGCATGTGGTGGGTCGTCTTCCCGGCGGTCATAGCCGTCATCATCTGGAAGGCGGCCATCGACAACGGCGGCTCCATCCCGACCGACGGTCCACCACCGCCGCCCATGACGCTGGAAACCTTCCCCCTGCTGCACCTGTGGTTCCTGTGGGTGCTGCTGCTCTTCTACGGCGTCTTTCTCGCCGTCCGCCTGATCGGCCAGCGCATCGACCGCAATGGAAGCCTCGCCAAGGGTCTGGACCGCCTGACAAACATCCTGATCGGTCCGTGGACACCCGCCGTCCTGGCCGCGCCTTTGGCCCTGGCGCTGTGGCTGACGCCGGACTGGATCGTCTTCTTTGGCATTCCGACGCCGGACAAGGGCTTCGTGCCCAACCCGGCCGCCGTCACCGGCTTCGGCCTGGCGTTCACGCTCGGCATCCTGCTGGACCGCCGCCGCGATCTGCTGCCCCGGATCGAGCGGCTGTGGCCCCTGTTCAGCCTCGTGGCCATCGGCACGGGCACCGGAGCCCTGATGATCTCCGGCGGACCCGTGCCGTCACTTGTGCCGATGACCGATCCGTCGACTAAGGCCTTCGCCGCCGCCGTCTATGCCTTCGCCGTCTTCACCGCCACCTTCGCCGCGATCAGCCTGTCGCTGCGGTTCATGAGTGGCTACAGCGCCGTGCGCCGCTATCTGGCCGACGCCTCCTACTGGATCTATCTGATCCATCTGCCGCTGGTCATGGCCGGACAGGTTCTGATGCTGGAGGTCGCCCTGCCCTGGTGGGGCAAGCTGGGGGGCATCGTCCTCGGCGTCCTGGCCGTCTCGCTGATCACTTATGAACTGCTGGTGCGCCACACCTTCGTCGGCAAGGCGCTGAACGGCCGCCGCGTCCCGTGGCGCAAGCCCCCGCTTCCTCACGCCGCGCCCGCCGAATAGCTTGCCAACAGGAACCGGCTCGTTCACCTCAGGGACGAGCCGGTTGCCGGAGAAACCCGCATGCCCACCCCGCCCCGCCTGCATTCCGCCGAAGACGACCTGGCCTTCATGCGCGCCATCGTCGAGGGCGGCGGCAAGCCTCAACTGACCCTGGCCGTCGCCTATCTGGCGGGCGGCTTGCTCTACGGGCTGCAGTGCCTGTTCCACATCGGTCAGGCGACGGGCGTCATCCGCTGGCCCGACCTGGCCAATCTGGCCTTCGTCATCGCCATCAGCGTCGCCTTTCTGAGCGTGCTGATCTGGGCCATCCGCAAGGACAAGGCCGACGGCGTCGGCGGCACGCGCGGCCCCCTGGCCACCCGCATCCTCAACGCCGCCTTCAGCAGCGCGGGCATGGCCAATGTGGCCGTCATCATCATCTTCGGCGTCGGTGCCATGCGGGATCAGGACTTCGCCGTCTGGCTCTACTATCCCGCCGTGGTCTTCTGCCTTCAGGGGTCAGCCTGGCTGCTGGTCTATACCCTGAAGCGCAAGCCCTGGATGCTGGCCACCGCCATCGGCGGGTGGGTCACGGCGGTCGCGCTCGGTCTGCTGGTGCGTCAGGTCGACTGGTATCTGGGCGTCTGCACCGCCGCCCTGTTCCTGCTGTTCGCCCTGCCCGGCTGGATCATGCTGCGCGACGCGCGCGCGGCCAGGCGAGCTTAACCCCATGGGCCTGGCCGACCTCGGACGGATCGACGACGTCATCCACGGCCGCTTGCGGCTGGGGATCATGGTCTATCTGGTCGATGCCGACACCGCCGACTTCACCGAGCTGAAGAACGCTCTGGAGGCGACCCAGGGCAATCTGTCGGTCCATCTGAAGAAGCTGGAAGAGGCTGGCTATGTCGCCATCGCCAAGAGCTTCAAGGACAACAAGCCCCTGACCCGCGTCACCATCACGCCCGAGGGCCGCAAGGCGTTCGGCACCTATCTTGACGCTATCGCCGGACTGATCGGCGGCAAGTCTTGATGGCCTTTCAGGTGTAGTTTCGCTCTCTCTGTTTTGCGCGATCGCAAGGTTCGCAGATCAACTGAACGTTCGCTTCTACGTAGCCATCCACTGCGTTGAAACGGTCCAAGACATTGTAGCTGGGTGGC
Organism: Brevundimonas vancanneytii; assembly: GCA_943372125.1. GTDB lineage: Bacteria > Pseudomonadota > Alphaproteobacteria > Caulobacterales > Caulobacteraceae > Brevundimonas > Brevundimonas vancanneytii_D. Next base: position 41,125 of record CALRXI020000001.1, read on the forward strand.
AAAGTTTGAGCGCAAACCGCGCAGAGGCCTTTCTGCCTTTCTTTCATAACTAACTTGAGTCCTCGCCGAGCCGTAGGAGAGCTTCGTTCGTCGTAAACGAGCTGCTTGGCGATCTTCCTTCGATAGGCGAATAAAAGCTCGCGATCACCGCCGCTTAATTTTTCCAAGGCTTCCCGAACCACTTCGAGAAGTTGATTAGCTCGAGAGAGTTCGTCAGAGGTCAGTTGCCGATTGGCCATGAATTCACCGGAGGTTGTTTCTGTGAGTACCCCACGAGTCATGGGCATCGTCAACGTCACGCCCGACAGCTTCTCCGACGGTGGCCATCACAACGCCGTCCAGGCCGCCATCGCTCACGGCCTGGCCCTGGCCGATCAGGGCGCGGACATCCTCGACATCGGCGGCGAGAGCACCCGCCCCGGCGCGACCCCCGTGGACGTCGACACCGAGATCGCCCGCACCGCCCCCGTGATCGCCGGACTGCGCGACGCCGGATGGTCGGGGGCCATCAGTATCGACACCATGAAGCCCCCGGTCGCCCGCATCGCCGTCGCCGCCGGAGCCAACATCTGGAACGACGTCACCGCGCTAAACTTCGCGCCCGACAGCGTCCCCACCGCCATCGCGCTGCAATGCGACGTCGTGCTGATGCACATGCAGGGCCAGCCTCTAACGATGCAGGACGCCCCGCAGTACGACGACGTCGTCGCCGAGGTCGCCGACTGGCTGGCCGTGCGCGCGGGCGAAGTGATGGCGGCCGGACTCGCGCCCGACCGCATCTGGCTGGACCCCGGCATCGGCTTCGGCAAGACCGCTGCGCACAACCTGGCCCTGACCCGCGACTTGCACCGCCTCACCGCCACCGGCCTGCCCATTCTGTATGGGGCCAGCCGCAAGCGCACCATCCAGTCCATCGACCCGACCGCCACCGACGCCGCCGACCGCCTCGGCGGCTCGCTGGCCCTCGCGCTTGAGGCCGCCCGCAACGGCGCTGCCGTCATCCGCGTCCACGACGTGCGCGAAACGGTCCAGGCTCTGAAGCTCCAGGCGGCACTTTCGGCGGCCGGACCTTCAGCCTGAGCCATCGGGGCGGAGCTAGTCGCCCGTCCTCCAATAGGTCGTGCGGCTGAAATCCTGCCAGGTGCCGTCGGCCGCCTTGATCCGACCGACAGAGCGTCGCTCGTCCGGCGAGACGATCTCGAAGACGTCGTCGTACTCGGCCTCCGCTCCCTGGCCCTCCATGTCGGGGCCACGGCTGCGCAGATGCAACCGTCCGCCTGCCTCGACACAGCCGTCGTAGGTCCAAAGCTGCGGGTATTCCCAATGGACGAAGTCACCCGTCACCCGTCCGGTGGCCGGGTCCGTCGCTAACTGAAAGCGGTAGCCCTCGCCGTCGATCACGATCCAGGCCCCTTGCCGGGTCACCCGCTCGGTCCCGGTGCGAACCTGTTCGGCATCGTCAGGCACCGAGCGTCCCTCGAAGGTCCAGTCCCCCACCAATTGATCCAGCCAATCGGTCATGTCGCGCTCTCCAGCGCGCCGGGAGCGACAACTCCTTCGGACGGATGTCCGGTGCCGGTCTCCAGAAATGGGACAAGACTATGCTCCAGGAAATGGTCCCAACCCTGTTCACAGACTCCGTGGCAGCCCAGTGCCGGCGTCAGTCCGAAGTGCGACACTTCAATCATCGTCACCCCGCCCATGTGTTGCAGCGTCCATTCCACACGTTAGTCGTCGTCCGTCTCCGCCTGCCCGATCCGTTCGCCATAGGCGTCACGCAGCGCGAACCAGCGGTCCCAGTCCCAGGCATGGCGGGTCAGGCGACAAGCATCGTCCAGACCTTCCATATGGTGGTGCCACCCGCTCAGCACGTTGGTGCGCGCATCCGACCAGCTTTCAGGCACGCGATGTACCAGCGACAAATGCGTGCCGTCGCCGTCTGGCGTCAGGGTCCAGATCACGACAGACTCCGGATGGCCGCCAAAAGTGTGCTCGAATCGAGTGAAGGGTTCCGACACCAACACCTCGTTGTGCTGCATCCGCCGCTCTGGCACATCCGGCATAAATTCGTGGTCCGGCTGCCGAAAATGCAGGTGCATCAATCCGCCGGGCGCAGCGTCGATTTTCGCTTCGGCCAGCCAGCAAGCCAGTCCTTCCGGAGTCGTGAGGGCGCGCCACACCCGCTCCGGCGCGTGCCGCAAGCGTCGCTCGAAACGCAGTTCCCACCCGCCATGGATACGGGTCAGGGTGCCCGCCGCCGCTCTCGGAATGTAAGGCAATTCTGACCGGCTCATTGTGCAAACTCCTTGTCGAGATGCGCTTCCAGTGCATCCAGCCGGTTCGTCCAGAACCGACGATAGGGCTGCAGCCAGGCATCCAGTTCGGCCAGCGGTGCGGGGCTCAGTTGGTACAGCCGCCGATTGGCGTCCTTGCGCACCGTCACCAGCCCCGCCTCGCGCAGGACCGACAGATGTTTCGACACCGTCGGCTGGGCGATGGGCAAGGCGCTGACGAAGTCACCGGCGGGACGTTCGCCATCCGCCAACATCGCCATGATCGCCATGCGGTGAGGGTCGGACAGGGCTTGAAGGGCGGCGAGCACCTACATCTCTTATCAGCAATATAGCCGTATGGCAATGCGGATCGTCTTGCTCTGACCGCAGGCTTGCGCCATCTCACCTCCATGCCCGCCCACACCCCGCCGCCCCCCGCCGACCTCGGCCGCGTCCTGATCATCGCCGGGTCCGATTCCGGCGGCGGCGCGGGCATTCAGGGGGACATCAAGGCCATCACCATGCTGGGCGGGTTCGCCGCCACCGCCATCACCGCCATCACGGTGCAGAACACCCTGGGTGTCCACGGCGTGCATCCCCTGCCGCTGGACCTGATCGAGGAACAGGCCCGCGCCGTGCTGGACGACATCGGCACCGATGCCGTCAAGACCGGCATGCTGGGCTCCATCGCCGTGATCGAGCGGGTCGCCGCCATCCTTGACACCACCCCGGCCCCCGCTGTCGTCGATCCCGTCATGATTGCCAAGGGCGGCCACCCCCTGCTGGACGCCGACGCCGTCGCCGCCGTCCGTACCCTGATGATCCCGCGCGCGGCCCTGCTGACCCCCAATGCGCCGGAGGCCGAGGCCCTGACGGGTCTGACCATCACCGATCTGGACGGCCAGCGGCGGGCGGGGGCCTTCCTGCTGGGCATGGGGGCACAGGCCGTGCTGATGAAGGGCGGCCATGTGCCGGGCGAGACCGTGATCGACGTCCTGATCACCCCGACCGGCGAGACCCTTCTGGAGGGGCCGCGCATCGAGACCCGCCACACCCACGGCACCGGCTGTACCCTGGCCAGCGCCTGCGCCGCCGGTCTGGCGCGCGGCCTGCCGCTGGAGACCGCCGTCGCCAACGCCTGGGCCTATGTTTCCGAGGCCATCCGCCGCGCACCGGGCCTGGGCGGCGGCCACGGGCCGCTGGATCACGGCTGGCCCGTGCGCGACCGCTGAGAATGGACGATCTCGAAAGCCGCCTCGTCGCCATCGTCCGGCAACAGCCACAACTGATGCAGGTCCTGACCACCGTCCGCGCCCTCGACCTGCCCGACTGGCGCGTCTTCTCCGGCGCGGTCTATCAGGCCGTCTGGAACCACCAGATCGGCCGCCCCGTCGGCTATGGCATCAAGGACTACGACCTGGGCTATTTCGACCCCGACACCTCATACGACGCCGAGGACGTCATCATCCGCCGCGTCGCCGCCGCCTTCGAGCCGCCCCTGCGCGACCTCGTCGAGGTGCGCAATCAGGCCCGCGTCCACCTGTGGTTCCATGACCGCTTCGGCGAGCCGTATGAGCCTCTGACCGGCACCGATGAGGCCCTGTCCCGCTTCGTCGCCCCGGCCTTTGCTGTCGGCATCCGGCTGGAGGCTGATGACCGCATCACCATCGCCGCCCCCTTCGGCCTGGACGACCTGTTCGCCATGACCCTGCGCCCCAACCCGAACCGCCCGCGCGCCAAAGGCTGGGACAAGGCCGTGGCCAGCGCCCGCGCCCGCTGGCCGGAACTCACCGTCATCGACGACCGTGGCTGAGGTCTACGAATTCTTCGCCGGTGGCGGCATGGTCCGCGCCGGTCTGGGCCCCGACTGGACCTGCCGCTTCGCCAACGACATCGATACGAAGAAGGCCGCCGCCTATCGCGCCAACTGGGGAAGCGACGAACTCCACCTGGGCGACGTCGCCGACATCGCGCCTCGTCAAATGCCCGGTCAGGCCAATCTGGCCTGGGCCTCCTTCCCCTGTCAGGACCTGTCGCTGGCGGGCGAGGGGCGGGGGCTGGCGGGGCACCGGTCCGGAGCCTTCCACGGCTTCTGGCGCGTGATCGAGGGGCTGGCCGCCGACCACCGCGCGCCCGCCATCGTCGCCATCGAGAATGTCTGCGGCACCCTGACGTCGCGCGGCGGGGCCGACTTCGCCGTGCTGATGCGCACCCTGTCCGAGGGCGGCTATCGCCCCGGGGCCCTGGTCATCGACGCCGAGCGCTTCCTGCCCCAGTCCCGGCCCCGTCTGTTCGTCATCGGCGTGCACGACCGCGTCGCCCCGCCCGATCGGCTGCACAGCCCCGACCCGCAAGGCCCCTTCCACCCGCCAGCCGTCATTCGCGCCGTCCGCACCCTGCCGCCCGAGGTCGCCGCCCGAACCCTGTGGTGGACCCTGCCCGAGCCGCCGCCGCGCAGAACGACCCTGACAGACCTGATCGAACCCGACGGCCCCGACACCCCCTGGCACACCCCGGACCAGACCGCCCGTCTACTGTCCCAGATGAGCCCGCTGAACCTTCAGAAGCTGGCCGCCGCCCGCCGCACCGGCACCCTCACCTGGGGCACCGCCTACCGCCGCACCCGTCAGGAGAACGGCCACCGCATCCAGCGGGCCGAGGTCCGCTTCGACGGCATCGCAGGCTGCCTGCGCACCCCCGGCGGCGGCTCCAGCCGCCAGATCGTGCTGGAGGTCCACGGCGACCGCCTCCGCTCGCGCCTGATGTCCCCGCGCGAGACCGCCCGACTGATGGGTCTGCCCGACAGCTATCGACTGCCTATGGGCCAGGGCGACGCCCTGCACCTGACCGGCGACGGCGTGGTCGTGCCCGTCGTCCGCCACCTGGCCCGGTACCTCTTCGAGCCGATCCTCGGCTCCATCAGGCGCTAAACGCCTCAGTCCGCGTAAATCATCTTGCGGGTCATCCCGCCATCGACGCTCAGCACCTGACCCGTCACGAAGCCCGCCCCGGCCAGATAGAGCACCGCCCCGGCAATATCCTCGGGCCGCCCCACCCGGCCGACCGGATGCTGCTGATGGTCGACCGGCCTCAGGTCGTCGTCATCGGTGATCCAGCCCGGCGCGATGGCATTGACCCGCACCTTGGGCCCCAGGCTGATCGCCATGGCATGCGTCAGCGCCACCAGGGCCCCCTTGGAGGCGGCATAGGCCTCGGTGTTGGGCTCCGACATGAAGGCCCGCGTGGAGACCATGTTGACGATCGCCCCGCCCCCCTCTCCAGCGTCGCCCAGCAGCGGTATCGCCGCCCGGCTCATCAGGAACGCCCCGGTCAGATGGCTGTCCGTCACCTTGCGCCATTCGGCCAGCGACAGCTCGACCATCGGCCCCCGATCGGGCTGGGCGATCCCCGCATTGTTGACCAGCAGGTCCAGCGCCTCCCACCCCAGCTCGGCAAACGCCGCCTTCACCGACGCCTCGTCCCCGACGTCACAGATCACCGACCGCGTCCCGTCCGGTCCCGGCTTCAGATCAAAGGCCGCGACGGTCCACCCGTCTGCGATCAGGGCCTGGCAAATCCCCCGGCCGATCAGGCCCGCGGCTCCGGTGACGATGGCTGTTTTCATGGGGCTGAAATGGCGAGGAGAGGATCGGGTTCCGGGGGGGGTACTTCGATGCGCCCCCGCGTTCTGATGGATGTCGCAACATTCCGACGCAGTACCGCGGCAGTCAGCAGCGGGGCCTCGGTCGGCGCCGCTGGAGCCACGCAGCTTTCAACCGCGTGGCCCCTGGCCCAAGCCTTAGAATGCACCGCCCATCGGGCGGACAATCATCTCGTTCACGGCGACGTCAGCGGGCTGCTCGATGGCGTAGCGAACTGCCCTGGCGATGGCCTCAGGCTTGAGCGCGACCTTGCGGGCTTCATGGATGTAGGCGGCTGTGTCGGGATCTGTGATCGTGGCGGCAAGTTCGCTCTCGACCACGCCCGGCGAGATGATCGTCGTTCGGACCTCGGAATGCTCCTGGCGCAGGCCTTCGGTGATGTTCCAGACCGCAGCCTTGGTCGCCGAGTAAACCGCCGTCGTCGGCCAGACCCCATAGGCGGCGACGGACGCAACATTGATCACATGGCCGGTACCGGCGGCCTTGAAACGGGGCAGGACAGCCGCGATGCCGTTCAGCACACCGCGGACATTCACGTCGATCATCTGATCCCATTCCCGGGTTTTCAGGGCCGCGAGCGGTGCCAGCGGCATGACACCGGCATTGTTGACCAGGACATCCACCCGGCCGAAGTGGGCTTCGGCAAGGGCGACAATGGCTTCGAATGCCGCACCGTTTGTGACATCGAGCGGCTGGAACACGGCTTCACCACCGTCGGCGCGGATATCATCGACCACGGTCTCCAGCCGGTCCGTGCGGCGGGCTCCTAGGACGACCTTCATGCCGGCAGACGCCAGCTCGCTGGCCACCGCCTCTCCGATACCGCTGCTGGCTCCAGTGATGACGACGACCTTGCTTTGATTGTTGGACATGTTTGAGCTCCGTTGTGGGCCGACACCCGGGTGGTGTCAGCGCAGGAGCCTTGTGCCCAAGCTCCCAGTCTTGGCGGTAGAACAGGCCTCCTTCATCCTTGCACGATACTGCAATTGCCTCACCTTGGGCCTTGTTGAACACACACGGGTACGGCAACTTGGGGCATGAGACAGATTGAGGAACTAGCCGACATTATCGCCAGGCATGCGCGGGAGGATGGCATGCATCCCAGTGCCCTGCCGCGACTTAGCCTTGTCCGATCCTGTACGCCGACCCAGGCGGTACCCGCCGTCTATCGCCCATCTCTGTGCATTATCGCCCAGGGTTGCAAACAGGTCGAACTGGGTGGGCGCAGCTACGTCTATGACCCTGAAAAATACCTGACGGTCTCTGTCGATCTGCCCCTGGTCGGCTCTGTACTGCAGGCCAGTCCGCAGCAGCCCTACCTCTGCCTGGCGCTCGATATCGACCTGCCGGCACTCACGGAGCTGATGATGCACACATCGCTAGAACCAGCGCCGCGGCACGTCGGGCCTGCCTTGGGCGTCAGCCAGGTAGAACCGGGGCTTCTGGATGCCGCCCTCAGACTGGCCCGCCTGCTGGACGCGCCCGGCGATGCGCCCGCGCTGGCCCCACTGGCTGAGCGGGAGATCCTCTACCGCCTGCTTTCGGGCGCACAGGCACCGATGATCCGTCATATCGCTGTCACCGAGAGCCGGATGGCCAAGGTCGGCCGCGCCATAGCCTGGTTGCGGCGCAACTATGCGCGCCCGTTCAGCGTCGAGCGCCTGGCGGCAGACGCTGGCATGAGCCCATCTTCCTTCCACAGCCACTTCAAGGCCGCCACGACCCTGAGTCCGCTGCAGTACCGCACACGCATCCGCCTGCAGGAGGCGCGCCGAATGATGGTGATTGATGGGATGGATGCAGCGAGCGCCGGCTTCACGGTAGGCTACGAAAGTCCCTCGCAGTTCAGCCGCGACTATAGCAGGCTGTATGGCGTGCCACCGTTCAGGGACGCCAGTCGACTGCGTCGCTCAGCAGACTACGCCCTGGTGGCCTGAAAGACCGTCTCCCACAGCTCTGCTCAGGTCTGTGCTTCGCCTGATGCCTGTTGGGAATTTCTTGAGACAGCCCCGCAATCAGAGGCCAAATCGGCCAAGACCATCCTCAATCCTCATCCATCTTCAGCGCGGCGATGAACGCTTCCTGCGGGATTTCCACCTTGCCGAATTGGCGCATGCGCTTCTTGCCGGCCTTCTGCTTCTCCAGAAGCTTCTTCTTCCGCGTGGCGTCGCCGCCATAGCACTTCGACGTCACGTCCTTGCGCAGGGCGCGGACGGTTTCGCGGGCGATGATCTTGCCGCCGATGGCCGCCTGGATCGGGATGACGAACATGTGGGGCGGGATCAGCTCCTTCATCTTCTCGACCATGCCGCGTCCGCGCGTCTCGGCCCGGCCGCGGTGGACCAGCATGGACAGGGCGTCGACCGGCTCGGCATTGACCAGAATGCTCATCTTGACCAGGTCGCCGACCTTGTAGTCCGTGATCTCGTAGTCGAACGAGGCATAGCCCTTGGAGATGGATTTCAGCCGGTCGTAGAAGTCGAAGACCACCTCGTTCAGCGGCAACTCATAGACCACCAGCGCGCGCGTGCCGACGTAGGACAGTTCCACCTGAGAGCCGCGGCGGTCCTGACACAGCTTGATGACCCCGCCCAGATATTCGTCGGGCGTCAGGATGGTGGCCTTGATCCAGGGCTCGCTGATCGTCTCGATCTGCATCACATCGGGCAGGTCGGCGGGGTTGTGCAGGTCGATCTCGGTGCCGTCGCGCTTCTGGATCTTGTAGACGACGCTGGGGGCCGTCGCGATCAGGTCCAGATTGAACTCGCGGCTCAGGCGCTCCTGGATGATCTCCAGATGCAGCAGGCCCAGGAAGCCGCAGCGGAAGCCGAAGCCGAGGGCGGCCGAGCTTTCCATCTCATAGGTGAACGAGGCATCGTTCAGACGCAGCTTGCCGATGGCGGCGCGCAGGTCCTCGAAGTCGGCGGCATCGACGGGGAACAGGCCGCAGAAGACTACCGACTGCACGTCCTTGAACCCCTTCAGCGGCTCGGCCGTGGGCTTCTTCTCGTCGGTGATGGTGTCGCCGACGGCGGCGTTGGCGACCTCCTTGATCTGGGCGGTGATGAAGCCGACCTCGCCCGGGCCCAGGCTCTCGACCGGGGTGTTCTTGGGCAGAAAGACGCCGACGCGGTCGACCAGATGGGTCGAGCCCGCCTGCATCATCTTGACCCGCTGCCCGGCCCTCAGCGTGCCGTCGAAGACGCGAACCAGCAGCACGACGCCCAGGTACGGGTCGTACCAGGCATCCACCAGCATGGCCTTCAGCGGCGCGTCCGGATCGCCCTTGGGCGCCGGCAGGCGGGTGACGATGGCCTCCAGCACATCCTCGATGCCGATGCCGGACTTGGCCGAGCACATTACCGCGTCGCTGGCGTCCAGACCGATGACATCCTCGATCTGCTGACGCACCCGCTCGGGCTCCGCCGCCGGCAGGTCGATCTTGTTCAGGACCGGCACGATCTCGTGGTTGTTGTCGATCGCCTGATAGACATTGGCCAACGTCTGCGCTTCGACCCCCTGCGACGCATCGACCACCAGCAAACTGCCCTCGCACGCCGCCAGCGACCGCGACACCTCATAGGCAAAGTCCACATGCCCCGGCGTGTCCATCAGGTTGAGAACGTAGTCCAGCCCATCCTTGGCGCGATAGTGCAGCCGCACCGTCTGCGCCTTGATCGTGATCCCCCGCTCCTTTTCTATCTCCATAGAATCAAGGACTTGCGACGACATCTCGCGCGCCGTCAGGCCGCCGGTCACCTGGATCAGGCGGTCGGATAGGGTCGATTTGCCGTGGTCGATATGGGCAACCACGGAGAAGTTGCGGATTCGGTCGATGGGAGGTGTCGTCATGCTGGGGCGCGTCTAGAACATTTCGACGCCGCATGCACGGGCCAGATGATCTGTCATGTGGCGCATTACATTGTGGTAATCGACGGGAAACCGCTTTCCCACGGCAAAGCCGCAAGCTATTCAACGGCTGATGACAAGGGGGCCGGGAAAGTGCCCTCCCCATTCGCGCGGCGTTCTCCCCCGCCGCGTACCTTATCAAAGGACACGACATGGCGCAGACCATGACCGCTTTTCGCAGCCTGATGATGGCCGGAGCGGCCTTTGCCGTGGTCGCCTGCAGCGGCGGCGAGGAAAAGGCCGAGGCTCCCAAGTCGCGCCAGACGGTGACGGCCACCACTGTGACCCAGACCTCCCTGCCGCGTCAGGTCGAGGCCTCCGGCAGCGTCTCGGCCTGGGAGGAGGTTCCCGTCGGGGCCGAGGCCGGGGGCCTGACCGCCACGGCCGTGCTGGTCGACGAAGGCAGCTATGTGCGTCAGGGCCAGGTGCTGGTGCAGATGAACGACGACCTGCTGCGAGCCCAAGTTCGCCAGGCCCAGGCTCAGGTGCAGACGGCCCAGGCCAATCTGGCGCGCGACGATGCGGCCCTGGCCCGCGCGCAGGAGTTGAAGGAACGCGGCTTCCTCAGCCAGGCGTCGCTGGATACGGCCCTGGCCAACCAACGCTCGTCCTCCGCCAATCTGGCGGCCGCCCAGGCCGCCCTGTCCGAGATCCGCACCCGTCTGGGTCAGGCGACGGTTCGGGCCCCGGTGTCGGGTCTGATCGCCAGCCGCAGCGTGACGCGCGGCCAGATCATCGGGGCGGGAACCGAGCTGTTCCGCATCGTCCGCGACGGGCGGCTTGAACTGGATGCGCGCGTGCCGGAAGCGGACCTTTTGCTGGTGCGGCCGGGCGCGCCGGCCAGCATTGTCGGAGATCAGTCCGGCCGCACGACCGGGACAGTGCGCATCGTGACGCCCGAAGTCGATCCGCAAACACGGCTGGGAGTCGCCCGTATCGCCCTGGCCTCCGGCGGGTCGCTGCGGCCCGGCATGTATGCCCGCGCCACCATCGACGTGGGTGCCGCCCCTGCGCTCAGCATCCCGTCCGCCGCCATCGTCTATCGCGAAGGCAAATCCGGCACCTATGTCATCGGCACCAATGAGGCGGTTCGCTTCGTGCCCATCCAGACCGGGGCCCGAGTCGGTCAGGCCGTGGAGGTCACATCCGGCCTGCAGGCCGGTCAGCGCGTCGTCGTCGATGGCGCAGGTTTCCTGGGCGAAGGTGATCTGGTGCGCATCGCGCCCCCGACCCCGGCCCGCCCGGTCCAGGCCGCTGCCCCCCAGAAGGCGGACTAGGTCGTGAACTTCAACAACATCTCGTCCTGGTCGATCCGGAACCCGATTCCGATCGTGCTGCTGTTCATCGTCCTGACGGTGGCGGGCACGCTCAGCTATTTCAGGCTGCCGACCAACAACTTCCCCAACGTCGATCTACCGGTCGTGGCCGTGTCGGTGGTTCAGTCCGGTGCCGCTCCCACCGAACTGGAAACCCAGGTGACCCGCCTGGTCGAGGACGCCGTCGCCGGCCTGGGCGAGGTCGACGACATCAACTCGACCATCAGCGATTCCGTCTCGACGACCTCCATCACCTTTAACCTGGGCGTCGATCTGGAAAAGGCGACCAACGACGTTCGCAACGCCATTGCCGGCATCCGCCAGAACCTGCCCGCCGACGTTCAGGAACCGATCGTCCAGCGCATCGAGTTCACCCAACTGCCCATCGCCACCTATGTGGTGCGTGCGCCGGGGATGAATCCGGAAGAGCTGAGCTGGTTCGTCGATAACACCGTCGCCAAGCGCATGCTGTCGATCGAAGGCGTCAGCCAGGTCAGCCGCGACGGTGGGGTCGCCCGCGAAATCCGCATCAAGCTGGACCCCGAGAAACTGGCGGCCCAGGGCGTCAGTGCCGCGGCCGTGTCGAACCAGCTGCGGGCCAGCAACATCAACCTGCCCGGCGGGCGTGGCGAAGTCGGCGGCACCGAACAGGCGATCCGCACGCTCGGCTCGGCCCCGTCGGTCGAGGCCCTGCGCGAGACCCTGATCCCGGTCGCGGGCCGGTCCGTCCGGCTGGGCGACCTCGGCGAGATCAGCGACGAATGGTCAGAGGCGCGAGGCCGCGCCCGTTTCAACGGCGAGGAAGTCGTCGGCTTCTCCGTCAGCCGTTCCAAAGGCTCGTCCGAGCTCGATGTCTATGAAGCCACCAAGGCCGAGATCGAAAAGCTGGACGACGAACTGCCCGACGTCACCATCGCCCAGGTCACCAACACCACCCAGGATGTGATCAACAACTTCCACGCCTCGGTCGAGGCTCTGGTGCTGGGCGCAGGCCTGGCTGTGCTGGTCGTGCTGATCTTCCTCAGGGACTGGCGCGCGACCTTCATCGCGGCCGTGGCCATGCCGCTGTCGCTGATCCCGACCTTCCTGATCATGGACCTGACGGGTCAGTCGCTGAACGTCGTGACCCTGCTGGCGCTGTCGCTGACCATCGGCATCCTGGTGGATGACGCCATCGTCGAGATCGAGAACATCGTCCGGCACATACGCGACGGCAAGCCCCCCTATCCGGCGGCCATCGAGGCGGCGGACGAGATCGGCCTGGCCGTCATCGCGACGACCGCCACCCTGATCGCCGTCTTTGCGCCGACCGGCTTCATGCCGGGCGTCGTGGGTCAGTTCTTCAAGAGCTTCGCCATCGCAACCTGCGTCAGCGTCTTCTTCTCGCTGGTCGTCGCCCGGACCCTGACCCCCCTGATGAGCGCCTATATGCTGAAGGCGAACCAGGGCAAGGAACACCGTGACCCGGCCTGGATGACCGCCTATCTGCGGCTGTTGCGATGGGGGCTGGGTCATTCCGGCTCACCTCAGCTGAAGGCGGACCGGGCACAGCGGCGGGGTGGCTTCTTCCGGCGGCATATCCTGTGGCGGGTCTTTGACCACCGTCTGTGGGTGATGGGTCTCGGGACCCTGTTCTTCATCTTCTCGATCTTCCTGGCCTCGCGCCTGCCCTTCGAATTCATCCCGGTCGAGGACGTGTCGCGCTCCAGCGTCACCGTGCAGCTGCCACCCGGCGCGACCCTGGCCGAGACCGATGCGGTGGTTCAGCGCGCGACGGCGGCTCTGACAGAGCGGCCCGAGGTCAAGTCGGTCTATGCCTCCATCGGCTCGGCGACCACCAGCTTCGGCCCTGGCGGCGGCTCGAGCGCGGGCGAGGTTCGCCGCGCCAGCATGACCGTGAATCTGGTCAAGAAGAACGAGCGCGACATCCGCCAGCAGGCCTTCGAACAGGAGATGGGGCCGATCCTGCGTCAAATCCCCGGTGCCCGCGTCCAGTTCGGCGTCGAAGGCGGCGGGGGCGGTCAGGTGTCCATCTCTCTGGTCGGTGACGACGGGGCCGTGCTGGAGGATGCGGCGGCGGCGGTCGAGCGTCAGATGCGCGACATTCCCGGCCTGTCCAACGTGATCTCCTCGGCCGCCCTGGTGCGTCCGGAAATCCTGATCACGCCCAAGCCCGACATCGCCCAGCAGGGCGTCACGGCCTCGGATATCAGTTCGGTCGCGCGTGTTGCGACCCTTGGCGATGCGGACCAACTGCTGCCCAAATTCAATCTGGGCGACCGTCAGGTGCCCATCCGGGTCATGCTGACCGAGGATTCTCGTGCCGACCTCGGCATCATCGAGAACCTTCAGGTGCCGACTGCCGCGGGCGTCGCCGTGCCGCTGTCGTCCGTGGCCGACGTCAGTTTCGGGGCCGGGCCCAACCAGCTGACCCGGCTGGATCGCCTGCGCGTGGCGACCCTGACGGCGGAGTTGAACGGCATCACCCTGGGTCAGGCCTCGGAACGGGTGAACGCCCTGCCCGCCATGAAGGCCCTGCCCAATGGGGTCAGCCAGGCGGTGTCTGGCGAGCTGGAGAACCTTCAGGAGACGGCGTCAGGCTTCATCTTCGCCATCGTGACCGGCATCCTCTTGATGTATCTGGTGCTGGTTCTGCTGTTCAAGAGCTTCTTCCACCCGATCACCATCCTGACCGCCCTGCCGGTGTCTTTCGGCGGGGCCTTCTTCCTGCTGCTGGTGACCGGCAAGGCGCTGTCGATGCCGGCCCTGATCGGCATCATCATGTTGACCGGGATTGCGGCCAAGAACTCCATCCTGCTGGTCGACTACGCCATCATCGCCATGGAGCGGGGCCTGAACCGCTATGACGCGATCGTTGACGCGGCGCACAAGCGGGCCCAGCCGATCATCATGACGACTCTGGCCATGGGTCTGGGCATGCTGCCCATCGCCCTGGCTATCGGCGAGGGGACGGAGTTCAGATCGCCCATGGCCATCGCGGTCATCGGCGGGCTGATCACCTCCACGGCTCTGTCGCTGATCTTCGTCCCGGCGGCCTTCAGCCTGATCGACGGGGCCAAGACGCGCGTGGGCGGACGACTGGGCCGCATGTTCCATAACCAGCACGGCGAGAACCGCCAGGACGCGCCCGCCGAGTAGACGACCATGAAAGTGCGCCGATCCCTGACGCCTTGTCAGGGCCCCGTTTGGCACAATCATCGCCCATCCGCATCGGGGGCAGACGAGGCGACTGTGCAGGCGTCTGGGCGCGCTGCGGTTCGGATGCGCCGTCTGGCGATCCCCCGCGCGCGCAACGGGCAATCGTTGCAGGTGTGCGCCAACCGACAAGCGACTTCCTCCGTTTCATCCGGGATCCGGCTGCGCCCTGATACCAGCGCACGAAAAAGCCGGCCGGGGTTTCCCCCGACCGGCTCCTTGTCGAGACCTCCGAAGAGGCCGTGATCAGTATTTGAAGCGCAGGGTCGCGCCGTAGGTGCGAGGCGCGCCCAGGAAGGCGTTGTAGGTCTGGGTGTCGCGGGCCTGGTTGTAGAAGGTGCCGGGGTTGCTGGTTCCCGCGCCCTGCACCGTCGTCTGGAAGGCGGTGCCTTGCAGGGGACCGTTGTAACCGACCTGCAGATATTCTTCGTCGGTCAGGTTCTGCGCCCAGAACTCCACCGTCCAGCGCTCGTCCTCGCTGCCGAGGGTGATGCGACCGTTGACGGTGGTGAAGGCGTCCTGAAGCTTGAACGGCGAGAGGTCGGAACCGGTGTTGTATTCCGACATGTATTTGCCGGCCAGGCTGAACCCGCCACGCAGCCCATTACCCAGATTGCGTTCGAAGTTGACCGACAGCGAGGCCGAATACTCCGGCGCGAACGACGGGCGCGAGCCGGGCAGCAGCGAGGCGGCCGGGAAGTTGTTCGGGTCCACCAGATCGGCGGCCGTGAACACGCCGTACTCGGCATCCGTATAGGTCAGACCGCCCTGGAAGCTCAGGCCTTCGATCGGCGTGAACCAGACCATGTCGGCGTCGATGCCGCGCGAGGTCAGTTCCGGGATCGGCTCGACCGTGAAGCCCACGCCGTTGAAGGTGTTCAGCTGGAAGTTTTCGAACGTCTGATCGAAATAGGTGACGTTCAGCAGCAGGGTGCGGTCCAGCAGCGTCATCTTCGCGCCGAGTTCGTAGCTGTCCACGTACTCGGATGGGAAGAACAGCGTCGACACAGGCGTGATGGTGCCGGTGCGGTGCACCCGGTCCAGGTTGTAGCCGAAGCTCTTGTAGCCGCGCGCATACGATCCATAGAACATGACCGAGTCGTTCAGACGATAGGCCGCCTTGAGGGTTCCGGTCAGTTCGCTGTCGTCCGTGCTTTCCGCGATCGGACGGTTGTTGAACGCGCTGTTTGCGAAGGGCAGGCACAGAGCCCCCAGAATGCCGCCGACCGCGCCGGCACCGACCGCGCCGCCGATAGCAGCGGCATTGAGTTGCGCCGCCGTACACGTGCTGCCGTTACCGTTGACGTTCTGCTGCAATGCGTCGAGGGACTTGTCGTCCATCGTGTAGCGCAGGCCCAGCGTCAGTTCGAACTGATCCGTCACACGCCAGGTGTTGTTGGTGAACAGCGCGATGGAGGTCGATTCCTGCTCGTAGGTGTCGGCATAGCCTTGACCCAAGGTGAAACCTGGACCGGTCGCGGTAGCCGTAGAAACGACCGTGCCGCCCGGCCCGATCGCGCCGGTGCCGCCGCTGGCGAGACAGCCTTGCAGGCCTGTCGGGCCGGCGGTTTGACCCGGACGGGTGAAGCAGCCAACGATGCCGGGGCTGATCGGAAAGGCACCGCCTGAGGCGGCGTTCAGGTTGGCACTGAGCAGGAAGGAGATGAACGGCGTGTAGTCGGCACCGAAGTACCAGGTGTCGTTGCGCGTAATGTCTTCCTTGGTCGCGAACAGACCCACCAGCCAATCGAAACGGTCAGTCTGACCAGCGAGGCGGAATTCCTGCGTCAGGTTCTCGACGCCGTAGCCGTTTTCCTCGTCCTGGACGCGATAGGCGATATCGGCACCGGTATAGTCGATGTCCTGACCCAGTTCGGTCGACCAGTCACGCCACGAGGTGACGGAGGTCAGGGTGGCACCGCCGAACATCGACGGCATGTCGAAGTTGGCCTCCAGCGAGACACCCCTGTCCTCGACATACTGGCCGCTTTCACGGTTGGCGAAGGCCGTGCGCGAGAATGGCAGGGGCGCGAACCCTGCTGCGGGAGGACGCGCACCAGACCCGGTCGACAGCAAGTCGATAAAGGCCTGAGTCGGGCCAGAACGGATCTGCACGCCGGTGCAGCAGTATTCATCGCGCGAGGCGTAATCGGCGATCAGGCGGAAGGAGGTGTTGTCGTTGGGCAGCCACAGCAGCTGGCCGCGGACGGCTCCGAAATCCTGGTTCTGGTCGTCTCTGTTGGTACGCGGGCCGTCGCCGAGATCGACATTGTAGAAGCCGTCACGGACGCGACGGGCACCATACAGGCGGAACGCAAGGGTGTCGCTGATGGGGCCTGTGACCGAGCCCGAGGCGCCCAGGGTGCCATAGTTGCCGACCGTGGCCTCGGCATTGAAGCCCGGCGTGAACGACGGGGCCTCGGTGATGATGTTGATGACGCCGGCAGAGGTGTTCTTGCCGAACAGGGTGCCCTGCGGGCCCTTCAGAACCTCGATGCGGCTCAGCTCGCCCAGATCGCCGAAGCCGACCGAGTTGCGCGAGCGATAGACGCCGTCGATGACCACGCCGACCGAGCTTTCCAGACCGGGGTTGTCGCCCACGGTGCCGACGCCGCGGATACGGGCGGTGGTCGAGGCTTCCGACGAGGTCGAGGTGACGGTCAGGCCCGGCGTCAGAATCTGCAGGTCCTTGATATCGCGCACACCGGCGTCATTCAGCGTCTCGGCCGACAGGCTGGTGACCACGATCGGCACGTCCTGAAGGTTCTGCTCGCGCTTCTGGGCGGTCACGATGATGTCGTCGATGGTGGTCGGGCCGTCCTGCTCGGCCGACTGGGCCGAAGCCACACCGGCGAAACCGAAGGCCACGGCACCGACGACGGCAACGGAGGCTGTGGAACGAAGCAGATTGGTAAGGCGCATATGGCTTCCCCGACATTATGCCGGGCCCCGCTTTAAGCGGTCGCCGCGGCGTTTCCTGATCCCTGGACCGCGCTCTTCTGATGGAACGCGGAAAGTCCAGCCTTTTGGGTAAGCCCATCCCGAGTCAGCGACAAGCAGCCGCACATCATCACGACACATTTCAACCGCGTGCGTCGCCAAACTGTGACGCAAAAGCGACAGAAAACGATGACCTTAGGTCAATATTCGCTCAGCTGGCGTCAGTATCCGTGTGGGCTGCGGCCAATTTTTTGCGTCGCGCGCCCGCGATGGCGAGCACGATCGCGCCGGCCACCGCGGACAGGAAGGAGCCACCAAGAACGCCCAGCTTGACCTCGACCTGTTCCACCGAATCGATCGCGCCAGGAAAGGCCAGAACACCGATGAACAGGCTCATGGTGAAACCCACGCCGCACAGCAGGCTGACACCGTAAACTTCCAGCCAGGTCGAATTGGTCGGCTTTGCGCCCAGCTTCAGCGCCGAGGCCAGCCACGCCATGCCGAACACGCCGATCTGCTTGCCGACGAATAGGCCCAGCGCGATCCCGATCACCAGTGGTGCCATGGCCTGATCCAGCGACAGGCCAGCAAAGCTGACGCCCGCCTTGGCGAAGGCGAACAGCGGCAGGACCAGGAAGGCGACATAGGGGTGCAGATCGTGCATCGCCTCCTTCAGCGGGCTCTGGTTGTCGCATTTGCGCGGCTCGACCGGCACGATCAAGGCGAAGGCGACGGCCGTCAGCGACGTCGACAGACCGGCCAGCACCGTCAGATACCAGACCACCGCAAAGCCCAGCACCCAGAAGGGGGCCGGGACCCGCACCATCCGCGCCCCGATCGCACCGGCGATCAGCAAGGCCGCTACACCGGCCAGCGGCACCCATTCGATGCCGGACGAGAACAGCACGGCGATCAGGGCGATGGCCCCCAGATCATCGACGATGGCCAGGGTCAGCAGGAAGACCCGCAGCGATGAGGGAAGCTTCTTGGCGGCGACGGCGAATACCGCCAACGCAAAGGCGATATCGGTGGCCAGTGGAATGGGCCAGCCTTCATGCGGGCCGGCCGCGAGGCCGGACACCAGCAGATAGACCCCGGCCGGAGCCAGCATACCGCCGATGGCCGCCAGCACCGGGGTCGCCAGCTTGCGCGGATCGCTCAGCTCACCCTTCAGAATCTCGTATTTGATCTCCAGCCCCACGACCAGGAAGAAGATCGCCATCAGACCTTCCTTGATCCAGTCGGAAATGGTCAGTTCGAGCATCAGCGGCCCGACCTGCAGGACATGCTCGCTCTTCAGCCAGTAGAAATAGCCGCCTGCCAGGGGCGAGTTGGCCACGATCAGAGCCGCGACAGCCGCCAGCCCGAGCACAAGGCCCGACGCCGCCTCGGTCTTGAGGAAGTTGAGTGTATTGATCGTGATCCTGCGCGCCACGTCGGCCTCCAATGGAAAAGGTCTGTACGTGGCACCGGGTTATCGACGGGTGCCGGACCGGGTTCGCGCATCGGCGCCGGCCTGGCCGGGACAAGCCCGACCTGATGTCTGCCGTTACCTTAACGCACCGCACCATACGATCAACCGGCTGGGTGGTTGCGCATGACCCTTGCAGGTCGCATCTGCGGCCGATGCCCGTTTCGCCCGCCTATCGTCCCGATCCGCAGTTCGCAGCATTAGGGCCCGAGTTCGGCGATCTCGTTCAGGCGGCCGATTTTCCCCAGAGCCTGCTGCGCATCCGCAACGACCGGGCCGCTGCGACGGTCGGGCTGGACACTCTGACCGACGCCGAATGGATCGCCCATTTCGGACGGTTCAAGCTCCTGCCCGGCGAGCCAGCGCCCATCGCTATGCGCTATCACGGGCACCAGTTCAGGCATTACAATCCCGACCTCGGCGACGGACGCGGCTTCCTGGCCGCCCAGATGCGCGAGACGCCCCGGGTTCAAGCAGAGAGCGACCGCGTCGCGAGCGATAGCGCTCCAAGACAGAGACTGCTCGACCTGGGCACCAAGGGCTCCGGCACCACCCCCTGGTCACGCGGTGGCGACGGACGGCTGACGCTCAAAGGCGGCGTGCGCGAAGTGCTGGCCGCCGCCATGCTGGAGGCACAAGGCGTGCCGACCAGCCGCGCCCTGTCGCTGATCGAGACGGGCGAGGCGCTGGAACGCGGGGACGAGCCATCGCCGACCCGGTCCGCCGTCCTGGTGCGGCTGTCGCACAGCCATATCCGCTTCGGCACTTTCCAGCGGGCGGCCTATCTGAACCGGCCGGACATGGTCGAGACCCTTGTCGAGCATGCGCGTGGCCTCTACCACCCCGGCGTCACGGCGGGAGACACTCCGGCCTTCTATGCCGCCGTAGTCCAGGCTTCGGCCCGGCTGGCCGCGCGGTGGGTCGCGGCAGGCTTTGTCCACGGCGTGCTGAACACCGACAATCTGAACGTCACGGGTGAGAGCTTCGACTACGGCCCCTGGCGCTTCTTGCCGTCATATCAGCCCGAGTTCACCGCCGCCTACTTCGACCAGACCGGCCTCTATGCCTTCGCCCGCCAGCCCGAGGCCGTCTTCTGGGCCCTGACGCAGCTGGGCGGTGCGCTGAAACTGGTCGCCGAGGCCGAACCACTGACCGATGCACTGAACGGATTCGGGCCCGCCTATATCCGCGAACTCCGCGCGGCTTTCCTGTCCCGTCTCGGCGTCCTCAGCCTGGGCGAGGCGGCGGACCAGCGCCTGCTGGATGCGACCCTGGCCCTGCTCAAGGAGGGCGGCGAGGCCCTGCGCTGGGAGCCGCTGTTCCACGACTGGTTCACCGGCTTCGCCTCCTCGGCCCGGGCGCTCGGCGGACCGCGTGGCAAGCTGTACCAAGGCGAAGCCTTCGACGCCTTCCGCTTTGCCCTGTTTGAACACACGCCGGACCGACCCGAACGTCTGGAACACCCCGCATTCGCCCGCTCAGAGCCCGAAGAGATGCTGATCGATGAAGTCGAGACGATCTGGTCCGACATCGCCGATCGTGACGACTGGTCCGCCCTATATGCCAAGCTGGATCGGATCGAACAGGCCCGTCAGGCGCGCCTCTGACCGCCGTGTCCGTGTGGCATTTCCGCCGCCCGAAACAATAAGTCATCAGCTGATGTCATCTGTTGATGACAAGTGGCACAAGCGCGGCTATAAGACCCTTGCGAACCGGTGGGCTCAATCCGATATCGCGACTGTTACCAATCAAGAAGCGAGCGCCCTCCCCGGCGTATAATCACATGACCTCTCAGGTTCTGACCCCCGCCCGCTCGCGCCTGTTCGCGAGCTATCGCAACCTCACCCTGTGGACCTTGCAGGGCTGGCTGGCGATGTTCTTCGCCGCAGCAGGCTATGCCAAGCTGACCGAGCCCATGACCAATCTGGTTCAGCTGATGAGCTGGCCCGCGCTGGTGCCCTCCAATATGGTGCGCGGTCTGGGCGTGGCCGAGATCGTTCTGGCGATCCTGCTGCTGGCCCCGGTCGTGTCCTGGAAGCATGGGCGTCCGCTGATGCTGACCGCCGCCGCCGGCCTCCTGGCGCTGGAAACCATCATGCTGGCCGTGCATGCCCTGGGTCTGGAAGCCGGGCCGGCCATTACCAACGCCATTCTGATCGCCATGACCATGCCCGTGTTGTGGTTCCGGGGCCGCGAGGTCCGCTAGGCTTTCGGCTTCGCCGCGCGGCATCGGTCCGAACAGACCTTCACCTGATCCCAGTCCCGTGCCCATTTGCGCCGCCAGCTGAACGGCAGGCCGCACACCACGCAGATCTTGCTGGGCAGATCGCCCTTGGCGGTACCGGCGTCATTGACGTGTTTGCGGGCCATTGTCGCATCCTAACAGGCTGAGCGCGCCAAGGCTTCCCTTTACGTGCACGTCAAGTTATGACGTCAGCCATGGCAACCGCCGACGATCATCGCACCTACTCCATCCGCCAGTTGTGCCGAGAGTTCGGCGCGACGGCGAGAGCCCTGCGTTTCTATGAGGACAAGGGCCTGCTGACGCCTGCACGCAAGGGCCAGACCCGCGTCTATGACGCCCGTGACCGCGCCCGGCTGAAGCTGATCCTGCGCGGACGCCGCATCGGCTTTTCCCTGGTCGAGATCCAGCAGATGCTCGATCTCTACGATCACGACGACCACAATACCCATCAGATGGCCGTGGCCCTGCGTCGCCATCGTGCCCAGATCGCCGCCCTGAGACAGCAGCGTGAAGACCTGGACGCCGCCATCGAGACCGCCGAGGAAGCCTGCGCCGTCATGGAGCGCAAGCTGGGCGAATACCGCCCCGACCTGCTGCCCGGCGCCGAAGAATATGCCAGCCTGCTGAAGGCCCGCATGAACCCCGACCACACCCTTCACCCCTTCAAAGCGAGAGCCTGACCCATGGCTTACAAGGCCCCCGTCCGCGACCTGACCTTCATCCTGAACGAGGTTCTGGAGATCGATCGCTACGCCAACCAGCCCGGTTTTGCCGACGTCTCGTCCGACCTGGTCGGCCAGATCCTGGAAGAAGGGGCCAAGTTCGCCGAGGAGGTCATCGCCCCGATCAATCATTCGGGCGACAAGGAAGGCTGCCATTGGGACAATGGCGTGGTCACGGGCCCGAAGGGCTGGAAGGAAGCCTATCAGGCGATGGTCGAGGCGGGCTGGCCGGCGCTGGCCGCCGATCCGGCCTATGGCGGACAGGGGATGCCCGCCGTGGTGTCGATGGCCTTCGGCCAGTTCACCGCCGCCGCCTCCGCCGCCTTCTCCATGTATCCGGGCCTGACCGCCGGGGCCTATGCCGGCATCCACGCCAATGCCTCCGAAGAGCTGAAGGCCAAATACCTGCCCAAGATGGCCACCGGCGAGTGGGGCGGCACGATGAACCTGACCGAGCCCCAGTGCGGGACGGATCTGGGCATGGTGCGGACCAAGGCGGTCCCGCAGGGCGACGGCACGTACAAGATCACCGGCCAGAAGATCTGGATCTCGGCCGGCGAGCACGACTTCACCGACAACATCATCCACACCGTCCTGGCCCGCGTCGAAGGTGCCCCCGCCGGGATCAAGGGCCTGTCGCTGTTCCTGGTGCCCAAGGTCATGGTCAACGACGACGGCAGCCTGGGTGAGCGCAACAGCCTGATGTGCGCGGGCCTAGAGCACAAGATGGGCATCCACGGCAACGCCACGGCCGTCATGCAATATGACGAGGCCACCGGCTGGCTGATCGGCGAGGAAGGCCGGGGCATGAACAACATGTTCGTGGTCATGAACGAGGCCCGCCTGGGCACCGGCCTGCAAGGCCTGGCCATCGGCGACGCCGCCTATCAGGCCGCCGTCGAGTTCGCCAAGGACCGCCTGCAGGGCCGCAGCCTGACCGGGCCCAAGAACCCCGACGGCCCCGCCGACAGCATCATGGTCCACCCCGACGTGCGCCGCATGCTGATGGAGGCCAAGGCCTTCGTCGAAGGGGGCCAGGCTTTCATCCTGTGGACCGCACTCCAGGCTGACCTGCAACGCTCCGAGGACGCCGCCGAGGCGCAGAAGGCCCATGACTACATGGGTCTGATCACCCCGGTGCTGAAGGCCTATCTGACCGACAAGGGCTTCCACGTCGCCAGCCTGGCCATGCAGGTTCACGGCGGCAGCGGCTATACCGAGCATTTCCAGGCGTCGCAGTATCTGCGCGATGCGCGGATCACCATGATCTACGAAGGCACCAACGGTATTCAGGCCCTTGATCTGGTCGGCCGCAAGCTGCCGTCGCAGGGTGGCCGCGCAATCATGAGCTGGTTCGCCGACATCGACGCCTTCGTGGCCGAGAATGGTGGCGAAGGGCCCGTCCAGCCCTTCGTCGAGGGTCTGGCCGACGCCAAGAAGAAGCTGCAGGAAGCGACCATGTGGCTGATGCAGAACGGCATGGCCAACCCCGACAATGCCGGTGCCGCCTCGACCGACTATCTGAACCTGTTCGGCATCACGGCCCTGGCCTACCTCTGGGCCCAGATGGCCAAGGCCGCGCAGGCCAAGATAGACGCCGGTTCGGACGATCCCTTCTATGCCAACAAGATCGCCACCGGCCGCTATTTCGTCGAACGCATCCTGCCCGACGCCCACGCCCACCTGGCCAAGATGAAGACCGGCGCAGACGTTCTGATGGCGCTTCCGGCGGAGGCGTTTTAGAGCCGCACAGAAGTTCTCCCTCCCCCTCGGGGGAGGGTGGTCGCCGCGTAGCGACGACCGGGTGGGGAGGGCTCGGCCACACAGCCGCCCTCCCGTCGCCCAGCCCCTCCCACCCGGCCGCTGCGCGGCCACCCTCCCTCACCCAGGGAGGGAGAGCGTCCGAGCGAGATCATGAACATCCTCAACAGCCCCGACCCCGACTTCATGCAGGACGAGGAGATCACCCTCTTCTCCGACAGCGTCGGCAAATGGATCGACGAGCACGCGCCGCCCGAGAAGTTCGCGCAGTGGATCGCCGATAGCTCCGTCCCGCGCCAGCTCTGGAACGATGCGGGGGATGCGGGCCTGCTGGGGATTTCCATGCCCGAGGAAGACGGCGGCATGGGGGGCGACTATCGCCACGAGGTTGTGCTGATGCGTCAGCTGGGCTGGAAGGGCGCCGACCATTTCGGCATTTCGCTGCACAATGCGATCGTCATGCCCTACATCTGGCACTACGGCACCGAGGAGCAGAAGCAGCGCTGGTTGCCAAAGCTGGTCTCGGGCGAGCTGGTCGGTGCCATCGCCATGACCGAGCCGGGCGCGGGCTCGGACCTGCAGGGCATAAAGACCACCGCGGTCAAGTCGGGCAACGGCTATGTCCTGAACGGCTCCAAGACCTTCATCACCAATGGCCAACTGGCCAATTTCATCATCGTGGTGGCCAAGACAGACCCCGCCGAAGGGGCCAAGGGCACGTCGCTGATCGTGGTCGAAACCGATGGCGCGGAAGGCTTCGAGCGCGGCCGCAACCTGCACAAGATCGGCATGGAGGCCAACGACACCTCAGAGCTGTTCTTCAATGACGTGAAGGTGCCGGCCGAAAACATCATCGGCGGCAACGAAGGCCAGGGCTTCGTCCAGTTGATGCAGCAACTGCCGCAGGAGCGACTGAACATCGCCGTCCAGGGCGTCGCCGCCGCAGAGCGTGGCCTGACCGAGACCATCGCCTATGTGAAAGAGCGCAAGGCCTTCGGCAAACGCATCCTCGACTTCCAGAATACCCAGTTCAAGCTGGCCGAGGTGAAGACCAAGCTGACTGTCGCCAAGGTCTTCACCGACCACTGCATCGGCCTGCACCTGAAGGGCCAGCTCGACGCCGCCACCGCCTCCATGGCCAAATACTGGGTCACCGACATCCAGGGCGAAACCATCGACGAGATGCTGCAACTGCACGGCGGCTATGGCTATATGAACGAGTACCCGATCGCCCAGCTGTACAAGGACGCCCGCGTCCAGCGCATCTATGGCGGCACCAATGAGATCATGAAGCTCTTGATCGCGCGGACGCTCTGACGGCACAGAGGCGGTCATGATCCGCCTCCACGTCCCCCAGCCTCTGTCCGCCGGTGCCGCAGTTGCGCCGACGCTCGACCAGTCGCGCTACCTGACCCAGGTCATGCGGCTGAAGGCGGGCGACGACCTCAAGGTCTTCAACGGCCAGGACGGCGAATGGCGGTGCACCATCGGCGAGGTGCTCAAGAAGGGCGTCATCCTGAAGGCTCAGGAACAGGTCCGGCCCCAGGCATACGGCCCCGACCTCGACCTGATCGTGGCCGTGGTCAAGAAGGCGCGGGTCGAAACCATCGTCGAAAAGGCCGCCGAACTGGGGGCTCGCCGGGTCCGCCTGACCCTGACCCAGCGCACCAATACCGACCGCATCCGCCTGGACCGGCTGGATGCCATCGCCGAGGAGGCCGCCGAGCAGACCGGGCGTCTGGACGTTCCGGTCATCGATGACCCGGTGAAACTGTCCGATATTCTCGACGGCTGGAAGGACGGCCGCCGCCTGATGTTCTGCGACGAGACGGGTGGAGCGCCGGTTGCTCAGGCGCTTGCAAATTCCCCTCCCTCGCCGTGGGCCATCCTGATCGGTCCTGAGGGCGGCTTCTCGCCGGACGAGCGCGAGCGTCTCCGCGCCCTGCCCCTCACCACCGCCGTATCGCTGGGTCCGCGTATCCTGCGCGCCGACACCGCAGCCATTGCGGCCATGACCCTGTGGCAGGCGGCGGCGGGCGATTGGGAGCGTTAGCCCTCAAGCAGCGAGCCGCCGCGCGGGAAGCGATAGGGCAAACAACAAAGCCCCTTGAGTAGCGCTGCTTTTCCCACCATCTAGCCGCGACAGCAGGGGTTACAGATGGCCGATCACGCGCCGCTTTCCAGAGACGATCTGATCGGAGCCATGTCCAAGGGCATTAAGCCCCACGACCAGTGGCGTATCGGGGCCGAGCACGAGAAGTTCGGCTTCGACCGCACCACCCTGCGCCGCCCGACGTATGAGGGCGACAGCGGCATCCTGGCCATGCTGACCGGCCTGCAACGCTTCGGCTGGAGCCCCGTCGAGGAGGCCGGGCACGTCATCGCCCTGGAGCGCAAGAACGCCGAAGGCATGACCGCGTCCATCAGCCTGGAGCCCGGCGGGCAGTTCGAGCTGTCCGGTGCGCCGCTGAAGGATGTGCACGAAATCTGCGACGAGACCGGCCGCCACCTGATGGAGGTCAAACAGGTCGCGGACCAACTGAACCTCGGTTTCCTGGGCGCAGGCTTCGACCCGATGTGGCGGCGCGAGGATGTGCCGATCATGCCCAAGGGCCGTTACGGCATCATGCGCGCCTATATGCCCAAAAAGGGGTCGCTGGGCCTCGACATGATGCTGCGCACCTGCACGATCCAGTCGAACCTGGACTTCGACAGCGAAGCCGACATGGTCGCCAAGTTCCGCACCTCCCTGGCGCTGCAACCGATCGCCACCGCCCTGTTCGCCTGTTCGCCCTTCACCGAAGGCAGGCCCAACGGCTTCCTCAGCGCCCGTGCCAATGTCTGGACCGACACGGATCCGGACCGCACCGGCATGCTGGACTTCGTCTTCCAGGACGGCTTCGGATTCGAACGCTATGCCGACTATGCGCTGGACGTGCCGATGTATTTCGCCAAGCGGGGCCAGACCTATGTCGATCTGTCGGGACAGTCATTCCGCAGCTTCATGACCGATGGACTGCCAGCCCTGACCGGCGAGCGTGCGACGCTGAAGGACTGGAATGACCACCTGACCACCCTCTTCCCCGAGGTGCGTCTCAAGGCCTATCTGGAGATGCGCGGGGCCGATGGCGGGCCGTGGAGCCGCATCTGCGCCTTGCAGGCGCTCTGGGCCGGTGTCCTGTATGATGCACCGTCGCTGGCCGCCGCCTGGGACCTGGTCAAGGACTGGGACATCGCCGACCACGAGCGCCTGCGCCGCGACGTGACCCGACTGGGCCTGAAAGCAGAGGTCGCCGGTCGATCCGTGCGCGACATCGCCGTCGATCTGGTCGCCATCGCCAAACAGGGTCTCAAGAACCGCGCCCGCTTCAGCGGCGGCATGGTCGACGAGCGCGGCTATCTGTCGGAACTTGAAGACATTGCCGACAGCGGAATCACCCCGGCCGAGCGGTTGCTGGAGCTGTACCATGGCGACTGGCAGGGCGACGTCGGGCGAATGTATCGCGATTTCGCCTACTGATCCGTCACTGCAAAGGTGACCTTAACCCCTCCCGGTTAGATGTGCAGCGTTCCCCTTAGGAAGCGTTGCCGATGACTTGCCTGACCCTCGCCACCACGCCCGACGTTGGCACCGGTGACGTGGCGCGGGTCGATCTGGACACCTTTTTCGACGTCTCGCTGGATTTGCTGGTGGTCCGCGACATGGACGGCCTGGTGATCAAGGCCAGCGCCTCCTGGTTTACCGTCCTGGGCTATCATCCGCACGAAATCGAGGGCCGGCGGCTGCTGGACCTGCTCAATCCCGAAGATCTTCCGGGCACGCTGGACAGCGTCGTCGAGGTCGAGAACCGCCAGCCGGGCGATCCCGTTATCGGTCACGTGAATCGCTATCGCCACCGGGACGGTCACGACGTCACTCTGGAATGGCGCGCGCACCGGTTCGGCGACCGGATTTATGGTGTCGCCCGCGACGTGACCGAAAAGGTCGCCGCCGAACGCGCCCTGATCGAGGCCAAGACTGCAGCGGAAGCGGCCAACCGCGCCAAGTCCGACTTCCTGGCCAATATGAGCCATGAGATCCGCACGCCTTTGAACGGCGTCATCGGCATCGTCGATGCCCTGTCCCGCACCCCGCTCAGTCCAGAACAGATCGAGATGGTGACGCTGATCAACGCTTCCGGACGGACGCTGGAGCGGCTGGTTTCGGACATTCTGGACGTGTCCAAGATCGAGGCCGGGCAGCTGGACATCGAGGCGCGCGCCTTCGATCTGGACGAGGCCATTGTCGCGCCGCTGGATGTCATGCGCCCGCGAGCCGAAGAGCGTGGCCTGGCCTTTATCGTGGAGCGACCGGCCGGCGCCCATGGCACCTTCATCGGCGACAGCACTCGCATTCGTCAGGTGCTGGGCAATCTGCTGTCCAACGCCGTCAAATTCACCGCCGTCGGATCGGTGATCGTCCGCTTCGGTGTCACCGATGATGAAGACGGCCACGCCCTGCTGAAGTTCGAGGTCGAGGACACCGGCGTGGGCTTCGGTCCCGATCATGCCCGCCGCCTGTTCGATCGCTTCAGCCAGGCCGACACCAGCATCACACGCCGCTTCGGTGGCACGGGCCTGGGCCTGTCGATCTGTCAGGCTCTGGTCGAGCTGATGGGCGGCCGCATCTCGGCGACTTCCACCCCCGGCGTCGGCAGCCGGTTTGCGGTCGAACTGCCGTTGGTCAGGTTGCAGGCTGGCGTCTCACAGCCCTTGCCACGCCAGCCCGAGGTCGCGGATGCACCCCTGCCCGCCCTACGCGTCCTGCTGGCCGAGGATCACCCCACCAACCAGCGCGTCGTCGAGCTGATCCTGGGAACGCACGGAGCGGAGGTGGTGACCGTCGACGATGGAGCCCAGGCCCTGGCCGCCTTTCAGGGCGGCCTGTTCGACATCGTCCTGATGGACATGCAGATGCCCGTGATGGACGGCCTGACTGCCACGCGTGCCATCCGCGACTTGGAAGCCCGCGACCTTGGCCGCCCGCGTACCCCCGTCGTCATGCTCAGCGCCAACGCCATGCCCGAACACCGCGATCAGGCCTTCGCCGCCGGTGCCGACCACCACGTCCCCAAACCCATCACCGCCGCCAGCCTGCTGGCCGGGATGCAGGCGGCGATCGCGGGGTGAAGGATTTCTGACCAAGGCCAGCAATTGACAAGGATTGCCATAAAGGCGATCTTCTGGTGATGGCCACTATGAACATCTCCCTTCCCGATGCGATGAAGGATTGGGTCGAAGACCAGACCCGAACGGGTCGCTATGGCAACTCCAGCGATGTCGTTCGCGATCTCATCCGGCGCGAGCAGATCAAGGCAGAAAAGATCGCCACCATGCAGCGGCTGATCGACGAGGGACGTGCAAGCGGCGTTTCCGACAGAACGCCCCGGCAGATATTCGAAGCGGCGAAGGCTGAGTTCGAACGTCGCAAGGGCGCTGCATGAGCCGATACCGGCTTTCGCGGGCGGCTGATCTCGATCTGGAAATGATTCTCTGGGACGGCTTGGAGCGTTTCGGGCCGGCGCGGACGGAACGTTATCTGACAGACCTGGAACAAACGTTTGACTATCTGAGCCAATATCCAGAGGCCACCAGGCTGAGAACTGAAATGGTGCCGCCCGTGCGGGCCTACTCGCAAGACGCGCACGTCATCATCTACGAGATCGAAAATGACGGCATCTTTATCGTACGCATTCGTTCGGCACGCGAGAACTGGATATTTGACCCGATAGGTGACGACCTATGACCCACTCCATTCACATCGGCATCGGCGGCTGGACCTATGAACCTTGGCGTGGCGTCTTCTATCCGTCCGATCTGGTCCAGAAACGCGAGCTGGAGTTCGCCAGCCGGGCTCTGACCTCGATCGAGATCAACGGCACCTACTATTCCACCTTCAAGCCCGACAGCTGGATGAAGTGGCGCGACGAGACGCCCGACGGGTTCGTCTTCTCGGTCAAGGCCAGTCGCTATTGCACCAATCGCAAGGTGTTGAGCGAGGGCAAGGAGAGTTTCGACCGGTTTCTGGATCAGGGGCTGACGGCGCTGGGCGACAAGCTGGGGCCGATCAACTGGCAGTTCATGGCCACCAAGAAGTTCGATGCCGAGGATTTCGAGGGCTTCCTGAAGCTGCTACCGACCGAGAAGGACGGCCTGCGCCTGCGCCATGCGCTTGAGGTCCGCAGCCCGACGTTCGACACTCAACAGTTCTACGATCTGGCCGCCAAATACGGCGCGGCCATCGTCTATGCCGTCGACGACGAGGCGCCCGAATGGCCCCGGATCGATCAGCCTACGGCGGACTTTACCTATGCCCGGCTGATGTCCAGCCGCGAGGACGAGCCGACGGGCATGACGTCCGACGAACTGGATGCGGTTGCGAACCAGACCAGGACCTGGGCGAAACGCGGCGACGTCTTCGCCTATTTCATCTCGGGCGCAAAGGTGCGCAACCCGGCGGCGGCGCAGGCGCTGATAAAGAAACTGGGCTGAGGGCGTTGCGAAGCGGGACCTTCGGCCTCACCTGAGCCACAGATCACGGAGGTCCACCCATGCCCATCGCCACCCGCGCCTTTGCCGCCACTGCGTCCGACAAGCCGCTGGCTCCCTACAGCTTCGAGCGGCGCGATCCGGGCCCGGACGATGTGGCCATCGCCATCAAGTTCGCGGGGGTCTGCCACTCCGATCTGCACATCGTGAAGAACGATCTGGGCAACACGACCTACCCCATCGTGCCGGGCCACGAGATCGCGGGCGTCGTCACCGCCGTCGGGGCCAATGTCACCCGCTTCAAGGAGGGCGACCGTGTCGGCGTCGGCTGCATGGTCGACAGCTGCCGCCAGTGCAAACCGTGTCAGGAAGGCGAGGAACAGTACTGCGTGCCCGGCATGACCCAGACCTATGGCTCACCCGATCCCAAGGGTGCCGAGGTGGGCCAGAAAATCACCCAGGGCGGCTATTCCGACGCCATCGTCGTGGACCAGAACTATGTGCTGAACATCCCCGACAGCATCCCGCTGGACGCTGCCGCGCCGCTGCTCTGTGCCGGCATCACAACCTATTCGCCATTGAAGACCTGGAACGTCGGACCGGGCTCGAAGGTCGCCGTCGTCGGCCTAGGCGGGCTGGGCCATATGGCCGTCAAACAGGCGGCAGCCATGGGTGCCGAGGTCACCGTGCTGTCCACCTCCGACCGCAAGAAGGCCGATGCCGAGCGCATGGGGGCAAAGCATTTCCTGATCAACTCCGACAAGGATGCGATGAAGGCGGCGGCCGAGAAGTTCGACCTGATCATCAACACCGTCTCGGCCACGCATGAGATCGCCGGACACCTGAACCTGCTGGCCAAGGACGGGACCATGGTCATGCTGGGCCTGTCGACAGAGGGGATGCCGGTCTTCGCCATGCCCCTTCTGTGGCGTCGCCGGCGCGTGGCCGGTTCGCTGATCGGCGGCATCCGCGAGACGCAGGAGATGCTGGACTTCTGCGCCGCCAACAACATCGCCTGCGACATCGAACTGATCGCGCCGGATCGCATCAACGAGGCCTATGAGCGGATGGAGAAGTCCGACGTCCGCTACCGCTTCGTGCTGGACATCGACAAGCTGGCGGCCTGATCGGCCCGTCAGTTTTTACCTGTCGGCGGTTGATGCCCGCGACAAGGCCGGTCTAGGGTTCGTCCAGGGCAGGGAGCCCACCTGAGAGGTTCCCGCCAGAGGATAGGATACGCACATGGCACGAGTGGCTCTGGTCACGGGTGGAACCCGCGGCATCGGCAAGGCGATCGTTCAGCGGCTGAAGGAAGACGGCCTGTCGGTCGCCGCCGGCTATTCGGGCAATACCGAAGCCGCCGAGACCACGGCGCGCGAACTGGGCGTCATGGTGGTGAAGGGCAACGTCGGCTCGTTCGAGGACTGCGAGCGCGCGGTCAAGGAAGTCGAAGCCGAGTTGGGCCCGATCGACGTCCTGATCAACAACGCCGGCATCACGCGCGACGGCTTCTTTCACAAGATGAGCCACGACCAGTGGTCCGACGTGATCCGCGTCAACATGGACAGCGTGTTCAACATGACCCGCCAGGTCATCACAGGAATGCGTGACCGCGGCCACGGCCGTATCGTCAACATCTCCTCGATCAATGGTCAGAAGGGCCAGATCGGCCAGACCAACTATTCGGCCGCCAAGGCCGGCATGATCGGCTTCACCAAGGCCCTGGCCCTGGAGAATGCGAGGAAGGGCGTCACCGTCAACTGTATCGCACCCGGCTATATCGACACGGAGATGGTCGGAGCCATGGACGAAAAGGTCCTTGCCGGCATCATCGCCCAGATCCCTGTCGGTCGACTAGGCAAGGGCGAGGAGATCGCCGACATGGTGTCCTGGCTGTGTGGCGAGCGTGCCGGATATGTCACAGGTTGCACCCTGTCGTTGAACGGCGGTCAGTATCTGGTCGGTTGACCGCAAGCCTGCCCAAAATCCGCCGCG
The DNA here is from genome assembly GCA_943372125.1 of Brevundimonas vancanneytii. GTDB lineage: Bacteria > Pseudomonadota > Alphaproteobacteria > Caulobacterales > Caulobacteraceae > Brevundimonas > Brevundimonas vancanneytii_D. Next base: position 73,163 of record CALRXI020000001.1, read on the forward strand.
CGCGGGTTTCACCAATCGGCCCATGATCTTGGCGAGTGTCAGAAGGGCGCGACGGCCGCTTCCGACCACGATGGCGCTTGCCGTTGTGGCGGGGGCCCTGTCCCTGCTGACGATTGCAGATACCGCCTCGGCCCAGACCCGCAGCAACGCCCAGGCCGAACAGAGCAATCGCCTGCGCGCCCAGGGCTCGCCTTCGCCCACGCTCCCGCCCAGCGGTCGGTACGTCGCCGAGTCCGGCGAGGCCTTCATGATCGACCGGTCGGGCTCCCGCCCCCTGGTTCGGTTCGAGCGGCGGGAGGAAACCTGGGTTCTGCGCCCGACTGCAGCCCCTAGGGGCGATGTCATCTATCGCAACGATGCGGGTGAGCAGGTCCTGCGCGTGACCCAGGGCGGTGCCATTACTGTGTTCACGCCCCGATCGCCCGGAGGGTCGCCCGCCTCCTATGCCGGGGCGGGGCAGAGCCTGGCACCGCCTACGCTGGGGCCCGTTCGTCTGTTCGACCTGATGGCGCGGCGCAGCGTGATGCTGAGCCAGGCCCTGGGTCGGCTGATCGAGATCAATCTGGATGGCGACCAGTCCGAAGCGCTTTGTGTCGAGGCCCTGATCGTGACGACCGACGCCGTGGCGCGTATCGCCCGATCGCCCAGTTCCCGCTCGAGCCTGAGCGGCCTGCGCAGCATCACCATCACCGAGGGCGCACGCGCCTCCGTGACCTACAGCCGGGGGCGGCTGGTCGTCGTCGTCGACCCCAGTCAGGGACAGGCCGGTCGCCCATCATCGTCGCGCGTCATTCGCGCCCTGCTGCCCGAACCGCGCACCCCTAACCGCTGAAACTGTCCTTGGCGGCGCGACGCGCGGCAAACTCGGCTGCATTCGCCGCTCTCAGGAACGGGTTGAACGCCTTTTCGACGGCCAGCGTCGTCGGCACCGTGGGTTGCCCCGCCTCCCGCTCCGCGAAGATACGGGCCGCATGCGCCGCCATTTCCGGCCGGTCGTCCAGGCTCAAGGCGAACCGGGCGTTGGCGGCTGTGTATTCATGGGCAGACCAGATCACCGTCTCGTCCGGCCAGGCTGCGATCGTCTGCAGACTGTCCCACATCTGCTCGGGTGTACCCTCGAAAAGACGTCCGCAACCCAGCGGGAAGAGCACGTCTCCGACGAAGGCCTGGCCCGCTTCATGTGCGTGATAGACGATATGGCCCAGGGTGTGTCCTGGGGCATCGGACACCTGAAACACCGTCTGCCCAAGCATCACCGTGTCGCCGCCGGTGACCTTGCGATCCAGCGCCGAGACGCGGCGCACCTCTTCCGGCCCCACGATCTGGCATCCGGTTTCGGCTTTCAGGCGGGCGTTTCCCTGGGTGTGGTCCGCATGCCAGTGGGTGTTCAAAATCAGGTCCAGCCGCCCCCATCCGGACGTCTCCAGGTCGGCCAGGATAGCTTCAGCATCCGGCGTATCGACTGCGGCCACTACGCCGGTCGCGGCATCCCGGATCAGCAGGCCATAGTTGTCGCTCAGGCAGGGAAACAGGCGCACATCCAGGGTCATGCCGCATCCTAGCAGGCCGGCACCGTCCGGCCTATGCTGCGGACATGCGGCACAGCATCGAAGATCTTCGAACCTTCTATGGCGAGCCTGCCGGGGCGCTGGTCCGTCGCCTGCTGGCGCGCCGTCTGGACGATGCCTGGGGCGAGGCCGTCAACTGTGACGTTCTGGGCATCGGCTATGCCACGCCGTGGCTTGACGCCTTCATCGGCGCGCGCCGTCTGGTCGCGGCCATGCCGGGCGGTCAGGGGGTCGAGCACTGGCCATCGATCGGCAAGAACCGCACCGTCCTGGTTGATGACCGTGCACTCCCCTTCGCCGCGGGAGCGTTCGACCGGGTCCTGCTGGTCCATGCGCTGGAAGAGGCCGACGACGCCCAGAGGCTACTGAACGAAGCCGTGCGGGTCCTGGCCCCGGCGGGGCGGATCATTCTGGTGGCGGCCGCGCGCGGCGGACTGTGGGCACGGGCCGAGAACACACCCTTCGGCCATGGGCGACCGTTTACCCGGCGACAACTGGAGCGGCTGGTGCGCAGCGCCGGCCTGGAACCGACTGCCTGGTCCCAGACCCTGTACGTCCCGCCCTGGGGGCCGCTTCTGCCCCTGGCGGATGGGCTTGAGCAGATCGGGCGTCATGTCATACCCGGCGCGGCAGGGGTGATCCTGCTGGAAGCGACGCGTCAGGCCTATGCGCGTGTCAGACCCGGTGGCGCCGTCGCGACTGTACCGGTCAGGACACCGGCCCTGGCTCCACAACCTGCCTCGCGCGTGCGCCGCGATCTGGCGGTTCGGCCCGAACGCCCCTAAAGGGCTGTCCATGCAAAGACTGATCCTGATGCGCCATGCCGAGGCCGAGCGGGCGTCTCCCTCGGGCGACGACCGCGACCGTGTGCTGTCCACGCGCGGGCGGGCCGACGCCACGCAGATGGGCCGAACCCTGTCGGCAAAGGGCCTGCGCCCCGACCTGGCTCTGGTATCCGCCGCCGCGCGCACGCGACAGACCTGGGACCTGACGCATGAGGCGTTCGGCGACGTGGATCTGCGCGAACTGGATACTCTCTACAATGCCGGGGCTGATACCCTGCGCCGTGCCGTCGAGACGGCGGAGGATGAGGCAGGCTGTCTGATGCTCGTGGCCCACAATCCCGGCATTCATCAGCTGGCCGTCGAATATCTGGTCGAAAGCGCCGCCTCTCCGGCCGTGCTGGACCAGATGAGCGGTGGTTTCCCGCCCGGAGCCTGTGCTGTCTTCACCGTCGATGTGGCCGGACGCTGCACCTTCGAGGCCTTCCTTCAGCCGCGCGACCTGGCCGGCACATGACCCCGATCGCCTACAAGCTCGTCGATGGGCGCGAATGGCAGGCGGCCCGAGCCGATGGGGTCTATCGCGGTTCGGTTCTGGACCGGGCCGACGGGTTCATCCATCTGTCCACCGCAGAACAGCTGCCGGGCACGGCCGGCAAACACTATGCGGGCCGCGAAGACCTGCGCCTCGTCGAGGTCGATCTGACGACCCTGGCCGACACCCTGCGCTGGGAGCCGTCGCGTGGCGGTGCCCTGTTTCCCCATATCTACGGCGACCTGCCGATGACGGCGGTAGGGACTGTGCGCGGGCTGGCGGTCGACGACGACGGCATGCCCCGCTTCGCTGACGGCGGCACGACCTGGCCGGCAGAGGCCGCGCCATGAACCTGTCCGACCTTGGGGCCGCCGCCTTGCGCCGGCTCGACCCGGAAACGGCGCACGGCCTGGCGATCCGGGCGCTGCAGACCCTGCCACTGCCGGCGGCTTCGCCCGATGATCCTATCCTGAGAACGCGCCTGGCCGGGCTGGACCTGCCCAATCCTGTCGGCCTGGCGGCAGGACTGGACAAGAACGGCGAGGCCTTGCGTGGCCTTTCGCGGCTCGGCTTCGGCTTTGTGGAATGCGGCTCGGTGACACCTGTCGCCCAGCCGGGCAATCCCCGCCCGCGCCTGTTCCGGCTGGCCGAGGATCAGGCGATCATCAATCGGATGGGGTTCAACAATGCCGGGCTGGAGGCGTTCGCCGACCGATTGAAGGCGCGCCCGAAAGATGTCGTCGTCGGTGCCAATCTGGGGGCCAACAAGGATACCGAGGACAAGGCGACGGACTATGTCACCGGGCTGGAGCGGCTGAAGGGGCTGGCGGACTATGTCACCGTCAACGTCTCCTCACCCAATACGCCGGGCCTTCGCGCCCTGCAGGGGCGGGCCGCGCTGGACGACCTTCTGGGGCGGCTGGCCGAGGCGCGCGGAGACGATCCCACGCCCGTCTTTCTGAAGATCGCACCCGATCTGACGCCGGACGAGATCGCTCTGATCGTGGAGGCCTCGATCGATCATCGCATCGATGCCCTGATCGTTTCCAACACCACGCTCGACCGTCCCGACAGCCTGACGGCCCGGGATCGCGATCAGGCAGGCGGTTTGTCGGGGCGGCCACTTCAGGCCCGTGCCCGCGCGGCCTTGAGCGCTGCCGTATCGGCTTCCAAGGCCCGGCTGCCGCTGATCGCCGTCGGGGGCATCGACAGCGGTCTAGAAGCTTATGACCGCATCCGCGCCGGGGCCGCCGCCGTTCAGCTGTATTCCGCCCTGATCTATGGCGGGCCGGGCCTGGTCGGACGCATAAAGCGCGATCTGGTCCAGTGCCTGCGCGACGATGGCTTCACAAGCGTGGCCGAAGCGGTCGGAACCGCACGTTGACGGAGCGTTAGGGCCGGTCTGCCATAGGTTTCAGGTGGGCCAATCCGCCCATGTCGGAACCTCGCATGGCGCTCGCCACGGTCACATCCTCCCCCGAGACCCGTAGCGACTGGAGCGCTGCGATCCGCCAGCGCCGCAAGGCCCTGCCGGTGCGCCTGTGTATTGCCGCCATCACGGCCATGGTCTTCACGCCCCTGCTGGGCAGTGTCTTCAGCCTGATCTGGCTGGCCGGCTATTTCACCGTTCAGGCCGTGGACCTGTGGACCTTCCGGCCCATGCTGTCCGGCCGCGTGCCCCGGCTCACAGGAGCGCGCCGCGCCTTCGGCTGGCTGACCCTGGCCGCCAACTCCTGCTACTACGGCAGTCTGACCATACCGCTGTGGCTGGTCGGCGGGCCCATGGGCGGGCTGTGTGCCGTCATCATGATGACGGGCTCGGCCACCTATTCGATCATCAACTCCCCGCGCTCTCTGGCGGTGCTGCTGCTGACCATCGCGCCGCAGTCGATCTACATGATCCTGACGCCGGTCTTCATGTACATCTATGGAGCGTCGTCCACACTGGTCGTGGCGGCGGCCATATCCGTCGCCGTTTTCATGGGCTTTGCCTATTCCATGTGGACGAAGTTGAACGCGGCCCAGTCCGCCGAGGCCACAGCCCGTATCGAGGCCGATCAGAAGCGCCTGCATGCCGAGCGCATTATGGAGGGCCGCAGCGCCTTTCTGGCCGCCATCGGCCACGATCTGCGCACGCCCATCACGGCCATCCTGACCGGTGCATCGCAGCTGGAGCAGGGCGCGACTGACTCGAGCGCGCGCGGCCAGGCCCGGCTGATCAGCGACGCCGGCTATATGATGAAGGCCCTGCTCGACGACCTGCTGGACCACGCCAAGCTGGACGCCGGCCACATGACGGTCGATGCCATCGACTTCAATCTTCGGGATCTGCTGACCCAGACAGTCCGGCTGTGGGATGGCCCCGTGCGGGCCGAGGGCTTGCGTCTGCGCGTCGAGGGTGCGGCGACGATTCCGGCCCATGTGCGCGGCGATCCCATGCGGCTGCGTCAGGTGCTGAACAATCTGATCTCCAATGCGATCAAGTTTACCAAGACGGGCGCGATCACCCTGCGCCTCAATGCCTGGGCCGAGGACGCGGGGGGCCATGCCGTCCTGATCGAGGTGGCCGACACCGGCCCCGGCATGACGCCCGACCAGTTGTCGCGCCTCTTCACCCCTTTCGATCAGACCATCGATGGCGTCAGCGCGACCCACGGCGGAACCGGCCTGGGTCTGGCCATCAGTCGTCAGCTTGCGGGCCTGATGGGCGGGCGTCTGACCGCGCGCAGCAGACCGGGTCAAGGCGCGGCCTTCACCCTGGCGCTGCATCTGGAAGCGACCGAGACCGTCCCTGCCGCCTCAATGGTTCTGGATCAGGCGAGTCGCGATGCGATCGCCCAAGGCCTGGCGGCCGTGGCCGCTGCGCCCGTCGCCCTGACGTCGCCGCCCCCCCGGCCCGGGGTCGTCGAGCACGAACCAGCGTCTGGGGAAACTGACACCGTCCCGACCGAGGCGGCTCCCGAGCCTGTGGCAGACGAGGATGAGGGCCGGCCGATGCGGGTTCTGGTCGTCGATGACCACGACATCAACCGTCGGGCCATCCAGCTGATCCTGCAACCGCTGGGCTGCGACATCGATACAGCGGCGGACGGCATGGCGGCATTGAACATCTGTCGGACCAACGCCTTCGACCTGATCTTCATGGATGTGCGGATGCCCGAACTGGACGGGCGCGAGACCACGCGGCGCATCCGGGCGGGCAACGGCCCCAACGCCCGCACCCCGATCATCGCCGTCACTGCCGACACCTCTCCGCGTGACATCCAGGACTGCACGGACGCCGGCATGACCTATTTCGTGCCCAAGCCGATCACACCGCCCATGCTGATCGGGGCCATCACCCATGTGATGACGATGGAGCAGACGACGCCGCAAACCAGCGTCGCCGCCTGACGCTCCTATAGCTGGCCCAGCAGGTGCTCGGCCGAAGACACCTTGAACTCGCCGCCCTGTTCGACATTCAGCTGCTCGACCACGCCGTCCTTGACGATCATCGAATAGCGCTGCGACCGCTCTCCCATGCCGAAGCCCTTGGCGTCCATGGACAGACCGATCTGACGGGTAAAGTCGCCGTTGCCGTCGCCCAGCATCAGGATGTCTTCCTTCCCGATACCCTGGCTGTCGGCCCAGGCCCCCATAACAAAACCGTCGTTGACCGAGATGCAGGCGATGGTGTCCACGCCCTTGGCCGACAGGTCACCGCGATGATCCTTGAAGCCCGGCAGATGACGCGCCGAACAGGTCGGAGTGAAGGCGCCGGGCACGGCGAACAGGGCGACCGTCTTGCCGCCGAACAGTTCGTCGGTGGTGATCGGCTTCGGGCCGTCGTCCGTGGCACGGGTCAGGGTCGCCGAAGGAATGCGATCGCCGATCTGGATGGTCATGGGCAGGCTCCGATGTGGGTGAGAGACGTCTCAACGCCCAGATAGGCGCACCGGCTCCTGCCGCCAAGGCTGATCGTGTCCGGCACCCACATGTGACGGGTCAATGTCTTGCGTCGCGGCGAACGTGACCCGATGATAGAAGAATGGACGATTTCCAATCCCTCGTCGGACGTCTGCTGGTGGCCATGCCCGGCATCAGCGATCCCCGGTTCGAGCATGCCGTCATCCTGGTCTGCGCGCATGAGCCCGACCATGCCATGGGCCTGCGGCTGGATCGGCCCGCGCCCGGAGTCGACCTCAAGGACGTGCTGACCAAGCTGAAGACCGAGGCACCCGACACCAGCGCCCACCGCGCCGTCCTGATTGGCGGTCCGGTCGAACGCGAGCGCGGCTTTGTGCTGCATACCGACGACTGGCTGATCGACGACGCCTCCATGGCCTTCGGCCAGGGGCTCGCCATGACCGGGACACGCGAGGCCCTGATCGCCATGACCGATCCGGTCGCGGGTCCGCGTCGCTCGGTGTTGCTGCTGGGCTATGCCGGTTGGGGCGAGGGTCAGCTGGACGACGAGATGGGCGAAAACGTCTGGATCACGACCGAGGCCGACGCCGACCTGATCTTCGACACCGACTATGACGCCAAATGGTCTAAAGCGCTGGGCACCTTGGGCATCGACCCGGCCTGGCTGTCAGGGCAGAGCGGGCGGGCTTAAGAGTGAAGACCGCTTTCGAGCCTGAACATCCAAGAACGTGACGGCAAGCAAGACAACGGCAGATCCAATCATCACTCCCAGCCACAGATAGTAGCCGGGACCGAACGCCTCTATGGCGTGTACACCAGCCCCATCCGCTACCCAGTTCCAGAATAGCGCGTTTGCTGCCAAGCAAATCTGGAGGGCCGCTATACTCAAACGTGCGACTACCCATGCGCCTTTGGCCAGCGTAAAGAGCGCGACGCACGGAAGGGTTAGGTTGGCTAACCATCCGAACTGACCGTTCGAGACGCCGAACCATCCCCATACGAGTACGGTGATCCCACGCCAGTCGAAGACTACGGGCAGAGCGAGCGATGCGCACCACAGAACCGCCCACAGCAGAACCAGCACGATCCTGAACATCATTCCCCCGTTACGCCGACCGCGCCTTGATCGGGGCGGTGCCGTCGGCGAGGGACTCGTTCAGATAGACCTCGGCCTCCTGGGCGGGCAGCGCGGGCGCATAGCCGAAGCCCTGACCGTAGTGGCACTGAGCGTCCAGCAGAAGGGCGGCGAGGCCGGCGTTCTCGACGCCTTCGGCCACGACTTCGAGCGACAGGTCGCGGCCCAGGTTGACGACCGACTTGACGATCTTGGCCGAGCCCTCGTCTTTGTCCATCGTCAGAACGAAGTAGCGGTCGATCTTCAGCGTATCGAACGGCAGCTTGGCCAGCCAGGTCAGGGACGAGAAGCCGGTTCCGAAATCGTCCAGCGCCAGCGAGGCGCCCGCGTCCTTCAGCTGCTGCAACACCTCGGCCGCGCGGCTGGTGTCGCGCATGATGTCGCCCTCGGTCACCTCCAGCTTCAAGGCCCCGGCGGGCAGACCCGCCTCGGCGATGATACGGGTCACGTCCTCGACCAGGCGCGGGCGTTCGATCTCTCCCACCGACAGATTGACGCTGCAGAACAGCTTGCCCGCCGTCGGATGCCGCGTCAGCCATTCGGCCAGTTGTCGCGAGGCCTGGGTCATCATCAGCAGGCCCAGGTCGTTCATCAGCCCCATCTCGGCGGCCAGGCCCAGGAAGGCGTCCGGCGGCACCAGGCCGCGCGTCGGATGCCGCCAGCGACACAGGGCCTCGAAACCCGCGACGGCCCCGGTCTGAAGGTTCACGACAGGCTGATAGAAGGGCTCGATCTCGCCGCGCAGGAAGGCGTTGCGCAGGTCGGATTCCAGCGCCAGACGCGACAGGCTGTCCGTCTCCAACGCCCGGCCATAGGCGGCGATGCCACCGCGCCCCACGCTCTTGGCCTGTTCGACGGCCAGTTCGACCCGACGCAGCAGTTCGGACGGGTCGGCCGCATCCGGCCCGCCCTCGGCACTGGCAGCCCCGATCGACACGGTCGGATAGATGTCGAAGCCGGCGATACGCAGCGGCTGTTCCAACGCCTCGCGCATCCGCTCGGTGGCGCTGCCGCTGCCGCGCGGTACGACCACAGCGAACTCGTCTTCGCCGATGCGGGCCGAGTGAGCATTCTGTACGAAGGCGGCGGCCAGGCGCGAGCCAAGCGCCGCCAGCACCATGTCGGCCCGATCGTGACCCAAGGCCTCATTCAGGCGGCGCAATCGATCGACATCGGCGACCACAATCTCGTATTCGCCGGGTTGCGTCAGGGTCTCACCGAGCCGCGCGACAAAGGCCCGGCGGTCCAGAAGGCCCGTCAACACATCACGTTCCGACGCCGCGAACTTGGTCTCCAGCGCGACTACACCGGCCGCGCGAAGGCCGTCCTCCAGCCAGACGCCCCGCCAGATGCAGGTCTGGGCATCGCGCATGCGCAGCCGCACGGCGACCTCTGTCCCCTCCTCCTGCGGCTTCAGGATACGTTCGGCCAGCGTCCGGTCCTGTGGCATGGCCACGGCACAGAAGGCCGCGCCCGTGCATTCCGGGGCAAGGGGTCCAAGACCAAGTGCTCGCGTCGCGCCCGTGAACCGCATCTGGTCCTCAGAGGGCGTCCAGATCCACAGCGCCGTATCGGCGGCGGCCAGCGCCTCGATCGCCGTCGTCGCATCCCAGGCCAGACTTCTGGAACGAGTGTTCAACGCAAAATCCGGTCCTGACTGGGCAGCCGGGAATCAGCCGCCGCGTTTGGTGCCGTCATTCACGACGCCGAACAGGAGATGATCTGCCCAATCGCCGTTAATTTTCAAATAAGCCTTTGCCCGGCCCTCCAGCGCGAACCCCGACTTTTCCAGTACCCGGCGCGAGGCTTGATTGTGCGGTACGCACGCCGCCTCCACCCGGTGCAACCGCAGGGCCTCGAAGGCATAGTCCACGGCGGCGCGCACGGAAGCCGTGCCATGACCCTGCCCCGCGTGGCGCTGACCGATCCAGTAGCCCAGGGTCGCCGTCTCGGCCACGCCGCGCCTTACGTTGGACAGGGTGATCGCCCCTAGCAGCCCGCGCGACCGTTCGTCGAAGATGAAGAACGGCCAGGCGTTCCCCGCCTCCCGCTCGCGCTGATAGACCGACATCCGGCGCCGATAGGCGATGCGGCTGAGGTCGTCATCGGGCCACAAGGGCTCCCACGGCTGGAGATAGGCCTGGGATGCCTGCCGCAGCTCCGCCCAGGCTTCATAGTCGGCACCGCGGGGCAGGCGCAGGATAACGCCCTGGCCCTTGACCACAGGCCCGCTCGCTTCGGTGATCCAGTCCAGCAGGGCCATGGGCGAAGACTAGCCCGCGAACGATCAGGCGAAAAGGGCGTCCCGGAATGCCCGGCCCGCCGGCGCCGCCGCTTTCGGACCTAGCACCGCCGTGGCAGCCAGACCGGCGCTCAGCGTCCCTGCCGCCGCCGCCCGAACGTCCTCGACGGTCTGGGCCAGGGTCCGGTCGGCCATTGCCTGGGACGCGATGGGCTGGCCGAAGATAAGCACCTGGGCTGCCAGCCGCCCCGCGCGCGACGCCGGGCTCTCGTCCGACATCCACAGCCCCGCGTTTAGAACGGCCTTGGCCCGCGACAGCTCGACCGCCGTGGGGCCAGCGTCCGCCAGCATCTTCAGCTCCGCGGCGCAGACCTGGGCCAGTTCGACGGCACGGTCGGCGGAGGCTCCGGAATAAATCCCCAAGATGCCCGCATCCTCATAGGGCTCGTGATAGGCGTCGATGGCATAGGCCAGGCCGCGCTGCTCGCGCGCGCTCTGGAACAGACGTGACGCCATGCCGCCGCCGAGGATTTCAGTCATCAGCCGCGCAGCCGTATAGGTCGCGTCGCGCGCGGAGGGGGCGGGCAGCTGGAAGACGATGTTGGCCTGTTCGATCCGCCGGGTCAGCGCCGCATCGCCGCCGATGAAGCGCGGGGCGTCGGGCACACTGGCGGGCGTCGCGACCTGATCGCCGAACCAGCGCTCGGCCAAGGCCAGCAGCTCGGTCTCGTTCACCGCCCCCGACACCACGACCACCATGCGGTCGGGCGAATACAGTTGGGCGCGCCAGTGGCCGATGCCGTCGCGATCCAGCGGCTTCAGGCTTTCGACCGACCCCAGAATCGGCCGGCCCAGCGGCTGACCGGCCCAGGCCCGCGTCTGGGCCATTTCGAAGATGTGGTCGTCGGGCGTGTCGAAGGCCTCGGCGATTTCCTGGGCGACCACGTCCTTTTCACGCTCGATCTCGGCGGGATCCAGCGTCGGGCGGAACACCAGGTCGGACAGAACCTGCATGGCCAGGGGCAGCGATCCATCCAGTGCCCGTATGTCGAAGCTGGTCCGCTCATAGCCGGTCGAGGCGTTGATGGAGCCACCTTCGGCCTCGACCCGCTCGACAATGTCGCGCGCGCCCATGTCACCCGCGCCCTTGAAGACCAGATGCTCCAGGCAATGCGACCAGCCCGAACGCGCCTCGTCCTCCCACCGCGCCCCGCCACGCACGGCCACGGTCAGGGCCAGAGTACGCAAGCCCGGCATGGGATCGCAGACGACGCGAACGCCATTGGACAGGGTGTGCAGGGTGGTCAGGTGGAACTCTCTTCGGTGTCTTTGGTGAGACCGTCGGCGCGCAATCTGCGACGCAGCAACACGATGTAGAAAGCGATCACCGCCAGCGCCAGGCCGAACCAGGTCAGGGCGTAGCCGAGGTGGTTGTTCGAGAAGGCGGGCGGTGGGGCCGACGCCTCCAGCGCCTGCCATTGCGGCCAGGCCGATCCGGTAGCGAACAGCACATAGGGACGCACTGGCCCGTTGATCCCCAAGGCGCGACTCATGGCGGCGCTGTCGCGGGCAAAGAAACGGTTGCCTTCCGGGGGCGGAGCAAAGCCGTTGGGTGCCTCTACCTTTCGTGCCTCGGCCACGATCCCGGGGATGGCGGCGGGCTGACGTTCAGGTCGCGCGCTGACCGTATCGGCCACGAAGCCCAGATCGACCAGCCAGCCCTCGCAGGCGGAGATCAGACGCACCCCGGCCTGGCCGTCATGGATGGACTGAAGCTCGACAAAGGGCTGGTTCTGAAAGTCGCAGGTCAGGACGGCCTTGCGGAACTCGGGGTCAGGCAGTTGCGCCAGCGCCTCAAGCGACACGGGCGGTTGCGTCGCCGCCGCCTCCGATCGCGCGATCAGTCCCCGTTTCCACTGCAACCGCTGAACCTGCCAACTGCCCAGGCCGATCAGCAGGCCGAGGGCCACGACGCAGACGATGGTCAGCCCCCAAGGGAAACGTCGCCGCATCGCCTCAGTCGACATAGCGCGCCGTCCTGTTCTGCATCTGCAGGGCCACCATCAACCCCTTGCCCGGCCGCATCAGCCCCAGGGACAGCCCCGCGACCAGCGGCAGGGCGACGATCAGCATGGCCCAGATCGGCGGATCATAGGCGATCTGGATGAACAGGGCCCCGAACACCACGATCCCGCCCGCGATCTGCATGATGAAGATAGCCGCGCCATCGCCGGTGTTCAGACGGGTAAAGTCAAACCCGCAGACCGCGCACCGATCCACGACCTTGAGAAACCCCGCGAACAGCGGGCCCTTGGTGCAATGAGGGCAGTGGCAAAGCAGTCCGGCCCGGATCGCATCGATCCGGGCCGGCGCTGGCGTCACAGACTGTGGGTCTGGGTTCAACCGAAGACCACATAGACAAAGGCGAACAGGAACAGCCACACCACGTCCACGAAGTGCCAGTACCAGGCGGCCGCTTCGAAGCCGAAATGCTTCTCGGGCGTGAACTGCCCGGCCAGCAGACGCAGCAGGCAGACGACCAGGAAGATGGTGCCCAGCAGCACGTGGAAGCCGTGGAAGCCCGTCGCCATGAAGAAGATCGAGCCATACAGGCCCGAGTTGGCGGCTTCGTCGTTGAAGAACAGGTTTTCGTGAATGATGTGCTGGTACTCATAGGCCTGTACGCCCGTGAAGATCAGACCAAGCGCCACGGTGATGGCCAAACCGATCTTGGTGGCGTTGCGATCGCCCTGCTGCAGCGCATGGTGCGCCCAGGTGACGGTCGTGCCCGACAGCAGCAGGATGACGGTGTTCAGCAGAGGCAGCTGCCAGGCGTCCAGGGTCTCGATGCCCTTGGGCGGCCAGGTCGACCAGGCGGCGGCGGTATCGGCCCAGGTGCCGATTTCGGGCACATTCTCGCGTGCCGCATTGAACAGCGACATCTCGAAGAAGATCCAGAAGAAGGCTGCGAAGAACATCACCTCCGAGGCGATGAACAGCACCATGCCGTAGCGCAGGCCCAGCGACACCACCGGGGTATGGTCGCCCTGGCGGCTTTCCTTGATCACATCGGCCCACCAGGCGAAGGCGGCGACCAGAACGCCGGCCAGCCCGGCGAAGAACAGGGCCATCTCGCCCTTGCCGAACAGGGCCCCGGCCAAGGTAACTTCGGCATCGGGGGCCACGGTGACCAGACCCTTCATCCAGACCACGGCCCCGATCATCATGACCACCGTGGCCATGGACGAGATCAGCGGCCACGGGCTGGGGTTCACCAGGTGGTAGTCGTGATGCGGAGCGGCGTGGGCGTCGGCCATCTAGGGTCTCTTGTACGGTCGAAATCGTAATTGTGGGCTATAGCGCCCGCTATCCGGCGACGCCAGAGGCAGAAGGCGTCACCGCCGCCACTTCCGCACCCTTGGTCGGATAGAAGGTGTAGCTGAGGGTGATTTCGCGGATGCCCTTGGCCTCGGCGTCGGTCGCGATCTCCGGGGCCACGAAATACTGGACCGGGAACTTCATGGTCTGACCCGGCTGTATCGTCTGGCTGTCGAAGCAGAAGCACTGCAGCTTCTGGAAATAGGGACCCGACTGTTCCGGCACGACGTTGTAGGCGGCGGTCGCCTGGATCGGCTGGTTAGAGGTGTTGGTGACATCAAAAAACGCCATGCCGGTCTCGCCAATGCGCACCCGCTGGCTGACCTGCTCGGCTTTGAAGGTCATGGGCAGGTCGCGCACATTGGTGTCGAAGCGAATCAGGACGGTATCGGCCAAGACCTGATCGGCGGTCGGGGCCGTCTCCGCCTTCTTGACCGTGCCGTCGAAGCCGGTGACCTGACAGAAGATCTGGTACAGCGGCACGGCCGCAAAAGCTGCGCCGGTCATGAACATGACGCCGCCCGCGCAGGCGATGGCGATGAGGTTTTTACGTTCCATCGCGTGTCAGCCCGCGTAGCCGACGGGCTGGCCGGCCGCAATGGCCTCCTTGCGCGCGTCGATGTTGCGCTTGAGGTTCAGCACCGTCACCCCGAACACCAGGATGATGAAGCCGACCAGAACCCCGGCGATGGCCAGGTTGCGCTTCTTGCGGGCGCTCACTTCTTGGGGGGTCAGACGCAGGGTCATCATCTCACAAACTCACGATGGCGGTCAGCCGCTCGATCAACAGGGCCGCGAACAGGCCCACCAGATACAGGATCGAAAAGGCGAACAGGTTGCGTGCCGGTTTGGCCTCTGCGCGCACATCATACAATGCGGCCTCTCGCCCCACGGCCTCGGCCTTGTCGGGCGCATCGCCCGCACGCGACCTCCACAGGCGGAATGCCAGCAGCAGGAAACCGAAGCCCCCCAGAATGGACACCGCCAGATAAACGGGCCCGCCCAGGCCGGTGAAGCCCGGCACGATGGCCACGGCCACGAAAACCAGCGAATAGATCAGGATCTGAAGCCGCGTGGACTTTGCCCCCCGCGCCACCGGCATCATCGGAATGCCCGCCTTGGCGTAATCGCCCGCAGAATACAGGGCCAAGGCCCAGCTGTGCGGCGGGGTCCACAGGAAGATGATGGCGAAAAGCAACCAGGCCTGCCACGGCATCTGGCCGGTCGCGGCCGCCCAGCCGATCACGGGCGGGAAGGCCCCGGCGGCTCCGCCGATCACGATATTCTGGGGCGTCCGGCGCTTGAGCAGCAGGGTGTAGAAGCCGGCATAATAGACGATGGTCATGGCCAGCAGGCCGCCGGCCACCCAGTTGGTCGTCATCCCAAGCAGCATGACGGAAAACACGGACAGGATGACGCCAAAAGTCATGGCGTCGTTCTTGTTGACCCGGCCGGCCGCCACCGGTCGCCCGCGCGTGCGCCGCATCAGGGCGTCGGTCTCGCCCTCGAGCGCCATGTTCAACGCGCCCGCCGCGCCGGCCCCCACGGCGATGCACAGGATGGCGATGGCCGCCGAAATCCAGTCGATGTCCCCACCCGCGACGACCAGGCCGACCACGGCGGTGAAAATCACCACCGACATCACGCGCGGCTTCAGCAGCTGGAAGAAATCTTCCGGCTGGGCTGTCGACAGGGCGGGCGTGGCGGTTTCGGTCATCGGGCTTTCCCGCGCTCCATAGCGCGAAGATCAATGGCGCACCAACCGCGCTCAAATAGCGCGAAGCGCGGTAGCGCACCAAAACGATCAGAGGCCGCCCTTTCGATCTGAAAGAGCGGCCCCCGGTTTAGCTCAGGTTCGCAGGAACCGGTTAGTGATCGTCACCCTTGACCACCGGCAGTTCGTTGAACTGGTGGTGCGGGGGCGGCGAGGACAGGGTCCACTCCAGGGTGGTGGCGCCTTCGCCCCACGGATTGGCCACGCCCGGACGACGCCGGATGGCGGCCTCCAGCAGCATGATCAGGAAGACGGCGACGCCGACGACGGTGATCAGATAGCCCATGGTCGAAACGTGGTTCCACATTTCATAGGCGTCCGGATAGTCGATGTAGCGACGCGGCATGCCCTGCAGACCCAGGAAGTGCTGCGGGAAGAAGATCAGGTTCACGCCAACGAACATGATCCAGAAGTGCGCGCACCCCAGGAACTCGTTGTACTTCACGCCGAACATCTTCTCGAACCAGTAGTAGAAGCCCGCGAAGATCGCGAACACCGCCCCCAGCGACAGCACGTAGTGGAAGTGCGCCACCACATAGTAGGTGTCATGCAGGCTGTAATCGATGCCCGCATTGGACAGGACCACGCCGGTCACGCCGCCCAGGGTGAACAGGAAGATGAAGCCGATGGCCCACAGCATGGGCGTCTTGAAGCTGAGCGAACCGCCCCACATGGTGGCGATCCAGCTGAAGATCTTCACGCCCGTGGGCACGGCGATGATCATGGTGGCGGCGATGAAATAGGCGCGCAGGTTCACGCTCATGCCGACTGTGTACATGTGGTGCGCCCACACGATGAAGCCGACGAAGCCGATGGCCACCATGGCATAGGCCATGGCCAGATAGCCGAACACCGGCTTCTTGGAGAAGGTCGAGACGATGTGGCTGATGATGCCGAAGCCCGGCAGGATCAGGATGTACACCTCCGGGTGGCCGAAGAACCAGAACAGGTGCTGGAACATCACCGGGTCGCCACCGCCGGCCGGGTCGAAGAAGCTGGTGCCGAAGTTGCGGTCCGACAGCAGCATGGTGATGGCACCGGCCAGAACCGGAAGCGACAGCAACAGCAGGAAGGCGGTGATCAGCACCGACCAGGCGAACAGCGGCATACGGTGCAGTGTCATGCCCGGGGCGCGCATGTTGAAGATGGTGGTGATGAAGTTGATCGCGCCCAGGATCGACGAGGCACCCGCGACGTGAAGGGAGAAGATCGCCAGGTCCATCGCCGGCCCGGTATGGCCCTTGGTCGAGAGCGGCGGATAGATGGTCCAGCCGCCACCGAAGCCCTTGCCCGGTCCGCCGTCGACGAACAGCGACACGATCAGCAGGATCCAGGCCGCGACCAGCAGCCAGAACGAGATGTTGTTCATGCGCGGGAAGGCCATGTCCGGCGCACCGATCATGATCGGCACGAACCAGTTGCCGAAGCCGCCGATCATGGCGGGCATGACCATGAAGAAGATCATGATCAGGGCGTGGCCGGTGACCACGACGTTATAGCCGTGCTTGGAAGCCTCAACGAAGCCCAGGTGCTGAACCCACGTACCTTCCTTGAAGAGCTGGATGCCCGGCTCGGCCAGTTCCCAGCGGATCAGGCCTGACAGCCCGCCACCCACGATGCCCGCCATGATGGCGAACAGCAGGTACAGGGTGCCGATGTCCTTGTGGTTGGTCGACAGGAACCAGCGGGTGAAGAAGCCCGGCTTGTGGTCGTGATGCCCGTCGTGATCGTGGGCGAGGTTTTCGGCTGCGGTGGCCATGTGTTCTGGGCTCTCGCGTATCGTTACTGGGCGGCCGGTGCGGCGGCGGGAGCCGTCGCGGGGGCAGCGGGGGTGGCGGGGGCAGCCGGCGTCGTCGCCGTCTGGGCCGTCGGGGCCAGCGCAGGGGCTGCGGTTTCAGTGACCGTGGCGGCACCAGTGGTGCCAGCCGCGACCTGGGCCGCCGTGCCGCCCGGAGCCTGTTCAGGCGTTTTCGGCGTCATGGAACCGCCCTTGGACGCGACCCAGGCTTCGAACTCGGCCTGGGTGACGACGCGGATTTCGATCGGCATGAAGGCGTGGTCGACACCGCACAGTTCCGAGCACTGGCCATAGAAGGTACCGACGCGGTCGGCCTTGAACCAGGTTTCGTTGACGCGGCCCGGAATGGCATCGGTCTTCAGACCGAAGGCCGGTAGGGCGAAGGCATGGATGACGTCGGCGGCGGTGACCAGCACCCGGACCGTCTTGCCGACCGGCACCACGATCGGCTCGTCGGCGGCCAGACGATACAGGCTGTGCGGCATGCCGCGGGCGGCCAGTTCGTCTTCCGGCAGCATGTTGGAAACGTATTCCGCAATGCCCTGGTCCGGATACTCATAGGACCAGTTCCACTGGTTTCCGGTCGCCTTCACCGTCAGGTCCGGCGTCGGCATGTTGTGGTAGGCGAACAGCAGGCGGAACGAGAACAGGGCGATGAACACCAGGATCAGGACCGGGACCACGGTCCAGATCACCTCGATCAGGGTGTTGTGGCTCCAGCGGGCCGGGGTCGGGTTCGACTTCTTGTTATAGCGGAAGACGATCCAGATGATCAGCGCCAGCACGAACAGGGTGATCACCGTGATGATCGGCATCAGGATCCAGTCGTGGAAATGGTGCGCCTGAACCTTCAGCGGCGAGGCTGCGGGCTGCAGGCCGATGCCGCCCGGCGTCGGCTGACCCATCAGGTCCTGCGCCCAGGCCGGCGCAGCGGCAAAGATGGCCAGGCAGAGACCGGCGAAACCGCCGCCGATCAGACCCCGGGCCCGCGTGCCCATCCCCATACGAGACTTCCTCATAAAAACCGTTCTGCCGCAAACGTTTGCGAGTGAATCGCAAACAGTCGCCGCAAGCCCGAAAGCTCGCAGCGGTCGTTGCGGGTCCATATCGCCCTGTCTGTCCCTTGCCAAGCGTCTGGGTGCCGCAGCCGGATTTGTTCCGTCGATTAAATCGGTGTCATGTTTCGCACGCTACCTTGTGACGCCAGATACCTTGCGATACACCTTCGTCATCACAGGAGGACGCCACGGTGCCCGAAACCATTGAGATACAACTGAAGAAGGGGGTTCTGACGCTGTGCGTCCTGGCCCTGCTGAACCGACGCGAAAGCTACGCCTACGAGATTGCCGCCACCCTGTCCGACGCCATCGATATGGGCGAGGGCACCATCTATCCGCTGATGCGGCGCATGCAGTCCGAGGGCCAGGTCGAGACCTACCTGGTCGAATCGCCGTCCGGCCCGTCGCGCAAATACTATCGCCTGACCGAGGCGGGGCGCACCGCGCTCGAACAACAGACCCGCGAATGGCACGCCTTCGTCCGGGCCGTGGAGGGCGTCATGAACGCCCCCGCCGCCCCTGAAGCCACCGCCCTCGCCACCACCGATCAAGGGGAGCCGAAACAATGACACGCGAGGAATTCATGGGACGTCTGCGGCGCGGACTGGTGGGCCTGCCCATCGCCGCCGCCCAGGACATCGTCTCGGACTATGACAGCCATTTCCGCGACGGCGTCGCCGCCGGCCGATCCGAGGCCGAGGTGGCCGCAGCCCTCGGCGATCCCGATCGTCTGGCCCGCGAGCTGCGCGCCGAATCGACCGCCCAGCGCTGGACCCAGGAACAGAACCCGTCGGCCGCCGTCGGGGCCATCTTCGGCCTGATCGGTCTGGGGGCTCTGGACATCCTGATCCTGCTGCCGATCGTCCTGCCGGTCTTCGGCACCGTCCTGACCGTGCTGCTGATGGGCGTCTTCGTCTTCATCGGCGGGGCCGTCGCCCTGGTGGTCGGGCCCTTCCTGGGTGGACCGGGCGGAGCCTTCGCCGCCGTCCTGCTGGGGATCGGCATCATGGGGATCGGCATGTTCATGACGGGCCTCGGCGCACTCCTGACCAAATGGCTGGTCGATGCCACCGTCTGGTACGCCCGCTTGCACTATCGCGTCCTGAAACCCGCCCTGGGGACATCCGCCCCCGCAACCTATCAAGTCTGAGGAGAGACACACATGATCCGCAATCTTCTCATCATCACCGGCGTTGGCTTTATCCTCGCCGTAGTCGGTATCGGCGGGGCAGCAGCCCTCGGCGGTCGCGACCTGGCCGGTCCCGGCTGGACCTGGGTCATCACCGACGACGAGGCGGGCGACGAAAGCTTCCGCGTCGAACGCGGCGAGGTCTCGCCCCAGACGACCCGCACCATCGAATGGACGGGGTCGGATACCCTCGCCATCGACCTGCCTGCCGACGTGACCTACGTCCAAGGCTCCGAGGCCGGCATCTCGATCACCGGCCCCAGCACGGTCGTGGATCGCGTCCGCTTCACCGACGGGCGTCTGACCCTGCTGAACGGCGAAGACGGTGATCGCGCCTACATCCGCTGGAGCCGCACCGGCATCCAGGGCTGGAGCGAAACCGAGGCGCTGAAGATCACCGTCACCGCCCCCTCGGTCACCACCTTCGACGTGGCCGGATCCAGCGAACTGAGCGTGCGTGCCTATGATCAGCCCGCGCTCAACCTGACCCTGTCTGGCTCGTCCGACGTCGACGTCCAGGGCCGGACCCAGACCGTCACCCTCGACATCTCCGGTGACGGCGATGCGGACCTGGAGGCGGTCGCCATGACCGACGCCACCGTCACCGTCAGTGGCAATGGCGACGCCCACCTCGGCCCCACCGGCCAGGCCACGGTCGACCTGTCCGGCAATGGCGACGTCACCCTGACCCGCCGCCCGGCCCGTCTGGAACAGACCATCAGCGGCAACGGCTCGCTGAACCAGGACTGACCACCGCCATCAGGCAATGAGGCCCCTGCCCGCACGGGTGGGGGCCTTTTGTCTGTGCGGGGTGACGCCGCAATCGCGACACCCTATCTAGCGTTCATGACCCTGCATGTTTCTCCGCCCGCCCTCCTCGACAGCGTTGACGTCGGAGCCGACGAGGCCCTGTCGATTCTGCAGGGAGCCCTCGCCGGGGCCGATGACGGCGAGCTCTATCTCGAACGCTCCGAAAGCGAATCGCTGGTCTTCGACGACGGACGGCTGAAGTCGGCCGCCTATGACGCCTCCGAAGGGTTCGGTCTGAGGGTCGTGGCGGGCGAGACCGCCGGCTATGCCCACGCCAACGAGATCACCGGCCCGGCCCTGCGCCGCGCCGCCGACAGCGCAGCCCTGGCCAAGGCCGGCCATGCCACCACCGTCGGCGAAGGTCCCCGCGCCACCAATCAGAAACTCTACGAGGCCGTAGACCCCCTCGCCTCCCCCGCCTTTTCCGACAAGATTGCCCTGCTGGCCGAGATCGACGCCTGGGCTCGCGCCCGCGATCCGCGCGTCGTCCAGGTCTCGGCCAGCCTGACGGGCGAGCGCCGCCAGATCGAGATCCTGCGCGGAGACGGCCTGCGCATGCAGGACATGCGGCCGCTGGTGCGGCTGAACGTCTCCGTCACCGTGGAGCGTGATGGCCGTCGCGAAAGCGCCTCCTCGGGCGCAGGCGGCCGTGCCGGCTTCGAGACCTGGATCGCGCCCGATCGCTGGCAATGGCAGGTCGACGAGGCCCTGCGGCAGGCCCTGATCAATCTGGACGCCGTGGACTGTCCGGCCGGAGAAATGGACGTCGTCCTGGGCGCAGGCTGGCCCGGCGTCCTGCTGCACGAAGCCATCGGCCATGGCTTCGAGGGCGACTTCCACCGCAAGGGCTCGTCCGTCTTTTCCGGCAAAATGGGCCAGCGGGTGGCGGCACCGGGCGTGACCGTGGTTGACGACGGCTCCATTTCCGGCCGTCGCGGGTCCCTGACCATCGACGACGAGGGCACGCCGACGTCGCGCACCGTCCTGATCGAGGACGGCATCATGGTCGGGCTGATGCACGACCGGCTGTCGGCCCGTCAGCTGGGGGCCCAGGCTACAGGCAACGGTCGTCGCCAGTCCTTCGCCCACATGCCCATGCCGCGCATGACCAATACCTTCATGGAAGGGGGCAAGGACTCGAAGGCCGACATGATCGCCTCGACCAAACGCGGTCTCTATGCCGCCAACTTCGGCGGCGGCCAGGTGGACATCACCAACGGCAAGTTCGTCTTCCAGTGCACCGAGGCCTATCTGATCGAGGACGGCAAGATCACCGCCCCGGTGCGCGGGGCGACCCTGATCGGCGACGGCGCGACGGCCCTGACCCACATCCAGATGATCGGCGACGACTTCGCCTTCGACCCCGGCGTCGGCGTCTGCGGCAAGGCCGGCCAGGGCGTCCCCGTCGGCATCGGCCAGCCGTCGCTCAAGATCGGCGGCCTGACGGTGGGCGGCACGGCGGTCTGACACGGGCGGCCGCGTCAGGCGGACGTGGCGCGACCTGCGCACTAAGCCCTAGCCATTGGCTGGTTTTCCGGTTTACGTCGCCGTTCGGAGAGGGACGACGACCATGACTGACACACCCGCGAGCGCACCCGTGAAGGGTGCCAAACGCATCGAGCTGACCCTGCGCGCCCTGGTTCTGGGCTGCCTGCTGGCCGTCGTGTTCACCGCCGCCAACACCTATCTGGGCCTGAAGGTGGGGTTGACCTTCGCCTCGGCCATTCCGGCGGCGGTCATTTCGATGGCCATCCTGCGGATGTTCAAGACCTCGACCATCTGGGAAAACATGACCGTTCAGACCGTGGCCTCGGTCGGCGGGGCCATGAGCTCGATCATCTTCGTGCTGCCGGGCCTGGTCATGGTCGGCTGGTGGCTGGAGTTTCCGTTCTGGGAATCGGTGCTGATCTGCGTCTTCGGTGGTGTGCTGGGCGTGACCTTCTCCATTCCCCTGCGTCGGGCGCTGGTGGTCGAGGCGGGCCTGCCCTATCCCGAAGGCGTCGCCGCGGCCGAGGTGCTGACCGTCGGCTCACGCGGGGCCGAACAGACCGAGAGCGCGGTGCGTGAGAATGCGGCCGGCCTGTGGGTCGTGGTCACCGGTGCCCTGGTGTCGGCGGGCTATGCCCTGCTGGTCGCGGGGCGGGTGTTCGTTGGTGAAACGACACGGTTCATCAAATTGCCCGCGGCCCTCGGCGGCGGGGCGACGGGCATCGGTTTCGGCATGCAGTTCGCCCTGTTGGGGGCAGGCCATCTGATCGGACTCAGTGTCGGCCTCGCGCAGCTGTTCGGTCTGATCCTGGCCTGGTGCATAGCCGTGCCGATCCTGACCAGCCCGGACACCATCGCCTGGCTGACCGCCAACGGCATTCCGTCCATCGCCACGACCCTGCCGCCGGGTGCTTCGGCCGAAGAACTGGCCATGACGGTCTGGAGCCGCGAAGTGCGCTTCATGGGCGCGGGCGTCATCGGCGTGGCCGCGATCTGGACCCTGATCAAGCTGGCCGGACCTTTGATCGGTGGGCTGACCTCCGCGCTCGCCGCCAATCGCCGGCGCCAGGGCGGGGAGGTGCTGGACCGCACCGAGCAGGATATTCCGATCAACATCGTGGCCGGTCTGTCTGTCGCCTGCCTGATCGGCATCGGTTTCATCCTGGCCTTCTTCGCCCAGGACAATCCGACGCTGGCCGGCTCGACCTGGCTTCTGGTCGGGGGCGGATTGATCTATGTCATCCTGATCGGCTTCGCCGTGGCCGCCATCTGCGGCTACATGGCCGGTCTGATCGGCTCGTCCAACAGCCCGGTATCGGGCGTAGGCATCCTGGCCATCGTCATCGCCTCTATGTTGATGCTGGGCGTACTGGCGCTGGCGGGTCTTCCTGCCGATCCGTCGGTGGTGGCCTTCGCCCTGATCGTGACGGCCATCGTCTTTGCCGTCGCGGTCATCGCCAACGACAACCTTCAGGACCTGAAGACCGGACAGCTGGTCGGAGCCACGCCCTGGCGTCAGCAGGCGGCTTTGATAGTCGGCGTCGGCGCGGGGGCCATCGTCATTCCCCTGATCCTGAATCTGTTGAACGCAGCGTTCGGCTTCGAGGGTGGACCCATAGGCAAAACTGGCGAGCCTCTGGCGGCACCGCAGGCCACGTTGATCTCGGCGTTGGCGCGTGGCGTTATCGGCGGCGACCTGCGCTGGGATCTGATCGGTCTGGGTGCGGTGATCGGCGCGGTGATCATCGTTCTGGATATAGTCCTCAGCAGCGCGACCAAGGGCAGGATGAAGCTGCCGCCCTTGGCCGTCGGCATCGGCTTCTACCTGCCGGCTGCGGTCACGACGATGCTGGTCATCGGCGCGGTATGCGGCTGGATCTACGACAAGGCGATCAAGACGACCCGCTTCGCCGACGTCGGCCGCAGGATGGGCGTGCTTCTTGCCAGCGGCCTGATCGTTGGCGAGAGCCTGTTCCTGGTCATGACTGCGGGTGTCATCGTCGGGACGGACAATGAAGCGCCGTTCGCCATGTTGCCCGAGAATTCGGCCTGGCCTGCCATGATCGCCGGACTGGTGGTCTTCGCCGGTCTGGCCTTTGCTCTCTACACCTGGGTCCGCAGGCAGTCCGCCAAGGTCTAAGCCTTCAATCCGCCCCAAGCGGGCTATAGGGTGGCTTTTCGGCGCGCGCTTCGGTAAGAGGCGCGCGCCTTCCCGCAATTATGCCTCTGCCCAGCGGCCCCTCCGTTCCGGCCGCCTATTCGTGATACTCAAATGAACCTGCGCAACGTCGCCATCATCGCCCACGTCGACCACGGCAAGACCACGCTGGTGGACCAGCTTCTGGCCCAGTCCGGCGTCTTCCGAGCCAATGAGGCGACGACCGAGCGCGCCATGGACTCCAACGATCAGGAGCGCGAGCGCGGCATCACCATCCTGGCCAAGGCCACATCGGTGCTTTGGAACGGCGAGGCGGGCGAAACCCGCATCAACATCATCGACACCCCCGGCCACGCCGACTTCGGCGGCGAGGTGGAGCGGATCCTGGGCATGGTGGACGGCTGCGTCCTGCTGGTCGATGCCGAAGAGGGCGTCATGCCCCAGACCAAGTTCGTGCTGACCAAGGCGCTGAAGATGGGCCTGAAGCCGATCCTGTGCATCAACAAGGTCGATCGCGCCCACGCCGATCCGGACCGCGTCCACAATGCCGCCTTCGACCTGTTCGCGGCCATCGGCGCGACGGACGAGCAGCTGGACTTCCCCCACATCTATGCCTCGGGCCGCGCCGGCTGGGCGACGCTGGACCTGAACCAGCCGTCCGACAATCTGGGCCCGCTGTTCGACCTGATCGTGCGCCACGTGCCGCCGCCCAAACAGGTCGAGAACAAGGACAAGCCGTTCCAGATCCTGAACGTGCTGATCGAAAGCGACCCCTTCCTGGGCCGCCTGCTAACCGGCCGCATCGAGAGCGGCAAGGCCGTCCCCGGCCTGGCCATCAAGGCGCTGGATCGTGACGGCAAGACCATCGAACAGGGTCGGATCACCAAGGTTCTGGCCTTCCGCGGCCTGAAGCGTCAGCCCGTCGAAGAGGGTGCCGAGGCCGGTGACATCGTCGCCATCGCCGGCATGTCCAAGGCCACCGTGGCCGACACCCTGTGCGCCCTGGACGTCACCGAGGCCCTGCCCGCCCAGCCGATCGATCCGCCCACCATCTCCATGACCGTCTCGGTCAACGACAGCCCCCTGGCCGGTCGCGAAGGCGACAAGGTCCAGTCGCGCGTGATCCGCGACCGCCTGCTGAAGGAGGCCGAGGCCAATGTCGCCATCCGCGTCACCGAGACGGGAGGCAAGGACGCCTTCGAGGTCGCCGGTCGCGGCGAACTGCAGCTGGGCGTTCTGATCGAGAACATGCGCCGCGAGGGCTTCGAGCTGAGCATCTCACGCCCGCGCGTGGTCTATCAGACCGGCGAGAACGGCGAGAAGCTGGAGCCGATCGAGGACGTCATGATCGACGTCGACGACGAATATTCCGGGATCGTCATCGAGAAGCTGTCGGCCCGCAAGGCCGAGCTGAAGGACATGGGCCCGTCGGGCGCGGGCAAGACCCGCATCCAGCTGTCCTGCCCGTCGCGCTCGCTGATCGGCTATCAGGGCGAGTTCCTGACCGACACGCGCGGCTCGGGCGTGCTGAACCGCGTGTTCAGCCACTATGAGCCGCACAAGGGCAAGATCGAGGGCCGTCTGAAGGGCGTGCTCATCTCCAACTCGGACGGCGAAACCGCCGCCTTCGCCCTGTGGAACCTCGAGGACCGCGGCGTGATGTTCGTCGGGGCCGGCGAAAAGACCTATCAGGGCATGATCATCGGCGAGAACGCGCGCTGGGACGACCTGGACGTCAACCCGATGAAGGCCAAGCAGCTGAACAACATCCGCGCCGCCGGCAAGGACGAGGCTGTGCGCCTGACCCCGCCGCGCCGCCCGTCGCTGGAACAGGCCATCGCCTATATCGAGGAAGACGAACTGGTCGAGGTCACGCCCAAGTCCATCCGCCTGCGCAAACAGGTCCTGAACCCCAGCTTCCGCAAGAAGCGCTCACGCGACGACTAAGGCTGGTTACGACGTTTTCCCTCCCCCTCGGGGGGAGGGTGGTCGCATAGCGACCGGGTGGGGAGGGCTGAGGCAAGGCAGCACCTGCGCTTGTATCGCCGAGCCCCTCCCACCCGACTTCGCCTGCGGCTCAGCCACCCTCCCTCGAAGAGGGAGGGAGAGGCACCGGCGCTCTCCCTACCTTCTCAATCCCAGCATTCCGCGCCAGCCACCGCTGGTCAGCAGGGCCACGTCCAGCAGGGCGAAGGCCAGCGGGGTAGAGGGCGGCGCGGCGATGAAGCGGGGCGTCCAGACCGGACCGAACTTGGCCTTGAAGGCTCTCAAGCCCTGAAAGCCGTACAGGGCCCCGCCTTCCTCGAAGACCAGGGCGCCGACGCGGGCGAAGACCGGCGCGAGGCGGCGATCCTCCAGCCCCGACAACGGGGCCATGCCCAGATCGAAGGCGGCAAAGCCCTCCTCTCTCGCCCACTGGATCGCACGCACGAACAGATAGTCCATCACCCCGGGCGGCGCGTCCTCGACATGCCGCATCAAGTCGACAGCTAGTGTTGACGCCGGACCACGACCGGGCAGCAGATTGGCGAAGGCGACGACACGCCCGCCCTGACACACCACGGCCAGAGGGGTGCGATCTAGATAGCCGATGTCGAATCGACCCAGCGAAAAGGCCTTCTCCGATCCCTCGTGCGCGGCCAGCCAAGCGTCCGACACGGCGCGGAGCTGATGGGCCAAGCCCGTCGCCGAACCGGGCGGCAGCAGGTTGAAGCGGGCCCCTTCCCTCTCGGCCCGACTGACGGCGGTGCGCAGGTTCTGGCGCGCCTTGCCCTCCAGCGAGAAGGTGGCCAGGTCGATCACCGCGCTCTCTCCCACCTTGCGCACCGCCAGTCCCAGCGTCGCCAGATCGCCCAGCAGGCCCTCGCCCACGGAGTAGAAGACCGGCGCGCCGCCGTAGGAATCGGCCAGGGCGGCGAAGTCCCACAACAGTCCGACCCGCTCGTCCCGCCGACCGGCTGGCTCTCCCATGGCGATCCAGCGGCGACCGATGACGCGATAGGCCAGGACGCTGTCGCCGCTGGCACTGAAGAACAGAGCCTTGTCGCCGAGGGCGGAAAGCCAGGCCTCGGGCGCGGCGTCATCCGCACTCTCGATCAATGCCGCCGCGCGCGCCACGTCGGCAGACGAGGCCGGACCATGACTGCGGGCACCGGGCGCACTGATCAGGGAACGGCCCACGACCAGGACGGTCAGCAGGGCCACGGCCAGACCCCCGCGCAGAAAACCCGACGCCTGGCGATCCGTCAGGAAGGTCCACCACAGCTCGTCCGAATAGGTCACGTCGCGATAGACGAAAAAGCCCAGCCACAGCGTCGCCGCCACAGCGACGACCAGCATCATCAGCCAGAAGGGCGACAGCGGCTCGTCCAGCCGCGAGCGACGATCGAAGGCCTTTCGGGCCGGGATCAGAAAGGCCGCGATCACAGCCAGTTCGATCGCCTCTTCCCATTCCAGCCCCTTCAGCAGGGAAAAGGCCACGCCCGCCAGCAGGACGATGACGGCCGCCCACCACGCTCCACGTCGGCGTCGCCACAGGCCGGCGGAAAGCAGGATCAGGGCAAATCCCGCCAGACTGGCCGCGAAATGGGACAGGTCGATCAGGAAGGGTGGCGCCACACTCAGGAGCGCCTCCAGCCGACCCCCGATCGCCGGTGTCGCCGCCGAGCCCAACAGGACCAGCCCCGCCAGAAAGCTGAGGATCGCAAAAACCTGCGGCGAGGCCTCGAACGCGAGAGCCCCCAGACGCCTGAACAATCTCCAGCGAACGGGACGGGCCACAGTCATGGCCGACTTAGACCCGGAATCGGCCAAACCCGGCAAGGAAAAGGTCATTTCGGGGCGCACGAAACAATCCGCAATGATCCGTGTTTCTATCTCGTGGCGAGCCTCCTCCCGCTCGCGTAATTTAGGTGGATATCATGCGTAAGACCGCGCTTCTCTCTGGTGTCGCCGGCCTGCTTCTGATGAGCGCTCCCGCGTTCGCCCAGGACAGCACGGCCCCGCAGACGCCTCCTGCTCCCCCTGCCCCGGCGACCGCGCCGCAGGAGCCGATGGCTCCGGCCGCTCCGGCCCCGGCACCGGCCCAGCCGCAAACCCTGACCCTGACGCCCGGTGCGCCTGTGGCTGGCGTTGACGGCACTCCGCTGGGCACTCTGGAAGGGGCTCGCTCCACGCCTGCGGGTCAAGAACTGACCGTCCGTGGTAGCGACGGCCAACTGCGTGGCGTGCCCGTCTCGGGTGGCGTCGAGCAGAATGGACCCGGCGTGACGGTCGGCTGGAATGCCGAACAGTTCCGCGCCGCTCCGGCGATCGAAGGCGCTGCTCCGGCAGCTTCGGAGACGGCACCGCCGGCCCCGACGTCGGAGCCGATGACGCCTCCGGCCGCCAGCGAGCCCACGCTGCCAGCCGAACCGACCGACCCGGCTTCGCCGCCGACGACCGACGGTGACGACGACACGACGTCGCCCGAGTAGTTTAGCTCGGTCACATGAAGAGGGCGGTCCTTCGGGGCCGCCCTTTTTGCTGCTTGATGCGCAATCTCGAGCCGGTAACTGCCCTTGGCGTGCGCAATGTGACCCTGGCCACATCACAGGTCTCTGAAGTGCCTCTCGCGTCCGGCTGCGGTTGTGAAGAGGATGGCCAAGGCGTTGACCGCTGGCGCGGCTGTTGATGATACGACGATGGCCCAGGCACAAAAAAAGGCGGCTCCGATTGGAGCCGCCTTCTTCTAGTTCACTGATCCGAAGATCAGGCGCGGCGCTTGACCAGGCCCAGCAGGAACAGCAGCAGGCAGGCACCCAGGAACGCGACGATCAAGGTGACGACGTTGAAGCCGCCCACGTCGATTCCAAGGAAGGTGCCCGAAATCCAGCCACCCAGAATAGCGCCGACGATACCGACGATCAGGTTGGTAATCAGGCCGTGGCTACGACCCATGACCTTTTCAGCCAGCCAGCCGGCCACGATACCGATGATGATCCATCCAATGATACCCATAGTGTAGTCCCTCTCTTCCAAAGCGAAGCTCGCGCAGTAAATGCACCTGCGACAATCAGGTTGCGTGAGTCGACAAACTCCACTGTCAGCCAGCCCCGATTTTCGCCGCATTCCCTCTGCGCGGGAGCCCGGCATGCCCCTTGCGCCGTGACAGGCGAGTTGTCCCGCATCGGGACAGTTGCAGGGAATGGGCACATGGCTACGGACATCGATCTTCATCTCGGCCGCCGTCTTCGTCGTCGGCGTCGCCTGCTGGGCCTGACCCAGCAGCAGCTGGCCCATCAGGTCGGCATCCGCTTTCAGCAGATCCAGAAATACGAGTGCGGGGCCAACCGCATCTCGGCCGCCCGCCTGTGGCAACTGGCCGAGGCGCTGGAATCGCCGGTGAGCTATTTCTACGACGGGCTGGAAGAGGCCATGGAGCGCGGAGGCAGCGCCGGTCAGGGCGGCGAGATGTTTTCCAGGAAGGAAACCCTCGACCTGATCCAGGCCTATTATCAGCTGGACGAGCGTCCGCGGCGACGCCTGCTGGATCTGGCGAAGTCGCTGCACGACGGAGAGGCCGCCTGAAGGTCTTCTGACTTCGGGCGCAACATTTCCTGACACACTGTGTCCCCGCTGCGCTTGCGGATTGAGGCGAAAAGCGGGCAAGCGTCTGCAACCTCTGATCAGCGGATCGCCATGGACGCCTCGACCCTCCCTCCCGTGCTAGACAGCGCCGAGTTCCAGGCGTTCGCCACCGGCTTTCCGACCATGATCGCGCATCTGGCGGTGACGCTGGGGCTGATGCTGGGTGGCGCGCTGGTCTATGTCTGGATGACGCCGTGGAAGGAAGTGGCCCTCATTCGTCAGGGCAATGCCGCCGCAGCCCTGGCGCTGGCCGGGGTGCTGGTCGGTCTGGCCGTTCCGCTGGCGGTCAGCCTGAATGTCTCGACCTCGGTGCGCGATATCCTGATCTGGGGCGTGGCGACGGTGGCTTTGCAACTGTTGGCCTTCCGGCTGGTCGACATGCTGCTGACGGGACTGCCGCAGCGCATCCGCCAGGGCGAAATCGCCGCCGCTATCCTGCTGGTCGGGGCCAAGCTGTCGACCGCGCTGATCCTCGCGGCCGCCCTGACGGGCTGAGGCGGGACGATGCCGCGCCTGCCCGACTGGCTGATCTATCTGGCTGTTGCCTGCGGCCTGCTGCTGTTTTCGCTGAGCAAGCGGGAGAATGCGGATGCGCCGGTCGCCGAACTGCCCGCCGAGGCCGAAGGCCCCTTGCTGGGGCCGGTCACGCCCTTCGATCCAGCCGTGACGGTCAATGCACCGGACATCCCGTTTCAGCCCTCGTCCGGCACGGCCTTCTCGGTCGCGCGCAAGGGCCGCTGGATCACCGCCCGCCACGTCGTCGAAGGCTGTCGCCAGCCCGCCATCATGGTCGGGGGTGGCCGTGCCGTCGCCGCCGATGTGCGTCTGGCCTCGCGGGCGGACATCGCCCTTCTGATCACCGACGGCGGTACACCCGCCATTCCGGTCAGCCCCGAACGCGACCTGCGATCAGGCCAGCGGGGCTATCATCCCGGCTATCCCCAGGCGCGTCCGGGCGAGGCGACGTCTCGCCTGCTGGGCCGCGAAACCCTGCGGGTGCGCGGACGTGGACAGCGCGACGAGCCGGTGCTGGCCTGGGCCGAGGTGGGGCGGACCGACGGTCTGGGCGGGACCTTGGCCGGCCTGTCGGGCGCGCCGGTGCTGGACCGCCAGGGCCGGGCTGTCGGCGTCACCATCGCCGAAAGTCCACGACGGGGTCGCATCTACACCACCTCGCCCGAAACCTTCGGACCGGCCGTGCGCGGGGTCCAGACTGCCAGCGAGCGCCTGCGTGATCGCGCCATCACCGTCGAAAACTATGGCGAGGTCGCCGACGACCTGCGCCGCGATTTGAATGTCGCCCAGGTGGTGTGCCTCTCCGCCTGACTCTGTGGGGTTGCCCGTGCGCGATGCGTGGGTCGCGGGACAAGCCCGCCCGGCGGTCAGTCGCGCTTTAGCTGCTCCAGCGCCGCATCGGCCTGCTTCTTGTGCCGCGGCCGGATACTCGCCCCCAGTGTAGCGATCAGGGCGGCGATGACGGCCGCGTCGTCGGTAAACCCGATGCCGGCGAAGATGTCCGGTATGGCGTCCACTGGCAGGACGAAATAGGCCAGTCCGCCCAGCATCAGACCCTTGGCCGCCATTGGCGTCTCCGGATCGCGCGCCGCGAACCACACGCTCAGCGCCTGTCCCGCAAAGGGGATGCGGGCCGCCGTGCGCCGGATCTTGGGCCAGAAACCCTTCTGGACCCGGACCTCGTTGGTGGCCAGCACCGAGGGCACCAGGGCGCGTTTGGGGTCCAGGGCCTCGTCGGGCGTCATCGGCTTGGTATTCGTGGTCATGGCGGCTAAAGCCCCGCAATCGTCATTCGTTCAATCCCATATAGGAACAGAGGCCATGAAACTCGACGGGTCAATCGCAGCGGTCGTCACGGGCGGGGCCTCGGGCCTGGGTGAAGGCACCGCGCGCGCCATCGCCGCCACGGGGGCCAAGGTCGCCCTGTTCGACATGAACGCCGAAAAGGGCGAAGCCATCGCGGCCGAAATCGGCGGCGTCTTCTGCCAGGTCGACGTAACCTCCGACGAGGAAGTGGCCGCCGCCTTCGCCAAGGCCCGCGCCGCCCACGGTCAGGAGCGCCTGACCGTCAACTGCGCCGGTATCGCCACCGGCCAGAAGACCGTCAGCCGCAAGCGCGACACGGGCGAAACCCGCGCGCATGACATGGCATCGTTCGAACGCACCGTTCGCATCAACCTGTTCGGCACCTTCCGCGTCCTGTCGCAGTCGGCACTGGGTATGGTCGCCCTGGATCCCATGGAGGATGGCGAGCGCGGCCTGATCGTCAATACGGCCTCTGTGGCGGCCCAGGACGGCCAGATCGGCCAGGCGGCCTATTCTGCGTCCAAAGGCGGCGTCTATGCCATGACCCTGCCGGTGGCCCGCGATCTGGCTCAGGAAGGCATCCGCGTGAACACCATCCTGCCCGGCATCATGTGGACGCCGATGATGGCCGGCATGGACCAGAAGGTTCAGGACAGTCTGGCCGCCGCCATCCCCTTCCCCAGCCGACTGGGCAAGCCGTCGGACTATGCGTCCCTGGTGCTGGAACTGGCCCGCAACGTCTACATCAACGGCGAGTGCATCCGGCTGGATGGAGCCATCCGGCTCGCCCCGCGCTGAGGTGCGGGCAGGGCGCTGACGCTCGGCTCGCGAAGCCTCGCTGCTTGAGCGCAGAATTTTGCTTTTGGGACTTGCGAGAGGTGCGGCCCCTCCGCTATAGGCCCGCCTCCGACTGATTGCGGGCGTAGCTCAGTGGTAGAGCACAACCTTGCCAAGGTTGGGGTCGAGAGTTCGAATCTCTTCGCCCGCTCCAGTCGAGACCAAGAGGCCCGGTCGCAAGATCGGGCCTTTTTGCTGTCCGCGCACCGGGCAGCGTAAGTTTGCCAAGGTTGGGGACGAGCGTTCGAATCTCTTCGCCCGCTCCAGTCGAAACGCACAAGGCCTGCCGGAAACGGCGGGCCTTTGTCGTATCTGGTGCCTAGGCGTTCGTTATTTCCATGCCGGCCCGACCACGTCGAAGCCGCGCGCTTCCAGCCCGTCCAGAACGCCGCCCTCTTCGGCCAGCAGGCGGATGGGTGCCACACCCATGGTGACACCGGAACCCGTCATGGCCGTCTCGATGGCCGCGGCCCACTGCTGATGCAGTTGCGAGCCGATCTCCGGGTCGGCCCAGGGCCAGCAGACGTTCAGGGCTTGGTCGATCGGCGAGGCCACGACCTCAACCACACGCAAGGCGCGCCAGTCCTCGGCGCGATCGCGTCCGGCGGTCGGCCCATATTCGGCGGCGGCGATCGCGGCCTGGGTGCAGGCGACGTGTTCGCCCTGAGGAGCCGTGATCAGGCTGTCGACGATCTCGTCGCCGCGAACAGTGCCGACCGGTCGCACCTCAACACGCCCACGTCGGGCCGCCCGCTTTATGACATCGACCGCGTCCTCTCCCTCGCGCCCCTGACCGTATCCCGCCTTGTCCTTCATCAGATCCATGCTGAGGAACAGCAGGCTCTTGGTCCGCCAACCCTGATTGCGCTCGCCGGCCATTATGGCCTCCAGCCGCATCTGATAGTCCGGAGTCAGATAGTCGGCGGTCGTTGTCCCGCGCGGCATCTGGCCGATGGTGCGGGCCCGCCAGATCACGCGAAACACATCCGACAGGGACGCCTGTCCTACCGCCGGCGTCAGGATCAGGTCCGACCGCGCGGCCGCCGCCTCCAGATCGTCGGGTCGCCAAGTTACGTCGCGCGGAATGCGCCCGATGGCCCCGACCAGGATCAGGGTGCTGTCGCCCTGTGTCACCGTCCACATCGGCGCGCCCGACCGCCGCGCCAGAACGACGACCTCGTCCAGTGTGGTCGCCTCCTCCTGAGGATCGGCAGGAGCCGCCGTCGGGGGTGCCGTCTGGGCGAGGCTTGCGGTCGCGACCGACATCAGGGTGGCGGCGGCAAAGCCTGCAAGACTATGTTTCATCGTCTGTCCTTGTTTCGATCAATAGAACGCACGCAATAACTGTCTTATCAAGAACACGAAGATGAAATCCGTGTAATGATGTCGTCGATTTAATCCACCTGTCCAGCTTGTAACTGGAGACGGCCGCGACATCCAGCCACACCTCTCGCCAACACACGAGGGGAATCCTGCCATGACCAAAACCATCCTGCTGGCCACCACGGCCGTCCTGCTAAGCGCCGGCGCCGTCTCCGCCCAGGCTCCGGGACAGGACACCCCGGCACCGCAGGCCGAGGCCGGGCAGCAGGGCGTGCTGATCTTCCAACCCGACTTTTTCGCCGACTCCCGCCCCAATACCGCCCTGGACATGGTCAACCGCGTACCCGGCTTTGATCTGGACGACGGCGACGGCGGGCGTGGCTTCGAAGGGGCGGTCGGCAATGCCCTGATCAACGGATCGCGTCCGGCCTCCAAGAACGACAGCGGCTCCAGCGCCCTGAACCGCGTCCAGGCCGCCCAGGTCGAGCGGATCGAGCTGATCCGCGGCGGCGCGCCCGGCATCGATATGCAGGGCTATCCCGTCGTCGTGAACGTGATCCTGAAGACGACGACCAGCAGCGAACACGTGCTGCAATCCGACGCCGTCCTTTTCGAAGGCTCTGGGCGCGACGTCTACGGCTTCCGCTATCAGTTCACGTCGCGCGCCGGTGAGAAGGTCTGGAGTCTGGTCGTGTCCGACGGCATCGGCACCAGCGATGCCAATGGGCCCGGCCGCACGGTGGTCCGGGACGGCACAGGCGCAGTCGTGTCGGACGAAGCCTATGTCAATGATCAGTACGGCGGCGGCACGGCTGCGCGACTGAACTATGCCTCGCCCTTCCTGGGCGGCAAGATCGACGCCACGACCCGCTATGGCGTCGGCGACTTCCAGGGGTTCGACCTGTTCACATCGCCGGACAGCCGCCGCCTGGAAACCTTCGAGAGCGAGGACGAGAGCTTCGAGATGGGTGTCACCTACACCCGACCGCTACGTGCCAACCTCAGCCTGGAAACCCGGCTGATCCATGAACAGACCACCTTCGACAATGTCGCCACCTTCGACGAAACCATGGGCGGCGTGGCCGAACCCACGGTCGACTTCGCTTCGAAAGGCGATGCCTCGGAATCGATCCTGCGCGGCCTGTTGCGCTGGGAGAGGTCGCCAAACCTGACCTTCGAGGCCGGTGGCGAGGTGGCCTATAACATGCTGGATACGACCCAGGCCCTGTCGGTCGGCGGCACGCCCGTGCCCCTGCCCTCCGCCTCGGTCAAGGTCGAGGAGACGCGGGGCGAGCTGTTCGGCAAGTCGACCTGGCGCATCACGCCCAAGCTGTCTCTCGACGGTGGGCTGCGGCTGGAGCGCTCGACCATCAGCCAGTCGGGCGGGGCGGATTCGGAGCGCACCTTCGAGTTCGTCAAACCCCGCCTGCAACTGACCTGGACCCCCTGGGCCAACCATCAGGTCCGCGCCCGCGTCGAGCGCGAGGTGGGCCAGCTGGACTTCGGCGACTTCGCCGCCAGCGCCGACCTCAGCGACGAGGAAGTCCTGGGCGGCAACGTCAATCTGTCGCCGGAAGAGCGCTGGATCGGCGAGATCGTCTACGAGCGCCGGTTCTGGGGCGAAGGCGTGGTCTCCATCGGCTACCGCCATGACGAGATCACCAACGCCATCGACCGCATCCCACTTGAAGACGGACTGTCCGCCGTCGGCAACATCGGAGACGGGACGCTGGATCAGCTGTCGCTGAATGTCGTCGTGCCGCTGAGCAAGCTGGGCGTCTCGGGCGGAAAGCTGTCCTTCCGCAACGACTGGAACCACACCGAGGTCACCGATCCGACCACCGGCCGTATCCGCGCGATCTCCGGCCTGCGCCCCAGCCAGCCGAACATCACCTTCACCCAGGACATTCCCAGCTGGAAGATCAACTACCGGCTGACCGTACTGACGTCGCTGGAGCAATACACCTATGGTCCCGATCAAATTTCGGGCTTCGAGGGCAAGGACTATTACGAGGCGGAAATCGAATACAAACCCGCCCCCGGCTGGAGCCTGCGCGCCAAGCTGAACGTCTGGGACGACTTTCAGGTCAACCGCACCGTCTTCGCCGATCGCAGCGAACCCCGCCCGATCCGGATCACCGAGACCCGCGACATCGACCCCCGGACCTTCCTGAGCCTGACGGTACGCAAGACGTTCTGAAAGCACGGCATAGAAAAAGGCCCGGGAGATCGCTCCGCCGGGCCTTCGACTACTCAGCCATCAGATGATCACCGGACGCCCGACATCCCCTTCTTCAGGATGGGCGAAAGCAGCAGGAGCAGAACGCCCACGCCGACGCCGGTCCAGCCGATGGTCCCGAAGATGGAGCCATAGGTGTCCAGCGCTAGCTGCGGGTTGGTCACCACGCCCGCCACCGTATCGGTCGCCGTGGCCTGGGCGATGATGCCCGCCACGATGTGGGCGACCGAACTGGACAGGAACCAGACGCCCATCATCATTCCGACCAGACGATCCACCGACAGCTTGGTGATCATCGACAGGCCGACCGGCGACAGGCACAGCTCGCCCATGGTGTGGAAGAAGTAGGTCAGGAACAGGAAGAACAGCGGCACGCGGAAATCGACGCCCGCCTGCGTGGCCGCCGCCCAGGCCAGGACCAGGAATCCCAGACCCACGAACATCAGACCGAAGGAGAACTTGACCGGGGTCGAGGGCTCCTTGTTGCGCTTGCCCAGCCAGACCCACAGCGCCGCGAAGATCGGGCCGAAGATCACAATGATGCCGGGGTTGAACATCTGAGTATAGCCCGCATTGAACCAGGACGGCATGGCCGTGGACTGGTCCGCAAACAGCGTCAGCGACGAACCGGCCTGCTCAAACAGGGCCCAGAACAGGACAGAGAAGAAGATTAGGACTTCGGCCACCAGCATGCGGTTGCGCTCTGCACCCTTCAGCTTGATCAAAGTGTAGCCGACCACGACAGCGAAGATGACGCCCGCCAGCCAAGGCAGGGCCGTCGAGATGATCTCGTGACGCTGCATCAGCAGCCAGACCGGGAAGACGGCGATCAGACCCAGGATCCAGAAGGTGGCTTCCAGCGGAATGCCCAGCACCTTGGTGCCTGCCAGTTTCTCCGGGTTCGGCGGTCCGCCGCGGCCTTCCAGCCAGGACTGACCCAAGAGGAACGTCGCCAGACCAAGCAGCATGCCGAAGCCTGCCAGACCGAAGCCGTAAGCCCAGCCATAGGTGTAGCCGAGATAGGAACACAGGCCTGTCGCCAGGACGGAGCCGAGGTTGATACCGACGTAGAACAGGGTGAAACCCCCGTCCCGGCGCGGATCGTTTTCTTCGTAAAGCTGGCCAACGACGGTCGAGATATTGGCCTTCAGAAAGCCCACGCCGACTATGATCAAGGACAGGGCCAGGAACAGCGTCATCTCGCCGGCAGGATCGCTGACCGTCCGAGTGGTATAGGCGTCAGCGGCAACCGTCGCCGGGAAGGCGGCGGCTGTCGCCAGTTGGGCACCGGAGCCTGCAGGCTGTCCAGCGACATCGACGACATTCACCCCTTCAGGCGCAATCGAAATCGGCACGCGGCCTGTTTCCGTTACCGCGTAGAGCTGGCGATCCGTGTTTCGTCCTTCGACCTCGATCGCATATTCCGTGCCGCCGACCGTGATGTATTCACGTCCGCCAGAGCCCTCGAAGGCCATGGTGAAGTGACCGGCGACCAGCAGGACGGCGCCGATGATGACGGCCTTTCTGGATCCCAGATATTTGTCGGCGATCAGACCGCCCACGACGGGCAGCAGATAGACCAGCGCGCCATAAGCGGCATAGATGCCTTGCGCCTCGACCGGGCCGAACAGGAAGTGCTGGATCAGATACAGAGTCAGCATGGCCCGCATGCCGTAGAAGGAGAACCTCTCCCACATCTCCGTGAAGAACAGGACGACCAGCCCCCGCGGGTGTCCCAGAAACGTCTTGCGAGGATCGCCGATAAGCGCCCCCCCTGCGTCCGTCGTACTCAACGGCTCACTCCCTATGATGCTGCGCCCCACCTGACGCGCGAAGGGGGCATAACCAGCACACGGACCAAGTCCGGACAAGGGTTAAGGGTAAATTCGCTCCTCGCTGGCATCCGCAGGGTTCAGACGGCACAATATCGAAGACCCCGAACGGACGAGCGGACGGCATGACGACGACACGGCGATCGGCTCTGGCTGGACTAGGGGGCCTGGCGGCCCTTTCGGCGTGCGCCCAATCCCAGCAGACCACCGTGCGCGGCGACGTGGTCGCTGCGGGTCAGCCGGCCGCCTTGCTGATCTGGGCCGTCGCGCGCGAGCGGCTGGCGGGATGGCCGCGTCGCCCGGCGGACGACTGCCTGGCGACCCTGCCGGCGACTGCATCGGAACTGCCCCAGCTGGGCAGCCTGTCGGGCACGGGACCCGCCGCCAATCTGGAAGCGATCGCTGCCCTCTCACCCAGCCGGGTGATCGACTACGGCGATCTGGATCCGAATTTTCAGGCGCTGGCCGAACGGATGAGATCGCGACTGGGCGTCGAATGGACCCTGATCGACGGGGCGCTGCGCAACATCCCGGAGGCCCTGCGTCAGGCTGCGCGCCTGCTGGGAACGGCGGCCGCAGTAGAGCCCCTGGCTGTCCAGGCCGCAGAAACGCTCTCGGCGTGGGCCAGGGCCCCGGCCGGCCCCAGCTTCTACTATGCTCGCGGCACTGACGGACTGGAGACGGGCTTCAGGGGCGCGCTCGCCACCGAGGTGCTGGAAGGGGCCGGCTGGGCCAATGTGGCGGTCGACGGCCAGGACATCGGGCGGGTCACCCGCGAACAGGTCGCCGCCTGGGACCCCGAAGCGATCGTGACCCTCAGCTCCGGTTTCGCCGAGACCATGCGCAGCGACCCGGTCTGGGCGTGGCGCAGAAACAATACGCGTCGCCGCCTGCTGCTGATGCCCGACGTGCCGTTCGGCTGGGTCGACCGACCGCCCTCGGTGAACCGGCTTCTGGGATGCCTCTGGCTGGCCGACCCTGAGGGCAGCGCCCTGGCCATCGGATCGCTGACGCGCCGTCTGTATGGCATGGCCCCGGTCGAGATCGCCCGCCCGCGCTGGATCCGGTGAGGCCAGCCCCCGCATCCCTGACTACCGCGCTTCTGGCCGCGCTGATCCTCGCGCTCGGGTTTTTGGTCATGGCGACAGGACCGCTGGGCGTGGGGCCTGCCGACCTTTTGCGGGCGATGGCGGGCGCGGGGTCGGCGCAGGCCGAACTGGCCCTGTCGTTGAGGCTTCCCCGCCTGCTCGCGGCCCTGTCGTGCGGGGCGGCACTGGCGGGTGCGGGGGCGGCGTTTCAGATACTGTTCCGCAATCCGCTGGCGTCGCCCGATCTGCTGGGCGTCACTTCGGGCGCAGGGTTGGGCGCGGCGACGGCCCTGCTGCTGGGAGCCGGGGCCTGGCTAGTACAGAGCGCGGCGTTCGCGGGTGGGCTGGCGACCGGGGCGCTGGCCCTGATCTGCGCCCGTCTGGCGGGCAGCCACGCACGCAGCACCGACGGGCGACTGGCCCTGATTCTATGCGGCATCGTTGCGGGAGCGCTGGCCACCGCTGGACTGGGCCTGGTCGTCATCGCAGCCGAGCCCTATTCGCAACTGCCGTCGATTACCTACTGGCTGCTGGGCTCCTTCACACGGGCCGACATGAACGAGGTCCTGTCCAGTCTCGGGCCGATGGTCGTCGGAGCGGTCGCGCTGATCTGGCTCGGCTTCCGGCTGGACGCGCTGTCGCTGGGGCAGGAGCAGGCGCGGTCGCTAGGCCTGCCCGCCGGTCCCTTGCGCGTGATCGCTCTGGCCGCAGCGGCCCTGATGACCTCTGCGGCCGTCGCCGTCGCAGGCGTGGTCGGCTGGATCGGCCTGCTGGCCCCCCATGCTGCACGCCGCCTTGTCGGAGAACAGGCCGGCCGCCTGATCCCTACCTCCATGGCGATCGGTGCCCTCGCAGCCCTGGCCATTGACCGGCTGGCCACCGCCTTCGGCCCGGCGGAACTGCCCGTCGGCCTGCTGGCAGCCCTGGTCGGAGCGCCTGCCTTTCTGGCCCTGTTCATCGTCACGGCGCGGCGGTCATGAGCGGCCTGACCCTGCATCGGCTGGTGGCCGGGCGCGCTGGTTTTCGGTTGCCCACGCTCGACCAGACCTTTGACGCCGGGCAGGTGATCGCCCTGATCGGTCCCAATGGCGCGGGCAAGACGACGCTGCTCAAGACGCTGGCAGGGCTGCTGCCGCCACTGGAGGGCGCCGTCTCGCGCAATGGCCCCGCCGCCTGGCTGCCGCCGCCGGGCGAAGTCAGCGCGGGCTTCTCCGCATTGCATCTGGTGGCGCTGGGCCGCGCCGTCAAACGCCGCTGGGCGACGGGTCTGGGCCCGGCCGATCTGAAGGCGGCTGAGGCCGCTCTGGATCGGCTGGACATCGCCTACCTAGCCTCCCGCCCATTCGACCGCCTGTCCAGCGGTCAGCAGCAACTGGTCCTGATCGCCCGCCTGTTCGTCCAGGACGCCGCCGTCTGCCTGCTCGACGAACCTCTGGCCATGCTGGACCTCGCCCATGCCCAGGCCGTCGAGGCGGCGGTCCGTAGCCTGGCCGCCGAGGGCCGCACCGTGATCGCCTCGACCCACCACCTGCCCTTCGCGGCGCGCGCCGATCTGGTGATGGCCCTGGGTCCGGACTGGGTCGAGACGGGGGCACCAGATCGGATGCTTAGCCCCGCCGCCCTGACCGCCCTGTTCGGCATCGCCCACGCCGTGTGCCCCTGCTGCGGTCAGGCGATCACGACCTGACTTGGGAGCGCGGAGGACCGGCCTGTCATCTGGCTTGAGTTCGAACGCTCAATGCACGACGCTGCTCGCCATGACCCTCACCCGCCTGATCCCCGCCGCCGTCGCCCTGGCCCTGACGGCCTCGCCCGCCGTCGCACAAACCACCCAGCCCGAGGCCCCACGCTGGTCCTTCGCCATCCACGGCGGCGCAGGCGTGATTGAGCGCG
Source organism: Brevundimonas vancanneytii (assembly GCA_943372125.1). Lineage (GTDB taxonomy): Bacteria > Pseudomonadota > Alphaproteobacteria > Caulobacterales > Caulobacteraceae > Brevundimonas > Brevundimonas vancanneytii_D. The sequence goes on from CALRXI020000001.1 coordinate 113,645, forward strand.
ACAGCCTGTCGCCCGAGCAGGACGCCGCCTATCGCGCGGCCCTGACCCGGGCGCTGGAGGCGGGTCAGGCCATTCTGTCGCGCGGCGGCACGGCCATGGATGCGGTGCAGGCGGCGATCCAGATTATGGAGGACGACCCGCTGTTCAACGCCGGGCGCGGCGCGGTCTTCACCGCCGAGGGCCGCAATGAGCTGGACGCCGCCGTCATGGACGGCTCGAACCTGACCGCCGGGTCGGTCGCCGGCCTGACCACCACACGCCACCCCATCGCCGCCGCCCGCGCGGTCATGGAGCAGAGCCCGCATGTGATGCTGATCGGCTCGGGGGCCGATGCCTTCGCCGCCTCGGTCGGTCTGGAGCAGGTCGAGCCCAGCTTCTTCTTCACCGAGAGACGCTGGCAGGGGCTTGAGACGGCGCTGCGGGCACGCAACCTGCCCATCCCCGCCCGGCCTGCCGGCGCGCCCGGCCCGCAAGCCGCCATCGACGAAAGCACTGCCCCGCCGCTGAACGAGCGCAAGTTCGGCACGGTTGGTGCCGTGGCCCTGGACCAGTCCGGCAATCTGGCCGCAGGCACCTCGACCGGCGGCATGACCGCCAAACGTTGGGGCCGCGTCGGCGATGTGCCGGTGATCGGCGCGGGCACCTATGCCTCCAACGCCGACGGCTGCGCCGTCTCGGCCACGGGCGACGGCGAGTATTTCATCCGGGCGACGGTGGCGCGGGATATCTGTGCCGGGATCGCGGCCGAAGCCGCGATGTCTCCCGATGTCCGTGCAAGTCAGCGACGCGCCTCGGCCTGCGCGGCGGATGAAATCTGCCTGTCACACCCTCGCAATCCGGACTTCGTCGTCATCGACCGAGAGCTAGCCCAGGTGGAGGCTCTGGGCGGGAGCGGCGGGGTGATCGTGATGACCCGCAGCGGTGATGCCTGGCTGCACATGAATACCTCGGGCATGTATCGCGGCGCGGTGTCGTCGACCGAACCGGCCAGGGTCGGCATCTATGCCAATGAGCCGCCGCGATGAGCGACGACGAACTCTCCGCCATGGCCATCGAGGAGCTGGACGCCGCCTGCGCCATGCCCTGGTCGGATCTGAAGGCCGTGACCCCGTGGGGTGACATCTTCACCGGCTTTGCCCCCTCGGGCCGCGAGGTCGAGGTCGAGCGGCGCTATCTGTGGGCGCATCAGCCCGAGGGGGCCGTCGCCGTAGAGGTCGAGGTGCGCGACATGGGAGCCCGCACGGGGGCCGAGGCCAAGGCCCTGATCACCCCACCCGCATAACCACCCGCTTCCCTTTGCGGAAAAACCGTTTAGGCCTTGAGGCATGAAACTCGCCTCGCTCAAGCACGGCCGCGACGGTCGCCTCGTCCTCGTCTCCAACGACCTGAACTGGTTCACGGACGCCTTCCTGATCGCGCCGACCCTGCAGGCCGCGCTGGACGACTGGGACCGGCTGGAGCCCGATCTGCGCGCCCTGGCCGAAAGCCTGGAACACGGCGGCGTGCCGCGTGGCCGGTTTCATGAACGCGACGCCGCCGCCCCCCTGCCCCGCGCCTATCAATGGGCCGACGGCTCGGCCTATGTGAACCACGTCGAACTGGTGCGAAAGGCGCGCGGGGCCAAGATGCCCGAAAGCTTCTGGACCGACCCGCTGATGTATCAGGGCGGCTCCGACGGCTTCCTGGCGCCGCGCGATCCCATCCCCCTGGCCGACGAGGCCTGGGGCTGCGATCTGGAGGCCGAGGTCGTCGTCGTGACCGGCGACGTGCCGCAGGGCGCGACGCGGGAACAGGCGCTGGCCGCCATCCGCCTGGTCGGCCTGGTCAATGACGTATCCCTGCGCAATTTGATCCCCGCCGAACTCGGCAAGGGTTTCGGCTTCGTCCAGTCCAAGCCGGCCAGCGCCCTGTCGCCCGTTTTCGTCACGCCGGACGCGCTGGGCGACCGCTGGAAGGACGGCAAGCTGCACGGCACCCTGTCGGTCCAGCTGAACGGCCAGGACTTCGGCCAGGCCGACGCCGGCACCGACATGACGTTCGACTTCGGCACCCTGATCGCCCATCTGGCCAAGACACGCAGCCTGGGGGCCGGTACCATCATCGGCTCTGGCACCGTGTCCAACCGCGACGCCGACGGCGGCCCCGGCAAGCCCGTCAGCGAAGGTGGCCTGGGCTATTCCTGCATCGCCGAGGTCCGCACGGTCGAGACGATCCTGCGCGGCAAGCCCGAGACCCCCTTCCTGAAGCCCGGCGACACCGTCCGCATCGAAATGCTGGACGACCACCACCACACCCTGTTCGGCGCGATCGAACAGACGGTGGAAGCGGTTTGAGCATCTGACAAAAGCTGATCGGGCTGCGGCCACGCTTGCGTTCTAGGTTTGCTGTATCCACGCTCGTCATCAATGTTCAAAAACCCGAGTATTCTCATGCGTCGCACCATTCTCCTGCTGGTCTCAGTGACTGTTGCTCCGGTCGCCTCGGCCCAGGATGCAGCGGGGGACTGGGACCTGCATGGGGATGCCAGCACTCGCACGACACTTGCCTATACGGAGTTTTCAAATGGCCTGGGGCTCGGGTTCCGGTGCCGTGACGGTGACTTTTCGGCTGTCGTCAGCGGCCTGCCCGCAGATGACGCTCAGCGTCGCACGCTGCGGCTGAAGTTCGGCGACAACGACCCCTATGAGACGCGCTGGACGTCCACCACGGTGAACTCGGTCGCAGTCGCCGATCGACCAGCGCCTCTGGCGCGCGGATTTCGGAAAGGCGGTCCCTTGAGGATCACGGTTCCCGGTGGTGCTGATGGCGGCCGCGATCTGACATATGTCGTGGACCTGCCGCCTTCGGCTGGCGCGATCGATGAGGTCCTGACCCGTTGCAGCAGACCGCTTGTAGACCCGCTCGACGCAGAGCTTGACGCTTTACCCGATGACGGGCTGCCCCGCGACATCACGTGGCAGACTGCACCCCGGCCTCGCTTCCCGCAAACCAACTACGCGAGAGGCTTCGCGGTCGTGACCTGCATTGCGGATCCCAGTGGCAGAGCCCGGGACTGCGTGGTGGAAAGCGAACACCCTCACGACGGCCGGTTCGGACGCGCCACACTTGATGCCATGCAAGACGCGCGGCTTGTAGATCGGGCGCAAGCGGGCGCACCCCTGCGGCCGGCTCGCATTTCCTTTCGGGCCGACTTCAGGGTTGAGGGTTTCGAAACGGATCAGGAACGGCGCGAGAGACGCGAACTTCGTCAACGTGAGCGCGAGGCCCGGCAGCGCGACTGAAGCGTCTATTCGGTCAGCCGTTGATCACCTGGGCCGCGAACCGCTCCATCTCTTCTTCCTGAGGCGACATCTGCAGTAGCAGCAGGTCCAGCCCGACCGCCTCGAACTCCGCGATCCGTTCACGCACCGTCTCGGGCGTGCCGACGAAGCCGGGACGCAGGCCGCGGTTGGAGACACTGTATTCGCGGATCTTCAGCTCGCGCTCCAGCTCGGTGCCGCTCAGCCACTGGTCGAAGTTGGCGAAGCCGGCGGGTGGATTGCCCTCGGCCAGGCCGGGGATGGTGGTGATCCGTTCCAGCTCCCGATCAGCCTCGGCCTCGCTGTCGCGAACGACGGCATAGCCCGCCATGCCGAAGGACATGGGTGGCAAGCCAAAGCTCTCGCGCCGGGCCTTCATGTCCGCGATCTTGGCTGCGATATGCTCCGGCTCATCGCCGTGCATGACATAGGCGTCGCAGTGGCGTGCGATCAGCGTCTTGGCCGCCTCGCTCTCGCCGCCCGCATAGATGACCGGGCGAGGCCGCGCGGGTGTGGACGTCGGCTTGGGCTCCACGATCGCGTCTTTCAGCGTGTAGAACTGTCCCTCGAAATCCGTGCGTTTCTCCGTCCACAGCCGGTCCACGACCTGCAGCCACTCCGTCGTGCGGGCATAGCGGTCGTCGTGCTGGTCGAACTGCAGGCCATAGCTTTCCGCCTCCTTGGCCCACCAGGACGAAACGACGTTTAGCGCCAGTCGCCCGCCGGAAATCCGGTCGATATTGGCCGCCGCCTTGGCGAAAAGGGCGGGCTGATGAAAGTTCGGCCGCACCGCCACCATCAGCTCGATGGTCTTGGTCACCGCCGCCAGGGCCGCCGCGCTGGACCAGGCATCCAGCGCCGGGGCCTGAATGCCCTTGATGTCGTTCAGATTCAGCTCGGCGATCAGGGTCAGGTCCCAGCCGATCTCCTCGGAGCGACGGACCAGCCGCGACAGGTTCTCCCACGACGCCTCGCGCTCGTCGTCGACATTCCTCAGCCAGCCCCCGAAGACCGGGGCCCAGTAACCGTACCTCATGCCGCGGCCTTTCTCTTTTCGTCTTCAATGATGCCGGCCAGCCAGGCGACCAGATTGTCATGCGGGTCGAAGCCCAGGACCTCGACCGGATTGGCCACAAAGTTCGACAGGCCATTGATGTCGTAGAACAGGACCGACCCGTCGCGGTCGTCGATCAGATATTCGACGCCCCCGACCTCGATCTCGCCTGCGTCGGCCAGACGTTCGACCGCCGCGATGACCGCGTCCGGCGGCGTGGCCTTGGTCATGGTCAGGGTCGGCGCACCGGGCCGCACCAGACAGGCGTCGGCGGGGCACAGGTCGAAGGCATCGCCCGGGCTCTCGATGTCGATGGCGTACAGGTATTTGCCGCCCAAGGTCTCGACCCGTGTGATCTTGCCGCCCCGACGCGGCGCATATTCCTGGATCAGGGAGATGCCGTTCACCCCGACCGGGCACCACTTCTCGCCCGCTGCCTCGGCCAGGCTTTCGGGCGTCTCATAGCGGGTGATGCCGGCACCCGCGCCGCCGATATCGGCCTTGACCAGCACCGGAACGCGCAGCCCCTCCGCCGCCGCCGGGATGTCCGCCTGGCGATGCGCAACCCGTGTTGCCGGGCCCTTCAGCCCCAGCCGCGCGATGAGCGACATCTGCCGCGCCTTGGAGGTGTCGATGGTCAGGGCCGATGCATTGACCACCCGCGTACCCTGCCCCTGCCAGTGGTCGAACAGGCTCTGCGCATAAAATATCGGATGCTCCGGATCGCGCAGGAAGGAGGACATGGCCACGCGGCTGAACACGACCCTTGCCGGTGCAGGCGACGCCGCCGGATCGAACCCATGCCCGGCCAGCGGCACCTTCACATAGCTGACGCCATGCCGATCCAGCGCCGCGAACAGCGGCTCGAACCAGTCGGGATGTTCATAGACGACGGCGAGGTCGGGGAGATCAGCAGCGCTCATGGACGCCAGATGCGTTACAGCACGATGAAACGCAAGAGGGGCGGTTGCAGAATTGCGCGCTTCTGGTGGACGGCTGGTCGCCACCTATTGGCACGAGCCGTCCAGTCCGGCTAAAGGACGCGACGCGGGCCCCGGTGGTGGAACTGGTAGACGCGCCGGACTCAAAATCCGGTTCCGAGAGGAGTGTCGGTTCGAGTCCGACCCGGGGCACCATCTCTTCAGATCAGGACGCGGCCCGAAATCGCTTTCAGCGTGTCTGCGCGCGCCTGCAGATCGATCGCCAGACGTTGCGCGGCCTCGCGCACCCCGACCGGATAGGCGTCTCCACCGTCGGCGATGTCATCGGCGGCCCGCACGACCTCGGCCATCTGGCGGACAAGGGCCTCGACATCGTCCAGCGCCAGGGCACGGGCCTCGCGTTGCAGGCGGGCGATGCGATCCGTGCGCGTTTCGGGCGCGGTCATCAGCGCACGGATCTCGGCGCTGACTGGAGCGGTTTGCAGAGCTGCGCTGGCCATCGGGATGTCCTTTCGAGTGTGCGGGTCTGACCCGGTTCGATGGAATCCTTCTGGCAAACCTTGGCTGAACGCATCGACAGCTTGGCTGTCAGCAATCGTTCATATGGCAAGGCTGCTCGCCCGCTCACGTCACCGTCTGACGGAACGCAGTCCTTTTGGGATCATTAACAGGGCAAGGAGGCTAGCCCCATGATCGCTCTGCTGTTTGCCATCGCCCTGACTGCCGGTCCGACTGACCCTTCGACATGGCGCGGGGAGTCGTCGGCCGAACTTCGTCCCGCGATGGCGACGACTGAGACGAAGGAAGAGGCTGAGGCTCCGGTCCTGGCAGGCGTGGCGGTGACGGTCGAGTGTACAGCGCGGGCCAGCGGCAAGGTCGATGCCTGCGTCGTTCTGGGCGAGACCCATCCGGGCCTGGGCTTTGGCGAAGCGGCAGTGGCGCTGGTGCAGGACAGCCGCGTGGAGCCCGGCCCGCGCGACGTGCAGTTTGCCCGCACGATCCAGTTCACCCCGTAGAGTGGCCGAGAGCCTTCGCTGTTGCGAAATGTCATGGCAGCACGGTTGCGGCGCACGTCCCGGGGGCGCATCTGACCCGACATGACACAGGCCGGCACTGAAACCTCCGTCAAAGGCCCCGGCTTTCCCGAGTTCGTCGCCCTGATCGCCATGATGATGGCGCTCAACGCGCTGGCCATCGATTCCATGCTCCCCGCCCTGCCGGCCATCGGCGAAGCGCTGGGCGTAGCCAATGAAAACAGCCGCCAATGGGTGGTCACGGCCTATCTGTTGGGCTTCGGGATCACCCAGATCGTCTACGGCCCACTGGCTGACCGTTATGGCCGCAAGCCGGTGCTGATGTTCGGTCTGGGCGTCTATGTGATCTTCAGCGCGCTGGCCGCGTTTGCGCCGACGTTTGAACTGCTGATCGCGGCGCGCGTCGGTACGGGGATTGGTGCCGCCGCACTGCGGGTATTGGCCGTATCCATCGTGCGTGACCGATATTCGGGACGGACCATGGCCCGGGTGATGTCGCTCAGCTTCTTGGTCTTCCTCGGCATCCCCATCCTGGCCCCGACCCTGGGCCAGTTGATCCTTACGGTCGCGCCATGGCCGTGGATCTTCGGCGTCCTGGCCCTGGCAGGCAGCGCCTATATGATCTGGACCGCGATCCGCCTGCCGGAAACCCTGTCCCCCCACGACCGGATGCCGATCGAGGTCAGCCGTATCGCCGGGGCCTTTCGCCAGGCCCTGACCGAGCGCCAGTCCATCGGCTACACCCTGGCCATGACCTGCATCACAGGCGCGCTGTTCGGCTTCATCAACTCCAGCCAGCAGATCTTCTTCGACGTGTTCGAGGCCCCGCATCTGTTCACAACCGTCTTCGGCGCGGTCGCAGGCGGCATCGCCGTGGCATCCCTGCTTAACGCGCGACTGGTCGAGAAGCTGGGGTCACGGCTGATTTCCCACACCGCCCTCATCGGTTTCATTGCGATGGCCGGCATCCATTCGGCGGTGAACCTGATGGGCATGGAAACCATCTTGACCTTCGCCATCCTGCAAGGTCTCACCATGTTCTGCTTCGGCTTCATCGCGGGCAATTTCGGTTCGATGGCGATGGAGAAGATGGGTCATATCGCGGGCACGGCCTCCTCGGCCCAGGGGTTCATCTCCACCACCTTCGGGGCCAGTCTGGGCTTTCTGATCGGCCAGCAGTTCAACGGCAGCGCAACGCCCATGACGCTGGGCTTCGTCGGCCTGGGGCTGGCGTCTCTGGTGCTGGTGCTCGTCGCCGAGAAGGGGCGGCTGTTCACGGGACGAAACACAACTGCGACCGCGCCCGCCCCTTGATCTTTTCATCGGGGCGAGGCGTTGTCCCCGCACAGTTGATGCGAGGAGACGCGTGATGGTCCGCCCCCTGATGATGGTTTCGATGATGGCCCTGACGACGGCACTGGGAGCCTGTCAGACGACAGGCGCGATGAAGACCGATCCCGGAGCCGTCGCGGCCATCGCGGCGTCGGAGGCGATGAGCCCCATCCCGCAGGACATCCACACCTATGCCCAGCCCAATATCGCGCGGGTCACCCATGTCGCCCTGGACCTGACCGCCGACTTTGCGGGCAAAAGCCTGTTTGGCACAGCCACCCTCGACATCGCCGCCCAGCCGGGTGCGACCGAGATCGTTCTGGACGTCCGAAATCTGGATATCCGGTCGATCACCGACACCACTGGCCAGGCCCTGCGTTTCACCGAAGGTCGCGACGATCCCATTCTGGGTCACGCCCTGACGGTGCAGATTGGTGGAGCGCGCAAGATCGTCATCACCTATGCGACCCGCCCCGATGCCGCGGCCCTGCAATGGCTGACCCCCGCCCAGACCGCGGGAGGTCGTCAGCCCTATATGTTCAGCCAGGGCCAGGCGATCCTGACCCGCACCTGGGTGCCGACCCAGGATAGCCCCGGCATCCGTCAGACCTGGGACGCGACCATCACCGTTCCCTCTGACCTGGCCGTGGTGATGTCCGCGGAAAGTTTGACGCCCAACGGTGAGCCTGGCCCGAGCAACCAGAAGCGCTGGCGCTTCGCCATGACCAATCCGGTGCCGCCCTATCTGATCGCCATCGGCGTCGGCGACATCGATTTCCAGGCCATCGACGAGCGCACCGGCGTCTGGACCGAGCCGTCGCGCCTGCGCGCCGCCCACGATGAGCTGATCCCGACCGCCGAAATGGTCGATGCGGCCGAGGCGCTGTACGGCCCCTACCGCTGGGGCCGGTACGACCTGCTGGTCCTGCCGCCCTCCTTCCCGTTCGGCGGGATGGAAAACCCGCGCATGACCTTCGCCACTCCCACCATCATCGCCGGCGACCGGTCGCTGGTCAGTCTGGTGGCGCATGAGCTGGCGCACAGCTGGTCCGGCAATCTGGTGACCAATGCGACCTGGGCCGACTTCTGGCTGAACGAGGGCTTCACCGTCTATTTCGAGAACCGGATCATGGAGGCGACGGAGGGTCGCGACAGGGCCCTGATGCTGCAGTCCCTGGGCTGGGGCGATCTTCAGGACACCTTGGCCAGCCTGCCGCCCGCCGATACCCGGCTGAAGCTGGACCTGGCCGGGCGCGACCCGGACGAGGGCCTGACCGACGTGGCCTATGAAAAGGGGGCCGCCTTCCTGCGCACCATCGAGCGGATCGTCGGGCGTGAGAAGTTCGACGCCTGGCTGACCGGCTATTTCGAGCGCAACGCCTTCCGACCCATGACGACCGAACTGTTCCTGGAGGACATCCGCACCCATCTGGTCACGACGCCGGAACTGGAGGCGCAGCTGATGATGGACGCCTGGATCTATCAGCCCGGCATGCCGTCGAACTGGCAGCCGCCGGTGTCAGATGCCTTTGCCCCGGTGGACGCAGCAGCGCTGGCTTTCGCGCAGGGCGGACCGGCCTCGGCCATCCCTTGGGCCGGCTGGTCGACGCAGGAACGCCAGCGCTTCCTGGCCTGGCGTCCGCCGGTCCCGCCCGCCTCGGGCCGCTGGTTCAGCGATGCACAACTGGCCGATCTGGAGACGACCCTTAACCTGCGTCAGGAGGGCAATGCCGAACTGGTCTTCGCCTGGCTTCAGATCGCGGTCCAGCATCGCTATCAGCCCGCCGTGCCGACGCTGGAGCGGTTTCTGACCACCCAGGGCCGCCGCAAATTCGTCCTGCCCCTGTTCACCAGCCTGTGGGGTCAGGGCGAGTGGGGCCGTCCGATTGCCACCCGCCTCTATGCCGAGGCACGCCCCGGCTATCACCCGGTAACAACCAACTCCGTCGATGCCGTGGTGGGCCGTCCGCAGTAGGGCGGCAGGCCAGCACTAGGGGGTCTGCCAATCCGGGCGGGCCCACTCCTCCGCGACAGTCGGATCCTGTTCGCCGGGCAAGGCTCGCTGACGCCATCGGGCGAAGTCTTCGACTTGCGCCAGCCGTGACAACGCCCAGACAGCCGCGCCACGGACGACCGGTGCGGGGTCGCTAAGCGATCGTTCGGCCAACGGGATCAGAGCCGTGTCACCGCTGTTGCCGATCGCGTAAAGAACATTGCGGATGAACCGATCCCGACCGATCCGCTTGACGGGGCTCTTTGAAAACAGCGCCCGGAACGCCGTGTCATCCAGCGCCGCCAGATCGGCCAGCCTTGGCGACACCAGCGCGTCTCTCGCCTTCACTCGCCCCTCGTGCGCTTCCGACGCGAACTTGTTCCAGGGGCAGACGGCCAGACAGTCGTCGCAGCCATAGATGCGGTTGGCGGTCGCCGTGCGGAACTCGACCGGCCAAGGGCCAGCGAACTCGATGGTCAGATAGGACAGGCACCGCCGCGCATCTAACTGGAATGGGGCCGGGAAGGCCTGCGTCGGGCAGGCATCCAGACAGGCGGTACAGGACCCGCAATGCTCCGCCTCAGGTGCATCGGGCTCAATCTCGGCAGCGCTGAGGATAACGCCTAGGAATAGCCAGTTGCCGTGATCACGGCTCAGCAGATTGGTGTGTTTCCCTTGCCAGCCCAGACCCGCTCGCTGCGCCAGCGGTTTTTCCATCAGGGGGGCGGTGTCCACGAAGACCTTCACGTCCTGCCCCGTCCGCGCCGCCACTTGACCGGCCAGGGTCTTCAGCCGCCCCTTGATGACCTCGTGATAGTCGTCGCCGCGCGCATAGACCGATATGTATCCCGCCGACCGGTCCGCCATCTCCGGCAGGGGATCATGCCCTGGCCCATAGTTGAGGCCCAGGACGATGGCCGTCCTAGCCCCGTCCCACATGGCGGTCGGATGGGATCGCCGCGCCAGCGTCGTTTCCAGCCAGCCCATCTCGCCATGCCGCCCGGCCTCGACGAAATGCGCCAGCCGCTCGCCCGCGCTCCACGGCTCGGACGCTGAAGCAAAGCGGCAGACGTCGAAGCCCAGAGTGCTGGCGGCGGTGCGGATGCTGTCGCGGAGGTCGCCGGTCATGGCCGTCGTTTGACCCTGCTGGCGCTAGAAGTCGAGGTCCGCATAATGGGGCGACGGCGACACGCCCGGGAAGCGGTCGGCCAGCAGCGGCCGGAAAGAGGGCCGCGACTTCAGCTTCATGTACCAGGTCTTTAGGCCCGGATAGGCGGCCCAGGCGATCTCGCCGAAATAGTCGAGGACCGAGATATGGGCGGCGGCGACCAGATCGGCCTGGCCCATGCGGCGGCCGGCCAGGGCATCGCGCAGCGTCAACAAGTCCTCGAACATCGTCAGATGGGTGCGCAGGGACTCGCGCCCGGCGCGCAGGGCCCGGGCCTCGGGCGGGCCGAGCCGCAACAGCGGCTTCTCCATCCGCTCGTGCAGCAGCACCGCATTGACGTCATCGGTGAAGCGGCGGTCGAACCATCCGATCAGGCGGCGCGTCTCGGCCCGCTCGGCAGGATCGGTCGACAACAGGAAATCGCCCTTGGCCCGATCCTCCAGCCAGCCCAGGATGGCCGCCGGTTCGCACAGCGTCAGCAGGCGCCCGTGTTCCGTAACCTGAAGCACCGGCGGCATGCCCGACGGATTCAGCGGGCCGACCGGGCAATCGTCCTCCCACGGACGAACGGGCGTCTCGACCACCGTCAGCTTCGCCTCGCCCAGGGCCAGGCGCACGCTGCGCGAGGCGGGATCGAAGGCGAAATGATACAGGACGGGGTCCGACATCCGGCCCTTATGCGACCGGGGATGTTAAGCCCGCGTTAGCTATGCGGCGGGGCACGCCGCGATTTCAGTCCCAGGGCCCCGCATTCGCAGGTGCCGCCTCCGCCGTATCCTCAGGCCGCGTGCGACCCCGTGGATCGGCATGGATCAGGATGTCGGCCCCCGCAAAGGCGGCGCGCAGGCGATCTTCGGCCTCGACCACGATGTCATGGGCCGCGACCAGGGTCAGGCCCGGGTCCAAATCGACGTGCATCTGGATCATCAACACCGTCCCGGCCATACGTGTCCGCAACTGATGAAGGCCCGAGATACGCGGATCGGACAGAACGGCGGCGACGATGGCCTTGCGCTGCTCTTCGGGCGCAGCGCGGTCCAGCAGATGATCAGAGGCGTTCTTCAAAATGCCAATCGCACCCCAGAACAGCCAGACCGAAACCAGCAATCCCGCCGCTGCATCCAGGCCCGGTGCGGACAAGAAGGTGCCGGAGATGACGCCGATCAGGACCACGCCATTGGCCGCCAGATCGCTGGCGTAATGGGCGCGGTCGGCCGCCACGGCCAGCGAGCCGCTGCGGCGCATCGCCCGCGACTGCATCCAGATCAGCCAGCCGGTCAGACCGATCGACAGCACCACGACGATGACCGCCGTGGTGCCCGAACTGACGGGTTGAGGGTCGAACATCCGCTGTATGGCCTCGAAGCCGATGAAGACCGCCGAGGCGAACACCAGACCCGACTGCACCAGCGCCGCCAGGGCCTCGCCCTTGCCGTGGCCATAGCGGTGATCCTCATCGGCGGGCGCGGCGGCCCAGCGTACGGCGAAGAAGGTCGCCAGCGACGCCACCAGATCCAGCGCTGAATCCGCCAGAGACGCCAGGATCGACACCGATCCCGATGCCCCGAGCGCAAAGGCCTTCAACACGATCAGCACCACGGCCACACCCACCGCCAGGCGGGTAATGTCGCGGGTGGCCGCGCGGGCGTCGGACGAGGGCACTGAGGTCATTCACGGCCCTTGTCGCGGAAAGCGCCGACGATGCCAAGACGAACGATGTCGCGCCGCGATGCCGCATCCGAGGCTCGCCTATCGCCCGCTCTCTGGCTAAAGGCTGTGTCGCGGCGACGGTGCCGCGCTTTGAGCGGACACTATGGCGGACTGGATCGCAGCGATCATCTTGGGCATCGTCGAGGGCCTGACCGAATTCATTCCTGTGTCGTCTACCGGCCACCTGCTTCTGACGCAGAAGCTGCTCGGCCTGACCGATCCGCGCTGGGCCTCCTTCGTCGTGCTGATCCAGCTGGGGGCGATCCTGGCCGTGGTGGCCCTGTATTTCGCGCGCCTGTGGAAGGTGCTGGTCACCCTGCCAACCGATCCGCAATCACGTCATTTCGCCATCAGCATCGCCGTCGCCTTCATCCCCTCGGTGTTCGCCGGCGTCTTTCTGTACGACTTCATCACCGAGGTTCTGTTCGACGTGGAGGGCAGTCTGGCGGTCACCGTGATCTGCACCACCCTGATCCTGGGCGGCTTCGGCCTGCTGGCGCTGGAGCGGTTCGCGCCGGCCCCGACCGAGGATAATGCCATGACCGTGTCGTGGAAGCGGTCGCTGGGCATCGGCCTGTTCCAATGCCTGTCCGTCATTCCCGGCGTTTCGCGCTCCGGAGCAACCATCTCGGGCGCTCTGGTGCTGGGCCTGGACAAGCGGGCGGCGGCGGAATTCTCATTCTTCCTCGCCATCCCGACCATGGTCGCGGCCTCCGGGTGGGACATCGTCCAGTCCGGCGCATCCATCGACGCCGACTTCGCCTGGATCATTGCGCTCGGCTTCGTCGTCTCGTTCGCGGTTGGTTGGGTCGTGGTGAAGGCCATGGTGGACTTCGTCGCCCGCCACGGCTTTGCGCCCTTCGCCTGGTGGCGGATCGTGGTTGGCGTGATCGGCCTGGGCCTCGTGTGGGCCGGGATCGCCTGAAGCCTGGTCCTCAGACCGGCGTCGTCTTCACCGGCGCAGAGGCGAACTGGCCGCCCTTGCGATAGCGCCACAGGTAGGAGGCGGCGATCGCCTCCACGCCCGTCGGCTCGATGCCCAGATCGGCCAGACCCTCGGCCCCCTCGGCAACCACATTGTCGGTTTCCAGCAGCACGACCTGATCGCGCGTCAGGACCGGCGGGATGCCGACCATGGTGCTCAGCTGGGCCATGCCGCCGATCATCTTGGCGGCGAAGAACGGCAGCGGGACCAGGCCCCGCGACGGACGATAGGTCTCGCGCAGGACCAGTTTCAGCAGATCCTCGAACGTCATGACTGCCGGTCCACCCAGTTCGAACGTGCGGCCTGCCGCTTCGCGCAGCGACACGGCCCGCGCCACGGCCTCGGCCACGTTGCCGACATAGACCGGCTGGAACTTCGTCTGTCCGCCGCCGATCAGGGGCAGGGCCGGGGCGAACTGGGCCATGCGGGCAAACTGGTTCAGGAAATTGTCGCCCGCCCCGAACACGATGGACGGACGCACGATGACCGCGTCCGGCTTGACGGCCCGCACCGCCATCTCGGCCTCGGCCTTGGTGCGCGCATAGTCGGACGCCCCTTCCGGATTGGCCCCGATGGCCGACATCTGCACCAGGCGATCGACACCCACTGCCGCGCAGGCCTCGGCGACCACGCGCGAGGTCTCGACGTGCATGACCTCGAAGGTCCTCTTGCCGCTTTCGTACAGGATGCCGATCAGATTGACGGCGGCGTCGGCCCCCTTCAGCGCGGCGGCGACATCCTCAGGTCGGGTCGCGTCGCAGCGGACGGCGACGATCTGGCCGACATCACCCTGGGGCTTCAGGTCATAGGCGCGGTCCGGGCGGCGCACGGCCACCCGCACCCGCCAGCCGCGACGGGCCAGAGCGCGGACCACCTGGCTGCCGACGAAGCCGGAGCCGCCGAAGACGGTGACCAGGCCGGGGGTGACTTCGTTCATGGCGAACTGCTCCGAAGACGACGCGAAACCGGGGCGGACATGGCTGGCCCAACCCTTGCTGCGCCGGGGATTAGACGATGCGCCCGCCGCTCGCAACGCAATGGCGATAAAACCCTGTTGACCCGACTTGGACCCTGCCTTAAGGGTCCGCGCCTTCCAGATGGAAACGCGCTCCGGCGCGGCGACATCCGGGCCCAGGTGGCGGAATTGGTAGACGCGCTGGCTTCAGGTGCCAGTGATCGAAAGGTCGTGGAGGTTCGAGTCCTCTCCTGGGCACCAATCATTCGAACGGCGTCGCATCGACAAGATGCGACGCCGTTTTCGTTTCTGAGGGCCGCAGAGGCGGAACCGTGTTTTTTCTGACGAACTATCCGTTCATGTCCACGGATGCCTTGGAAGCCTATCTCTCCCACAAGAATCCCGACGGTGCTGCTCTGCTGCGCGCCTTCAGGAAAGCCGCCAACGCAGCGGGGCCGGACGTCGAAGAGCGTGTCACCAAGTCCATGATCAGCTGGAAGCGCAAACGGGCATTTGCAAGCGCCTATGTCAAAGGACGCTATCTGGAATGTTCGATCGATCTTCTGGAAACCGTCGATCATCCGCATCTGAAAGCGGCCTTCCATACGACCAAGAAGGTGATCACCCATCGCTTCACATTGGAAAAGGGGGAGGCCGTAGACGCCAGAATGCGCGCCTGGTTGAAGAGGGCCTACAAGGTTGTGGGCCCCGGCACCCGCTGATTGACCGGCTGCCTATCGCCTCACGGCCCCGGCTGGTTTACGGGAGGGTATGACCGTCTATCTGCATCAGGGCGACCTGCCCGACGACCTGGATCTGGGCCCGGAGGTCGCGATCGATTCCGAGACCATGGGACTGCGCTTTCGCCGCGACCCCCTGTGCGTGGTCCAGCTGTCGTCCGGCGACGGCGACGCCCATGTCGTGCGCCTGAACCGCCCCGCCTATGACTGTCCGAACCTCAAGCGGCTGCTGGCCGATCCGGCGGTGACCAAGATCTTCCATTTCGGCCGCTTCGACATCGGCATGTTCCAGCTGCACCTGGGGGTCGAGACCCGGCCCGTCTACTGCACCAAGATCGCCTCCAAACTGGCGCGCACCTACACCGATCGGCACGGCCTGAAGGACGTCGTGCGCGAACTGGTCGGGGTCGACCTGTCCAAGGCCCAGCAGTCCAGCGACTGGGGCAATGCGGAGCTGACCCAAGCCCAGCTGGATTACGCCGCCTCGGACGTCCTGTATCTACATGCCGCCAAGGCGCGGCTGGACATGATGCTGGCGCGCGAGGGCCGCACCGATCTGGCCCGCAAATGTTTCGACTTCCTGCCGACGCGGTCCGCCCTGGACCTGGCCGGCTGGGACGAGATGGACATCTTCGCGCACAGCTGATGACCACGCCCGACGACATCCGCGATCATGATGACGAGGCCCGCGTCGCCGCCACGGCTGCGGCCTTCCGCGCGCGCTCGCGGCGGGTCCGGCTGCTGCGCCGGGTGCTGCCGGTCGTCATCCTGGTGCTGGCGGGCGGGACCATCAGCTGGATCGTCCTGCGCACTGTCATGTCGGACGTCGAGCGCCAGGCCGGGGCCAGCAACGAGGTCCGTCTGGACAACCCCATGTTCCATGGCCAGGACGCCGAGGGCCGCAGCTTCGTCATCGGGGCCAAGGGTGCCATCCGCGATCCCGAAACCGGCCGTTTCCGCCTGGTCGGCCCCGCGCTGAGGCTGAACCTGGGCGGTCGAAAGGTCACCGAACTGACCGCCGACGGCGGCACCTATGACCAGGTCGCCAAGACCGTCACCATCGGCCCCAATGTGCGGATCGCCGACGGCGGTTCGGGCTTCACCCTGGTCACGCCCGAGGCCGTGGTCGATACCTCTACCGGCATTGTGACGGGCAACAAGGGTGTTCAGGGCACGGGCCCCCTTGGAACCATCAACGCTTCGTCCTATGCCATTTATGAACAGGGTGACCGGGTCGTGTTCAGCGGCACGGGCGATAACAAGGTGCGCGGGACCTTCAACCCGTAGCCGTCGGATCCATGAGCATGACCAAGACCTTCACTGCCGCCGCCGCCGTCCTGCTGACTGCAATGGCTGTCCCGACCCTGGGCGGTGCCCAGACCGCGCGAGGCAGCAGCGCCGACGCCCCCATCGCCTGGAGCGGCGACACCGTCGAATATGCGGGCGACACCCTGACCCTGCGCGGCCGCGCCGAGCTGATCCAGGGCAACAACCGTTTCCGCGCCGACCAGATTTCAGGCCTGAACCAGACCGCCGACAGCCGTATGGAAGCCACTGGCAACGTCTATTTCGTCACGCCGGACCAGACGATCCGCGGCGACCGCGCCACCTACACGACCGCCAATGACACCATCGTGGTCACCGGCGACGTCATCCTGACCCAGGGTGAGAACGTCGCCACGGGCTCGCGCCTGACCTACAACACCCGCACCGAATCGGCGCGGCTGGAAGGTGGCGCCAACGGCCGCGTTCAGGGCGTCTTCTACCCCAACAGCGCGGGGAACTGAGCCTAGCGGCTCGGCCTGACGCATGGCGCGCAAGGAACTATCGGCCCTCAATGTGCTGGAAGCGCCGGTCGCGGCGGACGCCACCCCTGCGCCCGAAGCGACCAAGGGCCTGCGTGTGCGCAATATCGCCCGCGCCTTCGGCCAGCGTAAGGTCGTGCAGGACGTCTCCCTGAACGTTCAGCGCGGCGAGGTCGTCGGCCTGCTGGGGCCCAACGGTGCCGGCAAGACCACCTGTTTCTACATGATCACTGGCCTGATCCCGCCGGACAGCGGCAGCATCTGGCTGGACGGCGAGGATGTGACGGCCCAGCCGATGTACCAGCGCGCCCGCATGGGCCTGGGGTATCTGGCGCAGGAGGCCTCCATCTTCCGCGGCATGACGGTCGAGCAGAACGTCCGCGCCGTCGTCGAACTGCATCACACGGGGGCCAAGGCCATCGGCGACGAGACCAGCCGCCTGCTGGAAGAGCTGCGCATCGACCACCTGCGCCACGCCCCGGCCTCCGGCCTGTCGGGCGGAGAACGCCGCCGCTGCGAGATCGCGCGGGCCCTGGCCGGTCGGCCCAGCTTCATGCTGCTGGACGAACCCTTCGCCGGCATCGACCCCCTGGCCATCGCCGACATCCGCCAGGTCATCCGCTATCTGGCGGGACGGGGTATCGGCGTCCTAATCACCGACCACAATGTGCGCGAGACGCTGGAGATCATCGACCACGCCTCGATCATTTCCGGCGGCTCAGTACTGTTCGAAGGCAAGGCCGAGGACGTGATCCGGGACCCCGAGGTCCGCCGCGTCTATCTGGGCGACATGTACGGCTAAGTCCGTCCGCCCTTCACCACGCCGTGACTCCACATTTCTAGAACGCCGTGTCATCCTCGCCACATCGGGGAGGCGACCATGGCCGTCAGGAATACCCTTCTGAAAAGCGAGGCCGGTGTCCGGCTGGAGCTGCTGGAACGCATCAATGCGCATGGCGCGGTGCTGAAATCCGAGTATCGCCTGCGATCCCTTCGCCCCACCAAACTGCCTCGCCTCACGGATCGGGCCGCTGCGGAAGACGCCTATGATCTGGAGGTCGTCGGCTGTCTGATGGACCCGATCGTCCAGGACATGGTCA
The DNA here is from genome assembly GCA_943372125.1 of Brevundimonas vancanneytii. GTDB lineage: Bacteria > Pseudomonadota > Alphaproteobacteria > Caulobacterales > Caulobacteraceae > Brevundimonas > Brevundimonas vancanneytii_D. Next base: position 131,761 of record CALRXI020000001.1, read on the forward strand.
AGCGGGGCGCAGCCGAGTTCGGCTAGCCGACATAGCCCGCCTGCATCAGCTCGGCGATGTGGACGATGGCGACGGGGCGCTCGTCCTCGACGATCAGAAGCGTGGCGATCTTGTTCTGGGTCATCAGATCGATGGCGTCGCTCATGCGGGCGCTGGGGTCGATGACCTTGGGCCGGGGGCTCATGACATCGGCGGCGGTCAGGCCGCTCAGCTCGCCCCGCGCAAAGGCCCGGCGCACGTCGCCGTCGGTTACGATCCCTGCCAGGGTGCCGTCGGCATTGACCACGGCCGCGGCCCCCTTGCGACCTTCGGTAATGGCCGAGACGACCTCGGCGAAGCTGGCATCCAGAGGAACCGTGGCGGGTGCGGGCGGCCGGTCGCCCATCCAGTCGCGCACGCTCTGCAGGCTCATCCCCAGCTTGCCGCCGGGGTGGTGCAGGCCGAAATCCTCGGCGGTGAAGCCGCGCCGCTCGGTCAGGACCATGGCCAGCGCATCCCCCATGGCCAGGGTCATCAGGGTTGAGGTCGTGGGGGCCAGGCCATCCGGATGGGCCTCGGGCGCATTGGGTAGGGTCAGGCAGACGGCGGACATCCGGGCCAGAAAGCTGTTCGGCCTCTGGGTGATGCCGATCACCGGAATGCCTTCACGCTGGCAGTAGATCAGCGGATCGCGCAGTTCACGGCTTTCGCCCGAGTTGGAAATGGCCAGCAGGGTCACATCCTTGCGTAGCATGCCCAGATCGCCGTGGCTCATCTCCGCCGGATGGACGAAGAAGGCGTTGGTGCCGGTCGACGCCAGGGTCGCGGCGATCTTGCCCCCGATATGGCCCGACTTGCCCATTCCGGTGACGACCAGATAGCCAGGGCGCGACAGGATGATCTCGACCGCCCGGGCCAGGCTGTCGTCGATCGCCGCCTCCAGTTGCTGGAGGGCGGAGATGTTCAGGGCGATGACTTCCCGCGCACGGGCGACCATGGCGGCGGGATCGGCAGAGAGGGGCTCGAGCGTGCTCATGGAGAGGGATTTGACCCATCCCCGCCGGTTTCACAATGTTGAGCCCTGGCCCGTGCATGCTGCGCCTGCGAAGAAAAGGTGACGCTTGCGGGAAACCCAGAGCGGTTGATGCGTTAGGAGGCCCATGGTGACGCTAGAGACGACCCAGGGTGCCGCGACAGCGCGCGCCGACACCCCCGCGCAATTGCCGCCTCCACCCCTACGGCTTCAACGTCCCGCCCTGTTTCTGGACATGGACGGCGTCCTGGCCCCCCTTGCTCCAACCCCCGACGATGTGGTCGCCGACCCTCGCCGTACCGCGAGCCTGACGTCATTGGGGAAGCGGCTGTTCGGTCGGGTCGCTATCCTGAGCGGGCGGACGATCAAGGAGATTGACCGCATCGCCGACGAGGCCGTGACTTCGGCCTCAGGCGTGCACGGTCTGGAACGCCGCAGGGCCGATGGGGAGATGCTCCGCTCCAGACCGGACGCGGCTGTGCGCGAGGCCGTGGAAGCCTTCGACGATTTTGCCCGCACGCGACCCGGGATGATCGTCGAGGACAAGACGGTCGCCGCTGGCCTGCATTTCCGGGGGGCCCCCACCCATGCCGCCGCGGCCGAGGCCCTGGCCGAGCGCCTGGCCGAGGAGACGGGCCTGAGCCTTCAACCCGGCAATCTGGTGATTGAGCTGAAGACGCCGGGATCGGACAAGGGGACCGCCCTGACGGCCTTCATGGATGAGGCTCCGTTCAATGGCGCGATACCCGTCATGCTGGGCGACGACCTGACCGACGAATACGGCTTCCGGGCTGCCGAGGCTCTTGGAGGCTTTGGTGTTCTGGTCGGACCGCCGCGCGAAACGGCGGCCCGCTTCGGCCTTCCCGACGTGGACGCCGTGCTGGACTGGCTGGACCGGATCGAGGAGATCGCATGACCCCCAACCTGGACCTCGCCCCCATCGGCAACTGTTCGATCAGCGCCCTGATCGACCGCGAAGGCCGTTTCGTCTGGGCCTGTGCCCCGCGCGTCGATGGCGATCCCGTCTTCTCGGCCTTGATGGACGGTAACGATCCCGACCACGGATTCTGGGATATCCGGCTAGAGGGGCAGGTTTCGGTAGAGCAGGCCTATATCCGCAACACGCCCGTGCTTCGCACCGTGCTGACTGCCGAGGATGGCGCGTCGGTGGAGATCATCGACTTCGCCCCTCGCCACATGAAGCACAGCCGCACCTATCGCCCGCTGGCGTTCGGGCGGATCGTGCGGCCGTTGCGCGGATCTCCCCGCATCACTGTACGTCTTCGTCCCTCGGCCGACTGGGGTGCCCGTCGGGCGGAGTGCACCAGTGGGTCGAACCACATCCGCTATGTTTGCACCGACGTCACCTTCCGTCTGACCACCGACTGCCCGGTGTCGCATATTCTGGACGAGCGGACCTTCCGGCTTGAAAAGCCCCACGCCTTCTTCCTGGGGCCGGACGAGGGCTATGACCAGGAGGTCGGGCCGGGCGTCGCGGCGGCGCTGGATCGCACCGTGGCCTATTGGCAGGACTGGGTGCGAACCCTCTATTTGCCGCTGGACTGGCAGGAGGCGGTGATCCGCGCGGCCATCACCCTGAAGCTCTGCGCCTATGAGGAGACGGGGGCCATCGTCGCCGCCATGACGACCTCGGTGCCCGAGTTCCCGGAGAGCGGGCGCAACTGGGACTATCGCTACTGCTGGATCCGCGACGCCTATTACACGGTGCGGGCGCTGAACCGGCTGGGCGCGGTCGACATCCTGGAGAACTATCTCGGCTATCTTAGGAATCTGGTCGATCAGTCGGCCGGCGGCCACGTCCAGCCCGTCTATGGCGTCGGTCTGGAAGAAGACATCGACGAGCGGATCACCGATACCGTCGCAGGTTATCGCGGTATGAAGCCGGTGCGCGTCGGCAATCAGGCGCGCGAACACCTGCAGCACGACGTCTATGGCCAGATCGTCTTGCCGCTGGTGCAGAGCTTCTATGACCAGCGGTTGCTGCGCCCCGGTACGGTCGAGGACTTTCATGCTCTCGAAAAGGTCGGCGACCGGGCCTTCGCCATGCATGACCAGGTCGATGCCGGCCTGTGGGAGTTCCGCACCATCGCGCGGGTGCACACCTATTCCTCGGTCATGTGCTGGGCCGCCTGCGACCGGCTGGCCAAGGCGGCGGCGCATCTGGGCCTTGAGGACCGGGCGACCGTCTGGCGCGAACGGGCGGACATCATCCACAAGCGCGTCGAGGCCGAGACCTTCCTGCCCGACGAAGGCCGGTTCGCCGCCAGTTTCGGCAACCGCGAGCTGGACGCCTCCCTGCTCCAGATGACCGATCTGGGCTTCATCGACCCGATGGACCCACGCCAGGTCGCCACGTTCGACGCCATCGAGCGCGATCTGAAAAAGGGCCCCTATCTGTTCCGCTACGTCGAGCCGGACGACTTCGGCGAGCCGGAGACGGCCTTCAACTTCTGTACCTTTTGGTTCATCGAGGCCCTGCACCAGAACGGCCGCACCGAGGAAGCCCGCGAAATCTTCGAACAGATGCTGAGCCGCCGAACCCATGCGGGCCTGCTCAGCGAAGACATCTCGCTGGGAGACAACGAGCTGTGGGGGAACTATCCGCAGACCTATTCGCTGGTCGGGATCATCAACTGCGCGGTCCTGCTCAGCCGATCCTGGACGGACGCGCGATGAGCGTTTCGACATGAGCCGCCTGATCGTCGTTTCCAACCGCGTCTCGGCCCCCAAGGACCCCTCCGCCGGGTCTGCGGGCGGTCTGGCCATGGCCCTGTCGGCGGCGCTGAAGACCTATGACGGTCTGTGGTTCGGCTGGTCCGGAGACACCGTCGAGACGTTCACGGGCGAGGCCAAGATCGAGGATCGCGCCGGCGTCACCGTCGCCCTGGTCGATCTGGAGGCCCAGGACGTCGACGAATACTACAACGGCTATGCCAACAAGACCCTGTGGCCGCTGTTTCACCACCGGGTCGATCTGACCGCCTATGAGCGCACCTATGGCGAGGGCTATGAGCGCACCAATGCCCGCTTCGCCGAGGTTCTGGCCCCGCTGATCCAGCCGGACGACATCATCTGGGTCCATGACTATCACATGATCCCGATGGCGCGGGACCTGCGGCGGCTGGGCATCAGGAACCGGATCGGCTTCTTCCTGCACACGCCCTGGCCCGCGCGCCAGCTGCTGGTCACCCTGCCCCATCACCGGCGGCTGGTGGAGTCGATGTTCGACTATGACCTGATCGGCTTTCATACCCGCGAATGGCTGGATCTGTTCCGCGACTACGTCGCCTCCGAACCCAGCGTGGACGGCAAGCTGCTGCCCAACGATGCGCTGGAGGCGTTCGGCAAGACGGTTCAGACCGGCGTCTTTCCCATCGGCATCGACGTCGAGGGCTTTCTCGAGGCTCGCAACTCCGCCTTCGGGCGTCGCACCTACGACCGGATGGCGGCCTCCTCGGCCTTCCGCTCGATGATGGTCGGCGTCGATCGTCTGGATTATTCCAAGGGTCTGGAAGAGCGCCTGCTGGGCTATGAGCAGTTCCTGCACGACAACGCCGACATGCGAGGGCAGGTCTTCCTCTTGCAGGTCACGCCGATCAGCCGGGACGATGTCGACACCTATCAGGATATTCGCGGGCGACTGGATTCCCTGGCCGGGCGGGTCAATGGCGAATATGCCGATATGGACTGGCAGCCGATCCGCTACATCAACCGCACCTATCGCCGCGACCAGCTGGCGGGCATCTATCGCGCCGCACGGGTCGGTCTGGTCACGCCCCTGCGCGACGGCATGAACCTGGTCGCCAAGGAATATGTCGCGGCCCAGAACCCCGACGATCCCGGTGTGCTGGTGCTGTCGCGCTTCGCCGGGGCGGCGGAGCAGATGGGCGAGGCCCTGCTGGTCAATCCGTTCAGCCGCGAAGAGGTCGCCGACGCCATCAAGCGCGCCCTGACCATGCCGCTGGAAGAGCGCAAGCGGAAATGGCAGGCCCTGATGCAGGTGGTGCGCGACACCGATGTCAGCGTCTGGCGCGACGACTTCGTGTCCACGCTTCGCGCCATCGAGCGGCCTTCGGACCTGGACGGCGACGTCCGCGCGGCCTGAACGAGGAAGCGGACTTCACGCGGGATAGTCCTCACGCCGCGCGCGAGACCTCTATCTCGGCCGGCGTCAGGGCGCGTCGGATGGCGGCCAGCAGCAGATCCGGCTGGATCGGCTTCTGCACCACGCCGTTCATCCCCGCCGCCAGATATTCGATCTCGTCGCGCGGATCGGCATTGGCCGTCAGGGCCACGATGGGGATGGAGGCTTGCGGCTGGCCCGAGGCCCGGATGGCGCGCGTCGCCTCTACCCCGTCCATCACCGGCATTTTCACATCCATCAGGATAAGATCGAAGGGCCGCTGACCGACGCGCTCCACCGCCTGCGCGCCGTCATCGGCGGTCTCGTGGGTACAGCCGAACATTTCCAGCAGCTTGCCGGCGACAAACCGGTTGGTGGCGTTGTCGTCGACCACCAGCACATGCAGGGTCTCGTGCGGCGTCGGTTCGGGCAGGCTTTCGACCGCGCCGCGCATCTCGGGGCCCGCGCAAGGCAGCGCCAGGTCGAATCGGAACCGCGCGCCGCCCCGCGGTGATCGCTCGACCGCCAGCACCCCCTGCATCCGCTCGACGATCTGGCGACAGATGGCCAGACCCAGACCCGCGCCCGCCCCCTCGCGTCCGGCCTTGCCTGTATTGAAGGGCTGAAAGATCGTGCGGGCCGTCGCCTCGTCGATGCCCGGACCGCTGTCGTCGACGGTTCCGATCAGACGCACGGCCCCCTCCTCCCACGCGCTGGTCAGATGCACCGCGACCTCGCCCGACGGGGTGAACTTCAGGGCATTGCCGATCAGATTGTTGAGCAGCTGCTTCAGCCGCATCTCGTCGCCGACCACCCAATCATGGCCCGCGGTGTCGCAGCGAACCGTCAGGGTCAGCCCCTTCTCCTGTGCCCGCGGCGTCCACAGGGCCATCAAATCGGCGGCGATGGCATCGAGGTGAACCGGCGCTGTCTCGAAGCTCATCAGGCCCGCCTCGGCCCGCGACATGTCCAGCGCATCGGTCAGCAGGCGCAGCAGGCTGTGGCCGGAATCCAGAATGGTCCGCGCGTAGGGCCGCATGGCCTCCTGCGTCAGCTCCCGCTCCATCAGGGCGGCCACGCCCAGCACGCCGTTGAGGGGGGTGCGAATCTCATGGCTCATCACGGCCAGAAACTCGGACTTGGCGCGGCTGGAGGCGCGGGCTTCGGCCTCGGCGCGAACCAGGTCCTGGGCCAGTTCGCTCATGGCTTCTGCCCGGCGTTTGTGGATGGCGCTACCGGCCTGAAGCACGTGCACACCGGCCCCCACGCCCAGATACCGGCCCGCCCGCGTCACCACGAAGCCGTTCAGCAACCCGCCCAGATTGCCCGCATCGATACTCTCGAACAGGATCTCGGCGTCCGCATCGGCGTCCAGCACGCGGGGGTTCGCATCCATGAAGGTCGAGGCCGGGCGGCGGGCATAGAGGGCGCGACCGAATTCGGCGGCCATCTTCAGGGTGAAGGCATTGCGCTCGATCAGGCCCAGCGGACGCTGATCCGCATCGACCACGGCGATGACCAAGGTATCCGCCTCGCGCTGGAAGCGGTCGAAGACTTCGGCACCGGGCGTGTCCGGGCCGACGGGCGGCGCGACGCTGGCAAAGTCTCCGATCCGGGCCATACGCTACTCCTGTGGGCAGCGAGCCATAGACGCGGGACCTTTAACGGCAGCTTTGCCGTTCGTGAACCTTTCACGATATTCTGTTTAAATACAGTCCTTAAGCGGACGATTTCAGCCGCTCGACGAGACTTTCGGCAAAGGTCGAAAGTGTATCGTCCCGCGCCCCCATGACCACGATCCGGTCGCCGGGCTGCGCCATCTCGATCAGGCGGTCGCCACAGGCGTCACGCGTCGACAGGGCCTCGGCACGACGATCATGAGTTCGCACGCCGGCCGCAATGTCCTCGCTGCCGACGCTGCGGTCGGTCGTGCCGCCATAATAGACCGGCTCTGGCATCAGCAGTACGTCGTCGGGCCGCATCAGACCGGCGAATCCCTCGACGAATTCCGACTTCATCAGCTTCAGCGGTCCGAAGCCATGGGGCTGGAAGAGGATCAGCAGCCGCCCGTCGAAGGCGTGCAGGGTCTTCAGGGTGGCGGCAATCTTGTCGGGGTTGTGGGCGAAATCGTCGATGACGGTGACGCCGCCGGCCGTCCCCACCACCTCCATCCGACGCCGGATACCCGCGAAGGTTTCCAGCGCCGCAACCGCCTCGGCCAACGGCACACCCAGCGCCGTCGTCGCGCCCAGGGCCGCCAAGGCATTGGCGACATTATGGGCCCCGGGCACATTCAGAACGACAGAAGAGCTGGCTCCTGTCGCGCGCTCGTTCAACGTGAACTGCATGCCGGTCGGCTGCGGCACCAGATCGTGCGCCGACAGATCGGCCTCCTCGTTGCCGAGTGCAAAGGTCAGGACGGCGTCGGGCCGCCTCGCCTCCACCAACCCTTGCGCCAGCGCCGCCGTCTCGGGGTTGTCCAGGTTCAGCACGGCGCGATCCGCCCGCGCGACGAAGCCGCCGAACAGATCGCGCAACTCCTCCATCGACTTGTGGTCCAGCGAAATGTTGGAGACCACCGCCACGGTCGCGTCATAGGCGGCGATGGAGCCGTCCGACTCATCGACCTCCGAGACGAACAGGTCCTGACCGCCGATCAGGGCGCTGGCGAACGGGTGATCGCCATCGACGAAATTTCTCATCACCGCACCGTTCATGACGGTCGGCGCGCGCCCGGCCTGATGCAGGATCCAGGCGACCATGCCGGTGATGGTGGACTTGCCGCTGGTCCCCGCGATGCCGACGGAGGTCGGAGCCGCATTGAACAGCTGGGACAGCATCTGGGGTCGCGTCACGATCCGTGCACCGACCTGCCGGGCCGCACCGATGTCGGGCACCGTATCCTCGATCGCACCAGTGGCCACCACGGTCTGCTCCGCGCGGGCCACGCCAGACCCATCCTGAGGGTGCAGGGCAATCCCCTGACCACGCAGCCAGTCGAACTTCTCCGGTGTACGGCCCTGATCGTTGGACCGATCCGAACCCTCGACATGGCCGCCACGCGACTGAACGATCAGGGCCAGGGGCAGCATGCCCGAGCCGCCGATACCGCAGAAGAAATAGTCGTCTTGATGCACGCTTGATCTCGGGGGGCGAAACCGGGGAAGGTCGGGTCGCCTGACTAGATCATTTTTGTTTGCGGGCGAAGCGCGAGACCACAGCCTCATGAAGATCGGTATCGTCAACGCCAGCTCGCGTTTCGACCGCAGCCGCGCCGAGGCCGTCCACGCCTGGATGGCGGACCATTATCACGACGGCAGCGTGTCGGTGGTCTTCCACCCCGCCTGCTTCCTCAAGCACGGCCATTTCGGCGGTGACGACGCGGCACGGGCCAACGCCTTTGTGGATTTCGCCAACGACCTGCGGCTGGATGCGATCTGGTTCGCGCGCGGGGGCTATGGGTCGTGCCGCATCGCGGAGGCCGTCCTGCCGCGCCTGACCGATGTGGCGCGGACCAAGCGCTATCTGGGCTATTCGGACGCGGGCAGCCTGCTGGCCCTGCTCTACAAGGCCGGCTTTCCACATCTGGCCCACGGTCCCATGGCGTCCGATGCCGTGCGAGACGATGCAGCCGCTTTTCGTGCACTGCGCTGGCTGACCAAGGGCGACCGCGAGGGGTGGGAGCCGTCCTTGCACACAGATCCGCGACCGGCCGTCGCCTTCAATCTCAGTATTCTGGATGCCCTGGTCGGCACCGCGCTGGAGCCCGATCTGACGGGCCACGTCCTGATGCTGGAGGATGTGGCCGAGCCCCTGTACCGGATCGACCGGATGATGTTTCACCTGACCGGTCAGGCGTCGATCCGGCGCGTCGCAGGTATCCGGCTGGGCCGCGTCTCGGACATCGTCGAGAACGACCCGGCGTTCGGCCTGACGGCGGAGGAGATCGTCCGCTACTGGTGCGCGCGCTCAGGCATTCCCTATCTGGGTGCCGCCGACATCGGTCACGACACCGCCAACCGCATCGTCCCCTTCGGCACGCGTTAGCCACGCCGTTCGCCTGAGGGGTGAAGCCGTTCGACGGCGACCCCGAGGCATGGTCCAGTCCCGCTCGCGTCCGGTTGCACACGGACGGCCACCCGGGCGTCGGAGACACCGGTGCGGCAAAGGGGCCTGGTGGATGTCGGGGGGCATCCATCAGGTCGCCATTGCCCGCGACAAACGCGCTCTGGCATCGCCTCGCCCCAGCCGCCATGTTGAAGCGGCATGAACCGTCGCAACCTCCTGATCCGCGCCGCAGGACTGGCCGCCGTCGCCGGCGGGGCCTGGTGGGCGCGCGACAATCTGATCTGGCCGAAACCCGACCTCATCTTTGCCGACGGCCATGCCACGCCCTGGTCGCCCTATGCTAGGCGCGCCAACGTCCCGACGATCCAGGCGACGATCGAGGGCCGGGACGTCATCGCCCTGATCGATACCGGGGCCCAGTATTCCGTGGTGGATCGCGGCTTCGTCGCGACCCTGGCCCCGCGCGAGCGTTCGCTCTTCGACATGCCCCTGCTGGCCTATGGCGTCGGCGGCGGATCACAGGTCGGGCGCGGCACAACGCTGGACCTCGACCTGCCGGGCCTTCGCATCGGGGGGCTCCGCGCCGCCATTCTGGACCTGGGGCCGCTGGCGGCGGTGGAGGGGCTGGCCACGCCGCTGATCCTGGGCCGCGATGTGCTGGAGCAGGTCATCCTGGCTCTGGACGCCGACCGCCGTCATGTGCGCCTGATCGTGCCGGGTGCCTTCGTCCCGCCCGAGGATCTGATCGAGGCCGAGGTGGTGCGCGACGGCAATGCCCTGGTCGCCGAGGTCACGGTGGAAGGGAATGTACTGAACGCCGTCGTCGACACCGGCTCGTCCTCCCTGCTGGCCGTGTCGCGCGGGTCTGCCGCCGGGGTCGGTCTGCTGGACGGACGCCCCAGCGAGAGCGGCGTCAGCCTGGTCCTGGGCGGCTCGATGCGCGCCGATACGGTCGAGGCCCGCACCGTCACCTTTGCCGAGCAACTGTACCGCCGGGTCCGGGTCGGCGTCTTCGAACAGCCCGCCCTGCCCAACTTCCCAGACGGCCTGGTCGGTATGGAGGCCTTCGAGGGTCGTCGCGCCGCGCTGGATCTGGGTGCCGGGCGACTGCTGATCTCGCGCCAGCTGGACCTGACGATCGGTTAGGCGGCCACCAGCTTCATCGACACCGATGTGTTCGCCAGCTTGTCCGCATCGACCGGCGTGCGCCGCGCGATCAGCTGGCGCCCGGCCATGAACTCGGCCGGTGCATTCACCGCCTCGACCGACACGATCCGGTCTCCCGTCAGGTGGAAGACCGCAAAGCCGACCGGGCCTGCATCGACGTCCGGCACACCGCGCACGATCTGGCGGTCGGCCCCCTCCGGCAGGCCCGCGATCTGCAGCTTCAGCTCATACTGGTCGGACCAGAACCACGGCACCTCTGGCGCGGGCGCAGGGCGTCCGGTGATGGCGGCGGCGGCCTGTTTGGCCTGTTCCAGCGCATTGGGCACGCTCTCCAGCCGGTGACGCAGCGCGCCGTGCACCGGGATCGGGCGGTGGGTCGCATCGCCGATGGCCCAGATGGCGGGGTCGCTGGTCCGCGCCGTCTCGTCCACGACGATGCCGTTCAGGCAGTCCAGCCCGGCCTGGTGCGCCAGCGCCTCATTGGCCAGGGCCCCCACCCCGACCAAGATCGCGTCCGCCTCGATCAGCCGTCCGTCCGCCAGCCGCACGCCCTCCTCCTCGAACGCCGTGACCTCAGCCCCGGTCACGATGTCGACACCCTGGGCGCGGTGCCAGGCGGTGAAGAAGGTCGACAGGGTCTCCGACGCCACCCGCGCCAGCACCCGCTCCATTCGCTCGATCACCACCACCTCGGCCCCCAGGGCGCGGGCCGACGCCGCCGCCTCCAGCCCGACATAGCCACCCCCGACCACCGCCAGCCGCTTGCCGGGCCCCAGCTTCGCCTTCAGCCGCTCGGCATCCTCCAGCGTTCGCAGTTCGATCAGCTCGGGCCGATCCGCGCCGGGGATGGCCAGCTTTCGCGCCACTGACCCAGTCGCCAGGATCAGGGCGTCATAGGTCTCGGTCGTGCCGTCCGAAAAGGCGACGCTGCGGCCCGTCCGGTCGATGGCGGTCGCCGTCACGCCCAGCCGCAGAGCGATGTCCTGTTCGACGTAGAAGCTGTCGGGCCGCAGCAGCAGATCGTCCCGCTCCGCATGCCCCTTCAGCCAGGCCTTCGACAGCGGCGGGCGTTGATAGGGCGGCACGGTCTCGGACCCGGCCAACACGATCTGCCCCTCGAACCCATACTGCCGCAACAGCGCCGCCGCCGTCCCGCCCGCATGCCCCGCGCCGATGATCACAACTTTGTCCATGAGGCTCAGATAGAGAGGCCTGCGACACCTTTCCATCCCGAACTTCGCCCCTTGACCGTTCCAGCGTTACACCATAGTGGAACGCTCCATGACCGATGCCGCGACCCGCCCCGCCGCCGACACGACCCTGAGCCGGGTCGCGCTCTATGACGCCCTGCTGGCGCTGAAGACCCGCGAGGAGGTGCAGGCCTTTCTGAACGACCTGTGCACCCCGGCGGAACTTCGCGCCTTCGCCGAGCGCTGGGAGGTCGCCCGTCTGCTGGACGGCGGCGGCAAGTCGTATCGCGAAATTGCGGTGGAGGCCCATGCCAGCCCCACCACCGTCGTGCGGGTCGCCCGCTATCTCAAGGAAATGCCACATCAGGGCTACCGCCTGGTGCTGGACCGGATCAAAGGCTGAGTTGAGTACATGAGTACCGTGCAAGGGCGACTTCGCATCGCCATCCAGAAATCCGGCCGCCTGTCGGAGCGCAGCCTCGACCTCGTCCGCGATGCGGGCCTGAGGGTCATCAAGGGCAATAACGACCTGCTGTATCGGGTGGAGAACTATCCGATCGACCTGCTGCGCGTGCGTGACGACGACATCCCGACCTTCGTGGCCGACGGCGTCTGCGACCTGGGCGTCGTCGGCGAAAATGTGCTGGAAGAGGCCCGCAACGGCGGACCGGTCGCAGAGGTCGTCATGCCGCTGGGCTTCGGCCGCTGCACGCTGAAGATCGCCGTGCCCCCGACCCTCGCCTATGACGGGCCAGCGTCGCTCAATGGCCTGCGTATCGCCACCTCCTATCCCAAGATCCTGCGGCGCTTCCTCGACGAGCGCGGCGTCGGGGCAGACATTGTCACCATGCGCGGGGCAGTCGAGGTTTCGCCCCGGCTGAAGCTGGCCAGCGCCATCTGCGACCTGGTCTCGACCGGCGCGACGCTGGAGGCCAATGGCCTGGTCGCCAAGGACACGGTGCTGGACAGCCAGGCCGTGCTGATCCGCTCGCCCGTCGCACCCGAACCCGGCCTGGCGCATCTGCTGGACAGCATCATTGAGCGGATGAGCGGTGTCGTGTCCTCGCAGGGGGCCAAGTATGTGATGCTGAACGCACCGCGCTCGGCCTTGGATGCCATCACCGCCATCCTGCCGGGCGCCGGCTCGCCCACCGTCATGCCCCTGTCGGGCCGCGACGATGCCGTCGCCGTCCACGCTGTCTGTCAGGAGGCCGTCTTCTGGGAAACGCTGGAGAAACTTAAGGCCGCCGGCGCCTCGGCCATCCTGGTCCTGCCCATCGAGAAGATGATGTGATGAAGCGTTTCGACTGGAATTCGCTGGATGCGGCAGGCCGCATCGAAGCCCTCGCCCGCCCGCGCCAGCGCACCGAAACCCGCGTCACCGACACGGTCCGCCAGATCATGGACGACGTGCAGGCCCGGGGCGGTCAGGCCGTCACGGACTGGAGCGTCAAGCTGGACGGTGCCCCGCCGCGTCGCCTGGTCCTGACCCCCGATGTCGTGGCCGAGGCGCGGTCGGCGCTGGCCCCTGCCGACACCCGCGCCATCCGCATGGCGGCGGAGAATGTCCGCATCTTCCATCAGGCGACGCGGCCTGAAGACTCCAAATGGGTCGAGATCACGCCGGGCGTCCGCTCGCGCCTGGTCTGGCGACCGCTCTCGACCGTCGGCCTCTATGTGCCCGGCGGCTCGGCCCCGCTGTTTTCGTCCCTGCTCATGCTGGCCATTCCGGCCGAGGTCGCGGGCGTCGGTCGCCGCATCGCCGTGACCCCGCCGTCGAGGTCCAGCGCCCCCCACCCCGCCATGATCTTCGCCGCCGCCGAGGCCGGTCTGGACGACCTGTGGCTGGTCGGCGGGGCCCAGGCCATCGCGGCCCTGACCTTCGGCGCAGAGCTTGAGGACGGCATCATCCCGTCTTGCGACAAGCTGTATGGCCCCGGCAATGCCTGGGTCGCGGAGGCCAAGAAGCAGGCTTCGGCCCGCCCCGGCGGCCCTGCCGTCGACATGCCCGCCGGACCGTCGGAGTTGCTGGTCATCGCCGACCGCCGCGCCGATCCGGTTCTGGCCGCCGCTGATCTGCTCAGCCAGGCCGAGCATGACGCCGACGCCCAGGTCGTGCTGGTCTGCGACAGCGAGCGGATGATCGACGAAATCCTGGCCGAGGTGGACGAACAGATCGCCACCCTGCCCCGCGCCGACATCGCCCGCGCCTCCCTGGCCGAGGCCCGCGCCATCCGCGTGCCCGATCTGGACACCGCCTGCGCCGTCTCCAACGCCTATGGCCCCGAACACCTCGCGCTCCAGACCGAAGATGCCGAGACGCGCGTAGACAAGATCACCGCCGCCGGAGCCGTTTTCGTCGGTGCCTATGCGGCCGAAACCCTCGGCGACTATGCCGCCGGGCCCAGCCACGTCCTGCCCACCGACGGCGGGGCCAAGACCCTGGGCGGCGTCACCACGGCCAGCTTCATGACCTCCATGTCGGTGCAGTCGGTCTCCGAAAAGGGCGCTGCGGCGCTCGCTCCGGTCGCGGCCCGTCTGGCCCGTCTGGAAGGTCTGGAAGCGCATGCGCGTGCGGCGGATCTGAGGGTCGAGGCATGATCGTAAACCTGCCCGCCCCCTTCGCCCCCCTCGTCTCCGGCGGTGAGGGCCTGGACCGCTATCCGGCCCGGCCCGCAGCCCTCGCGGCCCGCATGGCCGACATCTATGGCGTCGCCATCGATCAGGTCCTGCCCGTACGCGGCCTGACCCATGGGCTGGAGCTGGTCTATCGCCTTGCCGCGCGTGAGGCCCAGACCATCGAGGCCCCGAAGGCCCAGCCCTATTCCACGCTGGCGGACATCTATGCCCGGCCCGGCACCACCGCCGACACCGGTGCCGTCGTCCTGCGCGCCCTCGGCTCGCCCGAGGCCGTGTCCGAAATGGCCGAGCGAGTCTGCCCCGCCCTGCTGATCGTCGACGAAGGCATGGCCGAGTTCACCTCCGCCACCTCAGCCGCGACCATCATCGGCGATCATGCTAATCTGGTCGTGTTGCGCAGCCTCTCGCTGGCCTATGGCCTGGCAGGCGCGCGGGTCGGAGCGGCCTTAGCGCAGCCCCAGACCCTGGCTCGCCTGGTTGCGGTCATGGAACCCTACGCCCTGCCCGAGGTCAGCCTTCGTTTGGCAATGCAGGCTCTCGATCCGTCGCGCCTGCTGGAAACCCGCGAGCGCATCGCCGCGACCGTGCGCGAGCGCGAGCGGCTCTCGAAAGCCATCGCCCGCGAGATGACGGTCGAGGCCGGGGTCGGCCCTGTGCTGATGGTCCGCCCCGCCGATCCCGCCGCCGTCCTGACAGCTCTGGCCCGGTTCGGCGTCGTGGCCGAACAGGCGGGCGAACGGCTGCGCCTGCCCGTCTCGGCGCGCCCGGAGGTCAACGACCGCCTGCTGGCCGCCCTCGACCTGGCCCCCGGCCAGACCCGCGCCAACCGCACCGGACAGGCCGTCCGCGACACCAAGGAAACCCGCATCGTCTGCGCCGTCGATCTGGACACGACCGGCCCGGTCAGCATCCACACCGGCGTCGGCTTCTTCGATCACATGCTGGAGCAGGTGGCGGCGCACGGCGGCTTCTCGATCCGGCTGTCGTGCGAGGGCGACCTGCACACCGATCCGCACCACACCATCGAGGACAGCGCCATCGCCCTGGGTCAGGCCCTGAAGCAAGCCCTCGGTGAAAGACGCGGCATCGCCCGCTATGGCTTCGTGCTGCCGATGGACGAGGCCAATGCGTCCGTCTCCATCGACCTGTCTGGTCGTCCCTATCCGCTGTTCGAGGGGACGTTCACGACCCCCTTCATCGGCGACTACCGCACCGATCTGACCGCCCACGTCTTCCGCTCCCTGGCCGAGGCCATGGGGGCGGCCGTCCACATCACCGTCACCGGCAATGACGACCACCATAAAACCGAGGCCGTCTACAAGGCCTTCGGCCGCGCCCTGCGCCAGGCCATTCGCGTCGAGGGCGACGTCGTGCCATCGACCAAGGGGGTTCTGTGATCCCCGTCACCGTCCTCTCCTACGGTGCCGGCAATGTCGCCTCGGTCCAGTTCGCGCTGGAACGGCTGGGGGCCTCCGTGCGTCTGACCAGCGATCCGGCCGACATCGCCGACGCCGAGCGGTTGATCCTGCCCGGTGTCGGGGCCGCCGCCTATGCGATGGCGCGTCTGGAAACCCTGGGCCTGGTCGAAGCCATCCGCGCCTTTCCACGCCCTTTGCTGGGCGTCTGCCTGGGCCAGCAGCTGTTGTTTGAGGCCAGCGACGAAGGCGACGGTGTCGAGACGCTGGGCCTCATTCCCGGACACGTCACGCGCTTCGACATCGACCCGGCCCTGCCTGTGCCGCACATGGGCTGGTCCCGCCTGGAGGTCGTGCAAGACGACCCCTTGTTGGAGGGCGTCCAGCCCGGCGATTGGGCCTATTTCGTGCACAGTTTCGTCTGCCCAGACGGCCCGGCCACCCTGGCCCGCGCCGACTACGGCACCGTCGTCCCGGCCGTGGTGCGAAACGCCAACCGCTGGGGCTGCCAGTTCCACCCGGAGCGCTCGGCCAAGGCCGGGGCGCGCATCCTGCAAAACTTTCTGGGCCTGCCCGCATGATCGTCTATCCCGCCATCGACCTGAGAGCCGGCGTCGCCGTGCGCCTGATGCACGGACGGTTCGATCAGGTGACCGCCTATGACACCAATCCGGCCGCGCGCCTGGCGGGCTTCGTCGCCTCGGGCGCCCGATGGGCCCACATCGTCGATCTGGACGGGGCAGAGGCAGGCCGCGCGGTCCAGCACGCCCTGATCGGCGAACTGGCCGGGGCCATCGACATCCGCATCCAGTCCGGCGGCGGGGTGCGTTCCGCCGAGGATGTCCAGGCCCTGCTGGACGCCGGTGTCAGCCGCGTGGTCGTCGGTTCCCTCGCCGTCTCGGCCCCGGATACCGTCGCAGGCTGGCTGGAGCGGTTCGGGCCGGAACGCCTGACCCTGGCCATCGATGTGCGGGCCGATGGCGAGCGCTGGGTCCCGTCGCTCAAGGGCTGGACCCAAGCCGCGGACATCGACCTGTGGACCGCGCTGGATCGCTATCCGGCGGGTACGGCCAGACACCTTCTGGTCACCGACGTCGGCCGCGACGGGGCCCTGACCGGTCCCAATCTGGAGCTGCTGACCGAGATCATGCTGCGTCGCCCCGACCTGAAGGTTCAGGCCTCGGGCGGCGTGTCCTCGCTGGAAGACCTGAAGGCCGCCCGCGCCATCGGCTGCGACGGGGCCATCGTCGGCCGCGCCATCTATGAGGGACGCTTCACGGTAGACGAAGCGGTGGCAGTCCAGTGACAGCGCGTCGCATCATCCCCTGTCTGGACGTACGCGACGGGCGGGTGGTCAAGGGCGTGCGGTTCAAGGACCACGTCGACATGGGCGACGCCTCGGAACTGGCCGCGCGCTACCTCGATCAGGGGGCCGACGAACTGGTCTTCTATGACATCACCGCCAGCCCTGAGGGCCGCACGCTGGATTATGACTGGGTCAGCGACATCGCCCGGCTGCTGGACATCCCCTTCTGCGTGGCTGGCGGCATCCGAAGTGTGGAACAGGCCGCCCGCTGTCTGGACCACGGGGCCGACAAGGTCTCGATCAACTCCCCCGCCCTGGAACGCCCCGATCTGATCGGCGAGATGAGCGATCGCTTTGGTGCCCAATGCGTGGTCCTGGGCGTCGACTCCAAGCGCGCGGGCGACGACTGGGTCGTGCATCAATACACCGGCGACCCGACCGCCAGCCGCGGCGCGGGCCGCCGCACCCTGGACTGGATCGTGGAGGCACAAGGTCTGGGGGCCGGAGAGATCGTGCTGAACTGCATGGACGAGGACGGCGTGCGGCGCGGCTATGACATCGCCCAGCTTCAGGCTGCCCGCGCCTGCCTGACCATTCCGCTGGTGGCCTCCGGAGGCGCGGGTGCGACCGAGCACTTCCGCGATGTCTTCCAGCAGGCCGATGTATCCGGTGCCCTGGCCGCCAGCGTCTTCCATTCCGGCGCACTGGCCATCCCCGACCTGAAACACCAGCTCGAGCGCGACGGCATAGAGGTAAGGTTATGATCGACCCCGACACCCTCGACTTTGCCAAGGGCGACGGCCTGATCCCCGTGGTGGTGCAGGACGCCGCAACCCTGCAGGTGTTGACGCTCGCCTATATGGACCGCGCGGCCCTGGACGAAACGATCAGTTCCGGCGAGGCGACCTTCTACTCCCGTTCGCGCGGCGGCCGCTGGCGCAAGGGCGAAACCTCGGGCGACCGGCTGCATGTCGTCTCGATCACGCCCGACTGCGACGGCGACGCTGTGGTGCTAAAGGTCCGGCCCGTCGGCAATGCCTGCCACCTGAACCGCATCAGCTGTTTCGGCGAGGAGGACGCGCCGGGTCTGGGCCGTATCGCCCGTCTGGAACAGACCATCTCCGAACGCGCCGCCGCCGATCCCGCGACCAGCTGGACCGCCCGCCTGATCGCCGAGGGCCCCAAACGCGTCGCCCAGAAGGTCGGCGAGGAGGGGGTCGAGACCGCACTCGCCGGAGCCGCCGGTCCCGATGAGGAACTGACCAGCGAGGCCGCGGATTTGATCTATCACCTGCTGGTGCTGCTGCGATCGCGTAACTTGGTGTTTCAGGACGTGCTCGACGTGTTGGCCACACGCGCAAAACCGGCCAAAGACCCTGAGGGCTAGAGGGTCTGACGAGAGAGAAGGAGCGCAGATGGCGGCACTGGTGCTGTTCGGCGGCGGAGGCGATCTGGCCCTGCGGATGCTCCTGCCCTCGCTCTACTATCTGGAGCATGACGGCCTTCTGCCCGACGATCTGAAGATCATCGGCGCGGCCCGGTCCGAGGAAAGCCGCGAGGACTATGTCGCCCGCGTCCGCCAGTCGGTCGAGAGCAAAGCCAGGGCCGACGACGCCTGGTCCGACGCGGCGTGGGCCAAACTCGAGGCCCGCCTCGATTATCTGGCCGTCGATGCCACCTCGGCCGAGAGCCTGAAGCCGCTCAAGGACAAGGTCGGCCCCGGCACCTGCACCAGCTTCCTGGCCGTCTCGCCCTCGCTGTATGCCCGCATCGTCACCGCCATGCGCGCCGCCGGCCTGGCCGAGGCCGACGACCGCGTCGTGCTGGAAAAGCCGGTCGGACGCGACCTTGAAACCTTCCGCGAAATCGACGACGCCGTCGCCGATGCCTTCTCCGAACAGCAGGTGTTCCGCATCGACCATTACCTGGGCAAGGAGACGGTCCAGAACCTGATCGCCCTGCGCTTCGGCAACACCATCTTCGAGCCGCTGTGGAACAACCTGTCGATCGACCATGTCCAGATCACGGTGGGCGAGACTGTCGGCGTCGGCGACCGCTGGCCCTATTACGACGAGTACGGAGCATTGCGCGACATGCTCCAGAACCACATGCTGCAGCTGCTCTGCCTGGTGGCCATGGAGCCACCCAGCGATCTGGAGCCCGACTCGGTCCGCAACGAAAAGGTCAAGGTGCTGCGCTCCCTGCGCCCCATAACCCATGACGAGGCCGAGCGCGTCACCGTGCGCGGACAATATGTGGCGGGCACCAGCGAGGGTCAGCCGGTCAAGGGCTATGACGAAGAGCGCGGGCTGGATTCGGACACCGAGACCTTCGTCGCCATTCGCGCCGACATCGACAACTGGCGCTGGGCCGGGGTGCCCTTCTTCATGCGCACCGGCAAGCGCCTGCCCGAGAAACGCACCGAGATCGTCATCCAGTTCAAGGCCCTGCCTCACTCCATCTTCGACAACGACCGGGGTCAGGTGACGGCCAATCGTCTGGTCATCGAGCTGCAGCCCGAGGAGGACATCTCCCTGTCGGTGATGAACAAGAAGCCCGGTCTGGACCAGCGCATGCAGCTTCAGCCCATCCAGATGTCCCTGTCCTGGGGCCAGAACGACAAGTCCGCCAAGCCGCCGCGCCGTCGCATCGCCTATGAGCGGTTGCTGCTCGATGCCCTGGCCGGAGACTCGACGCTGTTCGTGCGCCGCGACGAGGCGGAGCAGGCCTGGAAGTGGGTCGATCAGGTCTCCGAGGCCTGGGAAGGCGCGGCCTTCAAGCCCAGGGACTATGTCGCCGGAACCTGGGGTCCACCGGAAGCCGATCTGCTTCTGGACCGGACCGGTCGGCGCTGGAACACCGGCAATGACTGACCGCCACGCACCCGCCATCCAGACCTTCGCCACCGGCACGGACTGGGCCGACGCCTGCGCCACCCTCCTGGTCGACACCCTCGGCCAGGCCCTGACCGAGACGGGCCGCGCCACCTTCGCCGGGTCCGGCGGCTCCACGCCTTCGCCTATCTATGCCCGGATGGCGGAGGCGGACCTCGACTGGTCCCGCATCGCCGTGACTCTGATCGACGAGCGCTATGTGCCAGAGACCTCGCCCGACTCGAACGCCGCCCTGCTCAAGCGGACGCTGCTGACCGGCCCCGCGGCCGCAGCGACCTTCGTTCCGCTGTATCATGCCGAGGTCACCGTCGACCGGGCCGCCGCCTGCGCGGCTCAGGCCCTGGCTCCGCACGGTCGTCTCGACGGGGTCCTTCTCGGCATGGGAGAGGATGGCCATATCTGCTCCATGTTCCCCCACAGCCCGACCCTGAAAACTCTGCTTTCACCCGCGCTCAAGCCGACGGTTCTCGGCGTCCCGAAAGGCCGCGACGGTCTGGCCCCCAGCCTGGAGCGGCTGTCGATCAACCTGCCGTATCTGATGCAGGCGCGGCGGGTCGTCCTGGCCCTGACCGGCACGACCAAGCGCGACGTCTTCGAACGTGAAGCGGCGGGGGACCCCACCATGCAGCCCATCGCCGCTCTGATCGCCGCCAAGGTCCCGCTGGATGTTCTGTGGACGGAGAAAGCCTGATGGCCAACCTGCACCCCGTCGTCGCCGAGGTCACCGCCCGCATCGTCGAGCGCTCGCGCGCCACCCGCGCCGACTACGTCCGCCGCATGGATGCCGCGCGCGACAGCGGGGCGGGCCGGGCTAAACTCTCCTGCGCCAACTGGGCCCACGCCTTCGCGGGTCAGACCATCGCCGACAAGCTGACGGCGATGGATGGGTCCAAACCCAATGTCGGCATCGTCACCGCCTATAACGACATGCTGTCGGCGCATCAGCCGTTCGAGCGCTTCCCCGCCGTCATCCGCGACGCGGTCCGCACCGTCGGCGCGACGGCCCAGGTCGCGGGCGGCACCCCCGCCATGTGCGACGGCGTCACCCAGGGTCGCCCCGGTATGGAGCTGTCGCTGTTCAGCCGCGACCTGATCGCCATGTCGGCGGGCATCGCCCTGACCCACGACGCCTTCGACGCCGTCATGGCCCTGGGCGTCTGTGACAAGATCGTGCCCGGCCTGTTCATCGGCACCCTGGCGTTCGGCCACCTGCCCGTCGTCTTCGCCCCCGCAGGCCCCATGCCGTCCGGCATTCCGAATGCGGAAAAAGCCCGCGTCCGCGCCCTGTATGCCCAGGGCCAGGTCGATCGCCAGACCTTGCTGGACAGCGAGATCGGCAGCTACCATTCCCCCGGCACCTGCACCTTCTACGGCACGGCCAACTCCAACCAGATGATGATGGAACTGGGCGGCCTGCACCTGCCCTCGACAGCCTTCGTCCATCCCGAAACCGGCCTGCGCGACGCCCTGACCGCCGCCGCCGCCAAGCGTGCGGTCGAACTGGCCCGCAGTGGCGAGGGCCGGATGGCCGACGTCATCGACGAGAAATCCATCGTCAACATGATCGTGGCCCTGCTGGCCACTGGAGGCTCGACCAACCACGCCATCCATCTGGTGGCCATGGCGCGGGCGGCGGGCGTACTGATCGACTGGACAGACATGGATCAGCTGTCGTCCGTGACGCCGCTTCTGGCCCGCGTCTATCCGAACGGTTCGGCCGACGTGAACGCCTTCCAGGCCGCGGGCGGCGTCGCCTTCGTGGCGCGCGAACTGGCCATGGCCGGCCACATTCATTCCGACGTCGTCACCGTCATGGGCCGGGGCATCCACCACTATTTCCAGGAACCGATCCTGCAGGACGGCGAACTGGTCTGGAAGGACGGCGTCACAGACAGTCTGGACACGGACATTCTGCGCCCCGCCTCCGCCCCGTTCGACCGCGAGGGCGGCCTGCGGCTGGTCCAGGGCGACCTGGGCCGGGCGGTCATCAAGATTTCGGCGGTCAAGCCCGAGAACCGCATCGTTCAGGCCCCCGCCGCGGTGTTCGAAACCCAGGAAGACGCCCTGCAGGCCTTCAAGGACGGAAAGCTGAACCGCGACGTCATCGTCGTCCTGCGTTTCCAGGGCCCCCGCGCCAACGGCATGCCGGAACTGCACAGCCTGTCGCCCGCGCTCGGCATCCTTCAGGATAAGGGCTTCAAGGTCGCCTTCGTCACCGACGGCCGCATGTCAGGGGCCAGCGGCAAGACCCCCTCCGCCATCCACGTCTCACCGGAGGCCCTGGCCGGCGGCCTGATCGCCAACATTCGAGATGGCGACATCATCCGCCTGGATGCCGAGGCCGGGGTCCTGACCACAGTCGACATCCCCGATCTGGCCGGGCGCACGCCCGCCGTCCGGTCATCCCATCACGCCGAGGGGACCACCTGGGGCTATGGCCGCGAACTGTTCGGGGCCTTCCGCCACGTCGTCTCGACCGCCGAAGAGGGTGCCAGCGTCT
Source organism: Brevundimonas vancanneytii (assembly GCA_943372125.1). Lineage (GTDB taxonomy): Bacteria > Pseudomonadota > Alphaproteobacteria > Caulobacterales > Caulobacteraceae > Brevundimonas > Brevundimonas vancanneytii_D. The sequence continues at coordinate 154,097 of CALRXI020000001.1, forward strand.
GTTTCGGCCTGCCGCCCGGCCAGACCGACCACAAGGACACCCCGCCTGACAACAACGTCAACGACCGGGCCGTGGACGCCTGATGTTTAAACCTTCCCGCTCATCCCGGCGAAAGCCGGGACCCAGATCTTTGGGCAATGTACAGTGGGACTTTCATTCGAAATGTTGTCCTGAAGAACCGGCATCAAGCTGGACAGGACTGGGTCCCGGCTTTCGCCGGGATGAGCGGTTAGTGGGAGGAAGCTGATGACGGTGAACTGGGACAAGACCCTGCTGGTCGGGGACGTCGGCGGCACCAATGCCCGGTTCGCCATCGCCCACATGATCGGCGGCAAGCCCGTGCTTGAGCATCACCAAAGCTTTCCGGCCTCGGAACACCCGACCTTCCTGGGCGGGGTCAAGGCCTTCATCGACGGCTGCGAGGTCAAGCCGACCGGCGGCGTCATCGCCGTGGCGGGCCCCGTGACCGACGGGACGATCGACCTGACCAACTCGCCCTGGCAGGTGTCGGAGACCGAACTGGCGACCCTGGGTCTGAACCCTGTGCGCCTGATCAATGACTTCGAGGCCCTGGCCTGGGGCGCACCCGTCGTGCCGGAGGATCAGTTGGCGTCGCTGGGCGGCCCCGACGAAGGCGAAGAGCGCTCGGCCATCGCCGTCCTTGGCCCCGGTACCGGTTTCGGAGTCTCGGCCCTGGCACGCGACATTCACGGCAACGAGATCGCCATGCCGTCCGAGGGAGGGCATGCCTGCTTTGCGCCAGGCGACGCGGTCGAGGACGAGATCCTGCGCATTCTGCGTCGTCGCTACGACCGGGTCTCGATCGAACGGCTGATCTGTGGGCCCGGCCTGCTGAATATGCACCGCGCCCTGGCCGAGATCGACGGGCGCGAGACCCATATCGACGACCCCGCCCAGATCACCACCGAGGCGATGGACGATCCCAACAGCGCCTGTGGGGCCACCCTGGCCCGGTTCTGCGCCATCTTGGGGGCGGTGGCCGGCGACATCGCCCTGACCACCGGGGCGCGCGGCGGCATCTATATCGCCGGGGGCATCGCGCCGCGCATCCTGCCCTTCCTCAAGGCCAGCCCCTTCCGCGAGCGGTTCGAGCGCAAGGGCCGGTTCGCTGACTATATGGCTGCCATCCCCACCAAAGTGATCCTGCACAAGCACGCCGCCCTTCTGGGCGCAGCCCGCGTGGCCTTCTCCGACGCCGGATAAAATTCTTCACGAGCCCGTGAACCGTTTGTGATCGGTGACGTTATCCGGACCTCACTGGAGGAAACTATCCATGCGTAAACTGATCATCGCCGCCGCCGCCACCTTCGCCTTCGCCGGCCTGGCCGCTTGCCAAAGCCCCGCCGACGAGACCGCCGAAAAGCAAGCCGATGCCATCGAGGCACAAGGCGAAGCTCAGGCCGAAAGCCTGGAAGCCCAAGCCGCTGCCGCCCCGACCGAAGCTGGCGCTGCCGCTCTGGAAAACGAAGCCGACCGCGTCGAAGCCTCGGCCAACGCCGAAGCCAATCGCATCGAGCAACAGGCCGGCAACGCCGACGGCGGCATGACGACCTCGAACACCCCGTCGCAGTAAGCTCGGGCGTTCGCTTACCGGTCGTTGACCGGATGAACGATGTGAAGACCCCCGTCGCAATCGCGGCGGGGGTTTTTCATGCCTGCCGTCAGTCGACGCAGATCGTCGCCTCGGCCTTGCCGCCCTCGACCGTGGTGTAGCAGCCGAAGCGGCTGCTGTTGGCCTGGCACTGGCCGACGGCGGCCGCTCCAGCATTGGCGGCCCCATTGACCTCCTCGACCCGGCAGTCGCCCTGGCAATCGTCGCCGTCCGTGCAGCGACGACCCGCATCGGCATAGGACACCACACACTGCAGCGACTGCAGCCGCCCCTGCGGCAGCATCTTGCCGCCCCGGGCCGCACAGGCAGACGCATCCGTGCCGGGCGCGGGTGTCTGCACCGCCGGCGTGTCGGTCGAGGCGGTCTGGGTCGGTGTGGTGGTCGGCACGGGCTGGCAGGCCGCCATCATCAGGGCTGCCGCCGCGATCAGTATACGCTTCATTCCACTCGTCCCTTGTCGAACCCGGTCCAGACGTCGTCGTAGTCCAGCTGCATCGTCGGACTGGTTTGTGCCCATTCCGTGGTGCGGATCGGCATGCGGGTCTCGAACATGAAGGCGAGGGTGTTCTCGATCTTGACCGGCTTAAGCTCCGCCGCGACCGCCTTGTCATAGCTGGCCTGGTCCGGACCATGCCCGCTCATGCAGTTGTGCAGGGACGCCCCGCCCGGCGCGAAGCCACCCTCCTTGGCATCATACTCCCCAGTCACCAGCCCCATGAACTCGCTCATGACATTCCGGTGGAACCACGGCGGGCGGAAGGTGTCCTCGGCCACCATCCAGCGCGGCGGGAAGATCACGAAGTCACAGTTGGCCACGCCCGGCGTGTCCGACGGGCTGGTCAGGACCGTGAAGATCGACGGGTCCGGATGGTCGAAACTGACGGTTCCGATCGTGTTGAACCGGGCGGTTTCGTATTTGTAGGGTGCGTGATTGCCGTGCCAGCCGACGACGTCAAGCGGGCTGTGATCGAAGGTCGTGGTCCACAGCCGCCCGCCGAACTTCTGCACGCACTCGGTCGGCCGATCCACGTCCTCAAATGCCGCGACCGGTGTCTGGAAATCGCGCGGATTGGCCAGGCCGTTCGAGCCGATGGGGCCTAGGTCCGGCAGGCGGAAGGCCGCCCCATAGTTCTCGCAGACATAGCCCCGGATAGGGCCCCCATCAGGATTGGCGCACTCCACCCGGAACCTTACGCCACGGGGAATGACGACGATCTCGCCGGGCCGCGCGTCGATGCGTCCCATCTCCGTGACAAACGTCTGATGTCCCGCCTGCGGGACGATCAGCAGCTCGCCATCGGCGCAATAGAAGACCCGGTCCACCATCGACCGGTTGGCCGCATAGAGGTGGATACCGGTCCCCGCCCCGGCCTCCGCATCGCCATTGCCGCCATAGGTGACCAGCCCCTCGACCCAGTCGGTCGGGGCGTCAGGCATCGGCAGCGGATCCCACCGCATCCGGTTCGGCGACGGCGGCGCATCGTGGAACGGTCCGGACCGCACCCGGCCCTGGGCAAAGGGTTTGTAGGCGGGATGCTGCGCGCTGGGCCTCAGGCGATACAGCCACGACCGCCGGTTCTCGGACCGAGGCGCGGTGAAGGCCGTGCCCGACAACTGCTCCGCATAAAGACCCATCGGTACCCGCTGCGGCGAGTTGCGCCCCTCCGGTAGGGCCCCGGCCACCGCCTCGGTCGCAAAGTGATTGCCGAAGCCGGACATGTATTCAGGCGCGTTGGCTCGCGTCATAGGCGTTCTCCCTTGGCGTAGGGTTTAGCGGGGCTCTCCCGCCGCGTCACCCACTGCCGATGCCTGTGGGGTGAGACGGACCGACACGCGGATGGTTTGCGCGCCGATGAGGTCTTCGGAAGGCGAGCGCGTTCGTGCGATAGGCAAATTGCTCACAAAGCGCTCTGCAATGCCACGTGTTGCCACGGTGTCGGGCTCGACCGAAAGGATAACGCACCGTTCAAAAGCCCTATCCCGGCTGGGCAGCGGATGTTTCACGCAATCAAGCGTCACCCTCGGTCGGGCGGCATCAGCGGGTTCTGTCGCGGGCATAGTGGAGCATCCTGCTGACGCGAATGCCGCGATTATCAGCCCCACTCCACCTGCCGATTTCATCCTCAGAACCCCTTGGCCCGCGCCAGTCGCTCGGTGTGGAAGCCCACATCTCCTAGGAGTTCGTTCAAGACCCGGACCCGCTTCATGAACAGGCCGACGTCGAAGGCATCGGTCATGCCGACGCCGCCGTGCATCTGGACCGCCTCCTGCACCGCCAGTTCCGCGACGCGCCCGGCCTTGGCCTTGGCCACCGAGACGGCAAGACCGGCATCCTCGCGCCCAGCGTCCAGTCGCTGCAAGGCGCCCAGCACGGCGGCGCGGGCCAGTTCGATCTCGGTGAACAGATGGGCTGAGCGGTGCTGCAGGGCCTGGAACTCGCCGATCAGCTTGCCGAACTGTTTGCGGGTCCGCAGATACTCCAGCGTGAGCTGAAACGCCTGATCCCCCGCCCCGGTCAGGGAGGCCGCCGCGCAGGCCCGGCCCAGGTTCAGCGCCCCCTCCAGCAGCCCTTCGCCGCCGTCGACCGCACCGATCACCGCATCGGCATCGACCTCCACATCGGTCAGGGTCACCCGCGCCGCATTGTGAGCGTCGACCATGACGGTCCGCTCGATCTCGACCCCCGCCGTCTTCGGATCGACCAGGAACAGGGTCAGACCCTCGTCCGTTCGCGCCGCCACGATCAGGGCGTCGGCGACGTGGCCGTCCAACACGAACCCCTTGGCACCGTTCAGCTTGAAGCCATTGCCCGACCGCTCTGCCGTGGTGGCGATGGCACCGGGTCGATGCTTGGCACCCTCGTCGACGGCCAGGGACAGAATGGCCTCACCCGCCGCGATGCGGGGCAGCCAGTCGGCCTGCTGCGCCTGCGAACCGCCGTCGATCAGCACCTTGGCCGACAGCACGCCCGATCCCATGAAGGGCGATGGCGTCAAGGTCCGGCCCAGGGCCTCGGCCACCACGCCCGCCTCGACCGCGCCCAGGCCGGTGCCGCCGTGCTCCTCGGGGATGATGACCCCCGCAAACCCCATCTCGCCGAATGCCCACCACAGGTCGCGCGAGACGCCGTCGGCATCGTGGCTGTCACGCAGGGCCCGCAGATGGGCGATCGGTGCATTCTCGTTCAGGAAGCCATCGGCGGCCTCCTTCAGCATGGTCTGCTCTTCGGTCAGGATCAGCGGCAAGGTCTCAGGCTCCCGGCAGTTGCAGCAGGTGTTTGGCGATGATGTTCAGTTGGACCTCGCTGGTCCCCCCCTCGATGGAGTTGGCCTTGGTCCGCAGCCAGTCGCGGGCGGCGGTGCCGTTGCGTGAACGCTCCCCCTCCCACTCCAGCGCGTCCGAACCGCCGGCCGCCATGATCAGTTCATGCCGCCGCTTGTTCAGCTCCGAGCCATAGTATTTCAGCATCGACGCAATGGCGGGGTGCGCCTGACGCGCCTTGACCTGATCCCCCACCCTTTCCATCGACAGGTTGAAGGCGGCCATGTCGACGTCCAGATCGGCGATCCGTGCACGGAGGATAGGGTCGTCCAGACGCCCCTCGTCATCCAGCCCGACGCTGTCGCCCGCGACCTGGCCCAGCGGACGGCCCGCCCCCAGGCTGCCCATGGCCCCGATCATCGTCCGCTCGTGTGCCAGCAGCGCCTTGGCCACGTCCCAGCCGCGGTTCAGCGTGCCGACCAGGTTTTCCTTCTCCACCCGCACATCGTCGAAGAAGGTCTCGCAGAAGGGGCTCTTGCCGCTGATCAGGACGATGGGCCGGGTCGAGACACCCGGGCTGGCCATGTCGAACAGGACGAAGGAAATCCCCAGATGCTTGGGCGCGTCCGGATCGGTCCGCACCAGGCAGAAGATCCAGTCGGCCTTGTCGGCATAGCTGGTCCAGACCTTCTGGCCATTGACGATCCAGTGGTCGCCCTTGTCTTCCGCCTTGGTCTGGATGGCCGCCAGGTCCGAGCCGGCGCCGGGCTCGGAATAGCCCTGGCACCAGCGGATCTCGCCGCGCACGATCTCGGGCAGGAAGCGCTTCTTCTGTTCCTCGGTGCCGAACTGCAGCAGGGCCGGGCCAAGCATCCAGATGCCGAAGGACGACAGCGGCATCTGGGCGTCGATGCGGCGCATCTCGCTGGCCAGAACCTTGGCCTCCTCGCGGCTCAGCCCCCCGCCGCCATACTCCGTCGGCCATTCCGGGGCGGTCCAGCCGCGCGCGCCCATGACCTCCATCCAGCGCTTGTGCGCAGGCGTCTTGAAGGTCGGATTGCGCCCGCCCCAGACCCGGTCCTCTTCGGTCTCCAGCGGCCCCCGGCATTCGGCGGGGCAGTTGGCCTCGAGCCAGGCGCGCGTCTCGGCGCGGAAGGTTTCCAGATCGGACATGACGGCCTCGCTTGCTTCCAGAGCGAGGACGTTAGCCGGTCCTTTTTGACAACGGAAGCCTCTCCTCCCCCTCATGGGGGAGGGGGACCGCGAAGCGGTGGAGGGGGCCCAGCCGCCCACCCTTCCAACCGGCCCCGCACCCCCCATATCCCGACCTCACCCTCACAGGAGACGACGATGGTTCAGGCGACATGGAACGGCACGGTGATTGCCCAGAGCGACGACACCGTGGTGGTCGAGGGCAACCACTACTTCCCGGCGGACGCCATCACCGACGGCGTTCTGAAACCCAGCGACACGAAATCCACCTGCCCCTGGAAGGGCACGGCGAGCTATCACACCGTCGTCGTCGACGGTCAGGAGAACCGCGACGCGGCCTGGTATTATCCCGAGCCCAAGGACGCGGCCAAGGAGATCAAGGGCCGCATCGCCTTCTGGAAGGGCGTCACCGTCGCCTGACTCTTAAGCTCTCCCTCCTCTCTTTATCCAAGGCCCTCGCATGACCCGCACCCTCAGCATCGACTTCGTCTCCGACGTGGTCTGTCCCTGGTGCGTGGTCGGCCTGGGCGGGCTGGAACAGGCCCTGGCCACCGTCCGGGCCGAGGGGATAGAGGCGACCGTCACCTTCCAGCCGTTCGAGCTGAACCCCGGCATGGTCGCGGAGGGTGAAAACATCGGCGAACACATCGCCCGCAAATACGGCTCCACCCCCGAACAGTCCGCCGCCAACCGCGCCATGATCACCGAACGGGCTGAGGACGCCTGGCCGGGGTTCGATATGCGGATGGGCCCCGACAGCCGCATCTGGAACACCTTCGACGCCCACCGCCTGCTGCACTGGGCGCACGAGACGGGCGGAGCCTCCGCCCAGCGCGCGCTGAAGGAGGCCCTGTTCCGCACCCACTTCACCGACAACCGGTCCCTGACCGATCCGGAGGTTCTGGCCGACGCCGCCGCGGCCGCCGGCCTGGACCGGGCCCGCGCGGTCGAGGTCCTGTCCGACGACCTGTATGCGCCCGAGGTCCGCGCCGCCCAGGCCCTGTGGCGCGCCCGCGGCATCTCCGCCGTCCCCGCCGTCGTCATCGAGGGCCAGTATCTGATCTCCGGCGGCCAGCCGGCCGAGGTCTTCGCCGAGGCGTTGCGCAAGGTGGCGGCGGCATAGCCTTCTCCCCTCGGGGGAGAAGGTGGCGCGCGAAGCGGGTCGGATGAGGGGGCTGTGTCAATCGCAGACCGTCCGACGATGAGCGCGCGGCCGGCATCCCCCTCATCCGGGCCTCCGGCCCACCATCTCCCCCGGAGGGGAGAAGGACTGAAAACAGAGTCCACTCAGTCCACTCGGTCCACTTGGACCGCGTCGTGCAGGTAGTCCCAGCGGCGTTGTTCCTGTTCCATCGCCTGATCTTCCTCGACAGCCTCGGCGTCGAGGATGAGGCGGACGCGGCGCCAGCGCAGGGCCTCGGCCGCCTGGCCGCGCAGGACGGCGCGCTGCATGCGTCGCCAGGCGACGAAGGACAGCTGGCGCAGCTCGACCCGGTCCAGGTCGCCGTCGATCTCATGCTCCAGCAAGACCCCCTCGTCATCGGGGTCCAGGGTGTTGGGCGGGGTCCAGGGCTGGTCCGTGCGCCGCCAGCCCTCGCGCGCCGCCCGGTTGCGCATGGCGGTCAGCCCCACCCCGTGCCGCCGACAGACCTCGATCCCCGGCAGGCCCGACAGATAGTCCTCCCGCACCCGCCCCCAGACCTCATCCGGCGCACTGCGCCCCTTGCCGTACAGCGTGGGTGATCCGTCTGCCATTTGTCTGCCTCCCGTTGCGAACGGAGGCAGGGCTAGCATGAGGTTACGTCAGGATTGGTCGTAGGGGCCTAAGCCGCCTTGCCCTTTTTCGGCTCCGGCACCCCGTCGTCGGTGGCGGTAATCAGGCGACCCTTCCAGCCGGGCGGCGGCAGGAACTTGCCGGACTTTTCCTCACGCGTGCCGTGCTTGGCCATCTCGGCGGCGCGTTTGCTCGCCTTCAGGACGGTTTCGTGATCGAAGATCGACTTGTTCATTGCGGTCCCCAATCTAGCAGTTCCAGCGTCTCCCCGCCACTGGCGTAGACCTTCCAGTCGTCGGCCAGCGGTTTGTAGGTCGTTTCGAGATGGTCGAGGCTGAGCACGAAGCGGCGTCGCAAGGTGTCTTCGGGAATGCCATGACCGCCTTGCGAGACGCGGTGCGCGACGCGAGCGACGGAATGGTCCGCGCTGGGCAGGCGCAGATAGATCAGTTCGAACCGGTAACCCGCCGCCTTCCACTCGCGGATGCGGACGGCGTGGGATCGGGTGGCCAGGGTTGTCTCCAGCACGAAATCCGCCCGCTCGGCCGCCAGCTCATCGAGCCGCTCCAGCACCCGCCGCCCGGCCGCCAGATCGCGCGCAGGGCCGATTCCGGTCAGGCCGCGCGCCACCTCGTCTGGATTGACGAACTGGAACGCCTCCGCGCGCTCGCGCAGAAAGCCGTTGATGAAGGTGGTCTTCCCGGCCCCGTTCGGACCGGCGAGCAGGACGAGGGTGGGCATTTGCTACGCCTACTCGGCCCCTTGGCTATCGGCTAAGACGACCTCAGCGATTGAGTAAAAAGAGCTCACAAATTGGTGGATCATAAAGGCTCCCTTACAGAGCCAGCTGTCTGCTGGCCTTATCTCTGTGAGTGTCATCGCCTCTTCTAACTTGCTCGACGGAAGATGCGCGTCGCCTAAGCGCAAATCATATATACCGGCGAGCCTTCCAGTTAGCCGTCTTGCCTCGGCTGCGCTGACTAAAGTCCCAAGGACCCGTTCGAGAGATCTCAGCGAGCCAGTCCCCTGAGCTTGCTTTGGTGCCGCGATTGCGTGAAGGGCCTTTTGGTCAATCAAGTCTGCCGAGAGCCGAGCAAGATCTTTCGCTAAAGATAAGAAACCAGCTTGATCCAACGAGCGGAAGCGATGCGACCTTGAGATAATGTCAGTAATGTCTTGATGATCTCGCAAGAGAGAAACGCCCCATCGGGCCTTAAACGCGTTGTTTGCAGCTTCGAGGGATTTAGCAATGTGGCCTTCCGGAGCAAATGTAGCGGCCGGACGGGCCCGTACTTGCGCTGCATCTAGCTCCTCTCCCAGACCGCCTTCTGGCGCTACGTTGAATGCAGCCCAGATTTTGCGTTGCCACTCGGGCTGCCGGGCGATGTCATGGGCGTAGGCCACAACGAGATCGGCTTTGTTGGTTCCGAAGTGTACGGGAATGCCACCGGGCAGAGAAATGCTAGCAGTGAACCGCGTATGCCATCGTATGGAAGCTCCTCGCCGATTCAAAATATCCGAAACAATGGCAGGACGGAAAAACAGCCATAGGCCGACTTCCTCATGATTTAGTTTCTCAGCGTTGGTTTCAGAACCTTGCGCGTCCACCAAAAAAGATGTCGCTGATGGCACATTGTCTCGGCGGACACGGAGGCTGGCTTCAGCAGGCTCGAGCCATTCTGTTAGGCGGCGCTCGCTGGTTAGGCTAAAAAGCTTGTCACCCTCGCGCGTGAACTTCGTTTGAGACGATAACGTATTTTCTGCAGTTTCTGGTCCGAGAACAGGAACTTCGTCGGGTTCCCACTGATCGGTTCTGGAAGCGCTGAACACAGCAACACCGCTCCCATAGGGAAACCCTCCGGCTACTATTGATCGAACATAAAAGTTGTGGCGCCCAAACTCATCAACTTCTTCACCGCCATCGCCCTCATCAAATGGCAGGCTCGACAAGTCAGATACAACCCACCTTCGCTCCCGGTAACTTCCGATCATGAGTGCCATTGATCGAGCGGCGAGGTAGTCCCTCAGGTATTCCGGTCGAACCAGTATAGCCTCGACGTCACCATTCGCGCTCCGTTCAATTTTGGCGACCTCCACAAACCCCTCGGAAGGCCTTACCCAGATGTCCCCTTCCCTGGCGAGCTCGAGCGCGAACACGAAGTCCTGGTTCAGACTCCACACGGACTGGCTATCTCCGTCAAAGGACTGATGTATTGCTAGGTAAACGCCAAGCACACCCCCGTCTTGAGAACGCCGTACATCGCATGGGGTGTACCCGTTCCAAGTGCTGGGTCCATGGGTGTAGGGCAAATCGACGAAACCCAGGCCGTCTAACTCAGCTCTTTTTTCGATATGAATTGCGGCAGTTCGTACGGCCTCGTCATCTTTAACGTATCCGAGCTGACCATACTCTCCTGTCTGCGTCTCCCGGTTTAGATAAAGCGGAATCCAAGTGAGCGGTGCGTAGCGCCTCCGTCTGACATCAGCCTGCTTAATCCAGTCCTTGTTCATGAACCCTAAGTAGCGCGATCAGGCGCAATGTCAGTAAGCAAATCGAATGCCCGCGTGATGCAGGATTCCGACAGCAGCTGCTTTGCCCCCGACCCTCGTCTTCGACCGCGCAGTCCGTGACATTCTGGCTTATGGAGTCCTCGCGACTTCTTGTCTGATTTAGCGCAGCGGCAGTTCGCGGTTTAGCGATCCACCCTTCCCGACCCCCATCCACTGGAGACATGGCGTACCTGACCGTGCCTTCTGGATACTGGCGGCGCGATAAATCCGGGCGATCTCCCTCCCACGCGCTCCCGCCGGGTTAGAATGGACCCCGCGCGGGCCACAAACGCCCGTGCGGTCGCTGTCCGGTCTTTGAAAATCCGATCCGTGTCCCGCCGTAGTCAGGCCGGAACATCCCTTTTCTCCGCACGAGGACGCCCGCAGGGACGCCCTCGCCAGAGCCGGAATGTCTCCGGAATGACGCCTTTCGGCGTTTTTTCGGGGTCGCGTGTATTGCCTAGAGCTTGACCTCGATGGCCCCGCCCCCCGCCCGGAACTTCGCCGACATCTCCGCCATCCCAGCCTCGGCTTCTGCGTCGGTGGGGGCCAGCGAACCCCCCGCATCATTCTGGGCCGCCGCATCCCGGCGGATGTCCTGGCTGATCTTCATGCTGCAGAATTTCGGCCCGCACATGGAGCAGAAGTGGGCGGTCTTGTGGGCCTCCTTGGGCAGGGTGGCGTCGTGGTATTTGCGGGCGGTTTCGGGGTCGAGGCCCAGGTTGAACTGGTCTTCCCAGCGGAACTCGAACCGGGCGCGGCTCAGGGCGTCGTCGTGCAGGCGGGCGGCCGGGTGGCCCTTGGCCAGGTCGGCGGCGTGGGCGGCGATCTTGTAGGTGATGACGCCGTCCTTGACGTCCTGACGGTCGGGCAGGCCCAGGTGCTCCTTGGGCGTGACGTAGCAGAGCATGGCCGTGCCGAACCAGCCGATCATGGCCGCGCCGATGGCGCTGGTGATGTGGTCATAGCCGGGGGCGATGTCGGTGGTCAGGGGCCCGAGCGTATAGAAGGGCGCCTCGTGGCAGTGTTTCAGCTGCTCATCCATATTGGCCTTGATCTTGTGCATCGGCACATGGCCGGGGCCCTCGATCATGACCTGGCAGCCCTTGGCCCAGGCGATCTTGGTCAGTTCGCCCAGGGTGCGCAGTTCGGCGAACTGGGCCTCGTCATTGGCGTCGGCGATCGAGCCGGGGCGCAGGCCGTCGCCGAGGCTGAACGACACGTCATAGGCCCGCATGATGTCGCAGATCTCTTCGAAATGTTCGTAGAGGAAGCTCTCGCGGTGATGGCTGAGGCACCATTTGGCCATGATGGAGCCGCCGCGCGAGACGATGCCCGTCACCCGCTTGGCCGTCATCGGCACGAAGGGCAGGCGGACGCCGGCGTGGATGGTGAAATAGTCGACGCCCTGTTCGGCCTGTTCAATCAGGGTGTCGCGGTAGACCTCCCACGTCAGGTCCTCGGCGACGCCGTTCACCTTCTCCAGCGCCTGATAGATGGGCACGGTGCCGATGGGGACGCTGGAGTTGCGGATGATCCAGTCGCGGATGTTGTGGATGTTGCGGCCCGTCGACAGGTCCATGACGTTGTCGGCGCCCCAGCGGGTGGCCCAGACCAGCTTGTCGACCTCGTCATCGACACTGCTGAGCACCGCCGAGTTGCCGATGTTGGCGTTGATCTTCACCAGGAAGTTGCGGCCGATGATCATCGGCTCGACCTCGGGGTGGTTGATGTTGTGCGGGATGATGGCGCGGCCGCGCGCGATCTCCTGACGCACGAACTCCGGCGTCACGAAGTCCGGGATGCTGGCGCCGAAGTCCTCGCCGTCGCGGATGCAGGGGGCGTTCTGCTCGCGCCGCAGGTTCTCGCGGATGGCGACATATTCCATCTCGGGCGTGATGATGCCGGCCTTGGCGTATTCGTACTGGGTGACGGGGCGGCCCTCGACGCCCTTGAAGACGCGGTGGTGGGAGGTGTCGAAGCGGGGAGCCAGGTTCTTGCCGCTGGCATGGCCGTTGTCCTCGGGCTTGACCTCGCGGGGGTTGAGGACGGGAGCGATGTCGCCGCGATCCAGCTGCCAGCTGGACTTCACCTTGGGCAGGCCGCGCTTGATGTCGATGGTGACGGTCGGGTCGGTATAGGGCCCGGAGCTGTCATAGATGGTCACCGGCGGCTCGTTGGCCGACGGATGCACCGCCACCTCGCGGAACGGCACCCGAATGTCGGGGTAGAGCTCGCCGGCCACATAGACCTTGCGACTGCCCGCCCGCTCGCCGGTCGGGATGGTGCCGGTCTCCTTCATCACCGCGTCACGGGCGTCTTTCAGAGCCAGTTCGACACTTGGTTCGTGGCTATCGCTCCCGACGCGGTCGCTCACTGCTTGAGCCACGTCGAGCTCTTCGGGCGGGGTGTGGGTGACGTGGATGTTCATGGCGGCCTCTGGTGCAAGAGGGCTCCGCCGACGTCGGGCGCGGGGTCCTGTGGCGAGGGGCCGTGGACCGCGTGTTACTCATCCCTTCGCCGGCATGACCCGGATCAGGTTCGACGGGTCAGGCGGCTACGCCAATCTCAGCCGCTTAGGTGCGACCCCCCGGAGAACGGCGCGACGATAGGCGCATGGTCGGGGGCTGTCCATTCCTGACGCCGTCGCAAAAGATCGCCTAAGGTGTCGCTTCAGGAGAGACGACATGCAGAGCGACCCCTTCGACTTCACCTGTGACGACGGCCGGACGGTGCACGGGCGGCTGGACCGGCCGGCGGGCCAGGCGCGCGGCTGGGCCCTGTTCGCCCACTGTTTCACCTGCGGGAAGGACAATCTGGCGGCGACGCGGATCAGCCGGGCGCTGGCGGCGCTGGGGGTCGGGACGCTGCGGATCGACTTCGCCGGGATCGAGGCCGGGGCCGAGCCCATGCCCCACGGCTTCAGCACCGATGTCGGCGACCTGATCGCGGCGGGGCGGCACATGCAGGCGCACGGCTGTACGCCGCAACTGCTGGTCGGCCACAGTCTGGGCGGGGTGGCGGCGATCGCGGCGGCCGGGTCGCTGGACTGTATCCGGGCGGTGGCCACCATCGGCGCGCCGTTCGACGTGGCCCATGTGCTGAAGCTGCTGGGGCCCGGCGTGCACGATCTGGAACACGGCGAGACCCACCGCGCCGACGTCGGCGGGCGGCCCGTATCGGTGGGCGCAGGCTTTGCCGAGGACCTGAAGGCGCAGGACCAGGCGGCGCGGCTGCCCCGGCTGAACAAGGCGCTGCTGGTGCTGCACTCGCCGCTGGACCAGACCGTCGGCATCGAGGAGGCCAGCGGCATCTTCGGCGCGGCGAAACACCCCAAGAGCTTCGTCTCTCTGGACCATGCCGACCACCTGCTGAGCCGTGCCGAGGACGCCGACTATGCCGCTGCGGTGATCGCGGCCTGGGCCTCCAGATATCTGGACAGGGTCGAACCGCCCGTCGATGCCGCACCCGCCGACGGCGTCGTGCGGGTCGCCGAGACCGGACAGGGCAGGTTCCAGGCCCAGGTCCAAGCGGGCGGCGCGGTCCTGATGGCCGACGAGCCCGTGGCGGTCGGCGGCCTGGCCAGTGGGCCGACGCCCTACGAGCTGGTGGCGGCGGGTCTGGGGGCCTGCACGGTCATGACGCTACGCCTCTATGCCGAGCGCAAGGGCCTGCCGCTGGCCCATGCCTCGGTCGAGGTGCGGCACCAGAAGCGCACAGGCCAGACGCCCGCCGATGTGTTCGAGCGCGTGCTGACGCTGGACGGCGATCTGGATACCGACCAGAGGGCCCGGCTGCTGGAGATCGCCGACAAATGCCCGGTGCATCGGACGCTGGAGGGCGGATCGCACATCGCGACCGTGGCGGCTCCGGAACTGCCCGCAGAGCCGGAGTGCGCGCATTTCCAGGCCATGGAGACGGCCTGCGACTGAAGGCGGCCGTCAGTCCGGCCAGGCGGCGGTCAGCTGATCGATGGCCGCCTCGATGCGGGCCCAGCCGGCGGCGTCCAGCTCCAGCCCCGCGAACCGGCCCCGGCTGGCCCCGGTCAGGGCCAGATGCTGAACGGCGGCCAGTATGACGGCGTTCAGGGCGAAGACGTCACCCTCCGGCGGCAGACGCAGGCGGGGGCGGCGGCTACGGACCCAGTCCTGAATGACGGCAGAGCGCGCCGCCTCCATGCCCCGTAGCAGCGGCGTATCCTCGCTGAGCTCCCACGCCAGCAGGCGCAGGATCAGGGGATTGGCCCGCAGGGCGGCCAGATAGGCCTTCAGCGTCTCGCGCGCGAAGTCGCGATAGGTGGCGGCGGTACTGGGCGGGGCCGCGGCCAGCGTCTGACCCAGCCACAAATCCAGCGCACGGGCCAGGCGGGCGACCACGCCGTCGACGCCGTCGAAATAGCGATAGATCAGCTTGCGATCGACGCCCGCCTCTGCGGCCAGGGACTGGACATTCAGGGCGGACCAGCCGTCGCGCAGCAACAGGCGCTGCGCCGCCTCGACGATGGCGGCCTCTGTACCGGAGCGGCCTCGCGGACGGGGAGCAGACGAATCAGTTGACATGTCTCGATAATGAGACATATACATTTGTCACGCTAGTGGGACATTTAAGGAAGCCGACCATGACCAAGCCGAATGATGCGATATCGACCAGACGCTGGCTGAGGCTGGAGGGGCTACTGATGCTGGGAGTATGCACAGTGCTGTATGCCCAGGTCGGGGCCTCGTGGTGGCTGTTTGCTGCGCTGTTCCTGGTGCCGGACCTGTCCTTCGCGGCCTACTGGATCGCCCCGCGGGCCGGCATGTGGGCCTATAATCTGGCGCATGCGGAAGTGGGCCCGGCCGTGCTGGCAGTCGCGGGCCTGTTGTGGATGCCGGCGCTTCTGCCCGTGGCCCTGATCTGGGGCGCGCATATCGGTTGGGACCGCATGTTGGGCTACGGACTGAAACTGGGCACGGACTTCGACCAGACGCACCTGGGGCCAATCGGCAAGGCCCGAAAAACCGCGGCCCTACCCGCTTGATCGTCCCGCCGGCCAACTCGCCACTGTGTCGCCTTGCGGACAGAACAGACGCCGTGCAACCCCGATACGCCTCTGGCATTAGGCGATGATCAGGGCGGAGTGGACGATGAACGCAGGACTGGAACGGCTGGTCTATGAAAGCAGGGCGACCGGATCGACCGGCTCCCTGACCAACCTCGCGATCATTCTGGCCGAGTCGCAGCGAAACAACGATCGCGACGGCCTGACCGGGGTGCTGGCGGCCCACGGTGAGCGCTACATCCAGGTCATCGAAGGCCCACCGGCGACCCTGGACAATCTGTTGAAGCGGTTGAACGGAGATCGCAGGCATCGCGAAGTGTCCATCATCGGCCGCGAGCCCATTCCGGCCAGGCGCTTTGAAGGCTGGACCATGGCCAGCGCCCGCATCTCCCCGGCACAGGCCGTTACGCTGGATCGGTTGATCAAGGCCGAAAACCCTACAGCGGACCGGATCGTCGATCTGTTGAGCGAAGCCCTCGACGCCGCATCGGTGAACTAAGGTCGGCAAATCGACGGCGGGAGTCTAGAAGGGGCGGCACCACCGGAGCCCGCCCATGCATCTCGCCCGTTTTCCCCGCGTCCGCCTGGCCCATCTGCCCACGCCGCTGGAGCCATTGCCGCGCCTGTCGGCGGCGTTGGGCGTCGAGCTGTGGATCAAGCGCGATGACTGCACCGGCCTGGCCGGCGGCGGCAACAAGACCCGCAAGCTGGAATTCCTGCTGGGCGACGCCTTCGAACAGGGGGCTGACACGCTTGTGACCCAGGGCGCAGTGCAGTCCAACCATGTGCGCCAGACGGCGGCGGCGGCAGCGGCCCACGGGCTGAAGTGCGAGGTCATCCTGGAAGAGCGGACGGGGTCGAAGGCCACGGACTATGTCCAAAACGGCAACGTCCTGATGGACCGGCTGTTCGGCGCAGGCATCCGCTTCGTGGACGGCGGATCGGATATGCCGGCCGAGCTGGAGACGACGGCCGCCGAGGTGCGGGCGCGCGGCGGCCGGCCCTATGTCATCCCGGGTGGCGGCTCGAACGCGATCGGGGCCCTGGGCTATGTCGACTGCGCGCGCGAGATCGTGGTCCAGGCCGACGAGCTGGACCTGCCCATCGACCGGATCGTGACGGCGACCGGCAGCGCGGGCACCCATGCGGGGCTCGTGGCCGGGCTGGCGGTCATGGGCGCGGACATCCCGGTGCTGGGTATCGGGGTGCGCGCTCCGAAGCCGAAACAGGAGGCCAATGTGCTCAAGCTGGCGCAGGAGACGGCCGTCCTGCTGGGCCGGCCCGACGCCGTGACGGATGCCATGGTCGTGGCCGACTGCGACTATGTGGGCGAGGGCTATGGCCTGATCGACGGGGCGGTGATCGAGGCGCTGAAACTGGCGGCGCGCACCGACGGCATCGTTCTGGACCCCGTCTACACCGGCAAGGCGATGAAGGGGCTGATCGCCCTGGCCAGGGCCGGGCGGTTCGAGGGCGAGACGGTGGTCTTCCTGCACACCGGCGGGGCGCAGGGCCTGTTCGGCTATCAGGGCGAGATGGAGGGGGCGTTATGAGCAAGATCCTCGGCGTCCTGGGCGGCATGGGTCCCGCCGCGACCGTGGCCTTTCTGGCGCGGGTTCAGGCTCTGACCCCGGCGGAAGGGGATGCCGACCACATCCGCATCATCGCCGACATCAATCCCCAGGTGCCCGACCGCAACCGCCAGCCGGATGCCGCCGAAAGCGTGCTGGGCCAGATGGCGATGCGGCTGAGGGATGCCGGTGCCCAGGTTCTGGCCATGCCCTGCAACACGGCCCACGCCCAGGCGGCCGGAATCCGCAAGGTCGGCCTGCCCTTCATCGACATGATTGCCGAGACCACCGAGGCGGCGCTGACGGCGACTGGCGAGGTCGCGCCCAGGAAGGTCGGCGTCCTGGCCACGCCGGGCGGCGAGGCGCTCTACACCCGATCTCTCCAGGCCAGGGGTTGCAGGATCGTGCGCCTCACCGGGCAGGACCGCGAGACCTTCATGGGCTGCGTCTATGCCGTGAAGCGCGGCGACACCGCCGACGGCCCGCGTGCCGAGATGCGTCGCCTGGCCGCAGCCCTGGTCGACGGAGGCGCCGAGGTTGTCATCGCCGGCTGCACCGAGGTGCCCCTGCTGCTGGGCGCAGACGATGTGTCCGTGCCGCTGGTCGATTCCGCCGAGGTGCTGGCTCAGGCCTGCGTCGAGCGCTGCCGGTGAGGTTGCCTAAATCCGCGACGCCCGCCACACCTGCCGCATGACGACGCAATCCCTGATCATCGACTGCGACCCCGGCGTGGATGACGCCGTGGCACTGATGCTGGCGTTCGGGTCGGCGCGGCTGGAGCTGCTGGCGGTCACGACTGTGGGCGGCAATGTCCCGCTGAAGAAGACGACGCGGAATGCCCTGATGCTGCGCCAGATCGCGGGACGGCAAGATGTCCCGGTGCGGCCCGGCGCGGACCGCCCGCTTCGGCGCAAACCGTCGGGTGCCGGCGAGTTCCATGGGGAGGAAGGGCTGGGCTATCTGCCGCCGTTCACGCCCGATCGCGGCATCGCCGACGGGCATGGCGTCGACGCCATCATCGACAATGTCATGAGCCGGCCCGAGGGGTCGGTCGCCCTGGCCATCCTGGGGCCGATGACCAATCTGGCCCATGCCCTGCGCAAGGAGCCGATGATCCAGAAGCGGCTGGGCCCGGTCGCCGTCATGGGTGGCGCGCGCAGCGAGGGCGGCAACATCACCCCCTCGGCCGAGTTCAACATCTGGGCCGATCCAGAAGCCGCGGACGAGGTGCTGCGCAGCGCGTGTCCGGTCGTCATGTTCGGCCTGGACGTCACCCATCAGCTGCGGGCGACCGATGCGCGGATCGCGCGGCTGGCGGCGCTGGGCACCGCGCGGGGCGACACGGCGGCGGCCATGATGCGGTTCTCGCAGGACGTGGAACGGCGGATCGTCGGCTGGGACGCGCCGCCTGTCCACGACCCCTGCCCGGTCGCCTGGCTGGTGAACCCGGACCTGTTCACGCTCAAGCCCTGTCGGATCGCGGTGGAGGTGCAGAGCGAGCTGACGCGCGGCCATACGGCGGTAGAGTTCCGGGTCGATCCGGAAACGGCACCCCATCGCTGGGCCACGGGGGTCCAGGCCGACGGCGTCTTCGACCTGATCGCGGAGAGCTGTGCGTGAGGCAAACAGCCCCCT
This sequence comes from Brevundimonas vancanneytii, assembly GCA_943372125.1. Classification (GTDB taxonomy): domain Bacteria; phylum Pseudomonadota; class Alphaproteobacteria; order Caulobacterales; family Caulobacteraceae; genus Brevundimonas; species Brevundimonas vancanneytii_D. Next base: position 172,774 of record CALRXI020000001.1, read on the forward strand.
CCACCACTGCGTGGTCCCCCTTCCCCAAAATGGGGGAGGAGACATGAGGATCACCGTCGTCGGATCCATCAATCTGGACTTCGTGGCCTCTGCGCCCAGCCTGCCGGAGGCGGGCGAGACGGTGACGGGCGCGACCCTCGCGCGGCATCCGGGCGGCAAGGGGGCCAATCAGGCGCTGGCGGCGCAGCGTCTGGGGGCCGAAGTCTGCATGATCGGGCGCGTCGGGCGCGACGGCATGGCCGAGGAGGCGCTGGCGCTGCTGCTGGCCGACGATGTCGATACCGGCGGCGTGCTGACCGATGCGGAGGCTCCGACGGGCGTCGCCCTGATCGCGGTGGACCCGGATGGCGAGAACCAGATCGTGGTCGCGGCCGGTGCCAACCACAGGGTCATGCCCGAACAGCTTCCGGCGCGGATCGAATGCCCCCTGATCGTTCAGATGGAACTGCCCGTCGAGACGGTGGAGGCGGCGGTCGGTCGGGCCACCGACTTCGTCTGCGTCAACCTGGCCCCCGCCGCGCCGGTATCGGATCAGATGCTGCGCCGCGCGGACCTGATCGTGGTCAACGAAAACGAGGCCGCCTTCTATGGCGACCTGCTGCATCACGGCGGCGGTCGGGTGGTCGTCACCCTGGGGGCGCGCGGGGCCGAGATGTACCAGCGCGGCGCCCTGATCGCCTCGGCCACGCCGCCCACAGTCAAGGCGGTCGACGCCACGGGTGCCGGCGACTGTTTCGTCGGGGCCATCTGCGTCGCCCTTCTGGAGGGTCAGTCGCCCGAAGCCGCCCTGACCTTCGCCTGCGCCGCAGGGGCCATCGCCGCGACACGACCCGGAGCGCAACCCTCCCTGCCGACGCGGGACGAGGTCGAGGCGATCATTACAAGTTCGTAACTAGGGCTGGCCGTTGCGCGGGATAGGGTCTGGCATCTGTTCAGAGACGCCTATCGGGAACCGCCACATGACACGCACCGCCGCGCTGCTGGGAGCCTCGCTGCTCGCCCTCTCCACGCCCGCCATGAGCTGGGCCCAGAGCGCGCCCGCACCGATCACGGTGCCGCCCTTGGAATACAATCATCGCGAACTGGCCAACGGACTGGATGTCTATGCCATGCCCGATCCGACCGCCGGCACGGTGACGGTCCAGGTCTGGTACGACGTCGGCGGCAAGGACGATCCGCAGGGCCGCAGCGGCTTCGCCCATCTGTTCGAACACATCCTCAGCCGCAAGACGGTCAACCTGCCCTATGGCCAGATCGCGACCCTGGTCGAGAATGCGGGCGGCACGCGCAATGCCTCCACCAGCCAGGACATGACCAACTACTATGAGACGGTCCCACCCCAGTATCTGGAGACCATGCTGTGGACCCACGCGGAGCGCATGGCGCGGCCCGTGGTCGATCAGGCCGTGTTCGACGCCGAACGCTCCATCGTGAAGGAAGAGCTGCGCCAGCGCGTCTATGCCCCGCCCTATGGCCGGTTCGGCACCTTCGTGATCGGCGACAACACCTTCGACGAAAGCGTCTATAGGCGCAGCGTGATCGGCTCGATCGAAGAGCTGGACTCGGCCGTCATCGAAGACGCCCGCGCCTTCCACGAGGCCTATTACCGTCCCGCCACCGCGACGCTGATCGTGGCGGGTAACTTCGACCAGGCCCAGCTGGACGCCTGGGTCGATCAGTATTTCGGCGACATCGAGAATCCGGCGCGCCCGGTGCCTGTGATGACCCGCCCGGTGGAAACGCCCCGCACGCAGCCGCGGCTGGTCGAGGCCTATGCCCCCAATGTGCCCCTGCCCGCCGTCGCCGCCATCTATCCGGGTGTGAAGGCCTCCGATCCGGACGCCGCTGCCCTGGAGGTGCTGTCGGCCATCATGTCGCGCGGCGACAGCTCACGCCTGTATCAGGCCCTCGTCTATGAGAGCCAGCTGGCCTCGAACGCCAGCCTTGGGTCCAGCACGCTGGAGGAGGACGGCTCCGTCGTCGTCAGCGCCACGGTCGCCCAGGGCAAGGCCATTGCCGATGTCGAGGCCGCGCTGAACGCCCAGCTGGACCGCATCCGCAACGCGCCCGTCACCGAGGCCGAACTGGCCGAGGCCAAGACCGAAATCGTCTCCAGCGAACTGCGTCAGCGCGAAACCGCCTCGGGCCGCGCCTTCATCCTGGGCCGGGCGCTGGTGGACGAAGGCGATCCGCGCGCGCCCGACGCCAATCTGGCCGCCATCCAGGCCGTCACCGCCGCCGATGTGCAGCGGGTGGCCCGCCGATATCTGGACGAACAGGCCCGGGTCTCGGTCCGCTACCAGGACGAAAGCGCGCGGCCCTCTGGCGTGGCCGAGGACAGCTGGAAGAACCCGGCCCCCATGCCGACCTTCGTGACCGTGCCGCCCGCCATCCTGCCGGCCAATGAACTTCTGCCCGAGGGCCAGCGCATGGCCCCGCCCGCGCCGGGCGAGGTCCGCACCGTCGCCGCGCCCCAGATCGTGGAGCGGACCCTGTCGAACGGCATGCGCCTGATCGTCGCCAAGTCCACCGACCTGCCCATCGTCAATGCCCAGTTGGTCATCGGCGGCGGCGCGGCGGCGGACCCTACGGAGCGTCCGGGTCTGGCGACCATGACCGCCGCCCTGGCTTCGCAAGGGGCCGGAGATCGCACGGCTCCGGAGATCGCCCGCACCCTGGAGGCGCTGGGAGCCAATATCGGCGGCGGGGCCGGGGCGGATGCCACTACCCTGTTCTTGTCCGCGCCGATTGCGTCCGCAGACGCTGCAGGCGCGGTTCTGGCCGACGTCGTGATGCGCCCGACCTTTGCCGAGGACGAGGTGGCTCGCAGCCGGACCCAGGCGGTCAACGGCCTGCGGGTCAATCTGCGCCAGCCGGGGCCGCTGGCGTCTCTGGTGCTGGGCCGACTGGCCTATGGTGCGGCCCCCTATGGCTCACCCAGCTCGGGCACGCCGGATTCGCTGCAGGGCCTGACCCGCGACGAGATCGCCGCCTTCCACGCCCGCTGGTGGCGGCCCGACAATGCCGCCATGATCGTGACCGGCGGGATGACGCCCGATCAGGCCGTGGCCTTCGCCGAACGCACCCTGGGCAACTGGACAAAGCCCGCCGAGGCCCTGCCCGTCGTGGCCAACCGCGCCGGCACCCCGACCCCACCCCGCGTCGTCGTGGTCGATCTGCCCGGCGCTGGTCAGGCCGCCGTCGCCGCGGCCGTGCGCGGTCCGCGTCGCGCCGACCCGGCATTCTATCCGCTGAGCGTGGTCAACAGCATCATCGGCGGCGGTTCCAACGGCCGTCTGTTCCAGGAAGTGCGGGCCAAGCGCGGCCTCAGCTACGGGGCCTATTCCTCCCTGGCGACGCGTGTGGACGGCGGGCTTCTGTCCGCCACCACCCAGACCAAGAACGAAAGCGCCGCCGAGGTCGTCGCCCTGGTTCTGGCCGAGTTCGACCGTTTGCGGACCGAACCGGTCAGCGAGACCGACGTCACCAACCGCGAAACCTGGCTGACCGGCAGCTTCTCGCGCGCGACCGAAACCACGGGGGGTCTGGGCGGCGTCCTGGCCGAGGCCGTCACCAACGACCTGCCGCTCAGCGAGGTCGAGGCCTATCCCGACCGTATCCGGGCCACGACGCCCGAGACCGTGACCCAGGCGGCCCAGGCCGTCAGCGCGGACGGGGCCTATGTCGTCGTGGTCGGCCAGTCGGCGATGTTCATCGACGCCCTTCGCGCCGCCCATCCCGATGTGGTGGTCATCCCGGCCGCCGATCTGGATCTGAACAGCCCGACGCTGGGGCTGTAGGGTAACGCGTCTCCTCCCCGTCGCCGCTTGGCGATGGGGAGGGGGACCGCGCGTAGCGTGGTGGAGGGGCGACCGCGGCTGAGTATAATCAGGCCTTGGCCCGAAACGCCCTGATCGCCTCGACCGTCTGGCGGACGCTGGCCTCGATGCTGGCCCAGTCGCCCGCCTTGACCGCGGCGTCCGTCACCAGTTTCGACCCCATGCCCGCCGCGACGATGCCCGAACCAAACCACTTGGCAATCGAGGCCGCATCGGGATCGACGCCGCCGGTGGGCATGATCTTGGTCCAGGGCATGGGCCCCATGACGGCCTTGACGAAGTCCGCCCCACCGACGCTGGTACCGGGGAACAGTTTGACGATTTCGCAGCCCAGTTCCTGGGCCTTCAGGATTTCGCTCACCGAGCCGCAGCCGGGGAAATAGGCGGTCATGCGCCGGTTGCAGGTGCGCGCCACCTCCTCCACCAGGCCCGGACTGACCACGAACCGTGCACCCCGGTTCAAGAACAGGGCCGCGGTCCCCGCATCGATGACCGAGCCGATGCCCAGCACGATGTGCGGATCAGTCTGCTGAAGCTCCCGTGCGATCTCGCCGAACAGGTCGCAGGCGAAGTCGCCGCGATTAGTGAATTCCACGACCGGCGCGCCGCCCCGGGCGCAGGCACGGATGACGTTCAGGCACACGTCCCGATCGGGATGATAGAAGACAGGCGCAACGCCCTGCGCTTCCAGGGCGGTCAGGACGGACAGACGGTCGTGGCGCATCGGCGTTCAGGCTCCACCGGAGTTCGGGACAGACCTGCTTAACCACCGCACGGGTCGTGTCAAAGCCGGCCCGCCAAACTTTGTGTTTCGCCCGTCAGGCGGCACCGGGCTTTTCATGCCGGGTCGCCTGGCACAGATCGCAGAACTCGATGCCCGGCCGGCGCCGGTCGGGGCGCCAGCGATGGCGTTTGCATTTCAATCGACGAACTAGACGGCGCAGCGAACGAAACATGTGATCCTGGGGAGGGGATGGCAATGTCGGGTATCCGGCGTTCTTCCAAACGGCGTTCGCCGCTCGCGTCAACCGTTGCAGGCCAGATTTGCGATGCGTCGGGTCATCGCGCTGTCGTTTTCGAACAGGGGCTCCAGCACGGTGAAATGGTTCGCGCCCGCGACCGTCTCGAACCGCGTCTCGACACCCTGATCACCCCATAGGTCGGCCATCATGCGCGACTGGCGGATGAACTCCGCGCTTTCGTCAGCACCGACGATGCAATCCAGCACCGTCCCGCCGGGGGTCGATCCGTTGGGGACGGGCCAGTGGATGGGCGACAGGGCCGCCGCCTCTCGTGCGTCCAGACCCAGGGCCGCGTTGAGGCTGGTCGGGATCAGGGGGGCGAGATCGAACACGCCACTGATCGCCACTGCGGCACCGGCCCGCCCCTCGGACAGCATACAGGCCGCCATATGCCCGCCGGCCGAGTGGCCGAAGACGACCGGGCGGGTGCGTGTCGGCGACAGGTCGCGCACCGCCTCGACCGCCTGACGGACCTGCGACAGGATGCGGCCCAGCCGCACCGTCGGGGCCAGATCATAGGAGGGAATAGCCAGGCTCACGCCATGAGCCATCACGGCCGGCGCGATCCCGCTGAACCACTCCCGCCCCAGAGCCTGCCAGTAGCCGCCGTGCAGGAAGACGGCGATGGGCGCACCCGGTGCCGCCTCGAACAGGTCCATGACTTCGCGCTCGCCGAGACCATAGGCGATCGGACGCGGCGGATGCGCCCGCCGCGCCGCCTCGGCCCGCTCGCGCCAGCCCTGCATCACCGCAGGATGGTCGGGCACAAGGGCGCGGTTGTTGTATTCGGCATCGAGGTTCAGGAGGGAGGCTCCGAGATGGGGGAATGGGGAATAGGGATCAGGGAGTGAAGGACTTAGCAGGCCCGTTCGGATCATTCACGCTGGCTCCGCAGCGATCCAGACCCTAAACCTACTCCCTACTCCCTACTCCCTGCTCCCTACTCCCGGACCACCGCCATGATGACCGCCATCTTCGTCTTCATCAAATGCGAGTTGGGGCATGCCAACGATGTCGCCGCCGACATGGTGGACAATGTCGAGCATGTGTCAGAGGTCTATTCGACCTCGGGCCAGTACGACCTGCTGGCCAAATTCCAGTTGCCTAGAGACATGGACATCGGCACCTTCGTGACGAAGTCGGTCCAGACCCGGCCGCACATCCGCGACACCTTCACGGTCATCACCTTCTCGCCCTTCCTGCCGTCGAAGGTCTAGGCCTCGCGAGAGACGAAAGACAGACGCACGGCCACGCGCGGCTGGGTCCAGCGCTGGGTGTCCACACGGGCCTGACGCATGGCCGACAGCGCCATACGGCCAAAGCCCAGTTCAGCCGGCTGATCCTCCGTTGTCCGGCAGTCCGACAGCGCGCCCGTTGCTTCAACCGCGCAGTCGATGGTCACCACACCGCGGTCCACACCGCGCGACAGGGCCGCCGCCGGATATTCGACCTGCGGAGCCCGGCTCCACGGCACGTCCCGGAATGGCGTCAGGGGCGTGGGTACGGCCTCCTGAACGCCGACGAGACCCAGCATTGCCGCCACGACTAGCATCATTCCGCCGGGGCCTGCATCACGGTCATGCCCTGAGCGATCGCGCGCTGGGCGGCCAGCTGATCGGCGGGCAGCGGCACCAGGCCACGGTCCTGCAGATAGCCGCCGCGACCGGCGGAGGCTTCGCTCATGAACTCCATGACGAACTGCTCCAGGCCCGGCGTCACACCGACGTGCTGCTTCTTCACATAGATGTAGAGGCTGCGCGACAGGGGGTAGGAACCGTCCGCGATGGTGTCGACCGTGGGGGCGATGCCGTCGATGGTCTCGGGTTTAACGGTGTCCAGGTTCTGCTCCAGGAAGGAGAAGCCGAACACGCCCAGCGAGCCCGGGGTGCGGGTCAGGGTCTGGACGATGGCATTGTCGTTCTCGCCCGAATCCACCCAGCCGCCGTCCTCACGCAGGGTCTGGGCCAGGGCCTCGAACCGGTCCTCGTCGGACTCCGCAAGCGCCGCCAGCACCGGATTGGCCTTGGCCGAGGGCACCATGCCCAGTTCCAGGAAGGCGTCGCGCGTGCCCGAGGTGGGCGGCGGGCCATACACCTGGATGCGCTGGTTCGGCAGGGCCGGATTGGCCATGTTCCAGGTCGTGGCAGGATTGGCGACGAAGGCACCGTTAGGGCCGGGGACTTCCTTGGCCAAGCCTTCGTACAGGTCGTCCAGCGAGAAGTTGAAGCTGTTGCCACTGCGGGCTGTGGCGATGACGATGCCGTCGAAGCCGATCTTGATTTCGACGATGTCGGTGACGCCGTTGGCGACGCACATGTCGTATTCCGACTTCTTCATCGGGCGCGATGCGTTGGCGATGTCCGGCGTCGCCGGGCCGATACCCTGACAGAAGGCCTGGATCCCGCCGCCGGTGCCCAGCGATTCCACCCGCGGCGAGGCCCCGCCCGTCGTGCGCTGGAAATTTTCGGCCACGCGGTTGGCGAACGGGAAGACCGTCGAGGAGCCGGCCGCCCAGATGCCCGACCGCGCCGTCTGCGACCCCGCCCCGCCATCTCCACAGGCCCCGAGAGCCAGAAGGGCAACGGCCGAGGCGGCGGCGAGAAGGGTGCGGGTCATGAGAGCGGCTCCGAAAGGTTCGTGGCGCTTAGACCAGAGGATTGTGACGGTTGGACGAAAGGGAGGCAGTAGGCAGTAGGCATGAGGCAACAGGAAGAGACGGTGCTGGGCGGCGTGGCGCTTCCCTACTGCCTACTGCCTCATGCCTACTGCCTTCTTCCCTAGATATGAATCGCATGCCCCAGCGCCCGCAGGCTCGCCTCGTGGAAGGCCTCGCCCAAGGTCGGGTGGACGTGGATGACGCCGGCGACATCCTCCAGCACAGCCCCCATCTCCAGCATCTGGGCGAAGCTGTTGGACAGTTCGGCGACATGCTGGCCGACGGCCTGTATGCCCAGAAGACGGTGATCGGATTTCGATGCCAGCACGCGCACGAAGCCGCCGTCTTCGCCCGCCTCAATGGCGAGCGCCCGGCCGATGGCGGCCAGAGGGAAGACAGCGGTGATCACATCGTCGCGGCCCTCGACATCCAGCGGGCCCAGGCCTGCGGACACGATTTCCGGCTCCGTGAAACAGACCGCGGCGATGGTCACCGGATCGAACCGCTTGTCATGTCCGGCGATGATCTCCGCCACCACCTCGCCCTGGGCCGAGCCCTTGTGCGCCAGCATGGGTTCGCCGGTCAGGTCGCCGACGGCCCAGACGTTCTTCATGTTTGTGGCGCAGCGGTCGTCGATCTTCACGAACGGCCCGTCCATGGTCACGCCCATGTTTTCCAGACCCCAGCCCTTGGTGCGCGGACGGCGACCCACGGTGACCAGAACCTTGTCGGCGGGCAGTTGCATCGGCGTGCCGTCGCGCGTGGTGATGGACAGCTGGCCCTCTCCAAAGCCGCCGGCCTTGGCCCCCAGATGCAGTTCGACGCCATGCTTTTCCAGCCACTTGGCGACAGGATCGGTCAGGGCCTTGTCATAGAGCGGCAGGATGCGGTCGGCCATTTCGACGATGGCGACCTGGGCCCCCAGCTTGCGATAGGCGATGCCCAGTTCCAGCCCGATATAGCCGCCGCCGACGACGACCAGCCGCTCCGGCACCGTGTCCAGCGACAGGGCCTCTGTCGAGGAGATGACGTCGCCGCCGAACTTCAGGAAGGGCAGCTCGACCGGCTCCGACCCCGTGGCCAGGATGACGTGTTCGGCGCTGATGACGATGTCGCCGTCATCGGTCTTTACCGTGCAGGTCTTGGCGTCGGAGAAGTTCGCCCAGCCCTTGATGACCTTGACCCTGGCCTTCTTCAGCAGGGCCGCGACCCCGCCGTTCAGCTTTTTGACGATGCCGTCCTTCCAGGCGACGGTCTGGGCGAAGTCGATCACCGGGTCCGCCACGGTGATGCCCAGCGTCCCGCCGTTGGCCGCCTTGCTGACCGTCTCGAACTTGGACGCCGCATGGATGATGGCCTTGGACGGAATACAGCCGACGTTCAGGCAGGTCCCGCCCAGCCCATCACCGCCGTCCACCAGGATGGTGTCGAGCCCCAACTGACCACAGCGGATGCCGGCGACATAGCCGCCGGTGCCGGCACCGATGATGAGCACTTTGGTTTTGAGGGTCTGGGTCATTCGCCGGTGTCCGGTTCGATAAGGGCAAGCAGGTCGTCGGCCTCAAGCATCAGCAGTCCGCCTTCGTCGATCAAAATCGAGAAACCATCCGGCCCATCCTTCTCGAGAACCAGGATCGACTTACCTTCGACCAAAGAGCCCAATCGTCGGCTCGCCAGCGGTGAGCACGTGCTCGGCAGGCCGTCGTCGTCAAAGGCGATCGAGCGCCCGAAACCACGCAATATCCGCTCCGGTTCGATGTCGGCCCGCACGCGCAGACCGTCACGTCTCGGAGAGGTTATCCGGCCGATGACGATGTGATCGGCTGTGGCGATCAGGCGTGAGTTCTGGGCATTGAGTTCCGACGGATAGGCGCGAGCGCCTTCGCGGCAAGCCCATGCGTCCGTGGCCGCCAAGGTTCCGATCACAACTGCTGTTGCAGCGACAAAAAGCCGGTTCACGCCCTCACCCCATCCACAGCGTCGCGGGATGCTCCAGCAGGCCCTTGATCCGCTGCACGAAGACCGCCGCGTCGTGTCCGTCGACGATGCGGTGGTCGAAGCTGGAGGACAGGTTCATCATCTTGCGCACGACCATCTGGCCGTCCCGCACCACCACCCGCTCGGCGATCTTGTTGGGGCCGATGATAGCCACCTCCGGGTGGTTGATGATCGGGGTGTGGACCACCCCGCCCAGGGTGCCCAGCGAGGTGATGGTGATGGTCGATCCCGACAGCTCCTCGCGCTTGGCCGAACCGTCCTTGGCCGCGCCCGACACGCGCGCGATCTCGGCGGCGGTGTCGTAGGGGTCGCGCGCCTCGGCATGACGCACCACCGGCACCATCAGGCCGTTCGGCGTCTGGGCGGCGATGCCGAGATGCACGGCGGCATGCTGGGTCAGGACGCCCGCCTCGTCGTCATAGGTGGCGTTGATCTGCGGCTGGTCGCGCAGGGCCACCACGATGGCGCGGGCGATGAAGGGCAGGACGTTCAGCTTTCCTTTGCCCGTCGTCTTCGCCTGGGCATTCAGATGGGCGCGCAGGTCTTCCAGCGCCGTGACGTCGATCTCTTCCACATAGGTGATGTGCGGAATGCGGCGCACGCTCTCGGCCATCTTCTCCGCGATCTTGCGGCGCAGGCCGATGATGCGGACCTCGGTCGTGCCCTCGGCCCTGGCATAGGTCGAGGCCGATGTTCCCGACACGGACGATGACGGGCTCGCGCCGGACACGAAGGCGTCCAGATCGGCATGGTCGATCCGGCCCGCGGGGCCCGAGCCCGGCACGAACTGCAGATTGACGCCCATGTCGCGCGCGCGCTGGCGCACGGCGGGGGAGGCCAGCGGGCGCTGGTTCCGGTCGGAAAGCTTCGCCTCGACAGAGCCCCTCCCCCTTGATGGGGGAGGGGTTGGGGTGGGGGTGACAGCGGTTGGAGCAATAGACTTGGTGGAAGACGCAGGCGCGGTCGCCTTGCTGGCCGTGCCCGGACGGCTGGCAGCATCACCCTCACCCCCGGCCCCTCTCCCATCAAGGGAGAGGGGGGCAGGTTGCGGCGCGGCAACCACATTCCCCTTGCCCTCGACATCGAACCCGACCAGCGGCCCGCCCACGGCGATCTGCTGTCCCGGCTGGCCATGCAGGGCCGCGACCGTGCCCGCGACCGGGCTGGTCAGTTCGACAGTAGCCTTGTCTGTCATGACCTCGGCCAGAAGCTGGTCTTCCTCGACCGCATCGCCGACCGCCACATGCCAGGCGACCAGCTCGGCCTCGGCGGTGCCTTCACCCACGTCGGGCAGTTTGAAGACGTAGTTGCCCCTTCCTGAGCCCTCCCCCTCGAGGGGGGAGGGTTGGGTGGGGGTGGAGGCGGGCTGTTTGTCGTCGGGCGCGGCCGGGCTCTGACGAGCGTCTTTCGACGACGCCTCATGCGCCATTTGTGGCGACGCACTGCCACCACCCCCATCCCCGACCCTTCCCCCCTCGAGGGGGAAGGGAGACGATTGGGCGCTGGCCTCGGCGGCAGCATTGCCCGCGCCCTCGACCTCGAACTCGACAATCGCCGAGCCGACCGCCGACATCACGCCGGGCTCGCCGTGCAGGGCCGTCACCTTGCCGGCCACGGGGCTGGTCAGCTCGACCGTCGCCTTGTCGGTCATGACGTCGACCAGCAGCTGGTCTTCCTCGACCGTGTCGCCGACCTTCACATGCCAGGCGACCAGTTCGGCCTCGGCTGTGCCTTCGCCCACGTCGGGCAGTTTGAAGACGAAACGACCCATCTCAGCGACCTCCCGTCATGACGGATTTCAGGGCATCGGCGACGCGCTGCGGGCCGGGGAAATATTCCCACTCATAGGCGTGGGGATAGGGCGTATCCCAGCCGGCGACGCGGGCGATGGGCGCTTCCAGATGATAGAAGCACCGCTCCTGCACCAGGGCCGACAGCTCGGCACCGTAGCCGGACGTTTTCGGGGCCTCATGCACGATGACGCAGCGCCCGGTCTTCTTCACACTGGCCTCGATCGCCTCGATATCCAGCGGCACGAGCGAGCGCAGGTCGATGACCTCGGCGTCCACTCCGGCGTGCTCGGCCCCGGCCAGCGAGACCCAGACCATGGTGCCATAGGCCAGGATGGTGACGTCGCTGCCCTCGCGCATGATCCGCGCCTTGCAGATCGGCTCGACATATTTGCCGGTCGGGACCTGGGCGAGAGCTTGCGCCTTCCACGGGCTGACGGGGTTCTGGTGCCAGCCGTCGAATGGGCCGTTGTACAGCCGCTTCGGCTCGAAGAAGACGACCGGATCGTCGTCCTCGATCGCGGCGGTCAGCAGGCCCTTGGCGTCATAGGGGTTGGAGGGGATGACGACCTTCAGACCCGCGATGTGGGTGAACAGGCTCTCCGGGCTCTGGCTGTGCGTCTGGCCGCCGAAGATGCCGCCGCCATAGGGGCTGCGGATGGTGATCGGGCTGGTGAACTGGCCGCCCGAGCGGTAGCGCATCTTGGCCGCCTCGGAGACGATCTGGTCATAGGCCGGGTAGATGTAGTCGGCGAACTGGATCTCCACGACGGGACGCAGGCCGTAGGCCCCCATGCCGATGGCGGCGGCGACGATGCCGCATTCGCTGATGGGCGCATCGAAGCTGCGGGTCAGGCCGTGCTTCTGCTGTAGCTGGTCCGTGACGCGGAAGACGCCGCCGAAATAGCCCGCGTCCTCGCCGAAGCTGAGGACGTCGGGGTCCTCGGCCATCTTGACGTGCAGGGCCGAGTTCAGCGCCTGGATCATGTTCATCGGCTGAACGCCCGGCTTGTCCGAGGTCTCGGACGTCGGGGCCGCATTCTGGTCGACCATGTCGGGCTCGATGCCGTCGGTGCGGTCGGATTCGGTGAAGGTTTGCTCGGTCATCAAAACTCACCGCTCATCCCGGCGAAAGCCGGGACCCAGTGCTTTGGGTGATGGAACGAGGGGACAAGACCCTCGAAGGTCGGCCCTGAAGCCGGGGCGTCAAGATGGACAGGACTGGATCCCGGCTTTCGCCGGGATGAGCGGAGCGAGAAAGAGATCATATCCCCACCTCGCCGCGCTGTTCGGCGATACGCCAGTCTTCGGTGGCGAAGACCTCGTTGAACATCTCCTTCACGCTGGGGCGCGACTGACCCAGGGTGCCGATGGCCTCGGATTCCTTGCCGGCGGCCCGAACCTGAGCGACCGCATCGGCCTCCGCCTCGGCCTGCTGCTCGTCCGACCATTCGCCGATGGCGATCAGATGCTGCTTCAGGCGCATGACCGGATCGCCCAGCGGCCACTTTTCATGCTCGTCGCCGGGACGATAGCGGCTGGGATCGTCGGAGGTCGAGTGCGGGGCCCCGCGATAGGTGAACAGCTCGATCACCGTCGCGCCCTGATTGGTCCGCGCGCGCTCCTCGGCCCACTGGGTCGCGGCCCAGACAGCCAGAAAGTCGTTGCCGTCGACCCGCAGCGCCGGCAGGCCATAGCCGATGGCCTTGGACGCAAACGTCGTCTCCAACCCGCCAGCGATGCCCTGGAAGGAGCTGATGGCCCACTGGTTGTTGACGATGTTCAGGATCACCGGCGCGCGATAGACGGCGGCGAAGGTCAGGGCGTTGTGGAAGTCGCCCTCCGCCGTCGCGCCGTCGCCGATCCAGGTGATGGCGATCTTGTCGTCGCCCTTGTAGGCGCTGGCCATGGCCCAGCCGACGGCTTGCGGGACCTGCGTCCCCAGATTGCCGCTGATGGTGAAGAAGCCATAGTCCTTGGCCGAATACATGATCGGCAGCTGGCGGCCTTTGATCGGGTCTTCGGCGTTGGAATAGATCTGGTTCATCATGGTCGCCAGCGGATAACCGCGCGCGATCAGAAGCCCCTGCTGGCGATAGGTCGGAAAGCCCATGTCCTCGCGCGACAGGATCATGCCCTGCGCGACCGCGATGGCCTCTTCGCCCGTGCACTTCATATAGAAGCTGGTCTTGCCCTGACGGTGGGCGCGGTGCATCCGGTCGTCGAAGGCGCGGGTCAGGATCATCGCCTTCAGGCCCTTCTTCAGGGTCTCGGCGTCCAGGCGCGGATTCCACGGCCCGACGGCCTGTCCCTGATCGTCCAGGACCCGCACCAGGCGAAAGGCGTGATCGCGCATGTCATAGGGCGCGGTCGAGACCTCGGGCCGGTCGACGGCTCCGGCCTCGTCCAGTTTCAGATGACTGAAATCGGTGGGGTCGCCCGGACGACCCGAAGGCTCCGGCACGCGCAACGACAGGGGTTGGCTATTGGGCTTGTTCATTCCGTCCTGCTGTCCGGTTGATCCGACCGCGTTTTCCTCGTGATGGCCGTGTTAGCATGGGGCGCTGGCCAAGGCTCGCCCAATTTCACCTTGCACTCTGCGGTTCACGGGTATTTTATTGCCCTATAACAACAATGGGAGAAACGCATTGGCTGATGATCTCGATCCCGTCGACGCCCGCATCCTGGATATCCTTCAACAGGACGCCGGACTGTCGGTCGCCGAAGTCGCCGAGCGCGTGGGCCTGTCGGCCTCGCCCTGCTGGCGCCGGATCAAGCGGCTGGAGGACACGGGCTTCATCAGAAAGCGCGTCACCCTGCTGGACGCCACCCTGCTGGGCCTGGATTTCGAAGTCTATGCCATCGTCAAGCTGAGCCTGCCGTCCACCGAGAACCTGAACATCTTCGAGGCCGCCGTGGCCCAGTGGCCCGAGGTGGTCCAGTGCGCCACGATCACGGGACGCGAGGACTATGTCCTGCGGATCATCACGTCCGACATGCACGCCTTCGACCAGTTCCTGCGTAACAAGCTGCTCAGCCTGGGCATCGTCTCGGACTGCGAGAGCCACATCGTCACCCGCGGCGTAAAGAACGTCACCACCCTGCCGCTGGGCATCGTCACCCCGCACGTCGGCTGATCCAGGAATGACGCGGGCGAGGCCCTCATGCTGAGCGTGTCATGTTGAGCGTTTCGGGCCTGACGATCTCGCGCGGCGAACGGGTGCTGATCCGTGATCTGACGTTCGGCGTGGCCTCGGGCGAGGTCGTCGCCCTGACCGGGGCCAATGGGGCGGGCAAGACCAGCCTCCTGCGGGCTTTGGCCGGATTTCTGCGACCAGACGCGGGCACGGTCGCCTATGAGGGTGTCGAGCTGTCCGAGGCGCGGCGGCGGCATCTGCACTGGCAAGGCCCGCTGGATGGCCTGAAATCCGCACGCCGCGCCGGCGACGAACTGGCGTTTCAAGCACGTTATGCCGGAGCGGACGCCGACGGCATCGCCGCCGCCGTCGATCTGCTGGCCCTGACGCCCCTGCTCGATCTGGAGGTGCGCCAGCTGTCGGCCGGGCAGAAGCGCCGTCTCGCCCTGGCCCGGCTGATCGCCGCGCCGCGCCCGCTGTGGCTGCTGGACGAACCGCTCAGCCCGCTGGACGCCCGCTGGCGCGCGGTCATGGGCACTTTGATCCAGGCCCATGTGGACAAGGGCGGGGCCGTCATCGCCGCCGTCCACGACCCCCTGCCCGTCCCGGCCCGCACGCTCGATCTGGGAGGGGGACGGTGAGCGGCCTGCTGATCCTGTTTCGCCGCGAGCTGACCCTGGCCTGGTCGGGCGGTGGCGGGCCGCTGCTGGCCTGTGGCTTCTTCATTTGCCTGACGGTGCTGCTGCCGCTGGCAGCGGGCGGCGACCCGGCAGGTCTCAGGCCTGTGGCAGGCGGCATCGCCTGGCTGGCCCTGGCCCTGTCGTCCATCCTGTCGCTGGAGCGACTGTTCGAGCGCGATCTGGAGGACGGTACGCTGGATCTGCTGACCCTGGGTCCGGTGCCGCTGGAGCTGGTCGTCATCGCCAAGGCCAAGGCCCAGTGGCTGGCGGTCGGCTGGCCCCTGGCCCTGACCGCGCCGGTCGCGGCCATCACCCTGGGCCTGTCGCCGTCGCTGGCCCCGCTGGTCGCACTGTCGGCCCTGATCGGCGGGCTGGGGTTTGCCCTTACGGGAGCCCTCGGCGCAGCATTGGCGCTAGGCTCAAAGCGCGGGGGCCTGCTGATCGCGGTCGTGATCCTGCCGCTGTTCATCCCGCCGGTGGTGTTCGGCGCAGGAGCGTTGGAGCGGGCCTCGAACGGCCTGTCGCCGCTCCCGGCCTTGGCTTTGCTGGCGGCCTACGTCCTGTTCGCCGGCATTATCGCGCCGTTCGCCGGCGCCGCCGCGATCCGCAACGCCCAATCCTGAGCGCTCAGTCCTGATGCTTTAGCCGAACAGAGTCGGCCCGAAGACGGCGGCCATGGCGACCGCTCCACCGACCACAGCGACCACCGCACCGGCCACGAAGGCCGCCCAGGTGCGGGCTGCGCGCTTGCGGCGGAAGGCGCCGGTCTTGACCGAACGCAGCAGGACCATGGGCTTCTTGCCGAAGGCTTCGGACCCGGTGATGTTGTGCTGGGACATGGACGCGCTCCCTCCTGAGAATGGACGAACGCGACCCAAGCGGGTCAGACAAGGCGAAACAAAGGCGAACGCGGTTCACAAACCGATCTGTGATCGGATGAACCGCGTCAGCCGACTCTACAGCGTCACCGGCACCCGCCGCCCGCCGCGCGTCTGGACCCTCTGCATCAGGACGATGGGATCGCCGCCCGCGCTGACTGTGGCGATCAGGAACCATTCCCCGTCGGGCAGGCCCTCATAGGCGAAGCGGTTGTTGGCGCAGGTCGCCTGGCGCACATAGGAGCGATAGTCCCCGTTCGGATCGGGCACATTGCGCGAGCGCACGACCGAGGCCGGCAGCGCCGCACGATCCGTCGAACCATACAGCGTCTGGAACCGGTGGCGGGTATAGGGCGTAACCGGCGTCAGCACGACCGAACCGGTGCAGGCAAAGGCCTGGCCGTCGCGGCGATAGTCGACCCGGCCATCGATCGAGGCCGGGCCCGAACGTTCCGACCAGGCGAAGTCCGCCGCGCTGAAGGTCGAGGACATGGCCCCGCCATAGACCGGCCCTATCGGCGTGGTGGCACAGGCGCTCAGGCTGGCGACGGCGGCCAGGGCGATCAGGGGACGTCTGATTATGTGATGGGCGAACGGCTTGAAGGCGGACATCGGCGGGTCTCCGTAAGCGTGCGACTGGGCCGGCGCACAGAAGGCCCAAAGGGGTCGAAGGTCAAGGTTGCGGCCCGCCTTCCGCTGGGTCAAAAGCGGGCATCAGTCCGGCGTCAGACCGGACAGCAGGGACACCCCATGAGCGTAACCCCAACCGTGACCTATGATGACATCCTGGCCGCCCGCGACCGCATCGCCGGCCAGGTCGACCGCACCCCGGTGCGCCATTCCCGCCGCCTGTCGCAGCTGACCGGGGCCGAGGTCTGGGTCAAGTTCGATAACCTGCATTTCACCGGCAGCTTCAAGGAGCGCGGGGCTCTGAACCGCCTGCTGCAACTGACGCCGGACGAGCGCAGGCGCGGCGTCGTGGCGGCCAGCGCGGGCAATCATGCCCAGGCCCTGGCCTATCATGGCGGGCGGCTGGGCATTCCCGTCACCATCGTCATGCCGGAGGGCACCCCCTTCGTGAAGGCGGACGGCACGCGGGCACACGGGGCCACGGTGGTCATCAAGGGCCTCGATTTCACCGGCTCGACCGAAGAGGCGCACCGCCTGCGCGACGAGAAGGGCTATGTCTTCATCTCGGCCTTCGACGACGAAGGCATCGTCACCGGACAGGGCGTCTGTGCCGTCGAGTTCCTGGAGGACGCGCCCGACCTGGACGCCCTGATCATCCCCATCGGCGGCGGCGGCCTGATCGCGGGTTGCGCCGTGGCGGCCAAGGCGATGAAGCCGGACATCCGTATCTTCGGCGTCGAGGCGGCCATGTACCCCTCCTTCAGCGCCAAGCGGCGCGGCGAGACCCCAAAGTGCAGCGGCCAGACCATCGCCGAGGGCATCGCCATCAAGGCCGTCGGCGACATCCCCTTCGCCATCGCCGACCCGCTGATCGAGGATGTCCTGGTCTGTCAGGAGGCGGATTTCGAGACCGCCGTCTCCTACTATGCGACGCTGGAAAAGACCGTCGCCGAGGGCGCAGGCGCGGGCGGGCTGGCGGCGATGCTGGCCTATCCCGACAAGTTCAAAGGGATGAAGGTCGGGCTGGTTCTGTGCGGCGGCAATATCGATGCCCGCATGCTGGCCGTCGTCCTGAACCGCGAACTGGTGCGCGAGAAGCGGCTGATCGTCTATCGCATCCTGGGCGACGACCGGCCGGGCATGATGTCCAAGATGAGCGGCGTCATCGGCGGCCTGGGCGGCAACATCATCGACGTGGTCCACAACCGCCTGGCGCTGGACGTACCGGCCAAGGGGGCGGAGTTCGACATCATGGTCGAGACGCGCGGCGCGGCCCACGCCATCGAAATCAGACAGGGACTTGAGGAGGCCGGATATGCGCTACGCATGGGCTAGATCGCTGGCCGTCATCGGCGTGATCGGGGCACTGGCCGCCTGCAACCGCGGCGAGGAAGCGCCACCGGTCGATCCCGCCATCGCCGAGGCCGAGGCCTTCATGGCCGACAACGCCAAGGCCGACGGCATCCAGACCACGCCGTCCGGCATCCAGTACAAGGTGTTGAAGTCCGGCCCGACCGGCGGCGAAAGCCCCGACAGCAACGACCTGGTCAGCGTCCACTATGAGGGCACATTGACCGACGGCACGGTGTTCGACAGCTCCTATCAGCGCGGCATCCCGGCGGTCTTCACCTTGAACGAAGTGGTGCCGGGCTGGACCGAGATCGTGCAGCGGATGAAGGTCGGCGACGAATGGCTGGTCTATATCCCGCCCGAGCTGGGCTATGGCGCACGCTCGTCGGGTCAGATCCCACCCAACTCCGTTCTGGTCTTCCGCATGGAACTGCTGGCCATGGACCGCGTGCCGGGCGAGGCCCCGCCGCGCAGCGCGGCCATGGGATGAGCGAGGCCGCGCCGCCAGAGCGTCCGCGCGTCTGGAAGACCCCGCCCGATGTCGCCCTGTGCGCCGAGGACGACATCGCCGACCCCGGCTCGCGCGGCTTCGTGCTTCAGATCGGCGAGGCCTTCTTCCACGGCTTCGTGGTCCGCAAGGCCGGGCAGGTGGCCGGCTATGTCGATCGCTGTCCCCACGCCGGCTATCCGCTGGCCATCGAACTGGACCGCTATCTGACGCCGGATGGGGGACTGATCCTGTGCGGCTGGCACGGCGCGGTGTTCGAGCCGCTCAGCGGCCTGTGCACCGGGGGTCCCTGTGCCGGAGGGCGGCTGACGCCCTGGCCGGTTCACGTCGTGAACGGTATTCTACGGACCGCCTGACGCTCAGTCATCGAGTTTGTCATCCCGGAAATCGCCTTAGCAATTATCCGGGACGGGCGCACGGAAGAGATACAGGCCAAAGCCGATCAGGCCGTGGCCGAACTCGAACACCGCCTGCATGCGATCGGCGTGGAAGCGCACCGCATCCGCTTCGGGCACATCGGGATGCGCTTCCAGCCAGGACCGCGCCGCCCCGACCGCATCGCGGGCATAGGTGTCGAACACCGCCTGTGACGAGATTTCCCGCCACTCCAGCGCAAAGCCCGCGCCCTGCGCCGCTGCGATCCAGCCGTTATCGTCCGTATACAGATTGGTCGCCTCCACGACCTGCCTCAACGGCTCGGAGGGTTCGCCCCGCCAGACCAGATCGCCCCAAAGCAGCCAGCCGCCGCGCCGGACATGCCGCCTCAAAAACGCAAACCCGGCCTCCGGACTGGGCCGTCCCTCCCCCGTCAGATTGGTCGTCCCCAGGGCGACGATCAGATCGAAGGGCGGTCGCTGTTCCAGCACCTCGGCGGCCGACCCGAGGACCAGATCGACACCGCCCCCCGCCGCCGCGATTCGCGCCGCCGCCAGCTCGGCCATGACCGGATCGAACTCGATCGCCGTCACCGTTAGTCCGAACGCCTGATTCAACCGAATGGCGACACCGGCGTTGCCCGTTCCGATATCGACCGCCTGCGCACCCTGGCTCAGGCCCGTGCGCGCCACCGCCTCTTCGATCGTCGCCATCTCCACGCCATTGCAGACCTCGAGGGCTTCATAGGCGATGCGGCCGAATGTCGTGGTCATGAAGTCTTGTCGCGTGAGGTGGCCCTGCCTTCAAGCCTCCACCTTCCCTTCCCTCCGATATCGCAGAGCGGAGATCGCTTCTTTTGTCATCCCGGCCGGAGCGCAGCGGAGAGCCGGGACGGCAGGCGCACCCCCAACACCCTCCCGGACGACGCGCAGCGGCGAGCCGGGAGACTGGTAGCGGCGTCCCGTTTCTGGGAGGTACAAAAAATCCCGCCAGACCCCACCCGTCTTCCGGTTCAGCCCTCCGGTCTGACCGGAAGCGTTGATAGAAAGGCCCGTCCCGTCCCGGCTCTCCGCTGCGCTTCGGCCGGGATGACAAGAGTTGCCAGCCGATCAAAGTAGCGTCCGCATGCTGGCAGTTCAGCGATTGTCAGCACAAGCAAATCCGCCAACCCCCTGATCCCACTCCGCAATCCGTCACACGCAGCGACCGATGCCCGCCATAGGAAGCGCGTGCCCCATAATCCTCCCCGTCCCGTCGCCGGGAAGGGCGCAAGGCCTTGCGGCTTGTCGCGGCGGGAACGAGATGAGCGGGAGGGGTGGTCCCGGCTACGCGGGTTTGTCGGCAAGCGCCGGCCTTCTCCGCGAGCACGGAGCCTCCCCAAACAGGAAGGACGCCCTCAAGCAGCGAGCCACCGCGTGGCGAGCGTTAGGGCGTCGTTCCGGAGAGCGCCCTCGGGCGCTCTCCATAAAGAGCGTATGGCAGGGAACCTGCGCTGTTCACGGGATCGGGTTCGCAAGGCTCCGACCGTCCCGCCGGAGGCCATGTCGGCAAGGCGCTAAGAGCGTCGCTGGTCCTGGGTGGAGGATGCCCCTCCATCCCAGGCCGACAGCCATCGGTCAGACATCTCGTGCGGAGCGACGACGCGATGCCGAAACAATTGTCATCTCCGCGAAAGCGGGGACCACGGTCTCCGGGCATCGCGCCCGGCGCTCCGCCGGCCCATCCCACCGTCAACCGGCTGCGGGTTTCCGCAGGCGGCCATGACGGCTGTCTTCTCACGGCCGTTCCAACAGGCTAATCGACCGCATGGCCTCCGCCGAAACCCCTGCCGACATCTTCAAGCGCTCGCTGGCCCATACGGCGCGGGCCCTGGCCGAGCAGTCGGAGCTGGAGGTGACGTTCGGATCGGACGGGCCGCGGCTGTCGAACGGTGTCCTGACCCTGCCGCATCCGCCGCGCGATCCGTCGGCGGGCGACAGCGCCACCCTGCGCGGTCAGGCGGACCGGCTGGCGCTGCGACTGGCCAATCACGACGAGGCGCTGAACGCCCGGCTGCGTCCCATCGACACCCTCGCCGCCGATGTCTTCGAAGCCGTCGAACAGGCCCGGGTCGAGGCCGTGGGTTCGAAGTCGCTGGCCGGGGTCCGCGCCAATCTGAACGCGGCCCTGCTGACCCGGCTGGAAAAGACCGGGGCCCTGCGCGTCAACGAGGCCGAACGGGTCCCGGTCGCCGAGGCCGTGGCCCTTCTGGTCCGCGAGCGCCTCACCGGTCAGCGCGCACCGGATGGAGCGGGCACCCTGCTCGATCTGGTCCGGACCGATCTGGAGGCGAAGGCCGGGCGCAAGCTGGACGCCCTGGCCGAGGTGGCCGACGACCAGACCGCCTTCGCCGATCGGCTGAAGGAGGTGCTGCGCGCCCTGGACATGGACCCCGGCGACGGACGTGGCGACGACCGCTCGGACAACGACGGCGAAGACGAGCCCGACCCGCAGGAGCCCGATCCGTCCGACGATCAGAACCAGGACGAAGAGGACGAATCCGGCGCCGGCGACCAGTCGATGGAGGGCACCACAGACGATCAGGAGGCCAACGACGAACGCGACAGCCGTCCCGACGGAACGCCCGCCGATCCCGACGGCGAGGCCTCCGATGACGGTCCGGAGATGAACGAGGGGGCCCTGCCCAATCTCCAGCAGAGCCAGGACGACGGACGCACCATCGACGCCTATCGTGTCTTCACCACCGCCTTCGACGAGGTGGTGGACGCCGCCGGGCTGTGCGATCCGATGGAGCTGGAACGGCTGCGGTCCCTGCTGGATCAGCAGCTGACGGCCCTGTCCAGCGTGGTGTCGCGTCTGGCCAACAAGCTGCAGCGCCGCCTGATGGCCCAGCAGAACCGCAGCTGGCATTTCGATCTGGAAGAGGGCGTTCTGGACACCGCCCGCCTGACCCGCGTCATCACCGACCCGACCAGCCCGCTGTCGTTCAAGGCCGAGAGCGAAAGCCCGTTCCGGGATACGGTCGTGACCCTGCTGCTCGACAACTCCGGCTCCATGCGCGGGCGGCCGATCATGGTGGCGGCCGTCTGTGCCGACATCCTGGCACGGACGCTGGAGCGGTGCGGCGTCAAGGTCGAGATCCTGGGCTTCACCACCCGCGCCTGGAAGGGCGGCCAGGCGCGCGAGGCCTGGATCACGGCGGGCAAGCCGGCCAATCCGGGGCGGCTGAACGACCTGCGCCACATCATCTACAAGGCGGCGGACGCGCCCTGGCGGCGGGCCAAGAAAAATCTCGGCCTGATGATGCGCGAGGGCCTGCTGAAGGAAAATATCGACGGCGAGGCCCTGACCTGGGCGCACGACCGGCTGAAGGCGCGCCCCGAGAGCCGCCAGATCCTGATGGTCATTTCCGACGGCTCGCCGGTCGACGATTCCACGCAAAGCGCCAATGCGGCCCTGTATCTGGACAAACATCTGCGTCAGGTCATCGAGCGCATCGAGACCCAGTCGCCCGTCGAGCTGATCGCCATCGGCATCGGCCATGACGTGACCCGCTGGTACCGGCGCGCCGTCACAATCGTCGATGTCGAGCAACTGGGCGGCGTCATGGTCGAGAAGCTGGCCGAACTGTTCGAGGCCGACGACCGGGCAGCGCCGGCCCGGCGGCGTCGGGCCGCTTGAGCGCATGAAGACCCCATCGATGCGTGCCCTGTCCCGCTTGGTGCCCGCCTTTGCGGCCCTGGCCATCGCGGCCTGCGCCGGGGCCTGGCCGGTCGTATCGCCGCCGATTCCGCCCGGCTGGACGCCGACCGCGCCCGGCATTCGCCCCGTCGGCCTGGGCCTGCCCGGGGGCGCGCGACTGGCCGAGGGCGTCCGGTTCGCGGGCGGGGTCGAACTGGTTCTGGAAGCGGGCTCGCCCCTGCACAGCCTGTCGGACCTCAAGCTGACCGGCGAAGACGGCTTCGTCAGTGTCAGCGATGCGGGCGATCTGGTACGCGGGCATCTGGTGCTGAACCGCAGCGGACGGCTGGTCGGCGTCACTGGCCTGGCCTGGCGGCGGCTGACCCTGGCCGATGGCACCCCCATCGTGGACAAGGCCGACGGCGACGCCGAAGGCCTGGCCCTCACCGGCAGCGGCGACCTGCTGGTCAGTTTCGAACGCGACCACCGCATCTGGAACTATGGGCCGGTGACCATGCCCGCGAACCGCCCGACACCTGTCAGACACCCCGACGTCGCCTTCACCCCCAACGACGGCATGGAGGGCCTGTCAGCGCTCGGCTCAGGCTGGCGGGTAGCGCGCGAATCCGGCGGTGTCTGGGACTGCACGCACACCGCCTGCGCTGTCGTCACGCCCGTACCCCAGGACGCTCTGGATGACGGATCCTATCGCACCACCGGCATGGATCGGGATCCGTCTGGCCGCGGCGTCTTCGTCGTCCAGCGCTCCTATCGCCCGCCGCTGGATGCCCGCGCCCAGGTCCGGCGCATGGCGACCGACGGCACGCTCGGACCTGTCCTGATCGAGCTTAAACTGCCCGGCACGACCGACAATTTCGAAGGCATAGCCGCCGTGGCGAGAGACGGCGGAACGCGCCTCTACATCCTGTCCGACGACAACGACAATCCGGCCCAGCGGACGCTGTTGCTGGCCTTCGACGTCGAAGCTTAGGCTAGTCTGGATTGCTTCGGCGATGGTTTTCCTGCGCCCGCCGCAACGCATCCTGACCTGCGGCAGCCTCAGCCTGCATCTGGGCCCGGCTACGGCACACACGTTTGGGAACGCGACGTCCCGTGGCGACCTCGTTTCTGCACACGATCTCGTCGGCGGGATTTGGAGTGGCAGCCGTCGCCGGTGCCTCAGCGACAGCGGTCTGGGTCGATGGCACGACGACCTGCGGTGCCGGTACAGGCGTCTGGTCGAATACCATTACCAACGCCAGGGCCGACAAGGCTGAAGCAAATGACATGAGAGGGCTCGCGATCATTCGTGAACTGAACAATCCCAATGATGCCCGAAGTCTTGTTCCGATCAAGCGTCGAAATCAGACTCTTTCCGACACCTTGATCGCCGCCCGGCATCCGGCCTTGATGACCGCGCTCAACAGCCGATAGGCCGGGGCTTCGCGGCTGCCGTGTTCGATGGCGTGGTCGTGGTGGGCCAGTTCCTCGTCACGGAAGACGGTCAATTCGGCCGCCAGGGCCGGGTCGCTGTCCGACAGCTCGGTGATCTGGTCGGCATAGTGTTTCTCGATCACATCCTCGACCGCCTCGGTGCAGGCGTGAGCCGCCTTCTCGCCCATCAGGGCCGTGCCGGTGCCCAGCGCGATGGCGGCCAGCCGCCAGAGCGGGATCAGGACCGTGGGCCGCACCCGCTCGGCGTTCAGCAGGGCGTCGAACCGCGCCAGATGGACGGCTTCCTGGGCCTGCATCTCGGCCATGTCGCCGGCGATGACGGACTTGCCCTGCCGTCCCTCGAACACGGCCCGCTGGGCGCGATAAATGTGGACTGCGCCGTATTCCCCAGCGTGATCGACCCGCAGGATTTCCGCTCGGCGACGGCGGCTCGCGCCCAGGCCGGGGCGCGGCAACGGTCCGCGAGGGGCGTCAGCTTCTGGGGGCCTAGTTTCTGGGAGCACGGGCATCCTTGGGCCTCTTGGCGGCGAGCAGGCTGAACCCGGCCAGGCCGACCGAGATCAGGGCGTTCCATCCTGCCATGCTGATGCCGGCGAAGCGCCACGCCACGTCGCCGCAGCTGACGATGGGCTCGACCGTGCCGGTGCCCAGCATGAAGTCCACCGCCGAACTGGCATCGACCGTGCCACCCATGCAGGTCGCCGGCAGGGCCCACCACTTCATCTCGCCGCCCATGTGGAAGATCGCCGTGATCGCGCCGGTCGTGAACACGAGCGCCAGCAGGAAGGCCGCCACGCGAGGCGTCCCGCGACTGCCGCGACTGATCAGATGCCAGCCCGTCGCCAGGGCCGCGACGACGACCGCGCCCCAGTAGACCTCGCGCTGCTTGAGGCACAGATTGCAGGGATCCAGCCCACCGAACCGCTCAAACGCATGCGCCGCGCCCAGCAGGGCCAGCGACGCGGCCAGTGCGAAGGCGGTCCACCACCGCGTCAGGAGACGATAGGTTGCTCTCATCGGACCCCGTTCATAGCGGGGCCTTGGGTCGCCGTCGATGCGTGATCAGCCGCCGAACCGCGCCATCAGCGAGACCGCCCAGCCCGCGCCGACGAAGAAGCCGATGCCGACCACGATCAGAGCCGTCGCCCAGGCCGTCGCCACCGCCGCGCCCGCCGCCACGAACAGCCCGTCACGCTGGATCAGGCCAACGGACAGCAGGCTGAGCGCAACCGACGGCACCGTATTGGTCATAGGCAGGACGATGGTGAGCGTGGCCAGGATCATGAAGAAGGCCGCCGCCCGCTCGGCCCAGCCTTCTGCGAAAATCTTCAACCGGGGACGCGACAGACGCTCCAGCCAACCCATGCGCTTGGTGGCGAACTCGGCCATACGCTCCAGCCAGGCCTTAGTCACGCGCCGCTTCAGGATGCCTTCGGGCAGCCAGGGCTCGACTCGACCGACCAGCATCTGACCAGCCAGCAGCAGGATCGGAATGCCTACGATCTGGGGCACGCCATAAAGCGCCGGGACCAGGCAGGGGATGGCCAGGATCAGGATCATCAAGCCAAAGGCCCGCTCGTCCAGCCGGTCGCGGATTTCGCGCAACGTCAGACCGTCCGGGCCGCTGACGGCCGCCAGGTCGGCGACCAAGGCGATGAAGCCCTGGTCCGGATTGTCGGCATGCTGGTCGTTCAGATCGGTCATGAGGCCTGCGTTTCGAACTGAGGCGCGTGGTTAGCCGGAAATCTGTGGCGAGGCGAGGGCGAGCGATCTTCGCGTAACGGGCCGTGAGTCGCAGCCCTGACATTCTGACGCTATACAGCCTCACTTCCGCCCCTCCCCCAAGGCATACGGACGCCATGCGCTATCTCCACACCATGGTCCGGGTCACCGATCTGGACGCCTCATTGCATTTCTACTGCGACCTGCTGGGTCTGTCTGAAGTCCGGCGGATGGAGAATGAGGAAGGGCGCTACACCCTGGTGTTCCTGGCCGCCCCCAAGGACGCGGATCGTTCGGCGGCGGAGCGTTCGCCCGAGGTGGAACTGACCTTCAACTGGGACCCCGAAGACTACAGCGGCGGGCGCAATTTCGGCCATCTGGCCTATAAGGTCGACGACATCTATGCCGCCTGTGCGCGGCTTCAGTCGGGAGGCGTGACGATCAACCGCCCGCCGCGCGACGGCCGGATGGCCTTTGTTCGTTCTCCGGACGGCATATCCATCGAACTGCTGCAGGAGGGCGAGGCCCTTTCCCCGGCCGAGCCCTGGGTGTCGATGGCAAACACAGGGACCTGGTAAGGCATGATGACGTCGGCCCGCGCCGCATCCGTCCTGGCTCTGACTACGGCCGTGGCTGTCTCGGCCTGCGCCTCGACGTCCGAGACCTATCCGTCCCGGACGGCCACGGAGCAGCTGCTGGTCGCCCGCGCGGCAGACCGGGCGGTGGACGGCCTGACCCTGCCGATCCCCGTGGGTTCCAAGGTCTTCGTCGACGATCTGTATTTCCGGGCCGAGAGCGCGCCTTATGCCGTCAGCGCGATCCGCGCGGCCCTGTCGGAAGCCGGCTATTTCATCGCGCCGTCCAAGACCGAGGCCGATGCCGTGTTCGAGATCCGGGCCGGGACCCTGTCGCTGGAGCAGATGCGCCGCGTCTTCGGCCTGCCGCAGATGCAGGTGCCGATCAACGATAGCTTCAACGTCGTCTCCATCCCCGAACTGTCGGTCTACAGCCGGCGCGACCGGGTCGGCGTGGCCGAGTTCTCTGGTTTTCTGTACGAGCCGAAAAGCGGCGCCCCGCTGGGGGCCGTCGTGCCGATGAAGGGTGAGTTCAACCTGCGCAGCCACAAGCTGTTCATGATCATCGCCTGGGGCCAGCAGCGCCTTTCGCCCGGCGACCGCGATCCCGGCGACAGCTGGCTGGAGTTCTGAAGCGCAGCCGAGTGCGAGTACGCGGCGCATCGCCGCTATGGCGGAACGATCGGTTGCGCCCTAGCTTGAACGCTTAACGACAACGGAGACGCCGGATGCCGCTGCTGATGTGCCCCAACGACAATAGTGCCATGCAGACGCTGGATCGCAATGGCGTCCAGTTCGACATGTGCCCGTCCTGCCGTGGCGTCTGGCTGGATCGTGGCGAGCTGGAGAAGCTGATGGATTCGGCCACGGCTGAGGGTCGGGCCTCGGCTCCGCAGGCCCCGCCCCCGCAGGCGTATGCGCCGCCGCCGCAGCAACCACCGTCCCAGCCCTGGGGTCATCAAGGCCAATCCCAGGGCTATCGCGAGCAGCGTCCCTATCGCGACGACGACTATCGCTACAAGAAGAAGAAGCGCGACAGCATCTTCGACATCTTCGACTGATCAGGCCGCCAGGCCGGCCGCCTGCATCAGGGTCTTGATCGGCACCAGCGCCTGCGGCGAACGTGACAGGGTTTCGCGGGTTTCCGGCTGACGCAGCAGTTTGAGCGCCTCGGCCTTGGCCCTGTCGGCGACGGGACCCAGCGGTGCCGTTTCTCCAGCCGCCATCTTCAGCAGGGCGGTCAGCTTCTGGTGAGGGGTCGCCTTGGCGCGGGTCAGCATGGCGATCAGCCGCGCCTCCGTCTCGACTCCGCTACCGACCAGACCGATGGCGGTGACGATTTCCTGCTCCTCGCGCTCAGCCAGGCTGCAGGTCAGGACCGTCCGTTGGAGACCCGCCAAGATCGCCAGCGACTGCGCCGGCGATCGGCCGCCGGCACCCGATCGCATCTCGCTCTCGAACCGCAGGGAGTTGATGCAGGCGGCCAGCCAACGCGCCGCCGACCGCTTGTTGGCCGTGCCGGTGACGTTTTCGCACAGCCGGGTCAGCGATTCCGCCTCGCACAGGACCGTTTCGCAGGGCGCGACGAAGGCGGCGACGAAATCGGCGGTGATGATGCTCTTGGACCGTTCAGAGAAGGCGGACTGCACCTCTTCCAGCGTCAGCAGCCGACCGGCCGTGGCCGTCAGAATCATGGCCAAGGTGCGCATGATGTCGATTTCGCCGACGGCATCGCCGGGTCGCAGCCGCCGCGGGCTCATCAGCTCGCGCAACACCATCCGCGCCAAGGTCGAGGCCAGAAGCGGGAACTGGCCGTCCTGCAAACGCTCGCCCAGCCGGGCCGCCGGACCGGTCACGGCCGGGATCTGCAGGCCCAGCTTCTCGTCCTGGGCGATCAGGGCCGCCACTTCCTTCGGGGCGACCATCCGCACGACGGCCGCCAGCGACGCGCCCTGGTCCAGCGATGGGCCCAGCACATCGGCCAGACTGGTGCGCGTCGCCATGATCTCGCAAAGAATCTGTTCGATCGGCACCATGACCAGGGCATGGGGCGGCCCGTCCATCGGCGCGCCCTCGGCCAGATCCATCAGCTTGTCGACGCGGGCCCGACCGCCGCGAAGACCTTTCAGAGCACCTGCGACGATCCCGCCCATGATGAAACCGCGTTCGGCCTTGCCCGACAGCCGATGCGCCAGATCGGCGATGGATCGGTTCTCCAGACCGGGAAACAGCTCGCGTCGCCCGGCCGCCACCACGCGCTCCAGCGTCCGCTCGGCCAGTTTCTGATAGTGTCGGACCAGGTCGTGGACCGGCTGTCCCACCGCCTGGCTTTCGGGGATGGCGACCTTCTGGATGGCATGCTGCAGCTCCAGTCCGGAGGCCTCCAGCCGTTCGGCCAGGTCTGGGCGGTGCAACAGCTCGAACGTCGTCACCCCCTGCCGCTTCAGCCAGTCCTCCAGCACCCGCCCGATCGTCTCCCGGGCCAGCGGCTCGTATAGATCGGTCGGGGCCAGGCAGCGCGGTCCGGTCTGATCTTCGGACACCAGCCGCTTGCGCTTGATCTCCGGGGCCCCCTTGGTCATCAGGGTCAGGCTCTGGAACTCCATGGTTTCGGGGTCCAGCGTCTCCTTGGTGACGCGCACGGCGGCCGCGCGGTCGTCGCGCAGCAGTTCCTCCGCAGTCTCCATGGCCACGGCCCGCTCCTCGGTCGCCATCTGGAGGGCCCAGGGTGCCGGAGCGGTCTTGCGGATGTAGACCTCGTAGTGGATCGAACCGGCCATCAGATACTCGACGCTGTTTACGGCGCGAGCCTAGCGGCAAAGGCTTTAAGGCGGCGTTTCATTGCGCATCGCGGCGCACCGGCCCATGTTTGTGCCGCATTCTTGCGGATGTTCCGCATCGAACGGTTACGCTTGTCGCGCGTTCATGCGACCAGTGTATCCATCTGACGACTGCTCAAGGAGACCGCCCTTTGGCCAATATCACCCTGGTCGACGACGACGAGAACATCGTGGCCTCCGTGTCGCTGGCGCTGGAAAGCCACGGCCACAAGGTCACGGCCCATCACGACGGGGCGGCGGGACTGGAAGCGCTGGAGACCTCGCCCCCCGATCTGGCGATCCTGGACGTCAAGATGCCCCGCATGGACGGGATGGAGGTTCTGCGTCGCCTGCGCCAGACCAGCCAGATCCCGGTCATCATGCTGACCTCCAAGGACGAGGAGATCGACGAGATCCTGGGCTTCAATCTGGGGGCCGACGACTACATCCACAAACCGTTCAGCCAGCGGCTGCTGATCGAGCGGGTCAAGGCCCTTCTGCGCCGGACCGGCGCGGACGGCGGCGAGCCCGAGCCCGCAGCGGGTGAAGGCGGCTCCAAGGCGATCAAGCGTGGCAAGCTGTCGATGGACCCGGCGCGTCACGAAAGCACCTGGGACGGCAAGCCGGTCAAGCTGACCGTCACGGAGTTCCTGCTGCTTCAGGCCCTGGCCCAGCGCCCCGGCTTCGTGAAGAGCCGCGACAATCTGATGGATGCCGCGTACGACGATCAGGTCTATGTCGACGACCGCACCATCGACAGCCACGTCAAGCGGATGCGAAAGAAGTTCCGGGTGGTCGATCCCGAGTTCGACGCGATCGAGACCCTGTATGGCGTCGGATACCGCTACCGCGAAAGCTGATCCGTCCGACAAGGACGCACCCTCGGGTCGCCGACGGCTGGGCCGCTTCGGCGGCTCGCGGCTGGGCGGATTCATTCTGGCCCTCAACCTTTTCAGCCTGCTGATCCTGCTGGGCGGGGCTCTGGCGCTGAACGAATGGCAGCGCGGGCTGATCGAGGCCCGACAGGAATCGCTGACGGCTCAGGCGGAGCTTCTGGCCAATGTCCTGGCCGACGAAGACTATACGGTCGGCGAGCCGACCCCGGCGTTCAATGTTCAGAACGTACCCGGGCTCTTCCGCGATATCTTCATTCCGGAAGGCCAGCGCGCCCGGCTGTTCGACATCGACGGGCTGATCGTGCTGGACAGCTATGCCGTGACGGAGGCCATTCCCGGCAACACCCTGCCCGACGCCAACCCGGCTGGCACGCCCTCCGACGAACCGCCACAGGCCGCCGAAAGGACCACCCGCCAGGTCGAGGAGGCGCGTCGTCAGCTGGCCGCAGAGGTCGAGGGTGCCCTGGGCGGGCAGAACCAGGCCAGCGTGCGCATCAATGAATCCGGCGACCGTGTCGTCTCGGTCTCCATTCCCGTGCGCCATGTGCGTCAGGTCCTTGGCGTGCTGACGCTTGAGGCGGGCGATGTCGAGGCGACGCTGAATGCCCAGCGACTGGCCCTGATGCCCTTTGCCCTGGTCGCCCTGACGGTCAACATCCTCGGCTCGTTGGTGCTGTACCTGTTTGTCGCCCGACCGATCATGCGGCTGTCGGCGGCGGCGGATGCGGTTCGCCTGCAGCAGGCGCGCGCCATCTCCCTGCCCGATCTGGAGGGCCGCAAGGACGAGATCGGCGACCTGGCCCGCTCGCTGGAGACCATGACCGAGACCCTGTCGGACCGGATGGACGCCATCGAGGCCTTCGCCGCCGACGTCAGCCACGAGATCAAGAACCCGCTGACCTCGATCCGCTCGGCGCTGGAAACCCTGCCGCTGGTCAAGACCGACGCCCAGCGCGAAAAGCTGACCGGTCTACTGCAACAGGATGTGCGACGGCTCGACCGGCTGATCACCGACATCTCTAACGCCTCGCGGCTGGATGCGGAGCTGAACCGCGACCGACCCCGGGCCGTGGACCTCAACCTGCTCCTGTCCGAAATCACGGGCGTCTATGCCGCCGGGTACAGGCCGGGCGAGGCCAGGGTTGTCTTCACGCCCCCGACCGAGGCGATCCGCATCACGGGCCGTGACGGGCCGCTGGGTCAGGTGTTTCGCAATCTGATCGACAACGCCCGCTCCTTCAGTCCCCCCGGTGGTCAGGTCCGGCTGATCCTGCGCCGCGATCCGACGGACCCCGACCTACCCATCCGCGTGATCGTGGACGATGACGGTCCAGGCATCCCGGCCGAAAATCTGGAGACCGTCTTCGAGCGCTTTTACACCTCGCGTCCGCGCGGGACGGCGTTCGGGGCCAACTCCGGACTTGGTCTGTCCATCGTGCGTCAGATCGTCGAGGCCCATGGCGGCCAGGTTCGGGCGTCCAACCGCATGGCCGTCGACGGCACGGTCGAAGGCGCACGGTTCGAGGTCGCCCTGCCCGTCATTGCCCAGTCGCGACGCGGATGACCGACCAGCCTGTTCATGCGACGACCGTAGCCCTGTTCCGGCCCGGTCGCGGCTGGATCGGGGTCATGCTGACCGGCCCGTCCGGCGCAGGGAAAAGCGACCTGGCCCTTCGCCTTATCGCGAGGGGCTGGCGGCTGGTCGCCGACGACTACACCCATGTGTTCGC
This sequence comes from Brevundimonas vancanneytii, assembly GCA_943372125.1. GTDB lineage: Bacteria > Pseudomonadota > Alphaproteobacteria > Caulobacterales > Caulobacteraceae > Brevundimonas > Brevundimonas vancanneytii_D. Next base: position 204,515 of record CALRXI020000001.1, read on the forward strand.
CAGCGGCGGGCATCTTTATGGCACAGCTCCGACGACCATCACCGGACGCATCGAGGCGCGAGGCGTGGGCATCCTGTATCAGCCGACCCTTGCCAAGGCCCGTCTGGGATTGGTCGTGAGCCTCACCGCCGATGCCGTCGAGCGGCTGCCCGAAGCCGATTTCGAGAGCCATCAATGCATCGCTTTGCCTCGCGTGATGCTGCGCGGATTGGAGGCTTCTGCGGTCGAAAAGGTCACAGTCCTGTCACGACGGCTTTAACCCCGCGCGGACTTGGGCTATTCCGCGCGGCTTGCGGCCCGCCACAGGCGGTCGGAATACGGGGCGTCAGCTTGGTAGACCTGTCATGATCGGGCTGGTGATCGTCACCCACGGGGGACTGGCCTCGGAATTCCTTTCGGCCATGGAGCATGTTGTCGGCCCGCAGCGCGGCGTCGCCGCCATCTGCATCGGCCCCGAGGACGACATGGAGCGTCGCCGTCGCGACATCGTCGATGCGGCCCGGGCCGTGGACGACGGCGACGGCGTCATCCTGCTGACAGACATGTTTGGCGGTACGCCCTCCAACCTGGCCATATCCGTCATGGAAGAAACCCATGCCGAGGTCATCGCCGGACTGAACCTGCCCATGCTGATCAAACTGGCGGGCGTGCGCGGGCGCGAGCCGCTGGAGGCCTGCGTGGCCCACGCCCAGGACGCCGGGCGCAAATACATCTCCGTCGCCTCCTGGGTTCTGCAGGGCGAGAAATGACCGACACGACGACCCGGGCTTCGGCCACCGCCAACATCTGCAACACCCGCGGGCTTCACGCGCGGGCCAGCGCCAAGTTCGTCAAGACGGCGTCGGCGTTCGAGGCCGACATCCGCGTCACGCGCGACGGCGTCACCGTCAATGCCCTGTCGATCATGGGCCTGCTGATGCTGGGTGCCGGCAACGGCTGCACTATCGACATCGTGGCTGAGGGCGAAGACGCCCAGGACGCCATCGACGCCCTGATGGACCTGGTCTCCCGCCGCTTCGACGAGGACCAGTAGACCGGCCAGCCTCGGCTCAGGGTGTCTCGGTGATGAGCAGCGTCGCTGCCGCCGTCGAACCGCCGAAGGTGCCGACCCAGACGTCATAGGTGCCGCTCTGCGGGCGGTTGAACCGCACCTCGGCATCCAGATCGCCATAGCTGTCATCGTCGCAGGACCAGCTGCCGTCCGGCCCGTTGATGATCAGGGTCGTATCCACCGACGACAGAGTGCGGAACACCAGCGGCAGATTGCCGGCGCTATAGCTCACCTCGTAATCCGGCGCGTCGCTGATCATGCCCACGCACGCTTCCGGCAAGGGCGTGTCCTCATAGGCATCGATCGACCCGCCCGCCGTGATCGAAACACGATGCGGATCCGGCGTGAAGCCGTTGTTCAGACTGACCGATCCGAAGTTCGCCTTCAGACTGGCGTCCTGCGCCAGAGCAAGCTGAGGCGCAACGGAGAGCGCCGCGACCAGCGCGCATGCGCCGATAATCCTGTTCATTGTCTTCCCCCTCAAATTCCGATGCACCAGCCCTCAAGCCGTCATCGACCCGACAAGCGTTGCCGTCAAGATGGGATAACGCTGTGATGGAGAATAACGCCTGGTGGAGCCGAGGGGAGTCGAACCCCTGACCTCGTCATTGCGAACGACGCGCTCTACCAACTGAGCTACGGCCCCCTTGCAGGGATGCAGGCGAGGTCGGGACATAGGGGGGCGATGGCGGGGGTGTCAACGGGCGTCACGCGGGGTGGGCCCTGCGTCGCCGGAACCGTTGGCGTCCGGGCCTCGCTGACGCTAGAAGCACGGTTCATCTTGCAGGGAGCCCTGGCGGCATGGTCGCGATCATCGGATTTGTGTTCTTCATACTGGGGGCGCTGCTTCAGCTGCTGCTGCTGGCCATCATTGTGCAGGCGATCCTGAGCTGGCTGTTCGCCTTCGACGTGATCAACCATCGCAATCGCTTCGTGGCCCAGATCGCGGACTTTCTGGATCGGATCGTCGGGCCGGTGCTGGCCCCGTTTCGGCGGATCATCCCGCCGCTGGGCGGCATCGACATCTCGCCGATCATCGTGATCCTGATTATCCGCGGCATCCAGATCTTCCTGCTGCCGGCGTCGCAGGCGGCGATCCTGAACCTGGTCGGCTACTACTGATCCGGCGCGGCGTTCGGGCCACGCCGCGGATCGATCGTGCTGCGGCGCGATATCCGGTCTTGCGCGGTCCGGCCACCGTCCTAAGGTGCCGGTCCGACAGGGCCCAGGGCCTGCCAGACCACCGGACTAGATGACCACGATCAGAACAGTCGCCATCATCGGCGCGGGCCAGATGGGATCGGGGATCGCCCAGGCGATCGCGACCGGCGGCTATTCGGTCGCGCTGTACGACGCCGTGGCCGAGCGGGTGCCCCAGGCACAGGCCGCCATCGCCGCCAGCCTGGCCCGCCAGGTCGGGCGCGGCCTGCTGGATACCGCCGCCGCCGACACGGCCCAGTCGCGGATCACCGTCGCCGGCTCTCTGGCCGAGGCGGGCAAGGCCGATCTGGTGATTGAGGCCGCAGTCGAGGACGAGGCGGTCAAGAAGGCGCTGCTGGCCGAACTGGTGCCGCATCTGGCCCCGCAGACGCTGCTGGCGTCTAACACATCGTCCATCTCGATCACCCGCCTGGCCTCGGCGACCGACCGGCCCGAGCGGTTCATCGGCCTGCATTTCATGAAGCCCGCGCCGGTGATGAAGCTGGTGGAGATCATCCGCGGCATCGCCACCTCGGCCGCGACCTATGAGACCGCCGTCGCCTTCGCCGAGAGCCTGGGCAAGACCACCACCCATGCCGAGGACTTCCCCGCCTTCATCGTCAACCGCATCCTGGTGCCGATGATCAATGAGGCGATCTATGTGCTGTACGAGGGCGTCGGCAATGTCGCCTCGATCGACAAGGCGCTGACGCTGGGGGCCAACCATCCGATGGGGCCGCTGGAGCTGGCGGACTTCATGGGACTGGACGTCGTCCTGGCCATCATGAACGTGCTGTACGACGGCCTGGCCGACAGCAAATACCGGCCCTGTCCGCTGCTGGTGAAATATGTCGAGGCCGGCTGGCTGGGGCGCAAGTCCGGGCGCGGCTTCTACGACTATTCGGGCGATACGCCCGTGCCGACCCGCTAGGGCGAGCGGATGAGCGACGCCGCGACACCGCTGAACCTGCCCGGTCGGGAGCGTGTGACCTGGCGCAAGGAGCCGCACCGCATCGTTCTGGCCGCCCTGGCCGGGGCCTGCTGGCCGCCGCTGATCCTGACCCTGCCGATCTGGAGACCCGCCGCCGACAACTGGATGCCGGGGCCCGAGATGGACTGGCGGCTGCTGGTCCTGCTGATCGGCCTGGTCGCCGTGCCCGGTTTCATGCGGTTGATGGAGCGCGAACGTCAGCGCGACGGGCGTCCGGCGACACGCCTGGCCGTCATCTGGCGGTTCCTGCTGTACGGCGGCCTGCTGGCGGCGGCGGTGGCGGCGGTGGCCGCCCTGATCATGTCGGTGACCGGATCGCTGGAGGCGGGCACGCCCGGCCGGGCGGCGGGGGCGACCGAGACGACGCTGCTGATCTATGGCGTGGGCGGCCTGCCCATCGCCGTGCTGGTCGGCGTCAGCTATGCCCTGTGGGCCGGCTTCTGCGTGGCCTTTCTGGCGTTTCGGCCACAGCCCGAGGTGCGTGATCGCCTGGGCGTTATGGATCGCCGCAAGCTCTAGGCTGTCGTCATCGCCGAGCGGGCTGTTCCGAGTTTTCAAAGACCGGGCAGGCGCTTTCCCCGCCTGCGGAAACCCGCAGCCGGTGGAAGGTGGGATGGGCCGGCGGAGCGCCGGGCGCGATGCCCGGAGACCGTAGGGAATGTGTGTTTCGGCATCGCGTCGTCGCTCCGCACGAGACGTCTGACCGGTGGCTGTCGGCCTGGGATGGAGGGGCATCCCCCACCCAGGACCAGCGACGCTCTTAGCGCCTTGCCGACATGGCCTCCGGCGGGACGGTCGGAGCCTTGCGGAACCCGATCCCGTGAACAGCGCAGGTTCCCTGCCATA
>CALRXI020000002.1:0-105883 GCA_943372125.1 Brevundimonas vancanneytii
GCAGGACGTTCGAGCCCCCGTCACCCAGCAGCACGTCGTTGAACGCCGAGCCCGTCAGGTTCTCGATCCCGCTGAAGGTGTCGGTCCCGCCGTCCCCGTCACTGGACGCCACGCCCGTGTTCAGCTGTGCAGTGACACCGGCGGCAGCCAACGAATAGTCCGCCGTGTCGATCCCGGCTCCACCGATCAGGCTGTCGTTACCGGCTCCGCCGATCAGACGGTCGTCGCCGTCATTGCCGGACAAGGTGTCGTTGCCTGCGCCGCCGTTGACCAGATCGTTGCCGCCGTTCGCGTTCAGGGTGTCATCGCCGCCTTGGCCGAACAACTCATCGGCAAATGCCGTGCCGTTGGTCGTGTCATTCGCGCCGGTGCCGCCAAAATACTGACCGCCGCCAGCCCCGATAATCAGAGTTCCGTCGGCAAACTGAAGGCGTTCGATGCCCGTCAGGGTGTCGGTACCGTCCGGACCGCTAACAGTGGTCACGCCGTTCGTCGTGCTGACGGTCGATGTGGCGATCGTGCCGCTGAAGACGGCGGTATCCGCGCCATCACCGCCGTCGATGGTGTCGTTACCACTCAGACCTGTGATGATGTCGTCGCCGGCACCGCCGTTGATGATGTCCCCAGCCGTTGTACCGGACAGGGTGTCGTTGCCTGAGGTCCCGTTGATCGGCCCACCGCCGACGATGGTGTTGCCGTTGATGTCGCGCAGACCATCCGCGAACTGCAGTTGTTCGACATTCGTCAAGGTGTCGGTTCCGTCCGCTCCCGTGACAGTGGTGACGCCATTTGTGGTACTGATGGTATAGGCCGAGCGATTGCCACTGAAGACAGCTGTATCAATGCCCACGCCACCATTGATCGCATCATTCCCGCCCGCGCCGATCAGCGTGTCGTTTTCTGATCCACCATTCAGGGTATCGATGCCCGCTGACCCTTCCAGTCGGTCCGCACCTATACCGCCGTTCAATGTCGAACCCGTCAAGATGGTCGGTGCGGCAGAAGCCAGGGGCGAAGATATATGCAAGGTGTAGCGACCGCCGGCGGCAGGTGCCTTCGAGGTGAAGGTGCCATTCTCGTTGGCGTTCCATTGCGCGACCTGGATGTAGTATGTGCCAGCCGTCGCAAACAGATAGTTCAGGGCTGAGTCTGTACCGGTAGCACCCGCGTCGCCCAATGAGTCGTCGTTCGCCGCCAGTTCGTTGCCCGCAGCATCGAAGAGACGCAGCGTCGTATCGAACGACGCTCCATCGATGTCGAAAGCAACATTCTCGCCTGCCTGGACCGTAATGGCGTAATATTCGACGCCGCCATGCGTGGTCGCGACGACTGTCGCGTGCGGGATCGTCGTGGATGCATCGATATCGTCGTTAGGCAGGAGGTCAAAGGCCCCGTTCAGCGAAACGGCCGTCGCAATGGTGCCGTTGGAGGTCGTCGAATTTTTGATGATGTCGGGAGCCGCGCTGGACAGGCCTGGAGCGCCCGCGACCAGAAGATCGTCGCCGCCACCGCCGTTCAAGATATCGATCCCGCCACCGCCGCGCAGTGTATTGGCATTGCTATCGCCGGTAATTGTGTCTGCGGTCGACGTACCGGTTACGGCCTCGATCGAGACGAGGGTGTCGTCGCCGCCACCACCCGAAGCAATGCCGATGGCCAGATCGACGACAACACCGGCCCTGGCTCCGGAGTAGTCGGCAACATCGATACCAGCCCCGCCGTTCAGCGTATCGCTGCCCAGACCGCCGACCAGGACGTCGTCACCATTGCCGCCGTCCAGGATGTCGCCACCCGAACCGCCGTCAAGAATGTCGTTGCCGTCGAAGCCATTGATGGTGTCATCTCCACCAAGACCACCAATCATGTCGCCCAATGCGGAGCCGCTTATGGTTTCGGCCGTGATATCCCCTGCGACCGACAGTCCACCTGTGGGCGTCGCCGCGATCGTCCCGTCGGAAAATGAGAGGAACTCGACGTTGCGAACCGTCACAGTGCCGCCGGGCCCCGTCACGGTTCCGGTCTGACCATTCCATGTGATCGTATAGCTGGAGCGAGCGCCGGAGAAGACGACTGTATCGGACCCCAGCCCGCCGTCGATTGTGTCGTTGCCGCCGCCGCCTGTGATGCGGTTGTTGCCTGAGTTGCCGCGGATCGTGTCTGATCCCGTGCCGCCGATCGCGTTCTCGATCACAGCACCAAGGGCGATGGAGACATTGCCCAACATGCCGCCGACACTCGAGAAGGCGGCCTGCCGCAAATCGATGACGCTGTTGGACGTGTAGCCGGAGAAGTCGAACGTATCGACGCCGCCCGCATCCCAAACGGCGAAGATAAGGACGGAGCTGGCATTGGAGGCGCTGAACCAGACCTGACCGGCGTTGGAGTTGAAGCCGTAGGTCGTATCGCCCGTCCGCGTGTTCATGTTCGCGCCATACAGACGCTGAGCCGCCGCGATGTCGTCAAGCTGAGGAACCGAGGCAAAACGCGTGAGTCCCGCGTTGTTGACGCGATAATTGGCCCCCGTCTGGGTTTCCTCGAAATAGCTCATTACGCTGTACTGTAGAGAGTCCTCGAAATAGACCGCGTTGTTGGCGTAGGTGATCGAGGAACCTGCGGACGCATTATAAGCCGCGGGGTGGCTGAGGCCGATGGCGTGGCCAATCTCGTGTAGCAAAGTCAACTGGCCGTAGCCTTGCTGAACAGGATTGGCGTTGTAACTTAAGGAATTATTGATCCAAACATCACCTTGCACGGCAGAAGAACCAGAACCCGCGCCTCCAGCGCCAGGCAAATAGGCGAATGCCGCAGCGCCTTGCTGCCCGCTACTGTAGTTGGAAAGCACAATCGTGGCGTTGTTTGAATATTGGCTGTCAGTGTCATTGACACGGTTGAACGTTATATTTGCCACATCGGCCCAGGCAGCAAAAGAAAGCTCTGCCGCCGCAATCTGTGCCGAATTGAATTGGCTGAAGCCAGCCGTTTCAGCTGGCATCGTCGTGGGCGCAGTCGCTCTGAAGGAATAGGTCACCACCGCAGGCGTTCCGAGGCTGGACCAACTCACGCCCGAACGTGTGATCTGGGCCCCAGCATCAGCCGTAAACAGAGAAATCTTGCCGTTGCTTCCGACCCCGCCGCGATCGTCTCCATTCAGGATGATGCCTTGACCGCCACCGTCCGAACCGTCGATTGCGCCGCGATACACGCCACAGCAGCCGCAGATCTGATAGCTGGCGATCGCTCCGAAGGACGGATTGGTCGCCGGTCCGTCACCTTCGCGGAACCGTCCGGACCCTCCGCCGGAGCCGGTTTCAGAGAGCGTGTCGTCCAGCGTGGCGAAGCGGTTGGAGGCAAAGGTGTCGAACATTGGTCGTCCCCGTTGAAATTCGTTGAAGGCACACTAGCGTGCCGGTGACGGACGACAAGCGGAACCGTGCTATGTGCGACGCTGGCCGCATGCGCCCTTGTCGAGGATGGTCCGCGTGCGATAGGACCACGCGCCGACCGTCCAATCGCGCCTGACCTCCGGCCGATCTGGCTATTTCCCTGAATGGCGGCCTGTTTCGGTTCTGGAGACCCGTATGAGCAAGACTGCCCTGATCACTGGCGTCACCGGCCAGGACGGCTCCTATCTGGCCGAGTTCCTGCTGGAAAAGGGCTATCACGTTCACGGCATCAAGCGCCGGTCGTCGCTGTTCAACACCGACCGGGTCGATCACATCTATCAGGACCTGCATGAAGGCGACGTGCGGTTCCAGATGCATTTCGGCGACCTGACCGACACCTCCAACCTGGTCCGTATCATTCAGGAGGTTCAGCCGGACGAGATCTACAATCTCGGAGCCCAAAGCCACGTCGCGGTCAGTTTCGAGACGCCGGAATACACCGCCGACGTCGACGCCCTGGGTACGCTGCGGCTGCTGGAGGCGATCCGCCTGCTGGGGCTGGAGAAGAAGACGAAATTCTATCAGGCCTCTACGTCCGAACTGTACGGCCTGGTGCAGGAGCCGATCCAGTCGGAAACCACGCCCTTCTATCCGCGCAGCCCGTATGCGGTTTCCAAGATGTTCGCCTACTGGATGTGCGTGAACTACCGCGAGGCCTACGGAATCTTCGCCTGCAACGGCATCCTGTTCAACCACGAGAGCGAGCGGCGGGGCGAGACCTTCGTGACCCGCAAGATCACCCGAGGTCTGGGTGAGATCGCCCAGGGGCTGAGCGACTGCCTGTATTTGGGAAATATGGACGCTCTGCGCGACTGGGGTCACGCCAAGGACTACGTCCGCATGCAGTGGCTGATGCTGCAGCAGGACGAGCCCGAGGACTATGTCATCGCCACCGGCAAGCAGTACAGCGTGCGCCAATTCGTGGAGGTGTCGGCGGCCCGTATAGGCGTGACCTTGCGCTGGGAAGGCACGGGGGTCGATGAGGTCGGCATCGTCGAGGCCGTTGATCCGGCCCATGCCGAGGTCCGTTGTCCGGCGATCAAGGTCGGCGCGACCATCGTGCGTGTCGATCCCCGCTACTTCCGTCCGACCGAGGTCGAGACCCTGCTGGGCAATCCGGCCAAGGCGAAGGCCAGGCTGGGCTGGGAGCCTGAGATCAGCTTCGAGGCCATGGTCGACGAGATGATGGAGGCTGACCTGCTGGCGGCACGCAAGGCCATGCTGTTGAAGAATGCGGACTGGAGCTGACGGTCGTGGCCCCCTTCGTTCGCCTCGATCAGACGGCCCACCGGCGCGAGGACAATCGCGGCTGGCTGGAGGTTTTGTACGAAAGCGACAGCATGGTTCTGAAGCGTTCGTTCTCGAAGAAGGGTGTGTTCCGCGGACTGCATGTCCAGATGCCGCCCTCGGTCCAGACCAAGGTGATCCGCGTGGTGTCTGGAGCTATCGTCGATATAGTGGTCGATATCGAGGATCCGGCATTGGAGTTGAACACCGAGAAGCTAACCCCCGCTGACGGCTGGGTCCGGATCGAGGCCCGGTTTGCCCATGGCTTCTATGCGATGGAAGACACGGTGTTCGAATACGTCTGCGATGGCGGCTATGACGAGGCGTCAGAAAAGGCATGGTCTATCGCGGACCGACTGCCGGCCCTCCTGGGGGTGGACACAGTGATCCTGTCCGACAAGGACCGGGCCGCTCCACCTCTGGCCGAAGCGAGGCGCTGAACGTGCCCCGACTTTCCCTGATCACCGCCTGCTGGAACAGTGCGGCCACCATCGGCGATACTGTGCGATCGGTGAACGAACAGACGCTGCCAGACTTCGAATACCTCGTTATCGACGGCGCATCGAAAGACGACACCATGGCCATTGTGGCCCGCGAAGGCAGACGCGTAACCTCTGCGATCTCGGAGCCCGACAAGGGTATCTTCGATGCCTACAACAAGGGCATCGCCCGCTCGACCGGCGACGTCATCGGCTTTTTGAACTCCGATGATTTCTACGCCTCGCCTACCGTGCTGGCCGAGGTGATGTCGGCGTTCGAAGACGAAACGGTGGACGTCGTCTATGGCGACCTGACCTATGTCGATCCCGTCGATACGAGCAAGATCGAGCGCGTCTGGCGTTCGCGTCCGCCGACCAGGGCCAACATCGCGCGCGGTCACCATCCGGCCCATCCCACCCTGTTTCTTCGCCGTCGTGTGTATGAGCAGGCCGGTGTCTTCGACCTGGGCTACCGGCAGGCGGGCGATGTCGAGTTCATGATGCGGGTCTTCCATACGCTCGATCTGAAATGGGTCTATCTGCCCAAGATCATGGTTCGGATGCGGTCCGGCGGGGCGACAGGCGGCAACTTCGCCAGCCTGATGCGTCAGAACCGGGCTGTGCGGCGGGCCCAGGCCGATCTGGGCATACGTTATCCGGTGGTCGGCTTTGCCCTGCATAAGATCATGGACCGACTTCAGCAGCGCCTTCGCGGACGGATGGCGACGTCATGATCGACGGCAAGCGGGTTCTGGCCATCGTCCCGGCGCGCAAAGGCTCCAAGGGTCTGCCCTTGAAGAACATCCGCCCCTTGGCCGGCAAGCCCCTTCTGGCCTGGCCGATCGCGGCGGCAAAAGCCTCGGCCCATGTCGATCGGGTCATCGTCTCGACCGATGACCAGGGCTTTGCCGATATCGCTGTGGCGCACGGAGCCGAGGCCCCGTTCCTGCGGCCGGCCGAGCTGGCCAGCGACACCGCGCCCAGCCTGGGCTTCATCCTGCATGCCCTCGACACGCTTGAAGCGGAAGGCGAGGGCTATGACATCGTCGTATTGCTGGAGCCGACATCGCCTCTGACCGAAGCGTCGGACGTGGATGCCGCGCTGAACCAGATGACCCAGTCCGGAGCCGACGCCATCGTGGGTGTATCGAAGCTGGAGGCGACGCACCCCGCCTTTGCCGTGCGACGCTCGAACGATGGAGCCATCACCCCCTACGCCAGCCCCTCATTCGCCGCCATGCCGCGCCGCCAGGACATAGAGCCCCTGTTCGTGCTGGACGGCACGCTTTACATTTCGTCCGTCGAGGGGCTGCGGCGAGAGCAGAGCTTTTGCCATGGGCGCACGCTGGGTTATGAAAGCGCGCGTTACAAGGCGCAGGAGATCGACGATCTGGTCGACTTCATCTGTGTCGAGGCCGTCGCCAACCACCGCGACATGCTAGAACAACTGGATCGGGCCTCCCCGCCCGAAGTGGAATGACCATGCGTAAGTGCACCCGCTGCCTGACCCCCGAAACCGTCGATACCATCACCTACGATGAGGAGGGTGTCTGCTCGGTCTGTCGCCAGGTCGAGTTCAAACAGGACAAGATCGACTGGGCCGACCGTCAGCGTCAGCTGGACGAGATCGTCTCGGCCCACAAGGGCAAGGGACTCTACGACTGCATAGTCCCCTATTCCGGCGGGAAGGACTCGGTCTTCCAGCTCTATTACATCGTCAAGGTTCTGAAGCTGAAGCCGTTGGTGGTTCGCTACAACCACTGGGGATACCGGCCCAAGATCGACGAGTTGAACACCTCGGTCTTCAAACAGCTGGGCTGCGACGTGGTCGAGTTCACCCCGAACTTCCATGTCGTGCGCGAGCTGATGCTGGAGAGCTTCAAGCGCCGTGGCGACTTCTGCTGGCACTGCCACACCGGCATCTATTCCGGCGTCATGCACATGGCCGTCCGTTTCGAGGTGCCGCTGCTGTTCTGGGGCGAAAGCACGGCCGAATACCACAGCTGGTACACCTTCGAGGAGATGGAGGCGGTCGACGAGAAGCGGTTCAACCGCATGATGAACCAGGGCATCACGGCCGACGACATGTACGAGTTTCTGCAGGGCCGTGTGGAGCGGCGCGACCTGTGGATGTTCGACTATCCGAAGCGCAAGGATCTGATCAAGCTGAAGGTACAGTCGATCTGCCTGGGTAATTATATCGAGTGGGACACCAAGGCTAACGTCGCCCTGATCGAAAAGGAACTGGGCTGGAAAGGCCAGGAGGTCGAGGGCGTACCGCCGGAGTACGATTATGAGAAGGTCGAATGCACCTTTCAGGGCATGCGCGACTATTCCAAATATGTGAAGCGCGGCTACGGTCGATCCAACCATCTTCTGTCGATCGATATCCGCAACGGTCGCAAGACCCGTGAGGAAGCGCTGGAGATCGAGGCCAAATACGACGGCAAGCGCCCGGCCTCGATGGACTGGTTCCTGGAGCAGATCCAGATGACCGAGGACGAGTTCTACGCCTATCTGGAACCCCACCAGGTCCACCCCTGGAAGTTCGACCGCAAGAATGCGGAGACCGGGCCGGTCATGCCCGACTTCGACAAGTGGGACCGCACGGACCTGAGCCACATCCCGGTCGGGCCGCCCAAGGCCAAGGTCGAGTAGGGACAGAAGCGATGACCATCGCCATCATCGACTACGGCATGGGCAACGTCCGCTCGCTGATGAACGCCTTCGAGTACATCGGCGAGGATGCCGTGGTGACGGCTGACTTCGATGAACTGGAGGCAGCCGACCGGCTCGTGCTGCCCGGCGTCGGGGCGTTCGGGGACGCGATGAAGGCGATCGCGGCGAAGGAGGGTCTGCGGCCCGTGTTGGATCGTCTGGCGCTGGAGGTGAAGAAGCCCGTGCTGGGGGTCTGCCTGGGGATGCAGTTGTTCGCCCGCGTCAGCCACGAGCATGGGACCCACCAGGGCCTGGGCTGGCTGGAGGCCGAAATCCTGCCGTTGGACGTGGCCCCGCCCGCCAAGGTTCCGCATGTCGGATGGAACGCCGTTTCGTTCACCCCGGACGAATGGCTGTTCAAGGGCCTGCCCTCGGGCGAAAGCGACTACTATTTCGTGCACTCCTTCCACATGGTCTGCCACGATACGCAGGACCTGATCGCCACGACCGATCACGGCGGGACGGTGACGGCGGCGGTGCGTCGTGGAAACCTGACCGCGACGCAGTTCCACCCCGAAAAGAGCCAGGACAACGGTCTGCAGCTTCTGCAGAACTGGCTGGCGCACGACTTCTGATGCTGAAGAAACGGATCATCCCGAAATTCCTGATCCGGAACGGCCGCCTGGTGAAGATGCGCCGCTTCCATGACGATCAGCGCGAGGCCGGCAACCCCGTCTCGACCGCAAAGGTCTATGACAGCTATGGCGTGGACGAACTGATCTTCGTCGATATCGACGCCTCGGCCGAGGGCCGCACGGTTGACGGCTCCATCATCGAGCGGGTGGCCGAGGAGGTGTTCGTGCCGCTGACCGCCGGCGGTGGTGTGCGTACACTGGGCCAGATCGAGGACCTGCTGAAAAGCGGCGCGGACAAGGTCAGCATCAATTCTGCTGCCATCGACGACCCGGGCTTCATCACCCAGGCGGCCAGCCGTTTCGGGGACCAGTGCATCGTCGTCTCGATCGACTACAAGGCCGATGAGTTTGGTCGCAAGCGCGTGTTCGGGCATGGCGGTAGTGTCCAGGCGGCGCATGATCCGGTCGAATTCGCCCTACGTATGCAGGACCTCCATGCGGGCGAAATTCTGATGTCGTCCATCGACCGCGATGGGATGATGAATGGCTACGATCTGGAAATGATCGACGCGCTTGCCGACAAGCTGCACATCCCGTTGATCGCCTCTTCGGGCGCTGGCAGCCTGGACGACTGCAAGGCTGCACTGGAGGCGGGTGCTTCGGCGATCACCATCTCGTCGATGTTCATCTTCACCGACCACAGCCCGATCAAGGTCCGCACCTATCTGGCGACCAACGGCGTGAATGTCCGCAATCAGAAGGGCAGTCGGTCGTGAGCCGGCCCGTGCGCTCCAGTCTGGATGCCGTCGGCCTGGCCACCTATGCCGCCGCGCAGGTCAATGCGATGTTCCCCGACCGGGAGGTCGTCGATCCCGATGATCTGAAAGCCGCAGTAGACATCGCCCTGGCCCGTCTGGACCATTGTTTCAGCCACATCGAGAACCGCTACTTCTTCGACGGCGAGAGCACGGTGTTCAACCATCTGCACGGCGATCAATACGCCATGTGGCTGTACCTTCTGGCGAACGAACTGCATCGCCAGAGAGGATCGGCCTCGATTTGTTCCAAGCTTTTCCTGCTGAACAAGGCCCTGCATGGCCTCGACGCCTTCTATGAGGTCGAACTGCCCAGCGTCTTCCTGCTGGTGCATCCCTTGGGGACGGTTCTGGGGCGGGGGCGCTACAGCGACTTCTTCGTCGCCTATCAGCGATGCGGCATTGGATCGAACCGCGATGTTTACCCGACCATGGGTCGCCATGTGACCCTGCGTCCCGGCGCGGCCATTCTGGGAGCATGCACGATCGGCGATCATTGCCAGATCGCAACGGAATCGCTGGTTCTGGACCGCGACCTGGCGAGCAACACCCTCTATATCGGCGGGCCTGCGGCTGCGACGTTGAAGCGGCAGGATACGCCCTATCCGTTGTGGCGGGTCTGAGGATTCTGATGACAAACCAGCCCCTGAACACATCCAATGCCGAGGCCGACTTCGCCGCCCTGCGCGAGCGGTTGCACACCGTCATTCCTGGCGGGGCGCACACCTATTCGCGCGGGGACGATCAATTTCCGTCCATCGCGCCGCCGGTTTTAGCGCGCGGCAAGGGTGCTTATGTCTGGGACACTCACGGCACCCGATATCTGGATTACGGCATGGCGCTGCGGGCCGTCACCATCGGCTATGCCGACGAGCGGGTGAATGCCGCCGCGATCCGCCAGATCGAGAACGGCGTCAACCTGACCCGCGCCACCGAGATCGAACTGGAAGCGGCCGAGCTGATCTGCGACCTGATGCCCGGGGCGGAGATGGTCAAGTTCGGCAAGAACGGCTCCAATGTCACGACCGCTGCGGTCAAGATCGCGCGGGCCTGTACCGGCCGTCGCTACGTCTGCGTGCCACGCCAGCACCCCTTTTTCTCGTTCGACGACTGGTTCATTGGATCGACGGTCGTCAAACGCGGCACGCTGGCGGATCAGGCGGCGACGACGCTTGTTTTCGACTTCAACGACATCGGCTCGCTCCAGGCCCTGTTCGATCAGCATCCCGGCCAGATCGCGGCGGTCATGCTGGAGCCCTCGACCCACATCACCCCCTGCAACGGCTGCCCGACGCAGGCCGACTGGCCGCAGACGCCATGTTCCGCCTGTCCGCGAAACCAGAGCAATTTCCTGCATCAGGTCAGGGCGCTGGCCCATGCCGAGGGTGCCCTGTTCATACTCGATGAGATGATCACCGGCTTCCGCTGGCACCTGAAGGGCGCGCAGCATGTCTTCGGGATCGAGGCAGACCTGACGACCTACGGGAAGGCCATGGCCAATGGTTTCTCCCTCGCTGCTCTCGTCGGCAAACGCGAGTTCATGCAGGTCGGCGCGACCAACACGCCGGGCATGGAGCGGACGTTCTTGCTGTCCACCACTCACGGGGCCGAGATGCCGGCGCTGGGGGCCTTCATCGAGGCGACCCGCATCAATGAAGCCGAGGATGTCCCCGGCCATCTGTGGGATTACGGCGCGAAGCTGAAATCCGGCCTGGCGGAGATTGCGACCCGACACGGGCTTCAGGATCACGTCTTCATGGAAGGGCCTGCTGTCGCCCTCAACTACGTCACGCGCGACGCCTCCGGCCAGCCGTCTCTGCCGATGCGCACGCTGTTCGCCCAGGAGATGCTGAAACAGGGCGTGATGATGCCCTGGCTGGCGATGTCGCAATCGCATGGGCAGACCGAGCTGGACATCACCATGAAGGCGTTCGATTCAGCGCTGGCCGTCTATGTGCGGGCGCTGAGCGACGGGGTCGAAGCGCACCTGCACGGGCCCGCGATCAAGCCCGTCTTCCGGACGCACAACTGATGACCAACACGCCGACGTTTGCAGCCGCCCGACTGGACGGACAAGTCGCGCTGGTCACGGGTGGAGCCGGCATTCTGGGTCGACTTTTCTGCCGCGCTCTCGTCCAGGCCGGTGCGCAGGTTGCGGTGGTCGATCTGAATGCGGAGGCTGCGCAGGACGCGGCCAGTGCAATCGGGCATCAGGCTGCGGGCTTCGCCTGCGACGTGTCCGATCCCGCATCGGTCACCGCTGTAGTCGAGGCGGTCATGGGCCGGTTCGGCCGCATCGATGTGTTGATCAACAATGCGGCGACCAAGACCGCCGATGTGCGCGCCTTCTTCGAACCGTTCGAGACCTACAGCCTCGAGACCTGGCGCGAGGTCATGGGTGTCAACATCGACGGCATGTTTCTGATGGCCCAGGCCGTGGGCAAGGAAATGTTGAGGGCTGGCCGCGGCGGCCGCATCGTCCAGACCGCCTCCATCTACGGCCTCGTTGGGCCGGACAGCCGCATCTACGAGGGTTCGGACTATCTGGGCGGACCGATCAACACGCCAGCCGTCTATTCCGCATCCAAGGCCGCGGTGGTCGGGTTGACCAAATGGCTGGCGACACACTGGGCCGACAAGGGTATTCGCGTGAACTGTCTGGTGCCGGGTGGGGTCTCCAGCGGCCAGAACGGCGTGTTTGCAGACAATTATTCCGCCCGCGTTCCGATGGGCCGCATGGCACGTGGCGAGGAGATGTGCCCGCCCCTGGTGTTTCTGGCCAGCGAAGCGTCCAGCTATGTGACCGGCCAGATTCTGGCCGTCGATGGCGGATGGACCGCCTGGTGACCATCGCCACCACCTCCCAGCGGCGTCGAGATTTCTATCTGGTCGTCGTCAAGTTGATGGACGTGGGGGCACGGGCCGGGCTGGTCCTGACCGCAACCTATGGCCTGCGTGTCGATCAGGCGGGGCAGTTCGGCCTCATCGCGACGCTGGTCGGCCTGTTCGCCTTCGCCTTCAACTTCGAGCGTCAGATCGATATCCAGCGGCGCGCGGCAGGTGAGGCGGACGCCGTGATGGATCGTTACGTCACCCAGGCTCTGAAGTTCTTCGCCTTCAACTGGGTCATCATGATCCCGCTTTTCGTGCTCGCGGTCTTGTTCTGGACCCATGCGCCGTGGCCGATCCTGCTGCTGGCCATCGTCGTCGTCGTCGGCGAGCACCTGTCCAATCAGGTCTACCAATATGCCCTGATCAACCACCGCTACGCGCCGATGCTGGTCGTCGTGACGCTCAAGAATGCGGGGTTGGCATTGGTGCTCCTGGTCACCGCCCTGTTCATCAGGTCGAGCTTCGACCTCAATTTTGTGATCTCGGCCTGGGCCGTCGGCGCGGTCCTGTGCACCCTGGTGTTGGGTCTCATGTTCGTGCGCTTGCGTCAGGCCGCGCCGAGAACGGCGCCGTTCAACCTGACCGCTGACATCCTTGGCCAGCACAGAGCCTCGATGACGCATTTCCTGATCGGGCTGATCGCCATACTGGTATTGCAGTTTGACCGGCTGGCGGTCGGCGGGCTTCTGACGCTGGAACAGACCGGCCTCTATTTTCGCCACGCCCTGCTGGTGTCATTGGCCTATCAAATGTTCAACATCGCCTCTTTCAACCGCGTGACGCCTTCGATCTATGCCGCCGCCAAGGTTGAAACCACACAGGGTCTGACCCGGCGCGTACTGTGCGAATATTCGCGTACGCTGATGGCAACTCCGGTCCTCCTGGTCGGACTGTGGCTGGCGGACATGTTCACGCAAGGCGTCTGGACGGCCCGGTTCCAGATAGACCTGGCGCTGATCGCCGTCATGTTGCTGGGTTTCATGCTGCGTGGACTGGCCGACTTTTCGGCCTTGATCCTGAACGCCAAACACCTGGAGCGGTGGGTGTTGCACAGGCAGGCCATCGCCTTCGCAGTCGGTGGCGCGCTGCTGCTCGGCCTGACACATGTATATGGGCTGTGGGGGGCGGCTGCGGCCATGGTGGCGACCAGCGGCCTGTATGCGGTGCTGAACTGGTCCGCACTCCCACGACTGAGAGGTCACATCGGACCAGGTCACCCGGCATGAGAATTCTGATCACCGGATCCAGCGGCTTCGTGGGCAAGGCTCTGATGCAGCATCTCGTCACCCTGGGTCACGACGTGCGCGGTTTCTCGCGCGGCGACTACCCCGGCTCGCTGAAAGGCGATCTGATGAATCCGGCATCGATCGTTCAGGCGTTGCATGCCTTCCAACCGGATGTCGTTTTCAACATGGCCGCCGAAACCGATCTGAAGGGGCAGGCCATCAACGGCTATCGCGCCAATACCGACGGGGTCACCCACCTGCTTGAGGCGGTCGCGGCAGCCCCGTCTGTCCAGCGGGTCATCTGGGCCTCTTCGCAACTGGTGAACCGTCCCGGGCACCAGCCGGTTTCGGACACCGACTACGACCCCGTCGGCGGCTATGGCCAATCCAAGGCCGAGGGTGAGCGCCGCGTGCGGACCGCCGACGGTGCAGGCCGGACCTGGGTCATCGTCCGCTCCACGACCATCTGGGGGCCCGGCATGAGTGCGCACTACACCGGCATGTTCAGACTGATCCGGCGGGGCCTGTACTTCCATGTCGGGCGACAACCCCTGCGGAAGTCCTATTCCTATATCGATAATCTGACGGCCCAGCTGGCAACCCTCGCTACTGCCCCTGCGCAGGTCGTTCATGGTCGCACCTTCTATCTGGCGGACAGCGAGCCGATCGAGCTTCGGGCTTGGGCCGACGCCTTCGCCGAGGCTTTCGGGCGGCGCGTTCGTACCCTCCCCCTGCCCGTCGCACAGGGCCTGGCCCTGACAGGCGATATCGCCGCGCGGCTCGGCCTGCCCGCTCCCCTGACCACGTCCCGGCTGAAGAACATGTTGACCCAGTATCTGTACGACACCTCTGCCATTGAAGCGGTGCATGGCCCCACCGCTGTTTCCAACGCCGAGGGTGTGCGTCGGACTGCGGCCTGGTTCACCGCCCGGGAGCCGGCATGAAACACGTACTGATCTACGCGATCTTTCGCACCGAAGCCTGGTGGACGCATGTCGGGCACCACATGGGCGTCGACCGGGTCACCGTAATGACCGACAAGCGTGGGCGCGGCGACCGCTGGGTCACCGACGACTTCTATGCGGCCTATGCACGGTTCAAGGCCAGCGGGGCCGGCGCTTCCGAACTTGTCACCCGGGCCGAGGTCGGCGATGCCATCGCCCGCTGTCGCGTCTTGCGGTGGATGCCGACAGCCCGGGCGACGGCCATGGTTCTGGCGATGGCAGACGCGATGGACAGGGCTCTTGCCGAACTGGCCCCTGACGCGATCGTCAGCCTGCCGATCGACAACTATGTCTCCGATATTCTGGAACGGCGCGCCCGCGCACGGGGAATCCCCTATTTCGAACTGACGGCCAGCGCCCTGCCCGAGATGAGCATGCTGCTGTATCGCGGCCTGCTGGTGACATCGCGCGAAACGCCTGATGCAGATGCGGTGTCGGCCCGGGTGGCCGAGATTGCCGATCCCGAGTTCGCCCCCCTGTATGTCCAGGGGGCCAAGACCTTCACACGGTCAAAATTCTATCGCGTGCAGATCTATTTCCGTCTGCGCGCTGCGGCTCTGAAGCTCTATGCCTGGGCGATTCGTGATCCACTGAACCAGCATTTTTTGGATGCCCAGCCCTGGCTGGGGCACAAGCCGCGCTTCTCGGACGTTCGCATTCTTGATCTGGTCGATCACGATTGGCAGGCCAGACTGGACGCCTTTCCAAAAGGTCGCCGCGTACTGTTCGGCTTGCAGGTCTTTCCGGAAGCCGCCATCGACTACTGGCTCGATGATCTGGAGCTGATCAGGCAGGAAGAGGTACTGCTTCGCCTGGCACGCAGTCTGTCGGATGCGGAATACCAGATCGTGGTCAAGGATCACCCGCTGCAGTTCGGGTTCCGACAGGTGGAGTGGCTTGAGGCGCTGAAGGCGATCCCGAACGTGGTTCTCGTGCCCTACGAGGTCAGCGGCAATGCCATGCTGGCCCAGTGCGGTGCCAGCGTGACGGCAACGGGAACCCTGGGCCTGCAGGCGGCCCTTCTGGGCAATGCGTCGGTCGTAGGGTCGGCTTATTATGTGACGGAAGAAGACTTCCTGATCGTGCGGGAGAGCGCGGATCTGGACGGTCTCCCGGAACGGCTGGCTCGCGCTCAGCCGCCGGCATCTCTCGAAGAGCGACAGTCGCGCATCATAGAGCGGTTGCTGAAGGGCAGTTTCTACGGGGCCTTCATGTGCCTGTTCAGCTTCAAGCCGGGCGAGGCCAATCCCGAAGCTGATCAGATGGGCCGAGAACTGGGTGCCCGGCTGCGCCTGCTGGGTCCCGATGGCGAAGACTGGCATGGCAAGACACTGCAGGCCGGGATCAGCCGTCACATCGGATCGCCCCTCGCCCCCGCCGTCAGTCGACAGGTGTCTTGATCTTGGCGTTGCCGGCGTCCGAGGCCCGCGTAAGCCCCAGCTTTTCACGCGCGAACTGACGCGCCTTGTTGTCGATCTTGCTCAGCAGGCGACGGGTCGGTTGTTCCGGGCGTCCGTTGTAGGACGTGACATGATAGTAGTCCTCTTCGTCGGGCGAGGCCTCTGAGAAGTAGTAGTTGGAGACGCAACAGCGGGGCGGTCCCTCCACAATGGGGCTGACCGAATGCCACGAGCGGCGATTTGTCTCCATGAACACCAGACGGTTGAAGCGGGACACGACCGTATAGGGCGTTTCAACCGCCTCATCCCAGAGCTCCAGATTGCCACCGTTTTCCAACTGCCAATCGGGCGTCACATAGAACAGGGTGTTGATCCGGCGATACTTCGACTTGGTGGCTTCGTGACTGTTGTCGACGTGGGGATTTAGAAACTGTCCTGGAAACATCATGGAAAGCCCGCCCGCGTAAAGGGTCGGATCGCCGTCCAGACCCTGGATGCCCGTCAACGCCCCCACGCGATCGACGACGCGCGCGTCCTGCAGCGCATAGGTGATTTCCGTCAGGATCGGCGGAAATCCGGACAGATCGAAAGCCTGGCGCTTGTGCTCCCTGAATGACTTCAGCGTGCGGAAGCCTTCGGCGTCTTTCGGAAAGGCATCGAAGATTTCCCGCGCCACATCGGCCGGCAACAGGTCGTCGATGATGGCACATCGCGTTGCCGTGCCCGGAGCTGGGGCGGCCCACTGATCCGTGACCGAACCGTCCAGGCGCGACAGGATGATTTGGGTCAGTTCGTCTCGAGTCATCTTCATCTCCGCAGATCGCAGGCCATAGCCGCATTGCCGGTCCAAGCCTATCGGCTTTGCCCGCCAACTTGACCGGCCGCAACCGGGTTGGGTAGAGCCAGTCCGGCTTTCTAACGGTTGAAAATCGCAAATGGCCACGACCGGCGCTAGCGATTTATATCGGCTGCAGGACAGAAGATGCCATCGCTTCAGAAGCACGTTCTCACTATGGTGATCCGGCTCGTCGTCAGGCGACCCGTCTGGCTCCGAAGAGGATCGGCATGATCGAAAAGACCTATACCGTGATCGAGCCGTCGGCTTCGATTACATCTTTGCCGGTACAGGCGTGGAGTCCCGCCCTGGTCGATTACACCGTGCACCCGGCATATGCCGAGCTGATGAAGCGACCGGGGATCGCCGATCGCATCAAGGGGCTTGGGATATTCACCGCGAGCATGGTCGTGCTGCTGATCAAGCGGCTGGTCCGCTACGAGATGATCCCCAACGATATCCGCTCCGATTCCAGCCTTGGCGGTCGCGCCAAGATGGTCGGTCAAGCCCTGGCCAACGCTGTCAGACATCCCCAGGCCAGGCGTGTGCGGATTGCCCAGGCCGGACAGAGCACGGGGCGGCTGGGGCGCGACGGCATTCATGTGGTCACCATGGCACCCAGCGATTTCGGCTTGCTTGAAGAGGTGGCCGCCCCGCAGTTCCAGAATCTGCGCGAGCGCCGGCAACGCAAGACTGGTGTTCGTGCCTTCGAAGAGTCGCGCGGGCGCACGACCCGACAGGATCAGCGGCCGCTGTTCGAAGTCATCGAAGGCATACTGCAGAGGTCCGGCGTCATGGATGTCGCCTCAGCCTATCTGCAGCGCCCGGGCCGGGTCATCGACGTCAATCCCCAGATCAACGACACGACCGACACATTCTGGAAAGACGTGTTTCCGGACACGCCGCCGTCGCAACTGCCCAGCGCAGCCTATTGCCACCGCGACGCCTCAGGCGGCGACCTGAAAGCCATCATCTACATGACCGATGTCGGTGCGGCGAACGGCCCGTTCAGCTATGTGATCGGATCGCACAGGATGGCGATCAGACCGATCGATGACCTGATCTGCGAAGCCAACGATTCGAACGGTTTGACGGGCACTGACGCGCGGGCGCGCAGCCTGTTCGCGGCTCTGCCTCGCAAGCTCCGGCAGAAGGGCAGTTTTGGCAACGATCTGCTGCCCACAGCGCCGCTGGCCCAGGCCATCGTGAAGTCGCTCTGGGCGATCACCGCTCCACGTGGGTCGATCGTCCTGTTCGACACCAAGGGCATTCATCGCGGCGGAATGGTCGAGGACGGCGAACGCCGGGTCATCACCTGCGTGATCGGATGACCCGCACTGCCCCTGCGGCTGAAACGCGAGACGGTCGATGAAATTCCATCCTGCCGTGCTCATGCTGATGGTCTGGGCCATCTGCATCGCCATGTTCTATGTGCTGCCCTTCCAGCTGGAGAACAGGGTCATGTCCCTGTACGGACTGATGATCCTGTTGTTGTTCATCGCCGTCTACTGCCTGGGCGCCCTGTCGGCCTCGCGGCAACTACCGCAGCAGCCGATGCGACAGGACAAGGCGATAGATTTCCGCCTGACGGATCGCATACTTCTGGTCGTCACCGTCATTTCTCTGATCGCGTCCGCGCTGGATATACAGGGTCGCGATCTTTTCAACCTGATCGATTCCTACCAGGTGCGCTCTGATCGCGCTGGCGGGTTGCTGAATGCCACGGAGTCCGAAAGCACCATCTGGTTTCAGATTGCCTTCGTGACGTCGCCCGCCGCATACGTCTATCTGGTGCGCGAAATCGCCTTTCGGCCGCGCCCGATCTTCTGGCGACTTGCCGTACTGGGGTTCGGCCCGATCATCCTGGCGTCGCTGTCGGCCGGCGGCCGCAATCCGCTGTTCTATGCCCTGCTCTGTGCGGGTTTCGCCTATCTGCTGAGGCGGCACATCTTCGGCCATGCGCTGCGCGCCTCCGCCACCGCACCCACCCGGCGTAGACGCAGACCCATCTTCAAGCTCAACGCCGCATCGCGGGTGCTGATCGGCGTCGTGGTCGCCTGTATGGCCGTCTATTTCGCGCGCGTCTTCATCGTTCGGGCAGATGTCGTCGGGGGGGTCGATGTAATGTTCGGCATCGCCGGATCGTCCTGGGGCGTTAACTTCAACGGCCCGCTCGCGGATGTGTTCTTCACGGTTCTGGGGCCCGACCTGACTTATCTGGTCTTCGTGTTCGTGTGGTACGTCGTTCAGGGGTTCGTGATGTCGAACACGATCTTCACGAGCTATGACGGACCGATGATGTGGTCGGCCTATGGCGTCGACATTTCATCCGCCATCGTCCGTCGCACCAACAGCGATTTTCTGGCCACCGGATTTGGCCATCTTCTCAGCCTGAATACCTACGGTTTCCTGCCGTCCGCGTTCGGGTCGCTGTACGTGGACTTCAAGTTCCTGGGCCTTCTGCCTTGCTTTCTATGGGGCTGGCTGTCTGGCCTGACCTACAGGAAAGTCAAACAGGCCAACGACCCACGCTGGCTGCTGGCAGCCCCCATTGTCGTCATCGGCATTCTTCTGAGTGTGATCAATACGCCGATCGGCTTCTCCAACGGCCTGATTACCCATGCCTGGCTCGTGGTAGCGTTCATGTCTGCCCGCACCATGCGATACCGCCCGTCAGGCTTGTCGGCGGAGACGGCGAGTGGCTGACGACAGCCGGGCGCGCATCCTCGTCACCGGCGGCAACGGCTTTCTTGGGCAGGCGGTGGTCGGGCACCTCATGGCTCGCGGTCGCCCGGTAAGGGTGAGCCTTCGTCAGCCCAACGACACCATGACACCCCCTCTCGAAACCACTGTTGTGGGCGATCTGGCGGGCCCGGTGGATTGGTCGCAGGCGGTGCAGGATATCGACTGCGTGGTGCACACCGCCGGTCGCGCCCATCAGATTGCCAATGCCGACAGGGACGATCAGGCCGCCTTTCAGCGCACAAATGTAGACGCCGTCCTGGAATTGGCACGGCAGGCAGCCAGGGCTTCGGTCCGACGACTGATCTTCATCTCGTCGGCCCACGTCAACGGTGGTGTCACACGCGGAAAAGGCTTTCGGGCCGACGACACGCCGCAACCCACCAGTGTCTATGCGCGATCAAAGCTGGACGCCGAGATGGGCCTGGCCGATGTGGCCGCGCAAACCGGTTTGCAGGTGGTCGTCATCCGCCCGCCGCTGATCACCGGCACCGGAGTAAAGGGCAACCTTGCCACCCTGTACAAAGCTGTTCGCCGTGGCCTGCCCCTGCCCCTTGGCATGGTCACGGACAATCGACGCGACCTGGTGTCACGCGAGACGCTGTGTGACCTGATTGATGCTTGCATAGACCATCCGGCCGCGGTCGGAGAAACCTTCATGGTCAGTGACGGTCGCCCGGTATCGACCCGCCGCCTGATCGAAAGAATGGCAGTCGAAGTTGGCGTCGAGCCGAGACTTGTTCCCGTGCCGGTGCCCCTGCTACGGACCCTGCTCAAGGCAATAGGGCGCGGACACATGGCCAGTCAACTGACCGAGGATCTGGAGATCGATATCTCCCACACCTGTGAACGTCTGGGGTGGCAACCACCCCAGTTGCCGGACGCGCCCTGTTCATGAGCGTGTTTGTAATTGCCGAGGCTGGCGTCAATCACAACGGCGATCTCGAGCGCGCGCTCGCCATGGTCGATGTGGCCAAGACCAGTGGCGCGGACGCCATAAAGTTCCAGACTTTTGCCGCCGACCGGCTGGCCTCGCCGCATGCCGAGAAGGCGGAGTATCAGAAGCGCGAAACCGGAGATGGCGACCAGCATGCCATGCTCAAGGCGCTGGAAATGTCCGAGGAGATGCATCGTGCGCTGATCCAGAGATGTGCCGAGGTCGGCATCGAGTTCATGTCGACTCCTTTTGACGAGGAAGCGGCTGATCTGCTGCTGGGGCTTGGCATGGCCCGGATCAAGGTGCCGTCCGGAGAGATCGTCAGCCATCCGTTCCTGCGCCACCTGGCTGCGACGGACATGCCTCTGATCCTGTCGACCGGGATGGCGACGCTCGCCGAAATCCAGGAAGCTCTGGACGTGGTGGCCCGGACGCGCAAGGCACATGGGCATACTGCCCCGATGGCAGAGCGGGTGACGGTGCTGCACTGCACGTCTAACTATCCGGCGGAGCCCGACGAGCTCAACCTCAGGGCCATGCAAACGATTGCCGAGGCTACCGGCCTTCCGGTCGGCTATTCCGATCACAGCCTGGGCATCGCCGTCGCGCCTGCCGCAGTCGCTCTTGGGGCTCAGGTCATCGAGAAGCACTTCACGCTGGACCGGGCGCTGCCAGGCCCGGATCATCGGGCGTCGCTGGAGCCCGACGAGTTGGCCGAGATGATCCGGAATATCCGGATCGTCGAAAGGGCCTTGGGTTCGTCCGAAAAACGTCCGAGCGAGTCGGAACTGAAGGTCCGCGCCGTAGCCCGTCGTTCGGTGGCGGCACGCGGCGATCTGCCGTCCGGCCATGTCCTGTCGATGAGCGACCTGATTCTTCTTCGACCCGGTACAGGCATAGAGCCACGCGACATGGAGCGGGTTGTCGGTCGGCGTCTGGAACGCGCGCTGAAGGCGGGGGATCTGTTCGTCTGGTCTGACCTGTCCGATCCCGTCGGAGCCTGAAACGGTTTGCGGCACATCTGTTACATCACAGGGACACGGGCCGACTTCGGGCTGATGGAGCGCGCTCTGCGGGCCATCGACGCGGAGCCAGGACTGGCGCTGTCGATCCTTGTGACGGGCATGCATCTGGACGCGACATATGGCGGTACGGTCGCCGAAATCCGGGCG
This sequence comes from Brevundimonas vancanneytii, assembly GCA_943372125.1. Lineage (GTDB taxonomy): Bacteria > Pseudomonadota > Alphaproteobacteria > Caulobacterales > Caulobacteraceae > Brevundimonas > Brevundimonas vancanneytii_D. The sequence continues at coordinate 21,526 of CALRXI020000002.1, forward strand.
ACCGGGCTGTCGGTCGTGGGCGAGGTTCCGGTGACCCTCGCCCCCGCGACAGGCGCGACCATGGCGCGCGGTATCGGTACGATGCTGGAGGGTTTTGTCGATGAGCTCGAGGCGCTTCGGCCGGATCTGGTCTTGCTGCTGGGCGACCGCGGCGAGATGCTGGCCGCTGCCATCGCCGCCATCCACCTGAATATTCCGATCGCGCACATCCATGGCGGAGAACGATCCGGCACAGTGGACGAGCCCGTTCGTCACGCGATTTCGAAGCTCTCGCACATCCATCTGACGACGACGGACGGGGCGCGGCAGAGACTGATCGCGATGGGAGAACGGGCGGATCGCGTGTTCGTGTGTGGGGCGCCCGGCCTGGATGGCCTGGCCGATGGCGGACGCTTGTCGCGTGGCGAACTGTGTGGTCTCTACGGCTTCGATCAGAACCGCGCTCTGGCGCTTGTGGTGATGCACCCGGTGCTTCAGGAGGCTGATAACGCGGGTCGGGACGCGGCGCTTCTGGTCACGCGCCTTCTGGATGCGGAATTTCAGGTTGTGGCTGTGATGCCCAACTCGGATGCCGGCAGCGATGCGATCCGCAAGGTCATGATCGAGGCCTCGGGCACAGCCGGTCTGGTCGTGGAAACCCATCTGGCCCGCGATCGCTTCATCGCCCTGATGGCGGCAGCCGACGTGTTCGCCGGAAACTCCAGCTCCGGCATCATCGAGGCCGCGACCTTCGGCACTCCGGTAATCAATGTCGGCAGCCGTCAGCGGCTTCGCGAACGCAATGCCAATGTCCAGGATGTCGACTGTACCGATGAAGCCATCGACGCCGCCGTGGCAAAGGCCTTGGCTGCGGGTCGCTATCCGACCGATAACATTTATGGCGACGGCCGCGCCGCAGAGCGCATAGTGCAAATCCTGAAAGACGTCCCGCTGGACGCCGAGTTGATGCGTAAAGTCAATGTCTACTGAAACGGGCGACCCAGGGACCAAGGCCATAGGGACCGATCCGGCAGTGGAGCCGCTGCTGGTCCGCCGCTCGACGTCGCTGCGCGACGCGCTTGCCGCCATGGACGCCGCGAGCCAGGGCATACTGTTGCTGACCGATGACAATGGCGCGTTCGAGCGCACGGTGACGGACGGCGATCTGCGTCGGCTGATCCTGAAGGGTGCATCCCTGGCGGATACGCTGGCGGGTCTGGACAACAGGGAGCCGCTGGTCGGTCGGGACACGCTCGGCAAGAAGAGCGCCCTGGCCTTGATGGACAAGCACGGCGTCGATCATCTGCCGCTGCTGGATGACAACCGCCGCATCGTCCGCGTGCTGCAGCGACGCAACATCGACAAACAGATCCTGCTGTCCACACCACATATGGGCGACAGCGAAATGGAGTTCGTCGAGGAGGCCTTCAGGACCAACTGGATCGCGCCCCTGGGCCCCAACGTCGATGCCTTCGAGCGGGATGTGGCGGCCTTCATCGGTGTGGGCCATGCAGCAGCGGTGTCCTCGGGAACCGCAGCGCTTCATCTGGCACTGGTGCTGCTGGGCGTAACGCGGGGCGATCGCGTCTTCTGTTCGACCTTCACCTTCATCGCCAGCGCCAATCCCATCGTCTACCAGGGCGCGGAGCCGGTATTCATCGATTCCGAACCTGACAGCTGGAACATGTCACCGGCGGCTCTGGAACACGCCTTCGCAGTGGCCAAGGCCGAAGGGTGGATGCCACGCGCCGTCGTGGTGGTGAACCTTTACGGACAGAGCGCCGACTTCGATCCGATCTGCGAAATCTGCGACCGCTACGGCGTTCCGATCGTGGAAGATGCCGCTGAATCCCTAGGAGCTACCTACAAGGGCAAGGCCAGTGGCCGGTTCGGCAAACTGTCGATCCTGTCATTCAATGGAAACAAGATCATCACGACGTCGGGCGGAGGCATGTTGCTGTCGGACGACCAAGACCTGATCGACCGCGCTCGCTATCTCGCCACACAGGCCCGTCAGCCAGTGGCGCACTATGAACACACCGAGATCGGCTACAACTATCGCATGAGCAACATCCTGGCCGGCGTCGGTCGAGGTCAGCTTCAGGTACTGGAGCAGCGCGTCGCCACGCGCAGGTCCGTGTTTGCCGCCTATCGCGACGGCCTTGCCGACATCCCGGGTCTGAACTGGATGCCCGAACCCGACTGGAGCGTCTCGACCCACTGGCTCAGCACCTGCACGCTCGATCCCGACATCGCGGGTCCTTCGGCCATGCAGGTCATCGCCGCCCTGGGTGAAGAGATGATCGAAACGCGGCCGTTGTGGAAACCCATGCATCGCCAGCCCGTCTTTGCGGGGGCGCGGTATTTTCCGCACGACAACCGATCGATTTCCGACGCCCTGTTCGAGACGGGACTTTGCCTTCCCTCCGGATCCAACCTGGAAGACCGGGATCTTGCCGGAATCATCGCGGCGCTGCGTCGCGCCATGACGCGCGCCAGATGATGAAGCGCGGCATGGATCTGGCGCTGTCAGTTCTGGTTCTGATCGTGCTGGCGCTTCCGCTGGTGGCTGTCGGCTTGTGGGTGCGGATGAATTCTCCCGGACCGGCGCTGTACTGGTCACAGCGTGTGGGTGCCAATGGACGCGTGTTCATGATGCCGAAGTTCCGCTCCATGCGCACCGATACGCCCGCCGTGGCAACCCATCTGCTGTCCACGCCTGAAGTGTGGCTGACATCGATTGGGGGCTTCTTGCGCAAAAGTAGCATCGATGAACTGCCGCAGTTGTGGAGCATCGTGCGCGGAGACATGAGCATCGTCGGCCCAAGGCCGGCCCTGTTCAACCAGGATGATCTGATCGCCATGCGGCAGTTGCACGGGGTTGATCGCTTGCGTCCCGGACTGACAGGCTGGGCACAGGTGAACGGACGTGACGAACTGCCCATCCCTGAGAAGGTGGCTTTGGAGGTCGAGTATCTGCAGCGCCAGTCGCTCGTGTTCGACCTGCGTATCATCGCCATGACCGCGATGAGGGTCCTGCGTCGCTCCGGCGTCTCTCACTGATCCGAATCCGGAGGAACAATCATGCGCATACTTTTCATGGGTCGAAAAAAAGTCGCGGCCCGCGCCCTGCAACGTCTCATCGACGATCCAGTGGCCGATGTGGTCGGCGTCCTGACGGACTCGCATCTGGCCCAGTCCATCACGGCCGATCTTGCGCGCGCGAACGGCATTCCCGTGCTGGATTTCGACCAGACGCAGACCCGGCTTGAGGCGGGCGAGCTTCAGATCGACTTGGCCTTTTCGATGCTGTTCTGGCGGCGTTTGAAAGGGGCCTTCCTGTCCGCCCCTCGTCATGGCGTGATCAACTTCCACCCAGCCCCTCTGCCGACGTATCGCGGTGTCGGCGGCTATAACCTCGCCATTCTGGAGGGGCTGGACCAATGGGCGGCCAGCGCCCACTTCATTGATGCCGACATCGACACAGGTCCCATCGTTGCCACGCTACGCTTCCCCATCGATCCAGATCGGGAAACCGCGCAAACGCTGGAGGCGACGTCTCAGATCAAGCTGATGGAACTCTTCGATCACGTATGGGAGTTGTGCAAGGCCGATCCGGCCGCCTTGCCCCGCCTGCCCAATGTCGGGGGGCGCCACCTGTCGCGCAAGCAACTGGAAGCGATGAAGCGCATCGACCCAACGAACGACGACGTAGCACGCAAGATCCGCGCCTTCTGGTTCCCACCCTACGACGGAGCCTGGATAGAGGTCGGCGGCGAGAGGTGCACCCTGGTCAGCCGCGCTATCCTGGAGGCTCTGGCGGACCCGGACGCCAGTTCGCTGTTCAGTCCTAAGGCGTGACGCTTTCCGCAGCGACCGAAGCCGTTTTTTCCTGAACCGCCCGCACCTTGGCCAGGACGTCGAACACCAGGGCCCGGGCGGCGGCATTGTCGCCGGATCGTGCGGCCTGCTCCAGCGCCCGCACCGTCGCTTCGGTCATGCGGGCTCCGGCGATCCGGTCCGTGACGCGCATCAGGCTGGGGCCAGCAGCTTCTGATACCTCGCTGGAATCGACCAGTTCCTCGAAGAGCTTTTCGCCGGGGCGCAGGCCGGTGATCTGGATGACGATGTCCTTGTCCGGCACCTTGCCGTAAAGGCCGATCAGCTGGCGGGCCAGGTCGATGATCTTCACCGGCTTACCCATGTCCAGCACGAAAACCCCCAGCGGACCATCCGGCTGCTGCGCCGAATGCGCCGTCGCGTGCAGGACCAGCTGCACCGCCTCGGGGATCGTCATGAAGTAGCGCTCAATCTCGGCATGGGTCAGGGTAACAGGGCCCCCGCGCTCGATCTGGGCCCGGAACGTCGGCACCACCGAACCGGCCGAACCCAGAACATTGCCGAAGCGGACGACACTGAACCGGGTGTTGCCGGCTCCCGTCTGTTGTGCCCGGATCACGCCCTCGGCCAGGCGTTTGGTGGCCCCCATGACATTCGGCGGATCGACGGCCTTGTCGGTCGAGATGAAGACCATGTGTTTCACGCCCGCCGCATTGGCCGCCTCGGCGACATTCCAGGTGCCGACGACATTGGTCAGCACGCTTTCGCACGGATGCCGCTCCATCATTGGGACATGCTTCAGGGCGGCGGCGTGGAAGACGATGTCGGGCTTTTCTGCGCCGAAGCACGACGTCAGCAAGGCCGCGTTGCGCACGTCGTGCAGATATTCGGCCCGCGACAGTTCTGGCCAGCGATGACCGATCTCCTGATCGATCGAGAACAGGCTGAACTCCGCATTGTCCAGGAGCGCCAGATGGGCGCACCCCAGACCAGCGACCTGCCGACAGACTTCAGAGCCGATCGAACCGCCCGCACCGGTGACCAGCACGCGCCGGCCCGAAACCAGCGCTCGCAAGGGTGCGTCGTCCAGTTGGACCGGCGGGCGGGCCAGCAGTTCCTCCAGCGCGAACTCGCGCAGGGCTGTCTCTTCGCCCGTGCCGCCGACCTCGACCAGGCTGGAAACTTTCAGCAGCTTGACGCCCTGAAGACGCAGTTGCCCCAACCGCTCGGCTCCGAAATCGGACGGCTGAAGCTGGTCGTCGACGAAGATCATGGCTGGGGTCAGCCCGTGCCCCAGCATGTCGTCCATCAGGTCCGCCGCTACCTCGACCGAGTCCAGCACTCTTACGCCGCGCAGCTGGCGTGTGGCGGCACCCGGCGTGCGGGTGACGATGCCGATGGGCTGATAGGTCTGTTCGCCCCGCGCCAGTTCACGCAGGAAGGTGTCGGCGCGCCCCATGTCGCCCAGCACGATCAGCGGCGTCCGCCGCGACGCGCCGCTGAGGAAGGGCGCGATGGCGACCAGCGCCTCCTTGTCGTGGATCATGCGCCGCAGCAGCACCAGAGCGAGTGTCATGCCGACGTCCAGTACGGGAACGAACAGCAGCGTCGAACGCGGCAGCGCCTGGCCACGGTCCAGCAGGAAGGTCAGGGCCAGAAAGATCAGGGTGGACAGCACCGAGGTGCGGATGATCGGCCCGACATCGACGATCGACACATAGCGCCACAGGGCCTTGTCGGTGCGAAACAGGTTGTCGAGGACAAACCCCAGGACGGCGAACAGACCGGCATAGAGCGCTGCGTCCTGCAGGGCATTCAGCGTCGTGGCGATGCTGAAGACATGACCAGAGGCGATCATGTAGCCGCCGACCACCGCGGCGAAGCGGATCGCAGCCCGCGCACCGATCTTGAGGCCGCGAAGGAGCAGGAGAGACAACTTACTCAAGATACGGTCTTCCGGTCGTCGTTACGGCGATGGCGGCCCGATACGCCCCGGTATATGCGCGACCAGCCAACCGGCCTTCTAGTGCGTTCGCGGCACAGTGTCACTTGCCGCCTTCAAGGTGTCGGCGGGCCAAGAACCGTAACTTTTTTCCCGCCCGGGATTCGAGCTGAAACAGTTATGGTCTAGAGACATCCGCGTGAACGGGCGTGGAGTGCCGATGACCTTCTATCCAGTGATCATGTGCGGCGGCGCGGGCTCGCGTCTGTGGCCGGCGTCCCGTCCCCGACGGCCCAAGCAATTTCTCGCCCTGGCCGGCAGCCGTTCGCTGTTTCAGGAAACCGTTCTGCGCGTCGCTCCGATGATCGCGCAAGGTCAGGACGCAAGACGTCTGATCGTTGTCGCCGGCACGGGCTATGCCGACGCCATCGCCGCACAACTGGCCGAACTCGAAACCTCGGCCACCCTCTTGCTGGAGCCTGAGCCGCGCGATTCAGGGCCCGCGATGGCGGCGGCGGCGGCCCTGGTCGCCCGCCGCGATCCAGACGGCATCATGGCGATCATCGCCTCGGACCATCACATTCCGGACGATCAGGCATTCCGTGACGCCCTGAAAGCTGCTGCCAAAGAGGCCGCAGCGGGGCGGATCGTCACCTTGGGCATCACGCCAACAGAGCCATCGTCGGCCTATGGCTACATCAGCCCCTCCGGGCCCGGACTGGCCCCGGTCGAGCGGTTCGTCGAAAAGCCGGACGCCGAGACCGCCGCCCGCTATGTCGCAGAGGGCTATCTCTGGAACAGCGGCAACTTCATCGTCAGTGCGCGGACGTTGCTGGCTGAACTGGAGATCCATGCGCCCGAGATGGTCGCCGCCGCGCGGGCTTCACTGCCGCCCGAGCCCGATCATGAGACGGTTCGTCTGACCGAGGCCTTCCGCGCCGCGCCGCGTCTGTCCATCGACTATGCGGTCATGGAAAAAAGCGACAGGACCAGCGTCCTGCCTGTCAGCTTCGCCTGGTCCGACCTGGGGGCCTGGGATTCGGTTCTCGCCACAGGATCAGGTGCAGCGGGCCTGCATATCGGCATCGACAGCGAAACCTGCCTGGTGCGCGCGCCCGAAGGCATGGTCGTGGCCACCATCGGTTTGAAAAACCTGGCGGTCATCGTCGAGCCGGACGCCGTCCTGGTCGCGGATCTGGGCCGGTCGCAGGACATCAAGGCCTTGGTCGAACGGATCAAGGCCGAGGCCCCGCACCATGCCGATGCGCCCGATCTGCGCGAGGGCCGACCCTATTTGCGATTCGCCGATTGGATGCGGACCGCCGCCCTGCCTCTGTGGTCGACGCTGGGCGTGGACGATCGCGGCGGCTTCGTCGAGGCCCTCGATCTGGATGGTCGAGCCGCCCAGATGAAGCGACGGGCCCGCGTGCAGACCCGGCAGATCTTCGTCTTCTGCCGCGCAGGCCAGCTGGGCTGGACCGGCCCCTGGCGGGCGCGGGTCGAGGCGGGTCTGAACCGCCTGTTCGAGGCCTATGTCCGACCCGATGGGGCCATTCGCAACATGCTGGAGCTGGACGGGTCGGTGCTGGACGACAGCGCGCCCCTGTATGAGCAGGCATTCGGCCTGTTATGCCTAGCCGCCGCGCACGAGGCCGACGTCATGGCCGAGCGCTGCCGGGCACAGGCGACCATCATGCTGGAGGCTTTGCTGGCCAGTCAGCCGCAAGCCGGCCGGGGCTGGACCGAAGTCGGCAGCCATCCCTGGCAGTCCAATGCCAATATGCATCTGTTCGAAGCGGCCCAGGCCTGGGAGGCGCGCGGCGTCGATCCGCGCTGGAGCCGGATCACGGACCATATCGCCGACCTGGCCCTGACGACCCTGATCGATCCGAAGACGGGCGCGCTGCACGAATTCTTCGATGCCGACTGGAAACCCGCGGCTGGCGAGGACGGCAGGCTGATCGAACCGGGACATCAGTTCGAATGGTCCTGGCTGCTGTCACAACACGGGCGGACGCGGAATGACGCTCGGGCGATCGCGGCGGCTCGGGTGCTCTACGACCACGGCATGCGCGGTGTCGATCCACGCCGTCTGGTCGCCGTCGATGCGCTCAATGCGGACCTGACCATTGCGACGGGGCGCGCCCGCCTGTGGCCCCAGTCCGAATGGCTGCGAGCCGCATTGAATATGGCGGCGATGAGCGAGGGCGAAACGAGGCAGCTGCGTCTGGACGATGCGGCCAAGGCCTTGCGGGCCCTGCGTCGGTATCTGTCGCCAAACGGCACCTGGCGCGACAAGCTGGACGAGCACGGTCGCTTCCTGCCCGAACCCGCCCCGGCGAGTTCGTTGTACCACATCATGGGCGCACTGGACGAGGTCGCCGCGGCTTCCCGGAACGGTCTGCTGGATGACGCCTGCGGTGACCTGAGCTGAACCTGGGCCGATATGGCGCGTTCCAGTCCGGCACCGCCAAGCCACGCTTGCGCCCCAAAATCAGGTTTTAAGCTGCCATCGTCGCCGGCTATTGGAACTACACCCTTGATCGATCTGCATTGCCACATCCTGCCCGGCATCGACGACGGGGCGCCGGACCTGGAAACCTCATTGGCGATGGCGCGGATCGCGGTCGACGACGGCATCACCGTGACGGCCTGCACGCCCCATATGATGCCGGGCTATTACGACAACACGTCGGAGGGTATTCGCACCGCCGTCGAAGCCTTGCAGGCCGAGTTTGTGAAGGCCGACATACCCCTGCGCCTGATCACGGGTGCCGACGTTCATCTGATCACGGGGCTGGCCGGTGCGTTGAAACGCGACGAACGTCTGACGCTGGCCGATACGCGCTACTTCCTTTTCGAGCCGCCCCACAACACCGCCCCGCCGCGCATGGCCGAAGCGGTGTTCGATTGCATGGCCGCCGGTTTCCACCCGATCATCACCCACCCGGAGCGCCTGCGCTGGATCGAGGAACATTACGCCCTTATGGGTCAACTGGTGGAGGCCGGAGCCTGGATGCAACTGACCGCCGGATCGGTCACCGGTCGCTTCGGCAAGCGCACGCAGTATTGGGCCGAGCGCATGCTGGATGAGGGTCTGGTGCATATTCTGGCGACCGATGCCCATAATCTGCGCAGCCGGGCACCGGTGCTGTCCGAGGCCGTACAGGCGGTGGCGCAGCGCCTGGGACAGCAGGCCGCCGACGACATGGTATTGACGCGGCCCCGGGCGGTGCTGGAAAACGCCTCTCCCGCTTCTGTCCCGGCTGCTGTAGGACAGGCGCGCCCGGCTCCTCGCTCGGGCTTTTTCAAACGGCTGTTCAAGGCCGCCTGAGGTTTCTTCGTCATGTCCCCCATGCTGCGTGCGCTCCCGCTGCTTCTGTCCCTGACCGCCGTCGTGCTGTCCGCCTGCGGTGGTGGACCCAAGATGGATGTCTCGCAGATGACGGCAGCCCAGCCCGTGGAGGCGGCGCTGTTCTCCCCGCTGGGACAGGCCAATGAGTATCGCATCGGCCCGGGGGACAAGCTGGACCTGCGCGTCTTCCAGGTCGAGGATCTGTCGTTCAAGGAAATCGTCGTTGACGCCTCGGGCGAAATCCAGATGCCCCTGATCGGGACTGTCCGCGCGGCCGGTCGCACGCCCAATGAACTTTCGTTGGACATCGCCGGTCGTCTCGGCACCCAGTATCTGCGCAATCCGCAGGTCAGCGTCGTGGTTCTGGAAGCCGCCAGTCAGAAGATCACCATCGATGGCGCCGTCACCAAGCCCGGCGTCTACGAGATGCGGGGCACGACCTCCCTGCTTCAGGCCGTCGCGATGGCCGAGGGCCCGACGCGCGTCGCCGACCTGAGCAAGGTCGCGGTGTTCCGCACCGTCGATGGCCAGCGGTCCGTGGCCCTGTTCGATCTGGGCGCTATTCGTCAGGGTCGTGCAGACGATCCGGCGGTCCGAGGCGACGACATCATCGTGGTCGATACCTCGCGGATGAGCGCCTTCATGCGCGACGTCATCGCCGCCCTGCCCGGCCTGTCCGTCTTCCGCCCCTACTGAGGCATGATGCGGCTGTCCCGCCGCCTCCGCGCCACGGTCGCCGCCGGCCTGATCGCCGTCGGCTTGACGGCCTGCAGCCATCCCGCGCCTCCCCTGACCGACGCGGGTCGCGTGGCTGAGGACCATGCGGAGGCTCGCCTGACCGCTCTCGTCGCCAAGGATCAGAGGGTCGCCGCCGTCGCTTGGCGGCTGGCGATCGACAATGCCGATCTCTGCCCGGCCACGCGGCTCAAGGCGGGCTGGACCCTGCACGCCGCCAGCCAGTACGGTAGCGAACTGCGCCCCGTCGCCGAACGAACCTATGGCTTGCAGGGGGATCTGCCCGGCATCCTCTCGGCTCCCGTCACCAGTCCTGCCGAACAAGCGGGTTTGCGTCCCGGCGATGTCATCGTGGCCGTCGATGGTCGGCCTGTGAGCACCGGCACCGCCGCAAGCGCGCGCGGCCAGACCTACGACGGACTTCAGGCCAATATCGATCGCCTGAATAGAGTGGCCAGCTCGGGTCCGATGGCGCTAACGGTGCGCCGCGACGGCATCGAGCGATCCGTGACCGTGACCCCGCAAAGAGCCTGCGCCTATGACACCCAGGTCGAGGTCCGGGATGACCTGCGGGCGCTCTCGGACGGACGCACCATCTTCGTTTCGGCCCGGCTGGTCGATATCGCGCAGGACGACGACCAGCTGGCCTTTCTGCTCGCCCATGAACTGGCCCATGCTGTGCTGGAGCATGCGACCGTGCCGGATGTGCAGGGCGGGCGCGGTCCGGCCAATGCTCAACTGAGCCTTCGCCGTGGTTTGTCGTCCTCTTCGGAGAGCGACGCCGACATACTGGGTCTGTATCTGCTGGCGCGTGCCGGTTTCGACCCCGGGCGCGCAGTTCAGTTCCTGAGCGCCTATGAGGCGGCCGCGCCGGGGGCGCGCTACCCCCAGATCAATTTGCGGGGCGTCTATCGGTCCATCCCTGACCGCCGTCGCGCCCTGGAGCCGGTCGTCGCCGACCTCGCCCGCCGTCAGGCTGCGCGTGAGCCTCTGATCCCCTGAACGCTGAGAATGGCCAGGCCCGCAAGAATGCCGACGCTATCCGCGACCACGTCCATGGCATCCGCGTCGCGCCCGATCGCGTCGAGACCCTGGATCAACTCCACCACAACGCCCGCCAGCAGCATCAGGGCTACAAGCCAGAGCCGCGACAGTCTCGGCCATCCCAGCCCGGTCAGTACCGTCAAAACCAGGAACGCCAGGGCGTGATTGGCCTTGTCCCAGGGTAGGCCACCCTCAACCTCCATGGCCGGTCGGAAAGCAAACCAGCCCACGATCAGAGCGGCAGTCACGGCTGCCAGGCGAAAGAGCCGGTTGTCAAGGCGCGGAAATTCCAGAGACATGAACTCACGCCTGCCACTTATTCAAATAGCCCTGCACCACGGCAAAATGCCGGGTGCCTTGTCATCCAGCCGGCACTCCCGCACAAGTCGCTCGCCTCGTGCGAACGCCGAAAGAGCGAATTTCGTGTGCGTGGCGAGCGTCCTTGGGCTATCAGCCCGACAGTTTCAATGCGCGGTCCATGATTGCGCCAGTGCAAGCGGATAACCTATGCCGGCCGACAACCCGTTCGTTGACGAGCGCATCAGCAAGACACCTCGCGGCCCGGCCGGTTTCGCCCCCGTGGGAGCACCGCCCCTGGATCAAGGCGGGTGGTCATCCGACGACGATGGCCCGCCGGTCTTTGACCTGGCCGCCTACTGGCGCCTGGCGCTGAAGCACCGCATCCTGCTGATCGCCTGTTTCCTTGGGGCCTTGGCTGTCGGCACGGCTCTGACCTTGCTGATGACGCCGATCTACACGGCTGAAGCGACGCTGCAGATCGACCGCGAGGCGGCGCGGGTTTTCAACTCCGAAGACGTCACGCCGCGCGAGACGATGACGCAGGGCGAAGACTTCTATCAGACCCAGTACGGCCTGCTGCGCAGCCGGTCTCTGACCGAGCGTGTGGTCGACAGCCTGGGTCTGGCCAGTTCGGATCAGGCGCTCGCCAGCCTCAACGTCACCCTGCCCGACGGCGACGGCAGCGCTGCGGAACGCGCCCGTGCGCGCCGCGAGCTCGCAATCAAGACCATACAGGACAATCTGAGCGTAGCCCCCGTGCGTGGCTCCCGCTTGGTCGCGGTCGGTTACGACAGCCCAAATCCCGACGTCGCCGCCAGGATCGCCAACGGCTTTGCCGAAAACTTCATTCAGGCCAACCTGGACCGGAAATACGAAAGCTCTTCATACGCCCGCGAATTCCTTGAAGAACGGATTGCCCAGACGAAGGAACGACTGGAGGACGCCGAACGCCAGCTCGTCGACTATGCCACGGCGGAACAGATCATCAACGTCGGCGACAACGACGATGGGTCCGGCCCTGGCACGACGCAGTCCTTGGCATCCAACGATCTTGTGGCCATCAATGACGCCCTGGCCCAGGCCAAGGCCGCCCGCACGGCCGCGGAACAGCGCTGGCGCACCGCCAGCTCCACGCCGGTCCTGAATCTGCCGCAAGTTTTGGCCAACAACTCGGCCCAGCGCCTGTTCGAGCAGCGGGCCGCCCTGACCACGGAATATCAGCAGAAGCTGGGTCAGTTTCAGCCGGACTATCCCGAAATGGTGCGACTCCGGGCCCAGATTGCCGAAGCCGACGGTCAGCTGCAGTCGATCGCCAACAGCATCCGCGCGTCGATCCAGAACGAATACACTGTCGCCCTGAACAACGAGCGCGCGCTTCAGGCCCAGGTCAACGGCCTGAAGAACGACGTGCTGGACCTGCGCGACCGGTCCATCCAGTACAACATCCTCCAGCGGGAACTGGACACGACCCGCACCCTGTATGAGGGGCTGCTGCAGCGGTACAAGGAAGTCGGGATCACCGGCGACATCACCGCCAACAACATCTCGATCATCGACACGGCAGTGCCCCCCACCAAGCCTTCGAAGCCGGATCTGCTGATCAATCTGGCCCTGGCGGCGCTGTTCGGGATCGGCCTTGGCGCCGTCGCGGTCATCGCTCTGGAGGCTCTGGACGAAACCGTGGCGACGCCGGACGACGTGGAGCGCAAGCTGGGCGTTCCAGTCCTCGGCGTAGTGCCTCTTTTGCCCAAGGGCGAAACGCCCGCCGCCGCCATGGCCGATATCCGATCCGGATTCTCCGAGGCCTATTATTCTTTGCGAACGGCGCTGCAGTTCTCGACCCCCGACGGCGCTCCCGCCAGCATTATGGTGTCCAGTGCCCGCCCGGCCGAGGGCAAATCGACGACCGCCTACGCCACCGCGCTCAATCTCGCACGCGTCGGCAAGCGCGTGCTGCTGGTGGACGGCGATCTGCGCAATCCGTCCATGCACAGAGTCGTCGGCGTGGACAACGACAAGGGCATGAGCAATCTGCTGTCCGGTTCGGCGGATCTGGCCTCGGTGGTGCAACGCACCCGTCAGGACACCCTGTTCTTTATCCCCTGCGGTCCGCTGCCGCCCAATCCGGCCGAACTGTGGGGCGGCGATCGCGTGCGTGAGTTCCTGGCCGAGTGTGCCAAGAGCTTCGACCACGTCGTGATCGACGGACCGCCGGTCCTCGGCTTTGCCGATGCTCCCTTGCTCGCGGCGAACGTCGGTGGGGCCCTGTTCGTCCTGGAATCCCGCGGGACCCGGCGCGGCCAGGCCCGCGGTGCCCTGAAGCGTCTGCGCGTCGGGCGGGCCCGCCTGCTGGGGGCCGTGCTGACCAAGTTCAACACCAAGGCCACGGTCTATGGCGGATACGATTACGCCTACGACTACAATTACGGCGGCGATTCCGCCGAGGGCGACGTCAAGCCCGGCAAGGGCAAGCGTCCTTGAGGGACGGGGTGGCCGCGCCGTCGCCTGCACCGCGCGCACGGTCGCGCCGGGGAGGCAAGGCTGGCGGGTGGCTGCCCTATGCCCTGACAGTAGGTGCCGTCTGGCTGGGCTGGCAGGTGGTCTTGCAGCCGGTCATTCAGCGCGCGCCGCCCGAACTGGCTATCCGGGTCGCGCCCGGCTCGCCCACCATCATGCGCCGCGCCGCCGAGGCCCGGCAGATGGCGGCGGATCGGGTGGGTCAGACCAGCGAAGCGATCGCTCAGGCCAATGAGGATGCCGGCGTCCTGGGCCGGGAGGCTTTGGCCAGGGCACCGTTCAATGCGGCCTCGCTGCGCGTCGTAGGGCTGAGCGAGGCCAGGGCAGGGCGGGAAGCCCAGGCGGACGAGTTGCTGACTCTGGCCGGAAATTGGTCGCTGCGGGACGATCCGTCCCACGCCTGGCTGGTGGATTACCGTCTACGCCGCGGCGACTATGTTTCGTCCTTCGCCCATGCCGACACCCTGGCCCGGCGCCGGGAAGCGCTGAGACCCGGCATCTTCCGGCTGTTCACGACCGCTGCGACGGCGGACACCCAACGCGCCCTGCCGGTCATCGCCAGTCTGGTGGCGGCCAGACCGCCTTGGCGACAGGACTACCTCGACAGCCTCTATGCCAGCGATGAGGGTCTGAGGGTCGCGATCAATCTGGCCTTGGTGCTGGAGGCCGGCGAGGCCCCTCTGAGCAACACAGAGCTTAGGCAGTTGTATATCTATCTGGTCGATCGCGGCCTGCTGGACGGTGCCCGCACCGTGCGAGAGCGCCTGAATCGACCCGCCATGAGCACCCCCATTGCGAACGGCAGTTTCGACGACGCCTCGTCGCCCGAGCCGTTTCAATGGCGGATCGCACAAGGGGCCGGGATTGTCGCCGAAGTTCTGGAAGACGATGTCCGGACCGGCGATCCGGCGCTGAGGGTATCGTTCGACGGCTACACCGAAGAGACGATTGCCGAACAGCTGCTGTTCCTCTCGCCCGGCCGTTATCGCCTGGCGTTCGAAGCGCGCGCCGAAAGCGGGGATCCCTCGCGACATCTGAACTGGACCATCGTCTGCGTTCCAGGCGACCAGAGGGTGCTGAGTGCACCGGCGGCCCCACCACAGGCACCCGTCTGGACGACCAGCGCGGCCCAATTCGTCGTTCCCGCGGATTGCCGCGGTCAATGGCTAAGACTCCAGTCCGTGCCGGACGAGCGCCGGTCGAACACCACGGCGTGGTTCGATCGTCTGGCGATCTCGCGCATTGTTCCGTAAGCGGAATCTGTGCCGTTCGATTTGTGACAGTTTCGCCTTACAGCCGAAATCGTATTGATTTGGCAACTTCCGGCGACTATACGAGTTCTACGTGCCACGCGGGTTCGCCTGCATAAACGAGTACATAAGGGGATTATCCATGCGTAAAACCATCGCCGCCGTCACTGCCGGCCTGCTGCTCGTCGCCGGCCAAGCCGCCGCCGCCAACAACACCGCCGCTGCCCGCGTTGGTGACCGCGTGGGCGCTCGTGCCGACGCCGGTTCGGAGTTCGCGGGCATTCCGCTGCCGGTCCTGCTGATCGGTACCGCCGTCATCGTCGCGACCATCGTGGTCGCCACGGACGACGATTCGGAAAGCGACTAAATCCGGACTTGTTCGCGTACGACCGCTGAATAGCTGACGTCCGCGTGACTAACAGGGTTTCGAAAGGCCAGTGGGATGGCGTTGCGATTGCAGCGTTCGTTCTACTGGCCTTTTCTTTTGTCTTCGGGGGAGCCAGCCGCGAGCATGCCTTGAGGCTAGCGCTTGTCGAACTCGCCGCCCTCCCCCTTCTTGTACTTGGCCTGTCTCGGTTGATAGCGACGGGCCAATGGCGCAACCACAGATTCGCGCTTGGTCTGGTCGCTCTCATAGCAGCTGTGCCGATCATTCAGCTCATTCCGCTCCCGCCCGCCATCTGGACCGGCCTTGCCGGTCGGTCGGAGATGGTGCTGGCTCTGGAATTGGCGCAACTTCAACCCGGGCTTGCGCCTGTCACGCTCAGCCCGGACCTGACCTGGCAGGCCTTCCTGGCCCTGCTGCCGCCGATCGCCGCCTTCGTCGGCGTTCTGTCGCTCAACCAGTCGACCACGACGCGCGTCATTGCGGCTTATCTGATCGCCGCTGTTCTCAGCGTTCTCCTGGGCGCGGCACAACTGGCCAGCGGAGGTCAGCAACTCTACGTGTGGGCGACCACTGCAGCGGGTTCGGTCAACGGCCTTTTTGCCAATCGTAACCATCTGGCGACGTTGCTCGTCGTTCTATTGCCGTTCGCCGTTGTGATGGGAGCGGCCGCCCTGAGGCGTCGGCATGACGACCGTCGCCTGCCCCTGTGGTTCGGAGCGATTTTCATAGGCATCGTCGTCATCGGCCTGGCCGCGATCCGGTCGCGCGCCGGCGTCGTCCTGCTGGGTCCGTCGATCGTGCTCAGCCTGCTGGCGGGCTGGATCGCCGCCGGTCGCGGACGCCCCGGCCCGGCCCTGATCGGATTGGCGGGGGCCTTCGTCATCGCCATCGGTGCCGTTTCGGCCATCGCCCTGCCCCCGGTGCTGGAGCGTTTCGACAGTCAGTCGGCCCCGGAGGGTCGATTCGAGAACTGGCCCATCGTGGCCCGGGCGTCCGACGCCTATCTACCGCTCGGCTCCGGCATTGGCAGTTTCGACGCCGTGTTTCGCTCGGTCGAGCCGCTGGAGACGCTGGATCCCACCTTCTTCAATCACGCGCACAACGACTATCTGGAACTGTGGCTGGAGGCTGGATGGCCTGCGGCGGCTCTGCTGATCGCCTTTCTGATTTGGTACGGCCGGCGCATCTGGGCGGCTTGGCGCGCGGGCACTTCACGCGAGCGCGACCTGCAACGCGCGGCCTCCGTCGGCATACTGATGATGCTGGCCCATTCGGCGGTAGATTATCCCCTGCGTACCGCGACCTTGGCCGTGCTGTTCGCCGTGTGCGCCGCCCTGCTGGAAAAGGCTGGCCAACCGTCCGAGCGTCAGGCCGAGCGCTGAAGCCTTTCATGCGGGTGTGGCGGTCTCCGACCGTTGGCGCTATCGCTGGACCATGAGCGCCAAAGGCCCCGTCCTCGTCACCGGCTCCGCCGGCTTCATCGGCTTTCACACTGCCCGGCAGTTGCTGGCACGCGGCGAGCAGGTGATCGGGGTCGATAATCTGAATGCCTATTACGATCCGGCGCTGAAACAAGCCCGGCTGGAGCGGTTGGCGGCGCTTCCCGGCTATCGTCACCACACCCTCGACCTCGCCGACCGGACGGGGATGGCCGCCCTGTTTGCAGAGCATAAGCCGCGCCGCATCATCCACCTGGGAGCGCAGGCGGGGGTTCGCTACAGCTTGGAGAACCCCGAGAGCTATGTCGATTCCAACATCGTCGGTTTCCTGACCATCCTTGAAGGGGCCAGGGCAGTCGGGGCCGAGCATCTGGTCTATGCCTCAACCAGTTCGGCGTTCGGGGCAAACGGGACCCTGCCCTTTTCGGTGCGTCAGGGCGTGGCCCACCCCCTGACCGTCTATGCCGCGACCAAGATCGCCAATGAGGCGATGGCGCACAGCTATTCCCACCTGTTCGGCATTGCCTCGACGGCCCTGCGGTTCTTCACGGTCTATGGGCCGTGGGGGCGTCCGGACATGGCTCTGTTCAAGTTCACCAAGGCCATACTCGAAGGCCGGCCCATCGACGTCTATGGCCACGGCCAGATGGAGCGCGACTTCACCTATGTGGACGACATAGTCGCGGGCGTGATCGCGGCGCTGGATCGTCCTGCGGCGGTCGATCCCGATTGGCAGGCCGAGAGCCCGAACCCCTCAACCTCCGGCGTCGCACCCTGGCGCGTCCTGAATCTGGGGGCCGGGCGGCGTGAGCCGCTGATGCGCTATATCGCGGTGCTGGAAGAGGCACTCGGTGTGAAGGCGACACTGAACCTGATGCCGGTCCAGGACGGCGACGTCAGCCGTACCGAGGCCGATGTGACCGAGACGCGCGCCACCCTGGGCTATGCGCCTTCCACGCCCATCGAGATCGGGGTCGGCCGGTTCGTGGACTGGTACCGCGACTTCTACGGCGTCTGAGGCCAACAAAAAGGGCGGTGCCGTCGCCGACACCGCCCTCTTCTCACTTCACCACATCAATCACTGGGTGACCGGCACGCCCTCCGGCGTCACAACCTGCACATCGGCAAAGCCGAGGGCACGGATCTTGGGCTCGATCGTGGCGCGGTCGCCGACCACGACCCACAGATCGGGGCCATCACCGACGATGCCCTGGGCGGCACGGGCTGCCTCGGCCGCCGTCATCGACCCGACCCGCTGACCGTAGGTTTCGTAATAGTTTTCCGGCACGCCCCAGACGACCATGCTCTGAAGCTCCCCGGCGATGGCGGCATTGGTTTCCCAGTTCCCGGCCATGCCCTGAACCATGTTTGAGCGGGCCGCCGAGATTTCCGCGTCGGTGAGCGGACGCGAGCCCACGACCTCGGTCAGTTCGCGACGCAGTTCGGCCAGGCTCTCGGCCGTCTTGTCGGACTGGACGCCCGCACTGACGGAATAGATGCGCTCGCCGCGGGCATAGGGCACGCCGCCGCCCGCCCCATAGGACCAGCCCTTGTCTTCACGCAGGTTCATGTTGATCCGGCTGGTGAAGGAGCCGCCCAGCGCCGTGTTCATCGTCTCGATGGCCGGTTCGGTTGCGGCATCGAAGGCCGGAACGATGCGGCCGCCCAGGATCGTCGATTGCGGGCCGGCGCGGTCCACGATCAGGATGCGTGGCTGGCCCGGCTCGGGCGCATCGGCCGGTCCCGGCTTGGCGGGCATGGGGGTGGAAGGCGCGCGCCAGTCGGCGAAGGCCCGCTCCAGCTTGGGCGTCAGCTCGGCCAGGGTCGTGTCGCCGACAACCACCAGGGTGGCATTGTCAGGACGGACCCAGGTGCTGTGCCAGGCCTCGGAGTCGGCGGGGGTCAGGGTGTTGACCGTCGCCTCGGTGCCCGAGGCTGGACGACCGTAGGGGCTGCCCGGCCCCTGAAGCTGTTGCGACAGGATGCGCGAGGCGATGGCACCCGGATTACGGTTCGCCTGCTGGATGCCCGCGACCTGCATGACCTTGGAGCGCTGGAAGTCCTCCTGACGGAAGGCCGGGTTCAGGATGACGTCGGCATAGAGGTCCAGCGACGGGTCCAGACGCGAGGACAGGGCCGTCATCGACACCGTCGTGGCATTGGTGCCTGATCCGGCCCCCAGGGTCGCGCCCAGTAGCTGCAGCCGGTCGCTGATCTCGATGGCCGTCAGGTCATCGGTGCCGTTGGTCATGACCTGCGGCGTCAGCTGGGCCAGACCGGCCTGAGCGTCCGTATCGACCACGGCCCCGGCGTCGAGGACCAGATTCATGGTCACCGTCGGCACGCTGTCGCGGCGCACGAACATGATCTTCAGACCGTTGGACAGCTGGGCCCGCTCGACCGTCGGGAAGACGGCGGCAGGCGCGGGCGGTGCGGGCGGCACGCCGGCCGAACGGTCCACCCCCGTCTGGGCTGTGGTGAAGTCGGGGAAGGGCTGGACCTCCAGCGAATAGCTGCCGTCGGTCAGCCAGCGCTGGCCGGCCTCGGTCAGATTGGCGGGTCGTGCGGCAACCACGCGCTGATAGCTTTCGCGCCAGGCCCCGGGGTCGCCGAGAAAGACCTGGGAGGCGGCCAGACGGTCGGACTTGCCGCCGAATCCACCGATCCGCTCCAGACCGCGAATATAGCCGGCGGCCGTCTGGGTGCGGACACGCTCCAGCTCCTCAGCGGTCGGACCATCGCGCAGCAGGCGGGCCATTTCCTCGTCGATGATGGCCTCGATCCGCGCCAGATCACCACCGGCCTTGGCCGTGGCGACGACGATGAACTGACCGGCGATCTGACGGCTGCCCTGGCTGGCCGAGACGTTGGTAGCCAGTTGCTCGTCGATGACCAGACGCTTGTACAGACGCGAGGAGCGGCCCGAGGACAGGACGTCGCCCAGCATGCTCAGATAGTCGCTGTCGGCGTCGCCCACCGGCGTGGTGTTCCAGACCTTGTAAAGGCGCGGCTGACCGACCCGGTCGAACATGACCTCGCGCTGCTCGCCGACCATGGGCACGATCATGCGGCGGGGCTGGGTGACGGGCGGACCCGAGGGGATGTCGCCGAAATAGCGTTCGACCTTTTCCTTGGCCTCTTCGGGGCTGATGTCACCCGCCAGGACGATGACGGCATTGGCGGCACCGTAGTAGTCGCGGAACCACTGCTGCACGGTGGGCAGGTCGGCGGCGTTCAGATCGTCCATCGAGCCAATGACGGTGTGGCCATAGGGGTGTTCGTCAGGCCAGGTGGCGTCGGTGATGGCGTTAAAGACCCGGCCATAGGGCTGGTTCTCGCCCTGGCGCTTCTCGTTCTGGACCACGCCGCGCTGCTCATCCAGGCGCGCCTGGTCGATGGCACCCAACAGATGGCCCATCCGGTCGCTTTCCAGCCAGAGCAGGCTGTCCAGCGCCGTCGTCGGCACATTCTGGAAATAGTTGGTGCGGTCGGTGTTGGTGGTGCCGTTCTGATCGGTCGCCCCCAACAGCTCGGTGCCCTTGAAGAAGTCGGTGTTGAAGTTCTCCGACCCATTGAACATCAGGTGTTCGAACAGGTGGGCAAAGCCGGAGCGGCCCTCGGGCTCCAGTGCCGAGCCCACGTGGTACCAGATGTTGACCGCCACGATCGGCGCCTTGCGGTCCTCGTGCACAATCAGGGTCAGGCCGTTGTCCAGCACATAGCGGGTGTAGGGAATGTCCACGTCGGGCAGAGGGGCCAGCTGGCCGCGCGACTGGGGCGCGGCGACGGCGGCGCTTGCAGGCAGGGTCTGGGCCGAAACGGCGCCGGCCGCCAGGATGACGCTGGCAGCGACGCCGCCCAGCAAGGTGAAACGATGGGTCTTGCGCATGAAAATGATCCCCTGTGGCCCGATCTGAAAGAACGCGGTGCGGAAGTGGTAACCGCGACGACCATCCGCGCAAGACTGTAATTGTTGCAGTTTCGTAATGGTCCAGACCGCCAATCGCGCGTAAGCGAAGCGCTCGGGTTCGATTGTGCGCAAAAGGGACGACGCGCCAAGGGTCGCGCAACTTTGGGCAACTTATTGCGCCGCACACGAAATGATTTGCCTGTTGCGCTGCGATAGGCTCCTATCCTTACCCGCGGCCACGAACGCGGTTCGGGGCGCATCCACGTCGCTCCAAACCGTCCGGACACGCGCATGCCGATCATCAATCATCGTACCCTTTGTCTGGCTCTGGTTGGAACTGCGGCCTTCGCCTCGCCTGCCGTGGCCGCGCCCCTGCTGAACCACCAGGCCCCGCTTGTACTGAATGAGGCGTCGTCGGCGTGGATCCTGACCTCGACGGCACTAGTCCTTCTGATGACCCTGCCGGGGCTGGCCCTGTTCTACGGCGGCATGGTGCGGCGCAAGAACGTCATCTCCACCATAGCCCAGTCCACCGCCGCCCTGGCCCTTGTGACGGTGCTGTGGTTCGCGGTCGGCTATAGCCTTTCATTTGGAACCGGGCCGGAGGCCACCAACGGTTTTGTCGGCGGCTTGCAGGCGGTGCTGCTGAACGGTGTCGGCACCGGCACGGCGCACAGCTTGGCCCCCGGCCTGCCGGAGTTTCTCTGGATCGCCTATCAGCTGACCTTCGCCATCATCACGCCGGCCCTGATCGCCGGGGCCTTTGCCGAGCGGATGAAGTTTTCGGCGACCATCCTGTTCTTCGTGCTGTGGCATCTGATCGTCTATGCGCCGATCTGTCATCAGGTCTGGGGCGGCGGATGGATGGGGTCGCTGGGCGTGCTGGATTTCGCGGGCGGGGCCGTGGTGCACGTCAATGCGGGCATCGCGGGCCTAGTCTGCGCCCTGGTTCTGGGGCCGCGCCACGGCTTTGGGCGGGACAATATGGCTCCGCACAATCTGGCCTTCACCGCCATCGGAACAGGCCTGCTGCTGGTCGGCTGGCTGGGCTTCAACGGCGGCTCGGCCTGGGCGGCGGACGGGATCGCGGCGGTGGCGGCCTTCAATACCCTGCTGGCCGCCGCGGCGGCGGCCATCGGCTGGACGGCCATCGAATGGTTCGACCACAAGCGCCCGACGCTCTTGGGCATGCTGTCCGGGATCGTGGCAGGCTTGGTCGGCATCACGCCGGCGGCGGGCTTCGTCGATCCCAAGGGGGCCTTTCTGATCGGAATCCTGTCGGGCCCGGCCTGCTACGCGGGCGCGGTCTGGCTGAAGCGGGCGCTGAAATATGACGACAGCCTGGATGCCTTCGGGGTGCATGGCGTCGGCGGCATCGTCGGGGCCCTGCTGACCGGCGTCTTCGCCTCCGCGGCGATCAATCCGGTGGGAGAAGGGGCCAACATCCTCAATCAGGCCATCGGCCTGGTCGCGGTCATCGCCTGGAGCGGCATCGGCACCTGGATCATCCTGATGATCTGCAAGTTCACGACCGGCCTGCGCGTCAGCCGCGAGGACGAGATCGAGGGGCTGGACTACACCCAGCACGGCGAAAGCATCCACCCATAACGAAAGAGGCCGCCGGGCGACCTGCCCGGCGGCCTCATGTCTGTCTCAGCTGTCAGGCTCAGTTGCCGGGCGGCTCGCTGGTCGCGGCGGGCGGTGCGGCAGGCGTGGCCTCTGTGGTCGGCTGGGCAGCAGCGCCCGTCACTGGAGCGCCCGTCGCGGCATCGGCACCCGTCGCCGGCGGCGCTTCTCCCTCGGCAGGCGCTGCGCCTTCGGCCGGAGCCGCCGCACCCGGCTGACGCGCGGGATCGGGGGCCGGGATGGCCAGGCTGGACCCCTGTGAGCGCAGATAGGCGATCAGATTGATCCGGGTCGGGGTGTCGCGCAGGCCGGCGAACGACATCTTGGTGCCGGGCACATAGCGGGCCGGGGCGGTCAGGAACTGATCCATCTCGTCATAGCCCCAGGTCGGGGCCTCGGCCTTGTGTGCGGCCATGGCATCGGAATAGGCGAAGCCTGCGCGGTGCATGACCGGGCCACCCAGCACGCCCCACAGGTTCGGACCGATGCCGTCGGCACCGCCCGATGCGATCGTGTGACACGCCTGGCAGCGCGCGAAGGCCGCTTCACCGGCGGCCAGGTCGGCGGTCGGCAGGACGGTACCCCAATCCGGCGGCAGCTCGGCTTCTTCCGCTCCGCCCGCGACCTCTTCCGGCGCATCGACGAAATAGCCCATCTTCTCGGGCGCTTCCTGATGGTAGATCGCGCCCGCGATCTGCGGCACCGCGATGATGACCAGGGCGGTCGCCAGACCGGCACCAAAGATCTTGTTCCACTCCAGATTGCCGCTCATGCGTGGGGTCGCATCCTGTTTTTAGACGTTCTGACAACGGCCGG
Source organism: Brevundimonas vancanneytii (assembly GCA_943372125.1). Taxonomy (GTDB): domain Bacteria; phylum Pseudomonadota; class Alphaproteobacteria; order Caulobacterales; family Caulobacteraceae; genus Brevundimonas; species Brevundimonas vancanneytii_D. Next base: position 44,667 of record CALRXI020000002.1, read on the forward strand.
AGGGCGCATGCGATCCGGCGTATTCTTGCGTGGCCGTCTCTGACACGCTAGCGCCGCCTTCGCAACGGGCGCAAAGCCGGTTTTGAAGCGACCCGATAGCGCACACCTGAGGGCCAAGCCGATGAATCCCCTGATATTGATTCCCGCTCGCATGTCGGCGACCCGCCTGCCCGACAAGCCCCTGGCCGATATCGGGGGCAAGCCCATGATCGTGCGGGCCTGGGAGCAGGCCATGCTGTCCGGCCTGCCCGTCGCCGTGGCGGCCGGAGATCAGGCCATCGTGGACGTGATCGAGGCCGCGGGTGGCACCGCCGTCCTGACCGATCCGGCCCTGCCTAGCGGCTCCGACCGCATTCGCGCAGCCCTGAATGTGCTTGATCCTGACGGTGCCCATGACGCGGTGATCAACCTGCAAGGCGACATGCCCTTCGCCGATCCCGGTCTGGCCACCGCCTGCGCCGCCCTGCTGCATGGTGAGCCGTCCTGCGACATCGCCACCCTGATCGCGCCGGAGGCTGACGCTTCGGATCGCAGTAATCCGGATGTGGTAAAGGCCGTCGTTGCCCTGACGCCGGGCCACCATCATGGCCGCGCCCTGTATTTCACCCGCTCGACCCTGTACGGCGACGCACCTGTCTGGCGGCATATCGGTCTGTACGGATATCGGCGCGAGGCCTTGGAGTGCTTCTGCGCCGCGCCGCCCTCGCCGCTGGAAACGCGCGAAAAGCTGGAGCAGCTTAGGGCGCTGGAAATGGGCCTGCAGATCTGGGCCAGCGTGATCGAGGAGGCTCCGCTGTCGGTGGACAATCCGGATGATCTGGCGGCGGCGCGGGCGCTTGTAACATAGCGTCCTTCTCCCCTTGCGGGAGACGGTGGCCCGGAGGGCCGGATGAGGGGTCGCACCGATCTGTCGCCAGCCGCCGCGCGCCCCCTCACCCGACTGCACCAGAACGACGGCTTCGCCGCCTTGCGCGGTCTCCCTCTCCGCAGGGGAAGAGGGCTTATGTATCGAACCCGTCCACCCAGGCCTGCAACAGCGTCCGCGCGATCGCGATGGGGGGCGGGGCCTTGATGGCGGGGTGCCGCCCGGCCAGCACATCGGCGGCCTCTGATCGCGTCAACCAGGCCACGGCTTCGAGCTCCGTCTGATCCGGACACGCATCGTCCGAATCGACCTCGGCGATCAGGCCGATCATGAGCTGTGACGGAAAGGGCCAAGGCTGACTGGAGTGGTAGCGAACCGCCGTCACGGTCAGGCCCGCCTCCTCCTCTATCTCCCGCGCGCAGGCCTCTTCGATGGTTTCGCCGGGCTCCAGAAACCCGGCGAGCGCCGACATCCGCCCCTCGGGCCAAGCCGCTTGACGACCCAGCAGGCAGATTGGCTCAGGTCCGCCACGATAGACTGGCAGCATGATGGTCACAGGATCGACGCGCGGGAAATGTTCGGTTCCGCAGGCCGGGCAGACGCGCTTCCAGCCCCCACAGGCCTTCTCGCTGCCGGTCCCGCAGGCGGCGCAGAAGCCGTGACGCCGGTGCCAGTCGAACAGGCTCTTGGCCGTGCCCGCCATGGCCGCATCCGGCCCACTGAGCAGGCCCGCCGCCTCGCGCATCTCGTGGAAGGTGCCCAACCCCTGCAGCGGCCCGTGGGTCGGATCGACCGAGCCCTCGACCTCGACGGCAAAGACCGGCGCGTCCTTCCACAGCCCCAGAAACAGCTCCCGATCCGGCACTACGGCCCGGGCGTGCGCCAGCGCCAGCCAGGCCAGACGCGGCTCGTCTCCCGCCTCCAGCAGCGGCCGCCCCTCCCACAGGACCAGGGCCAGGGCGTCTTCGCGCCCGCCCTGCTCGGCCAGCCAGTCGGGATCGCTGCGCCGATCGCTCGCCCGGTCGAGCGGATTGCCAGCGAATGTGTTGAGGGCAGTCAGGGGCATGACCCTTCTCATAGCTTCACTCACCCGTCATTGTCGCGCGGGGGACTTCGATGTCAGACAATTCGGCTCAGTTCAGGCCTGCGGGCGACGATGTGTTCGGCCGTATCGCCGGACGGTACGACCGATTGTGCGACCTGTTCAGCCTCGGCATCCACCGTCTTTGGAAGTCGCGGATGGCGGATCGCATCGCACGTGAGCCGGGCCGCCACCTGCTGGACCTCGCCTCCGGCACAGGCGACATTCCGCTGAGGCTCCTGCGTCAGCTCGGACCATCCGCCTCGACCTGGCGCATCCGGGTCTCCGACATCTCGTCCGAAATGCTTTGGATCGCCCGTGGGCGACTGGATCCGTTCGGGTTCAGCATCGAGATCGAAGACCAGAATGCGGAGCGGATCAATTCTCCCGACGGCTCCATCGACATCGTCTCCATGTCGTTCGGGCTCAAGATCGTCGATCGTTCCAAGGTGCTGCCCGAAGTGTTTCGTGTGTTGCGCCCCGGCGGCGTCTTCCTGTGTCTGGAGGCGTCCCGGATCGTCGTCCCCGGACTGCACCCGCTTTATCTCACCTACATGGACATCTGCACGCCACTCATCGGTCGCTTGGCCACGGGCGGAGACGCAAGCGCCTATGAGTATTTGCTGAGGGGTGTTCACGACTTCCCGGATCAGCGCGCGCTGAAGAAGGAACTGGAGCAGCACGGTTTCAAAGACATCACCTTCGAGAGCCTGTCGTTGGGCATCGTGGCCCTGCACCGCGCGATCAAGCCTTTCACATCTTGATCTCCGGCCCTCGAACCGCGATAAAGGCCTTGGAGATCGCGGGCGAAGGTTTCGCCAATCTGGTCAGGGCCGGAAGGCAGCAGCCACAACGAATTCCCCTTCGGGTCGCGGTCTCCACCTTCTCCTCATTTTGGTTGCGCTAACGCTCGGCTCGCGGAGCCTCGCTGCTTGAGCGCGTGTGTGTGCACCATCGCAAACTCTTCACGGAACGCTCTGACGGCTCAGCCGCTTGTGAAGCTTCACCTCAAGGGAGCGATCAAATGAGCATTCTCGGCAAGATCCTGGGCAGTATTTTCAAGCGCAAGCCGGATGCTCCGACCGCTGCCGCGCCTTCGCCCGCCGCACCGACAGCGACTCCTGCCGCCCCAGTCACCAACGCCGCCGCCACGGCCCCTCAGCCGCAGTCGGTCGATGTCGACGGCATCCTGGACTTCATGAACGAGCAGCGGGACCAGAAGCTGAACTGGCGCACTTCCATCGTCGACCTGATGAAGCTGACGGGCATGGACAGCTCACTGGCCGAGCGCAAGGAACTGGCGGGCGAGTTGGGCTATACCGGAGACACCTCCGACACAGCCACGATGAACGTCTGGCTGCACAAGCAGGTCATCCAGAAGATCAGGGACAACGGCGGCCAGATCCGCGACATGACGGACTGATTTCGCCGGCGATGCGGTGAGGGGGTGCGCAGGTCCCCTCGACCGCGATAAGACTGTCGGCATGAGCGACGCCGACCCGAATCTGGATGGTCCCCCATGGGACGAAGACGCGCCCGACGTCGAGGAGCGCGATCCCAATACGGACGACATGTTCGGCTCGCCCGAGCCGGCCGGCATGCGCGAGGCGGAGGCGGCCGCCATTCCCGTGGTGGCTGAGCCGGTGGCGCAGCCCGTGCAGGACAATGGCCCGGCGGCCCACGTCGATGACGGCGAGGCCTATACCGTCCTGGCCCGCAAATACCGGCCGCGGACGTTCGAGGACCTGATCGGCCAGGAGGCCATGGTCCGGACCCTGACCAACGCCTTTGCCACCGGCCGGATCGCCCACGCCTTCATGCTGACCGGCGTGCGGGGTGTCGGCAAGACGACCACGGCCCGTTTGCTGGCCCGCGCCCTGAACAACGAGACCGACGTCATTGATCGGCCGTCGCTGGCCCTCACCGCGCACGGACGGTACGACGCGGCCATCATGGCCGGCCAGCACATGGACGTCATGGAGATGGACGCCGCCAGCCACACGGGCGTCAACGACATCCGGGATATCCTGGAGAGCGTCCGCTACGCGCCGGTCGAGGCCCGCTACAAGGTCTACGTCCTCGACGAAGTGCACATGCTGTCGAACCAGGCGTTCAACGCCCTGCTGAAGACGCTGGAAGAGCCGCCGCCCCACGCCAAATTCATCTTCGCCACCACCGAGATCCGCAAGGTTCCGGTGACGATCCTGAGCCGCTGCCAGCGCTTCGACCTGCGCCGCGTCGAGCCTGAAATCCTGGTTGAACATCTGGCCCGGATCGCAGAGCGCGAAGGCATGCGGATCGAGCAGGACGCCCTGGCCCTGATCGCCCGCGCCGCCGAAGGCTCCGTTCGCGACGGCCTGTCGTTGCTGGATCAGGCCCTCGTGCAGGGCGAGCGCGGCGAGACGGTCCAGACCACCACCGTGCGCGACATGCTGGGCCTGGCCGACCGCACCCAGACCATCGCTCTGTTCGAGGCCATCATGGCCGGCCGCACGCCCGAGGCGCTGGAGCTGTTCCGCACCCTCTATGGGTATGGCGCGGACCCCGTCCAGGTGACCAACGACCTGCTGGAACACTGCCACGCGGCCTCGGTCGCCAAGATGCTGGGGCCACAGGCGACGCGCCTGCCCAACGATCAGGCCCAGGCCCTGACCGCGCTGGGGGCCGTGCTGTCGGCGGGCACGCTGGCGCGCGTCTGGCAGATGCTGCTCAAGGCGCTGGACGAGGTCCGCCGGGCACCGAGCCCAGCCGACGCCGTCGAAATGGCTATCGTGCGCCTCGCCTATGCTGCCGACCTGCCCGGACCGGAAGAGGCGCTGAAGGCGCTGCGTGATGGCGAGCCGATGCCGGGCGGACACGCGCCCAGAGGCGGCGGCGGCGGCGGGGGCGGTGGAGCCTCGGCACAGCTGGCACCACGACCCGTGGCGGCCCCTGCCCTTCCCGACCCGCAGACCTTCGAACAGGTCGTCGCCCTGATCGGCGAGAAGCGCGAGGTCGGCCTGCAGATGGACGTCCAGCGCTATGTGAAGCCCGTCGCCTTCAAGCCCGGAGCCATCACCTATGAGAGCGCGCCGGGTGCCCCCGTCGATCTCGCCCGCAAGCTGTCGTCGCGTCTCAGGGACTGGACCGGTCGGACCTGGCTGATCGCCGCCAACGGCCAGGGCGGCGGCGAGACGATGATCGAGATCGATCGCCGCAAGCGCGGTCAGGAACGCGCCGAGATCGAGGCCGACCCCTTCGTCACCGCCGTCATGGCCGCCTTTCCCGGCGCGGTCATCGGCGAGGTGAAGACCATCGCGGCCCCGGTCGAACTGCCGGTCATTCCGGATGAGGGCGACGAGGAGGTCTGACGTCAGCCCTGACGAAATCCGACGTCTGGGTGCCGCGGCCTTGTCATGCCGCGCCGGCCTGTTCGAGAAGCAACTTATGAAGTGCTCACATCTGTTCCGCCGGCTTGCTCTCGCCGTGGCCGTCAGCGCCTTCGCCCTTCCCGCTGCCGCTCTGGAGCGGTCGAACGCTGCGCCATGTCCCGGCGAGGTGGTCCATCAGGACGCGTCGTCCGATCCGGCCCTCTATCTGTTCGACATGATCAATACCACGCTGGGCCACATGTACGAGAACATGGGACTGTCCGCCGCCAAGGCCGTCCCGCCTCTCGACGTGGAGATGATCCGGGCCGTCATCCCCGCACCGGATCAGGCCGAGGACGTTGGCCGCATGAACATCTACGTCCAGGCCAAGGGGCGCGATCCTCGCAAGCCCAGAACCGAGGCCAGCGATGAGTATACGGTCTTCACCCAAGCCAGCCAGTGTGGGCCGGACACACCCTATGACAGCACCTCATTCTTTCGTCCGCTCCGGACCGGCGACGTGCGCGGGCATCAGTGCGTGACGATTCAGCGAACGCGCGAAGGCCTCTGGAAACTGCAGTCCGACAGCGTCGCGGTCACACCGACGAATGAGCTGTGGATCCGCTATGTAACCGAGATCGAGATCGAGAACCGGCCAGACCTCTCTGACGCCATGGGCATGGAAAAGTACGGCTCTATGCTGAAAGTTGCGGACAGGCTGACCCGGCATATCGTGCTGGTCGCCGCCGAGGGTGCGCCGGTTCGTGTTGAGTCGGCTGACGACGTCAACGCTTACATCTCGGACTACCAGCGCCGCCTGGCGACCATCCTGCCCGAGGCCGAGTTTGTGATGACGCCGGCCCAGTAGCGTTCGGCGCCGGATTGAGGGAAAGCCGACTGGACTGAAACGAGGGGGCTGTCCGTTCGCACGATCCCATCCTATCTATCGCGCATGGCAGATCTCAATGCACTCATGAAACAGGCCCAGGCGATGCAGCAGAAGCTGCAGGACGCCCAGGCGAAAATGGCTGAAACCACTGCCGAGGGCACCTCTGGCGGCGGCCTCGTCACTATCGCCCTGAAGGGGCCCGGCGAGATCACGCGCGTGGTCATCGACGACAGCCTGCTGGTGCCCGGCGAGGGCGAAATCCTGGCCGATCTGATCGTGGCGGCCCATGCCGATGCCAAGCGCAAGCTGGACGAGGTCAACAGCGCCCTGATGCGCGAGGCCGCCGGGCCCATGGCCGGGATGAATATCCCCGGCATGCCCAAGCTGTTCTGACTTGGCGGCTTCCGCAGGACCCGAGATCGAGCGGCTGATTTCGCTGCTGGCGAAACTGCCCGGCATGGGTCCACGTTCGGCTCGTCGGGCGGCCCTGGCCCTGCTGAAGAAGCGGGAGCAACTGCTGGTGCCGTTGGCGGCATCCCTGGCCGAGACGGCGGAGAAGGTGACGTCGTGCAGCGTCTGCGGCGCGCCCGACACGCGCGATCCCTGCTCGATTTGCTCGGACCCGGCGCGCGACAACGCCCTGATCTGTGTGGTCGAGGAGGCCGGTGCCCTGTGGGCCATGGAGCGGTCCGGTGCGTTTCGCGGCAAGTATCATGTGCTGGGCGGGCTGCTGTCCGCGCTGGACGGCGTCGGACCGGATGCACTGCGCGTCGCCGAACTGGTCGGGCGAGTGCGCGGCGGTGAGGCCAGGGAAGTCGTGCTGGCCCTGCCCGCCACGGTCGATGGCCAGACCACGGCCCACTATATCGCCGAGCGGCTGAACGGGTCGGGCGTTGAGATCAGTTCGCTGGCGCGCGGTGTACCGGTCGGAGGCGAGCTGGACTGGCTGGACGACGGCACGATCATTCAGGCCCTGAGGCAGCGGCGACCGGCCTGACCCAAGGTGTCAAGCGTCACCGCTGGCGTTCAGAGCGTACCTGTGGTGAAATGTCGCTGCTCTTTGAACAGGACCGCTCTTATGACCTATGACCCCGGCCCCGCACCCACTACGTCTGACAGCAACAAGACGCTTACGATCATCCTCTATGTGCTCTCGCTGGCAGGGTTCCTGACCGGCGGTCTGACGTCGTTGGTTGCGCTGGTGATTGGTCTGGTCAAGAAGGACGATGCCCGGGGCACCGTGTATGAAAGCCACTTCGAGTTCGTGAACATGACGAACATCGGTGGGCTTGTGGGATTCATCGTCGGCTTCATCCTGTTGTTCTTGGTGATCGGTCTGCTGGTGCTGCCGCTGGTCTCCATCTGGTATCTGGTGCGTCTGGTCCTGGGGCTGATCAAGCTGATGGACAATCGCCCGATCGACAATCCGCGCAGCTTCCTGTTCTAGGCGTCCCACTCAATCAAGATTTTGCGCTGCCGTGGGGATTGCTCCACGGCAGCGTTTTCATATCGGGCTCTCTCTGCTTTTCGTCAGGGGCGAAGCGGTCTAGGAACGGAGCATGAACATGTCCGTCCTGATCCTCGCCGTCGCCTGCGCTGCCCTGGGTGCGGCGTTTCTGTGGGCCTTCACCGGCTGGCAGAAGACGCGGGCCCAGCTGACCAGCGCCGAGGACCGCATCGCCCTGGTCGAGGACAGCCGCATCACCATGGCAGACCTGCTGAAGGCGCAGGCCGCACAGTCCGCCCAGGTCGTCGCCGATCATATGGTCAGCCGGGCCACAGAAACGTTCCGCCAGCAGGACCTCCTGGCCCGCGAACGGATGGAGGCGCAGCTGAAGCCTGTCAGCGAGACCCTGGCCAGGTTTCAGGAACACGTCACCGCCCTGGAAAAGGTGCGGGCCGAAGAGACAGGCGGGCTGAAGGAACAGCTGGCCTTGCTGATGACGGCCTCGACCGCCACGCGCGACGAGGCGCGGCGCCTGACCGAGGCCCTGAAGGGCAACACCGGCCGGCGCGGGCGCTGGGGCGAGCAGACCTGCCGCAATGTGCTGGAGGCCGCCGGCATGGCCGGGCGGTTCGATTTCCAGGAACAGACGTCCGAGGCGAATGACGAGGGTCGCCAGTCGCGGCCCGACTTCATCGTGCGCCTGCCCGGCGGCGGCATGTTCGTGATCGACGCCAAGGTTTCCTTGGCCTTCGGGGATGCCACCGACGGCGACGAGGAAGCCCAGGCCCGCGCCGCCAGTCTGCGAACCGCCGCCAGTATGAAGACCCACGTCCGCCAGCTGTCGTCCAAGGCCTATCAGGATCAGTTCAAGCCCAGCCCGGACTTCGTCGTCATGTTCGTGCCCGGCGACGCCTTCCTGGCCGCCGCCCTGGATCATGAGCCGGAACTGATGACCCAGGCCATGGCGTCGCGCGTGGTCATCGTGACGCCGACGACCCTGTTCGCCCTGTGCAAGGCCGTCGCCTATGGCTGGCGCGCTGAGGAGCAGTCGCGCAATGCCGATGAGGTCGCGAAACTGGGCAAGGAACTTTACAAGCGCCTGTCGGTGATGGGGGGCCATGCCGCTGCCGTCGGCCGGGCGCTGGACACGGCCGTCGGCAAATACAACCAGTTCGTCGGCTCGCTGGAGAGCCAGGTCATGGTTTCCGCCCGCCGGTTCGAGGACCTGCAGGTCGATCACGAAGGCAAGGCCCTTCCCGAGCTGGGCGTCGTCGATCAGTCGCCGCGCAGCCTGAGCCGCCCGGAGTTGATCGCACCGGATGAGACCCGCAAATTGATCTGACATCGCATGACAAGGCCGCTTGACAACATCGCCACGTGATGTAAAACACCTTTGTCTAAACGACAGGGACAGTTGTCATGAACGCCAGCCCACCGAAACGCCGCCGCCCGCTCAGCTATCTGGGCGTTTTGGGTTACAGCGCGCTGCTGGGTGGAGGCATCGGACTGGCGGCGATCCTGACCGACGAGCTCGGCGGGCCCTACACACCCGTGCTGCGTACCGTCCTGCTGACGGGTGCCATCATCGCCGGTTCGATCCTGTGCGTCCGGTGGTGGCAAGGTGCGGACGAGGCCGTGCGCGAGGCGCACAAATGGGCATGGTACTGGGGCGGCTCGGCAGGCATCTGTGCCGTCGTCGTGCTGTTCGTCCTGTCCAGCTGGGGCGTCATCACCTTGAACATTCCGCCTTACGGCGACGGGCCGGACGGCCTGTTGCTGTCGGGGTCGGCCCTGACGCTGGGGCTCATGCTGGTCGGCTATCTGATCGCCTGGGCGGCCTGGTGGCTGCGGCACCGGTAGGAGCAGGAACTATGACAACCAAACCCCTGAAAACCCGTACCATCATCGCTCTGTGCATCGGTGGCTTGGCCCTGATGCTGATCCTGCCCTTCGTCATCGCCTTTGTCGCCGGCTTTATGCAGGGCTATGCGGGCAAGGAGCCGGATATCGGATCAGCCGTGCCTGCGATCGTCTCGCCCCTCATTGTCGGGGCGATGGTCACCGCCCTGGTCGTCACACTCGTCTGGATGCGGTTCATCGACGAGGCGGCGCGCGAGGCGCACAAGTTCGCCTGGTACTGGGGCGGGCTCAGTGGTCTGGCGACCGGCGGTGTCTTCGTGATCCTGGCCACCCTGCCGCAGGCGGCGGCCTTTGACGCCCAGGCGATCTTCGGCGTCAGGGACGATCCGGCCGCCTATATGGCGCTGGGCGCGACCCTGCTGGCGGCGGTCATGACGGCGGGATACTTGGTGGCCTGGGCCGCCTGGTGGCTGCGGCACCGGTAGGGGGACAGCATGAACAACCGCCTCAAGGTGCTGCGCGCCGAGCGCAACTGGTCCCAAGCCGAACTGGCCGAGCGGCTGGGCGTCTCGCGCCAGACCGTCAATGCCCTGGAGACCGGTCGCTACGACCCGTCCCTTCCCCTCGCCTTCAAGATCGCCCGGGTCTTCGACCAGGCGATCGAAGCCATCTTCCTGGAGGATTGATCATGGACGCTGTCATCGAACGCAAGCCTTCGCTTCTGCGCAAGATCGCTGTCATCGCCTTGCTGGCAGGTTCGGGCGGAGCGGTCGGTTATGCCGCCTCCTACGTTACCCGGACCCGCGAACTGCCCTGGCCCGACGCCTTGGCCCTACTGATGGCTGTGACCCTGATCGCAACCGGCATCATCGGTGCGATCACCATGGCGCGGCGTCCTGCCAGTGTTCCCAAGGGCTGTGGCCTGCTGCAGATCGCGGTCATGGGTCTGGCCGGGGTGCTGTTCATCCTGCCGATTTTCGCCACCCCCTGGGTCGACGCCGACCTGGTCTTCGTCGCCGTCGTTGCCTTGGCCGTCGTCCAAACCATCGCTAACGTGATGTTGTGGCGGCGCGCCGACGAGATGATGCGTCGAGTTATGATGGAAACCGGCGCCATCGCTTTCTGGGCCGGGCAGATGGCCCTGTTCCTTTATGCCGCCGCCGAGCGCCTGGGCCTCGTCGCCACCGTCAGCGCCTGGGGCCTGATGGGCATTCTGATGGCCCTTTACTTCTTCGCCTCCATGATCGCGGCCCTGCGTCGCGGCCTGACCTGACACCCTCCGCTTTCAACCACCTCTCCGAAAGGACATCCACCATGACCTTCGTTTCCCGCCTGAAGTCCACGACTACCGCCGTCAGCCGTCTGGCCCTCGGGGCCGCCATGGGTCTGGGTTTGGCCGTCGCCATCGCCGGTATGCCCGCCAAGGTTTTCGCCCAGGCCGCGCCTGCCCCGGTCGCCGAAGCGCCCGCCGCCGCGCCGGCCTTGCGCGCCATCCCGCAGGCTCAGGGCCAGGGCCCGGCGTTGTGGGTGATCCGCGATGCGGACTCGACCATCTATCTGTTCGGGACAGTGCACGTGCTGCGCCCGACCACGGCCTGGGGCACGGCCCGGGTCGATGCCGCCTTTGACAGCGCGGATGAAATCTATCTGGAAATCTCGAACCCCGACGATCAGGCGGCCCTGATCCCCATCATCCAGCAGCACGGCCTGGACCCAGCCAACCCCCTGTCCAGCCGTCTGACGGCCGAGGAGTTCGCCAAGTTCGACGAGGCGGCCAAGACCATCGGTGCGTCGGGAGCTCAACTGGATGCTTTCCGCCCCTGGCTAGCCGCGCTGCAGCTGTCGCTCGCTCCCCTGACCAAGGCCGGCTACGACCCGCAGTCGGGTGTCGAAAGCATCCTGCTGGCCCGCGCCAAGGCCGCCGGCAAGCCGGTGAAGGGGTTCGAGACGCTGGACCAGCAGATCCGCATCCTGGCCGACATGCCCGAGGACGTTCAGTTGGGCTTCCTGCGCTCGACGCTGGAAGACTATGATCAGGCCGCCACCATGCTGGACGGCATGGTCACCTCCTGGTCGACGGGCGACGTGGCGGGCCTGGAGCGGGTCATGGTCGATGAAATGCAGACCGAAACGCCGCAGGTGTATGAGGCCCTATTGGTCCGTCGCAATCAGGACTGGGCCAACCAGATCCAGACGCTTCTGGCCGGTTCGGGTACCGTGTTCATCGCCGTCGGTGCCGCCCACCTGGCCGGCGAAGACAGCGTGCAGGAAATCCTGGAGGACCGCGGCGTCGCGGCCGAGCGGCTGTGAGCGGATCGACGTGTCACAACAAATCCCGGGGCCGCGCCGCGGTCCTGGGTGCCGCCCTCGGACTGACCCTCATCTTCGCGGGCGTGGTCGGGGTCTACCTTTACGAAGGCGACGTCAGCTCGGCGGTGCTGTGGGGAGCGATCGGTCTGGCCAATCTGGTGGCCGTCGTCATACCCCTGACCCTACGGCGGCGATAGCTGGAGCGGGCGGCGGGAATCGAACCCGCACGAAAAGCTTGGGAACCGGTACGGTTTATAGGAAAATCAACACCCTAGCTCCCAACTTAGTCGAAATCGGCTCTAATCACTTCAATGAGTTAGAGCCGATTCCCCCAACCGCCAGTGGCAGCGGTAACGTCTGGTTTGGGGTCAAATGCCGATGTCCGCTTTCGACCCAAAGCAGACGTTCAGCGTCGCCTGAAACCCGACGCGATCACCCAAGCAAGCAGACCAGCCGTCGCCCCACCAATGGCCAGGATTGCTACGGGGACGGTGAGGCCATACTGCGAGGTCATGCCAATCGAATAGAAGTGCCAGAGGCCCAGCAGCGAAAGCCATCCGACGACCTCTGCCGCTATGATGCCGATGATGACGTATCGAGAAAGTCTCACCACGCTGGTCCCCGTTCTGTCCCCGCATGGTGCCAGAGCTGAGGTCCGCTAACCACCCATAGGCGACAGTCCGCTATCGACCCATAGCGGACGTTGGCGCGGCAATCGGCAAGCTAGTCCCACGTAACCTAAGCCTTTGGCTCGCCCGATCCGGCTCGACCCGTTGGCCGTAGTCTCGTCAAATCCGGCCTCTCAGCGAGATCTAGAAAAGTCGCAATGCTAGTGAACCTCAAGATAGGGTTCCGTGGAAAGCTGCCGTCGCAAATGCTGTCGGCGGTGCCTTGATAGCCAGCAAAGTCAGTGAACGCGGTTTCGACCGGAAACGAGCTTATCAGGTCGCCGTCTCGTCGGTAGTTGAGGTTGGCTACTATCCGGTGCCGATGCGTGGAACATTCGATCTCAATGACTTGCGATGTCGCGTCGATTTGACTTGTGGCGGGCAGTTGCTGTGGCGGTCCTGCGGGCCTTCTCTGGAGTAATATTGTCTCTGCAAAGATCCTATCTGGGTTAGCGCTCGACTTTTTGATATCGATTATACCTAGACGCCCGCCGGAGCCGAGGTCGAGCAAGACACCATCAAACTGGCTCCGCGACCCTGGCGTAAACTCGTCATTGGTGCCCGTCTGAGGCTGGTGACGAGGGGAAGCTGCGTTCGAGCAGGCGCCCGCCAAGGCTGTAGTCGCCAGCAGCACAAAAAATCTAACCATCATCATGCTCTGTCCCCCAAATCCCACATCGCTTAGCCTAGCAACACGCCAGCAATCCAAGTCAGCTTCCCACCCATAGCCGACAGTCCGCTATCGACCCATTGCGGACGTTCAGAGCTAATGCCACCCTCGGATCATGGGTAACTTGACCGCAGTTGTTGCCGACGCCCGGAGTTGGCTTGATGGGCAGCCGGAGCCGCACGAAGGCTCCGCCGCTTGGTATGGCTTCAATAATCTGCGGAACTTTGTCTCGTCGCTGGAAGCCGATCCATCTGCGTCAGGTCTTGAGCGAGCCTGCCACGCCTTAGGTTGGCATATCAGCGACCAGTATGGGGCCTACGAAGAACTCTCAGCCATCGCGCAGTTCAACGACCGTGTGAGGCAGATCGCTCTAGCAATGCGACGAGCCGAATAGGTCCGCTAACCACCCTCAGGCAACAGTCCGCTTTCGACCCATCGCGGACTTCAGCGCGCAGGCCGCTCCTCATACGTGGCAAGCAGCGGCCAGAGTTGCTCTCCATCGGCTAAGTCTGCGGCATTTCGGACCGCATAATACTCCACTTCATCCTTGATGCTGCCCCGACGCACGGCTCGTTGAACGAGCTTCGAGAAACGCCCTCGCACCTCGCTCAGCGTCGGAAGGTCATGTTCCCGCAACGTAGCGTCGGTCACGGCAACGCGCTCTTGCGCCCAATCATCTGTCATTTCGATGATGTCGTTGATAGCCATCGAAAGCCCTTCCCGCGCCTTGGCGGGGGCTGTTGATGCCAGCCGGTCAAGGTGAATGATTGGGTCAGTTTCCGGCGACATGAGTTCGGAGGGAAAGGTCTCTCTGAACATGTGAGCCAGCCAGCCGCGCATGCGCTCGTAGTCGTGAACCTGCACTTTCATGGGAAACTAAGCTGTCAGAATAGATGCTCCGGCGCAATGTCCGCTTCCCACCCAAAGCGGACATACGGAAGGTCCGCTTCCGGGCAAGATCCTGACAGCGCTAACCGACCGGCAAAAAGCTTTCAGGTTTCTTGCTGCGTGGCCGGTTCTACTCCCAACTTTTGACGAGTTGGGAGGGCACCGTGCCACTCGGTAGAGCTCTATGTGCTTGATGTTATTTGAGAAATCTGGAGCGGGCGGCGGGAATCGAACCCGCACGAAAAGCTTGGGAAGCTTTCAGGCTACCACTACATCACGCCCGCGCAGCCGCAGCCTTAGGCGGTTAGGATCACAAGCTCAAGACGGGGCGGCACCGGCGGTGCCGCCCCGTCGTCGTATCTAGTCGGCCTGATGGACGACGACCCCGTCCACGACCGTCAGCGTGGCCTTGCCCTTGGGGATGTCGGCGGCGGGGGCGGTCATCAGATCGACGTCGAAGGCGGTCAGGTCGGCGCGCTTGCCGACCTCGATGGTGCCGAGATCGTCCTCCTGGAAACTGGCATGGGCGGGCCAGAGGGTGAACATCTTCAAGGCTGTCATGCGATCTACCGCCTCGTCCGCGCGCCAGTCGGGGCCCTGGAAGCCCTCCAGATCGCGGCGGGCGACGGCGGCGTAGAATTCGATCAGGGGCGAGCCGCGCTCGACGGGGGCGTCCGAGCCGCCGACGACGATGACGCCGCGATCGACCAAGCTGTGCCAAGCATAGGCACCATCCAGACGGGCGTCACCCAGGCGGGCCGGGGCGAAATGCAGGTCGCCGATGGCGTGGCTGGGTTGCATGGAGGCGATGATCGGCAGGTCGATGAAGTCCTGATAATCGGCCGGCCGCAGGATCTGGGCATGTTCGATACGCCAGCGCACATCGGCGCCGTCAGGGCGCTCGGATACGGGGACCGCCGCCAGGGCCCGGGCATACCAGTCGGCCACGGAGGCATTTCCGCGATCGCCGATGGCATGGGTGGCGACCTGGATGCCGCCCTTCAGAGCGGCCTCGTACAGGGGCACGATCTCCGTTTCGGTGATCTGCATCAGGCCGGTGGTGTCGGGCCGGTCGGCATAGGGTTCGAACAGCGCCGCGCCGCGCGAGCCCAGCGCCCCGTCGGCATAGTATTTGATGGCGCGGGTCACGACCCGCTCGTCCGCGACGCTACGTGGGCCGCCCGCGATCAGCTCGGCCGCACCGTCGGGGGTGACGCTGTTGTAGACGCGCAAGGTCGCCTCGCCCGCCTGGGCCATTTCTTCCAGCAGGGGGATGTCGCGCCAGGGGGCGCTCATGAAATGGATGCCTGTCCAGCCGTATTCGGCCTCGACGCGGAAGCCGGCGCGGTAGGCCTCACGCAGGGCGGCGGGGTCGGCCTGGGGCATCAGTTGGGCTACCAGTTGTTCGGCCGCATCGACCAGCAGGCCCGTCGGCTGGCCATCCGAGCCTTTCAGGATTTCACCGCCGGCCGGGGCCTGGGTCGAGGCGGTGATGCCTGCGGCGGTCAGTGCGGCGGTGGAGGCGACCACCGCATGGCCATCGGCGCGGCCCAGCAGGACGACACGCCCGGGTGCGGCGGCATCCAGATCGGCGGCGGTCAGAAAGCGCGCCTCCGGCCAGCGGGTCTCGATCCAGCCACGCCCCACGATGGGGCCATCGGGATGGGCCTGAGCCCAGGCGGTCAGCTTGGCCATGGCATCGGCGACCGAGGCCGAGCCTTCCAGGTTCAGCGTCAGCTCGCGCCAGCCGATCCCGTCCAGATGGGCGTGGCCGTCGGTGAAGCCGGGAAACAGGGCCGCGCCCTTGAGGTCGATCAGGGTCAGGCCGTCGCCGGTCGGGGCCTCGGCGAAGGAGCCGACATAGTAGATGCGTCCGTCGCGGACCTGAACGACCTCGGCGGTCGGGGTGGCCTCGACACCGGTATAGATGGGACCGCCCCGGATCAGCAGGTTCTGGGCCTGTGCAGACGTGGCGGCACCCGTGAGAAACAGGGCGAGGGCGAGGCGGCGGATCATGCGGCAGACTCCTGAACAGCAGCCAAGGCCGTGCGTCACGGCGGCAAGGAGGTCAAGGCGACAAAAACACAGTCGACTGAGTCCACTCAGTCCACTTCGCCCCGGCCTGCCCGTCCGAGGAGAGGACTTTGCCACGAGGATGCGTCAGAAACGGTCGCGCTGGCGATCGGGCTCAGGCTTCCCATCTGACGGCGATGAAACTGTTCACCATCGGATATGAGGGCGAGCCGCAGGCCGCCGTGATCGACCGGCTGAAGGCTGCGGGCGTCGAGGTGCTGGTGGATGTCCGCGCCGTAGCGGCCTCCCGCCGTGCGGGCTTCTCCAAGACGATCCTGGGCAACAGCCTGCGAGAGGCCGGGATCGACTATCTGCACCTGCGCCCGCTGGGCACGCCCAAGGCGGGTCGCGAGGCGGCGAAGAAGGGCCGGATCGGAGAGATGCGCGACATCTTCGCGGGCCACATGAGCGAGCCGGCCTCGGAATCGGCCTTCCAGCAGTTGCGGGCGCTGGCGCGCGAGAAGCGGGCGGCTCTGCTGTGTTTCGAGGCCGACCATGCGGGCTGCCACCGGGCCATCCTGGCCGAGCGGCTGGCAAGCGAAGACGGGTTCGAGGTGGTGAACCTCTAATAGTGCTCCCTCCCCTTCATGGGGAGGGATGTCGGCGCAAGGCGACGACAGGGTGGGGTGCGTAACAGCGAGCTCACGCGCTTTCGGACCCCACCCTGATCGCTGCGCGATCTGTTCCTCCCCATGAAGGGGAGGGAGAAGATTTACGCCGCGGCCTTCTTGCCTTCGAAATTGCCGTAGAAGGTCTCGCCCCTGGCGGCCATGTCGCGCAGCAGTTGGGGCGGGGTAAAGCGGTCGCCGTACTGGGCGGCGTACTTGTCCGCCTGTTCGACGAAGGCCTTCAGGCCGATCTGGTCGATGTAGGTGATCGGGCCGCCGGTCCAGGGCGCGAAGCCCCAGGCCAGGATGGCACCCACGTCGGCCTCGCGCGGGTCGTCGATGACCCCCTCTTCCCAGCATTTGGCGACCTCGACGGCCTGACGATACAGCAGGCGGCGCTTCTGGTCCTCGACCAGTTCGGGCGTCGAATCGTTGATGGTCACCGGTGCCAGGTCGGACAGGCCCTTCCACAGGGTCTTGGGCTTGGTGTCGTAGTCGTAGAAGCCCTTGCCGTTCTTGCGCCCGTAGCGGCCCATATCCTCCACCATGGTGCGCACGATCTCGGCCCCTTGCAGCGGCACGTATTTGTCGCCCAGGTCGATGGCCGTCTGTTTGGCGACCTTGACCGACAGGTCCAGGGCCACGTCGTCGTGCATTTCCAGCGGGCCGCGCGGCATGCCGGTCATGCGACCGATGTTGTCGATCAGGGCGGGGGCATAGCCCTCCTGCAACATGGCCAGGCCTTCGGCGACATAGGTGGCGAAGCAGCGCGAGGTGTAGAAGCCGCGGCCGTCGTTGACGACGATCGGCGTCTTCTTGATCTTCAGGATGTAGTCCAGCGACTTGGCGATGGCCGCCTCGCCGGTCTTCTCGCCCAGAATGATCTCGACCAGCATCATCTTGTCGACGGGCGAGAAGAAGTGGATGCCGATGAAGTCCTCGGGGCGGACGCTCGCCTCGGCCAGGCCCGTGATCGGCAGGGTCGAGGTGTTGGAGCCGAAGATTGCGCCGGGCTCCAGCTGGGCCTCGGCGCGCTTCGTCACCTCGGCCTTGATCTCGCGGTTCTCGAACACGGCCTCGATGACCAGGTCCGAACCCTTGATGTGATCATAGTCGGTGGTGGCGGTGACAGAGGCCAGCAGGGCTTCGAACTTGTCCTGGGTGATCTGGCCGCGCGACAGGCGCTTCTTCAGCAGTTCCTCGACATGGGCCTTGCCCTTGTCGGCGGCCTCCTGGGTCTGGTCGATCAGGATGGTTTCGATACCGGCCAGGGCCTGCACATAGGCGATGCCGGCACCCATCATGCCGGCACCCAGGACCGTGACCTTCTTTGGGTCCGACTTGGGCACACCGGCGGGGCGGACGGCCCCCTTGTCCAGTTCCTGTTTGGACAGGAACAGCGACCGGATCATACCCTGGGCCTGGGGTGTCATCAGGGTCTTGATGAAGTAGCGGGTCTCGATACGCAGGGCCGCATCCATCGGCACCTGCATACCCTCATAGACGGCGCTCATCAGATTGGTGGCGGCGGGATAGTTGCCGTAGGTCTGCTTGCGGATCATCGCATTGCCGACGATGAAATTCTGGACGCCGACAGGGTGGTAGGGACCACCACCGGGCAGTTTGAAGGACTTGTCGTCCCACGGCTGGACGGCCTTGCCGCCGCCCTTGATCCAGGCCTTGGCGGCCTCGACCTCGGTACCGACGGGAACGACTTCATGGATGAAGCCCGCGCCCTTGGCGTCGTTGGGGCGGAAGGACTTGCCTTCGGTCATGGCCATCATCGCCGCCTGGACGCCGATCAGACGGGGCAGACGCTGGGTGCCGCCGCCGCCGGGGAACAGGCCGACCTTGATCTCGGGCAGACCGAGCTGGATTTTCGGGCTGTCGCCGACGACACGGTAATGACAGGCCAGGGTCAGTTCCAGACCGCCGCCCAGCGCCAGGCCATTGATCGCGGCCGCCACCGGCTTGCCGCAGGTCTCCAGCGCGCGCAGGGCCCCGTTCAGCTTCCAGCCGGCGTCATAGGCCTCTTGAAGCGAGCCGCCCGCCAGCATGCCACCGGCCATGTCGCCGAGGTCGGCACCGGCGCAGAAGCCGGAAGCCTTGCCCGAGGTCAGGACCACGCCCTTGATGTCGTCGTCAGTCTTGACCCGCTCGACCCACTCCGGGATTTCCTTCATCACGCCCGAGGTCAGGGTGTTCATCGACCGTCCGGGGACGTCGAAGGTGATCAGGGCGATGCCGTCGGCGTCGACGTCGATCTTGAAGTTTTCCATTGGCTGTCAGCCCTTCTTCTCGAAAGCCCTTCCCCTCGAGGGGGAAGGGTTGGGATGGGGTGGAGGCAGGATGCCTCCGATCTGATCTCATTCGGCACCGGAGCCCATCGGAGCCCGACTGGTACCAGTGTGCCACCACCCCAACCCCAGCCCTTCCCCCTCGAGGGGAAGGGAGAAGCAAGGGCGATAGCTTAAACCCGCTCGATCACCGTGGCGGTGCCCATGCCGCCGCCGATGCACAGGGTGATCAGGGCGGTCGACTTGTCGGACCGCTCCAGCTCGTCCAGGGCGATGCCGGTGATCATGGCGCCCGTGGCCCCCAGCGGGTGGCCCATGGAGATGCCGCCGCCGTTCACATTGATCTTGTCATGCGGGATATCCAGTGCCTGCATGTAGCGCAGGACCACGGCGGCGAAGGCCTCGTTCAGCTCCCACACGTCGATGTCGGCAGTGGTCATGCCCAGCTTGCCCAGCAGCTTCTTCGTCACGAACTCGGGACCGGTCAGCATGATGGAGGGCTCGGAGCCGATCGAGGCGGCCCCGACGATGCGGGCGCGGGGTTTGAGGCCCAGGGCCTTGCCCGCCTCCAGAGAACCGATCAGGACGCCGGCCGAACCGTCGACGATGCCGGACGAATTGCCGGGCGTGTGGACGTGGTTGACGCGCTCGACCTCGGGGTAGCGCTGGTTGATCACGGCGTCGAACGCCATCTCGCCCATGGCGGCGAAGGACGGGTTCAGGGCACCGAGGGTCTGCATGTCGGTGTTGGGACGGATGGTCTCGTCGCGGTCCAGACGGACCAGACCCAGCTGGTCGCGCACCGGAACCACCGATTTCGAGAACCGGCCCTCGGCCCAGCTGCGGGCCGAGCGCTTGTGGCTCTCGACCGAATAGGCATCCACGTCGTCGCGTGAGAGGCCGTACTTCGACGCGATCATGTCGGCAGAAACGCCCTGGGGCACAAAATAGGTGGAGAAGGCGCTGGACGGATCGACCGGCCAGGCCCCGCCGTCACTGCCCATGGGCACGCGGCTCATGGCCTCGACACCGCCGCCGACGGCGAAGTCGGCCTCGCCGGCCTTCACCTTGGCTGCGGCCATGTTAACGGCTTCCAGACCCGAGGCGCAGAAGCGGTTGATCTGGACGCCGGCCACCGTCTGGGCCCAGCCGGCGTTCAGCACGGCGGTGCGGGCGATGTCCGAGCCCTGCTCGCCCACCGGCGAGACGCAGCCCAGGATGACGTCGTCGACTTTCGAAGTGTCCAGCCCGTTGCGATCGCGCAGGGCCTCCAGCACCTGGGTGGCCAGCGACAGGGCCGTGATCTCGTGCAGAGACCCGTCCTTCTTGCCCTTGCCGCGCGGGGTGCGGACGGCGTCGTAGATATAGGCTTCGGTCATGGAGAGGTGTCTCTCTGTTTGGTCCCTATCGCTTGGCGCGCGGCGCCTCGCTGCTTGAGGGACAGGGTGCGAATTCGAAACTCGCGGGACAAAGCCCTACGTTTACGTCAACGTCAAGTTCGAAGGCGTGTTTTCTCCACAGCCCGACTTGAGCCAGCGTCAGTGTGAAGGCGATGGACGAAGATCTGAAAGGAGCGTGGGTCAAGCGCGGCGTATTCGCCGCTCGTTAACCGGTCTGGCCACAAGGTGGCCACAGCAAGTTTCGGGCCACGTCGGTCCGCACGGCTGGGACAGGTTCAAGGTGCTCGGACAAAGGCTGGATATTCGGCAGGGCCAGGGTCTGGTCATCACGCCCCAGCTGCAGCAGGCGATCAAGCTTCTGCAGCTGTCCAACCTGGAGCTGGACGCCTTCGTCGAGGCCGAGCTGGAAAAGAACCCCCTGCTCCAGCGCGAAGACGGCGAGCATGGTGGCGAGGCCGAGGTGCCGTCTGAAAGGGTGGTCGACCACAACAACACGGAAATGACCTTTGACGAGGGCCGGGTCCAGGATGCGGACCGCGCCCTGGATGCCCGCTCCGACGATGTCTATGGCGACGCCAGTCCCGGCGAGCGCACCGGCGACCGAATGGACGATGTCGGCACCGGCGAGGCCCAGCCTGGCCTGAACGACTGGTCCCGTGCCGGATCGGGCGGTGGCCTGCCCGACGGCGAAGGCCGCGAGCAGCCCGACACCCGCGACGCGACCCTGTGGGAACATCTGCAGTTGCAGGCGTCCCAGGCAGGGTTTTCGCCTTCCGACCACGCCATCGCCCTGACCCTGATCGATGCGGTGGACGAGGGCGGCTATCTGCGCGGCGAACTGGCCGAGATTTCGGACCGGCTGGGCGTGTCGCTGGAGCGGATCGAGGCGGTGCTAGCGACCTGCCACGGGTTCGAGCCGACGGGGATCATGGCGCGCTCGGTACCCGAATGCCTGAAGCTGCAGCTGATCGAGCGCAACCGCTTCGATCCGGCGATCAACTGCCTTCTGGACAATCTCGATCTGCTGGCCCGGCGCGATCTGACGGCGCTGAAGAAGGTCTGCGGTGTCGATGCGGAGGACATGGCCGAGATGATAGCCGAGCTGAAGGCCCTGACTCCCCGTCCCGGTGCAGGCTTCGGCGGCGAACCGGCCCAGACCGTGATCCCGGACGTGCATGTGCGCGCCGATCCGGCCGGCGGCTGGAAGGTCGAGCTGAACGCCGACACCCTGCCCCGCTTGATCATGGACAAACGCTATCATGGCGTGGTTCAGGCCGGTGCCAGATCCGAAACCGAGAAGACCTTCGTCGCCGAATGCGCGGCTCAGGCCAGTTGGCTGGTCAAGTCGCTGGACCAGCGCGCTAAGACCATCCTGAAGGTGTCGTCCGAGATCGTGCGCCAGCAGGATGCCTTCCTGGCGTTCGGGGTGGAGTTCCTGCGCCCGCTGAACCTCAAGACGGTGGCCGATGCCATCGGCATGCATGAAAGCACCGTCAGCCGCGTCACCTCGAACAAATATGTCTCCACCCCGCGGGGAGTGTTCGAGCTGAAATTCTTCTTCACCGCCTCCATTCAGTCGTCCGACGGCGGGGCCACCCATTCGGCCGAAGCCGTCCGTCACCGGATCAAGGCCATGATCGACAATGAAGCTCGCGACGGCGACATCCTGTCCGACGACCGCATCGTGGAAATCCTCAACGAAACCGGTATCGACATCGCCCGCCGTACCGTGGCCAAATATCGGGAAGCCTTGAGAATTCCCTCCTCCGTCGAGCGCAAGCGGATGGGCCGAACCGGATAGCTGATCGCGCAAGCGTGACCGTGAAATCGTCGTTCGGCGTTGACACCAAAATCAGTCGGGCGCGTTCTGTCGGGTATGCAAATCCAGGTTAGTGGCAAGCAAGTGGATGTCGGCGAAGCGTTAGGCTCGCGCATCTCCCAGGAACTCGAAGACGGGATCGGCAAATACTTCGAAAGAGGGGCCCAGGACGCCGAAGTCGTCGTCTCCAAGGACGGCTACGGCTTCAAGGTCGACTGTTGGGTTCGCCTGGCGTCGGGTGAAGCCATCGTCACCAGCGGCACCGGTGGCGATGCGCATTCGGCCTTCTCGGATTCGCTTGAAAAGCTCGAAAAGCGCGTGCGTCGCTACAAGCGCCGCCTGAAGGATCACCACATCGGACCCAAGGGCCTGTCGCCCGAAAAGACCGAGGATGCGGCCCGCGATGTGGCCCGCAGCATCGTTCTGCGCAATCCGGATGAGGTCGAGGACGATGCCTTCGGGGAGGCGGGTCGCCCCGACGAGCCGCCTCCGGTCGGGATGGTCATCGCCGAAACCCAGGCCGAAATCCGCACGATCACCGTCGGTCGCGCTGTTCTGGAGCTGGATATGACCGGTTACCCGCTGGTGCTGTTCCGCAACGCGGCGCATGGCGGCCTGTCTGTGGTCTATCGTCGCCCCGACGGCAATGTCGGCTGGATCGATCCGGAACGGACCGTCGGGCTGAACGGCCATGGGGCTGCGACCGAGGCTAACGGAGCCAACGCCTAGTCTTTCCATTGACCGGCGGGTGGTCTATGGGCCGCCCGCCGACCGGTCAGAGTTTTTGGGACGTCACCTGCAATGGATATCGCACAACTGCTGGCCAAGGAGGGTGTCGTCCTCCGGTCCGGCGCGTCATCCAAACGGCAGGCACTTCACACAGTGGCCGACACGGCGGCGCGAGCGCTGGGCGTGGATGAAACAGTGGTGATGCATGCCTTGCTGCAACGTGAGGCCTTGGGCTCGACCGGCCTGGGATCAGGCGTGGCCCTCCCTCATGCACGTATTGAAGGGCTGGATCGGGTTGTCGCTGTCTTCGTCCGGCTGGATACGCCGGTGGCCTATGAGGCCGTGGACGACCGTCCCGTGGACCTGATATTCGCCCTCTTCGCGCCGCCCAGCGACGGCGCTGGGCATCTCAGGGCCCTCGCTGCAGCCTCGCGCGCCTTGCGGTCGGCCGAGATGCGTCAGCAGTTGCGCCAGGCAAGAACCGCTGACGCCGTGCGAGCCCTGTTCGTTCGCGACACAACACCGGCAACTGCGGCCTGACGCCTATCTTTTAGTGGACGGATACCGGCTCCAGTTCATGAGCCACCGCAGCGGCAAACGCCGTTTCGCGATCCATCATGACCGCCAATCGCTCGCCGTCCGCGCCATGCACGGCATAGAGGGTGGATTCGGGATCGATGGTGACGTCATCCACCACATTGACGCGGGCATCGGCGAGCAGATCAGCAGCGCTGATCTCGCGCACATAAACCAGGTCGGGCGCGCCCAGGCCTGCAAAGTCTTCCTTGGTCATTCTCATCGGCGTCATCTGACCGCCTCCTCAACGCTACTAATGCCCGGAACGGGCGAAAGGTTCGGTCCCACTGTCGGCGACCGGACATGAACGACGGCTGTCAGCCGGTCGTGATGGGGATTTGCTGCACGGCGTGGGTGCCTTCCGGGCGGCTCATATCGACGTGGAGCAGGCCGTGCTCCAGCCGGGCCTCGTCGATTTCCAGCCCGTCGGCCAGAACGAAACTGCGGACGAAGCCTCGTCCGGCGATGCCGCGATGGAGGAAGGCCTGATCGCCCTGAGGTGACGGCTCGCGCTTGCCTGCGATCGTCAGTTGCCGCCCCTCGACGGTCACCGAAAGATCGTCAGGCCCAAAGCCCGCCACGGCCAGTGTGATGCGCACGGCCCGCTCGCCCCGCTGCTCGACATTGTAGGGGGGATAGCTGTCAGCCGCCGCGCGCGCCGCACGGTCGATCTGGGCCCGGGTGTGGTCGAAGCCCAGCAGGAAGGGGCTGTCGAACAGGATGGTTCGCGTCGTCACGTCATTTGCCCCGTAAAGCAGGCTGTCAGCCGTCCCGCGCCCCGTGATCGGCAGCGCGTCGGCATCTGACTATCTGGTGTCGGAAGCCGCTTGGTTCAATGTCGTCGTGCCAGTCGGGCGTCGATCGACCAGGCGCCGGCCCCGTTCGTGGCCAGAAGCACTCCGACGAGGACGCACATCATCGGACCGAAAAGTTCGCGCGCGACGTCCGGAAAGATGCCGACCGATCGACCGATCAGCACGACGGCCACAAGGAAGTTGACGGCCAGCAGGATCGCGGCCCAACGCATTAACAGGCCCGGCACCAGAAGAAGGCCGATCAGAAACTGCACCCAAACGGAGAGCGGCGCGGCCAGCGCGGGCCACGGGCAATTCACGGCCGTTAGAAAGGTCTCAAACTCCTGCATGCGAGCGGGAGAGACGATGTTGTCCCACACCCCCCAGACCAGGAAACACCCCAGATAAAGGCGAAGCAGAAACAGGGCCGCATCGGTCCCCTTGTCTAATGTCGCCGGATCAAGCCATCGTCCCATGTCGCACCCCACTCTGCGATCGGGCCTAGCCGCAGAAGCAGGATATGGGGAAGGGAGCGCGATGAACCATGACATAGGGCCGCAAAGGACAAAGGCCCCGCGGTTTCCCGCGAGGCCTTTGATGGTGGAGCTTAGCGGAGTCGAACCGCTGACCTCTTGCATGCCATGCAAGCGCTCTACCAGCTGAGCTAAAGCCCCGATCTGAAGCCAGTGGCTTTTCGAAAGGTCCGCCGCAGAAACAAGATGCCCTGCGGCGAGGCGGCGGAACCTATGTCAGGGCCTGATTGCGATCAAGCCCGTATTCCGCATTTATTTTCAGGGTCGCCGGACGGTTGCGAAACCGTCCGGCAGCCGCCGAAAAATCAGTCTTCGTCCTTGCTGGGCGGACGGATCTCGTCTTCGAAATTGTCGTCGTCCTCGTCCTCAATGAAGGGGACGGAGTCGTCATCGTCATCGTCGTCGGCCAGGACGTCATCGTCGTCGCCCGCCTCGCCCATGCCGGGCTCTTCGGTGGGATCGACCGGCGTTTCGTCGTCATCGTCCGGCGTCAGGATGGGCTCGTGGCCTTCCTCGTCGATCTCGGGCGTTGCGACCGCTTCTTCCTCGTCCTCGTCCTCGCCGTCGGCCGACTTGTCCTTGACCTGATCCTCGGCCTCGTCGTCAGCCGGATAGCCGCCCGGACGGCCGCGACGATTGCGCAGCTTCAGCGCTTCCTCGGGGTCGAATTCGGTCGCGCATTTCGGGCAGTGAGCCGGGCGACGGCCCAGATCGTAGAATTTGGCCTGGCAGTTCGGGCAGACCTGCTTTTGGCCCAGTTCGGGTTTGGCCACGGGAATAGACCTTTGGCATGTGTGGGAAATCGGGCGGCTCCCTTGCCACCCCTTGGCCCCACTGTCAAAAGCCATCTCCGCGCGCCCGCGCCGCAATGCCTGTCACGGAGACCGCCGGGTGACGACAACCGCCTATCTGACCGCCCGTCCCGGCATCGCTCTGAAGGGCACCGCGCGCGCGCCCGGCGACAAGTCGATCTCGCACCGGTCGCTGATCCTCGGGGCCATGGCGTCGGGCACGACCGAGATCGAAGGCCTGCTGGAAGGCGACGATATTCTGGCCACGGCGCGCGCGGTCGAGGCCTTTGGGGCCACAGTTACGCGACTGGGACCGGGCCATTGGCGGGTCGAGGGCCGGGGCGGCTTCACCTCGCCGGATCAGATCATCGACTGCGGCAATGCCGGGACGGGGGTTCGGCTGCTGATGGGGGCTGCGGCAGGCTATCCGATCACGGTGACGTTCGATGGCGATGCCAGCCTGCGCAAACGACCGATGAAACGGGTGACGGGGCCTCTCGCGCAGATGGGCGCGCGGTTCGACTGGCAGGCCCGCGAAGATCGTCTGCCCGTCACCCTGTCGGGCGGAACGCTGACCGGCATCGACTACGCGCAGACCGTCGCCTCTGCCCAGATCAAGTCGGCTATCCTGCTGGCCGGGCTGAATGGGTCGGGCACGACGACCATTCTCGAACCGGAAAAGAGCCGCGATCACACCGAGCGCATGCTGCGCGCCTTCGGGGCCAAGGTGGACGTCGAGCCCGTTGGCGACGGCTGGCGTGTGTCGTTGATGAAGGGCCAGTCCCTGACCGGAACCGCCGTGTCCGTACCGGGCGATCCGTCGTCGGCGGCCTTTCCGCTGGCAGCGGGTCTGATCGTGCCGGGGGCCGAGGTGACGGTCGAGGGCGTCATGCTCAATCCCCTGCGCACCGGCCTGTTCGACACCTGGATCGAAATGGGCGCCGACCTGACCATCGCCAACCGCCGCAGCAGTGGCGGCGAGGAGGTCGGCGACATCATCGCGCGGCACTCGCGCCTGACAGGCATCGTCGTGCCTGAGAGCCGCGCTGCCTCCATGATCGACGAATATCCTATCCTGGCCGCCACCGCCGCCTTTGCCAAGGGAGCCACCGTCATGCGGGGTATCGGCGAGATGCGGGTCAAGGAAAGCGACCGCATCGCGCTGATGGCGGCGGGTCTCAAGGCCTGCGGCGTGAAGGTGGAGGAAGAGCCCGAGGGCTTCATCGTCACCGGCGGACCGGTCCGGGGCGGTGCGACCGTGACCACTCACGGTGACCACCGTATCGCCATGAGCCATCTGGTGCTGGGCATGGCCGCCCAGGCCCCGGTGACCGTCGATGAACCCGGCATGATCGCCACCAGCTTTCCCGGCTTCGTCGAGATGATGCAGGGCCTGGGCGCAGACATGGAGGCCGCGTGATGTGGAAACCCAACAGGATCGACCCACCCGTTAACACTCGCCCCAAGTCGAAAGGCCGACTGGCCCTGGACGCTGTTCTGTTTCTGGCAGCGGCAGGCGTCGTGGCCTGGGCGGGGCTGCGCGACATCTTCAACGGACGACTGACGGTTCAGCGCGGGCCGAACGTGCTGCTGGCGGATCAGCCCGGCCTGTTCTGGAGTTTGCTGGCCGTTCACGTCGTCATCGTTCTGATCTGTCTGGCCGTCAGTGCGCTGTCGGCGCGAGCCCTGCTGAAGACCCGCCCATGAGCCTGATCATCGCCGTCGACGGCCCGGCCGCCTCGGGCAAGGGCACCATCGCCGCGCGACTGGCGGCGCATTATGGCCTGCCGTTTCTGGACACCGGCCTGCTGTATCGCGCCGTGGGCATGGGCGTGCTGGCGGCCGGTGGGTCACTGGATGACGCCGGGGCCGCCGAGGCCGTGGCCCGGACGCTGGACACCGCCCGCCTGTCGTACGACGCGCAACTGACCACGGGCCAGGCCGGAGAGGCGGCCAGTCGCATCGCCGGCTATCCGGGTGTGCGGGCGGCCCTTCTGGAACTTCAGCGCGACTTCGCGGCGCAGCCGGGCGGCGCCGTTCTGGACGGTCGCGACATCGGCACCGTCATCGCCCCCCATGCCCCGGCCAAGCTTTATGTCACCGCCACGCCGGAGGTGCGCGCTACCCGCCGCTGGAAACAGCTGACGGCGCGCGGCGACGCCATCGCCTATGAGGACATGCTGGCCGATATCCTGAGACGGGACGAGCGCGACGCCGGTCGCGGCGCGGCCCCCATGGTCCAGGCCGAGGACGCGGTCTTGCTGGATACGACCGAAATGGATATAGAGGCGGCCTTCGATGCGGCCCGCCGTATCGTCGAGGCGGCGCGTGTCCGATCTGGTCTCTAGGGACCGGGCGGCAAATCCAGCGCTCCCAACCTCGGCTTCCGCGGGCGATCGGGTCATCTGGCCCCGTGTCGCAATGATCGACCCCTGTTCAACCTTCACCTCGCGCGGGGCCGTCCGGTCACGCGCCACAACCGTTAGAAACCGCATCCCTGCATGACTGATACCCTCTCCCCCTCCCGCGACGACTTCGCCTCGCTGCTTGACGAAACCCTGGGCGGCCGCGACCTCGGCGAAGGCCAGGTCGTCCACGGCCGCGTCGTCGGCATGGAAAAGGACATCCTGATCATCGACGTCGGTCTGAAGACCGAAGGTCGCATCCCGGCCCGCGAGTTCGGCATCGGCGAAGGCGCCGTGATCCCCAAGGTCGGCGATAGCGTCGAAGTCTATCTGGAGCGCGTCGAGAACGCCCTGGGTGAGGCCGTCATCAGCCGCGACAAGGCCCGCCGCGAAGAAGCCTGGACCCGTCTGGAAGTCGTGTTCGCCGAGGGTCAGCCGGTCAACGGTGCCATCATCGGCCGCGTCAAGGGCGGCTTCACCGTCGATCTGGGCGGTGCTTCGGCTTTCCTGCCCGGCTCGCAGGTCGACATCCGCCCGGTGCGCGACGTCGGTCCGCTGATGGGCAAGGAACAACCCTTCGCCATCCTGAAGATGGACCGCCCGCGCGGCAACATCGTGGTCTCGCGCCGCGCCATCCTGGAAGAAGCCCGCGCCGAACAGCGCACGGAGCTGGTCGGCCAGCTGCAAGAGGGGGAAGTCCGCGACGGCGTCGTCAAGAACATCACCGACTACGGCGCGTTTGTGGATCTGGGCGGCATCGACGGCCTGCTGCACGTCACCGACATGTCGTGGAAGCGCGTCTCGCACCCCTCGCAGGTCCTCGCCGTCGGCGACACCGTCAAGGTGCAGGTCGTCAAGATCAACCCCGACACCCAGCGCATCAGCTTGGGTATGAAGCAGCTGCAGACCGATCCGTGGGACGGCGTGGAAGCCAAATACCCCGTCGGTGCCAAGATGAGCGGTCGCATCACCAACATCACCGACTACGGCGCCTTCGTGGAGCTGGAAGCCGGTGTCGAGGGCCTGGTGCACGTCTCGGAAATGTCCTGGACCAAGAAGAACGTCCACCCCGGCAAGATCGTCTCGACCTCGCAGGAAGTCGACGTCGTGGTTCTGGATGTCGACGCCTCCAAGCGCCGCATCTCGCTGGGCCTCAAGCAGGCCCAGGACAATCCGTGGGATGCCTTCGTGGCCGCCAATCCGATCGGCTCGACCGTCGAGGGTGAAGTCAAGAACGCCACCGAGTTCGGCCTGTTCATCGGCCTGGACAACGACATCGACGGCATGGTGCACCTGTCCGACCTGGACTGGAACGTCTCGGGCGAAGAAGCCATCCAGCGCTACCGCAAGGGCGAAACCGTCAAGGCCAAGGTTCTGGACGTCGACGTCGAGAAGGAGCGCGTCTCGCTGGGCATCAAGCAGCTGGGCGGCGATCCGATCGGCGAAGGCGACACCTACAAGAAGGGCCAGCAGATCACCGTCACCGTGACGGCGGTCGAAACGGGCGGCCTGGAGGTCAAGTTCGGCGAGGATGACGCGCCGGTCACCTCCTTCATCCGCAAGTCGGACCTGTCGCGCGACCGCAACGAGCAGCGCACCGAGCGCTTCTCCGTCGGCGACCGCGTGGACGCCATGGTCACCGGCATCGACAAGGCCTCGCGCCGCGTCTCGGTGTCGATCAAGGCCCTGGAAATGAAGGACGAACAGGAAGCCATCGACCAGTTCGGCTCGTCGGATTCCGGCGCGTCCCTAGGCGACATCCTGGGTGCCGCTCTCCGCGAAAAGGCTGGCTCCAAGGACTAAGGCCTGGCCTCAAGCAGCGAGGGCCCGCGGCCCGAGCGATAGGCTACGACAAAGAAGGCGGCGGGAGCGATCCCGCCGCCTTTTTCGTATCCGCCCCTTCCCATCAGGCGTATTGTTGTGACTAATGATCGACTTGGCCCGTTCGAGCGGTCCGATCCACAGACTGAGGCGGGGGCCTTGCCGTGATCAAATCCGAGCTGATCGAGAAACTCGCCGCCGAGAACACGCACCTGACCCATGCCGAGGTCGAGCGCGTGGTGAATGTGGTTCTGGGCCGGATGGTGGATTCCCTGGGTTCGGCCGGCCGGGTCGAACTGCGCGGCTTTGGTGCCTTTTCGGTGCGCAGCCGTCCCGCGCGCGCCGGCCGCAACCCCCGCACCGGCGAGGCCGTGGACGTCCCCGCCAAGGCCGTGCCCTTCTTCAAGAGCGGCAAGGAGCTGCGGGAGCGGCTGAACGCCTCCGGCGATGCCTAGACCAAAGGAAGACCCATGAGCATCGGCAGCGAATTCAAGGAATTCATCTCGCGCGGCAATGTCGTCGATCTGGCGGTGGGCGTCATCATCGGCGCGGCCTTCGGCAAGATCGTCACCAGCCTGGTCGAACAGGTGGTGATGCCGCCGATCGGTCTTTTGCTGGGCAAGGTCGATTTCAGCAATCTGGAATGGGTGCTGGTCGCCGAAAACCCCGCGACCGAGGAGATCGAAAAGGTCGCCATTCAGTACGGCGCCTTCATCAACACCCTGATCCAGTTCCTGATCGTGGCCTTCGTGATCTTCCTCGTGGTCAAGGCGATCAACAAGCTGCGTCGCAAACAGGCGGAGACTCCGGCCGAACCCGCAGCCCCGACCACGAGCGAGGCCCTGCTGACCGAGATCCGCGACGCCCTGAAGTCCCGTCCCCTGAACTAGGACGTCAGGCGCGCGAGGGGCTGGACGACACCGGCACCCAAGAGCGGACCCGCCCCTTGGCCCTGTCCGCCAGCGGTAGGGGACGCAGGCAGACGGCATAGTCGGAATCGAACGGTGTCGGCGACCACAGCTCTGGCGAAGGCGCGGCCTCGGCGAACCGGATGTGGCAGTGACCCCAGCCGCCCTCGCGCGCGGCGGTCTGTGCCCAGTCGCCCAGCCGCGTCAGCATCTGCGGGCTGACCACCTGCATGCGAACCTTGGCCGCCCCCATGGGCCGCGCCGCGGCCGTCAGCGCCGCCATCAGGGCGGGAATGGCCTCGTCGTCCCAGGCCAGGGCCTCCAGATCGATGATCTCCAGCACCGGCACTTCGATGATATTGGACTTGGCCATCTGGGCCATCGCATAGCCGGTGATGACGTCGCCGCGCCGGAAGGCCAGCAGCAGGGGTGGCGTCGTCATGTCGGGATCCGACAACCTCCATTTCATCATCGCGGGGCTGCGGTCGGCCAGCAGACGCCCCTCGCGGCCCAGGGCCTGCTGGAACCGATCATAGGGGGAGCCGTCGCCGATTCGGCTCAGGATCGACACACCGGGCGGCAGGCGCAGACGGGGCACCCGTCCCAAGCGGTCATTCATCAGTTGCTCGCCCATGCGTACGACCATGTCCGGCGCGAACCGATAGAGCTGACGCAGGCCGCGACCGATCGCCAGGGCAGGCAGGTCCATCCGCCAGCTCAGCTTCAGCGCATGGGTCTGTTCAGGCCAAGGGCGCATGCCCAGTCGCCCATACAGGGGCTGGGACACCGCATTGGCGTTGAAGGTGTAGGTCGCAAAGACATTGGGCTGTTGCGAAAAGGTGCGGATGATCCGGTGCGCCACGCCACGCACCTTGGGCGAGGCGATGATCGAAAATCCGGTCGCGGCATGCAGGATGCGGTCGTCGAGGCGAAACCGATGAATCAGATTGCCGACGTGGGCCGCAGGCTGTCCGTCAGGCCCATCCACCACCCATCCCGCCACCGCGTCGATCTCGGTCCGGGCGGGGTTGCCATGCAGCCAGCGCCAGCCCGCCAGCGACCGCGTCGGCCAGCCCACACCCCTGTGCAGGGCCTGGATGGCGGGATAGTCGGCCTCTGTGACCGCCCTGATCGACACGATCAGCACTCCGTCTCATTCTGGGCCTCAGCGACCCATGCAGGCGCGGCCCTGCACGAACCGCGCCAAAAAGACTATCCTGGATTGTTTTTACACACCCTGAACGTGTGTCAGACGCTGCGGTCGTAGGCCCGTTTCCAAAAACGATAAATAATCGTCGGCACCGCGCCGAGGACCAGCGCCCCGGCCAGGGCGGGCCAGAACCCTGCGTGCAGCAAGGCTCCGGTCAGTCCCGCCCCGATACCGGCCAGCGGCGGGCCCAGCCACGGCAGCCAGCCGGGTGGTGGTCCCTTCATTCAGGCATCGACCTTGATCACGCCGCGACGGATCTGGTCCAGCTCGATGGAATCGAACAGGGCCTGGAAGTTGCCGTTGCCGAAACCCTCATTGCCCTTGCGCTGGATGATCTCGAAGAAGATCGGGCCGAACGTGTCCTGGGTGAAGATCTGCAGCAGCAGGCCTTCTTCGTCCGAACCGTCGATCAGGATGCGGTTCTTGCGCATCCGCTCCACATCATGCCCGTGGTTGGGCAGGCGCTTGTCGATCAGTTCGAAATAGGTCTCGATGGTGTCCTGGAACTGGACACCGTTGGCCTTCATGGCCTCGACCGTGGCGAAGATGTCTTCGGTCGTCAGGGCGATGTGCTGGATGCCTTCGCCGTTGTAGCGGCGCAGATATTCCTCGATCTGGGAGTTGTCGTCCTGGCTTTCGTTCAGGGGGATGCGGATGGCGCGGTCGGGCGCGATCATCGCCTGGCTGAACAGGCCCGTCGCCTTGCCCTTGATGTCGAAATACTTCTGTTCCTCGAAGTTGAAGACCGAGTTGTAGAAGCCCGACCAGGTCCGCATCTCGCCGCGGCGGACATTGTG
Organism: Brevundimonas vancanneytii; assembly: GCA_943372125.1. Classification (GTDB taxonomy): domain Bacteria; phylum Pseudomonadota; class Alphaproteobacteria; order Caulobacterales; family Caulobacteraceae; genus Brevundimonas; species Brevundimonas vancanneytii_D. The sequence continues at coordinate 77,456 of CALRXI020000002.1, forward strand.
GGTCAGGTGGTCCAGGATCTCCAGGCCGAAGGAATTCTTGCGCTCGGCCTCTTCCCAGCCCTCGATCTCGTCCCAGCCGTCGTACAGTGAACCCTTCTCGCCATACTGATCGACGACGTACAGCAGCGAACCGCCGATGCCCTGCAGGATATAGGGATAGTCGTCACCCAGCGCGCCGCCGGCTACACCCTCGGCCGCACGAGCTCCACGGGCCAGAGCGCCTTCGTAGGCGGCCTTGGCGTCAGCGGTGCGGAAGGCCATGCCGTTGGCCGACGGACCGTGGTCGCGCGCGAACTCGGCGGCCTGACCGACCTTGTCAGAACGATGGACCAGGAAGCTGATGTCGCCCTGCTTCAGGCGAACGACGTCGGTCCTCGGGTTCACATGCGTTTGGGTAAAGCCCATCAGCTCCAACTTGGAGACCATCTCGGCCCCGTCCGGACCGGTGAATTCCACGAACTCGAAGCCGTCGACGCCGAGGGGGTTGTCCAGATCGATCTGCTTTGCGTCGGTCATGGGCCGTCTCCTGATTGGGGGCGCGGCGTATGCTCGCCGCTGACGGAGCGGAACCTAGTGACCTGAGCCTTCAAAGCCAAGGCGTCGCCGCCTCACGCTTTGGTGCGGTCGCCTACAGACGCCGGAAGATCGGCGTAGAGAAACCATCGGTGGCATAGCGCGCGGCGGCCTCGGACATCGGCTCGATGACCACGGCACCATGATGGCCGGTGGCGTGCAGCACCCGTCCGTCGTCCAGCACGAAGGCTGAATGCCCGCGCCAAGGCGTCTCGTCGGCCTTAAGCCAGATCACCAGATCGCCACGCCGCGCGGACGCGGCATCGACGGCCTGGCCCAGTTCCGCCTGCTGGTCGGCATATCGCGGCGCGGCACGGCCGCAGGCATAGAGCGCCTGCTGGATCAGGCCGCAGCAGTCCGTGCCTTGCGAAGAGCGACCGCCCAGCACGTGCGGTACGCCGATCAGCCGTTCGGCCACATCGACAGGATCGGCCGCGAAGACACCGATGGACGCGGATGCACCGGTCTGGTCGGCCTTGCCGACCAAGGCGTTCAGGGGCAGGTCGGTGGACACGGAGGTGACGATGGCCTCGGCCAGAGGAGCCCCCTCCTCCAGCGCCGTTCGCGCGATCCAGCCGACCACACCATCGCGCCGCGCCTTGCCCCAGGCGCGGTCGCCCTGAACGTCCAGAACGTCGAACGCTTCGCCGAAAATGATCTGATCGACAGGGGTCTCCGCCGGGTTAGGGGCGGCCTGGATGTCGGCCACCGGCACGACGCAGCGCATCGGACGCACGGCCCTGAAGGCCTTGGCACGCACGACGCCTTCCAGCGCCTGTTCGGCCAGATCGGGCCGGGCAAGCGTGGTCCTGGGGTCGAGGCTGGTTGCGGTTGCGGTCAAACTGGGGTCCGTCCGTTGAACCTGCATCCTGAGGGACGAAGGCGAAAAGGCCGTTAACGGATCAAGGCCGGAATGGGGCGATTGCGTTTATCCGGGGTATCGCCGCGACAGCATCTCGAAGCACGCCCGCATCGCCTGCGCCTCCCCGCCTTCGGGCCAGCCTGGGCGGGCTCGGGGGTTCCAGGCGAAGATGTCCATATGCGCCCAGGCCCCGGTCGCCGGCGCGAACTTCTGCAGGAACAGGGCGGCGGTGACAGAGCCGGCTTGCGCCCAGGCCGAGCTGTCGTTCTTGACGTCCGCGATCTCGGTGTCGAGCGCCGCCACATAGCCGGGCCAAAGCGGCATGCGCCACATCGGATCGCCGACGGCGGCAGCCGCGGCCAGAAGATCGGACGCCAGCGCCTCGTCGTCAGCGTACAGCGGCGGCAACTCCGGCCCCAGGGCGATGCGGGCCGCCCCGGTCAGAGTCGCGAAGTCCAGCGTCAGGTCCGGCGAATGTTCTGAGGCGCGGGTCAGGACATCTGCCAGGATCAGCCGCCCTTCCGCATCCGTATTGCCGATCTCGATCGTCAGTCCCTTGCGGCTGTTCAGGATGTCGCCGGGGCGGAAGGCATCGGCGCTGACCGCATTCTCGACGGCGGCGACCAGCACCACCAGCCGCACGGCCAGACCCGCCTGCATGACCAGTCGACCCAGCGCCAGAGCATGTGCCGCCCCGCCCATGTCCTTCTTCATATTGCGCATGCCGGCGGCGGACTTGATGTCCAGCCCGCCGGTGTCGAACACCACGCCCTTGCCGACCAGCGCGACCAGCGGCAGGTCGGTGCGGTCAAGATTCCAGCCGATCTCGATCACCCGCGGGGCCCGCTGAACCGTCGCGGCCCGGCCCACGGCATGGACCGCCGGATAGTTTTCCTCCAGCAAGGCCTCGCCGGTCGTGACCGTGAACGTGGCCTTGTGGGCTTCGGCGATCTCCCGCCCGATAGTTTCGATCTGCAGCGGCCCCATGTCGGCGGCAGGGGTATCGATCATCTCGCGCGCCAGGGCGCAGGCGGCGGCGATGCGGGACAGGGCCTCCACATCCACATGCGTGGGGACCGACAGGCGCACTCCGGATGGCTGTCGTGCCTTGTAGCGATCGAAACGGTAGCTCCCCAGAGCAAAGGCCTGAGCGGCCCGCTCGGCTTGACCGTCCGGCAGGCCCTCCAGCCGCCACAGGCCGGCGGGTAACCGCGCCGCCAAGCCACGGAGGGACACAGGGTCGAACCGGTCACCTGTTCCAAACAGCGCCCCTGAAAGCGCCCCATCCGGCCCGGCCAGCATCAGCAACTGCCCCACCTTGCCGGTGAAATCGTGCGCCTTCGCCCATACCGCCTCCGCTCCAGACAAAGCCTGACCGCGCCCCACCAGGCGCACGGGCAGCGCGCCCTCCGTGTCGTGGGTCAGGACCTCGGGATGCAGCACGGACATTCGGCGGCCTTTCCGGCCCGGATGAGCCGATCTTAACCAAGAGTTGACGCGAAACGCCGAGTCTGGAGCCTCGACCTTCAACGGAGCGTCCTCCATGTCGCCCACCCGCGCCCGCATCGCAACCGCCGCCCCCGTCGCAGCCCTGCTTATCGCGCTGTCAGGGCCCGCCTGGGCCCAGCAGGCGACCCCGCAGACGCCTGCGCCCGCCGCCACGCCGCGCCAGCCCGCCACGGCCCAGGAACGCGCCGCCTATGACCGTTCCGATGCCCTCAGCCGCCAAGTCTTCTGGACCGATCAGGCCGATATCAACCCCATGGACCCCGAGGCCGGGGTCAAGGCGGCCCAGGCCCTGCGCGAACTGGGTCGTTTCGATCAGGCGGCCGAGATGGCCCAGCGCGTCCTGCTGGTTCAGCCCGCCAATATCGACGCCATGCTGGAATCCGGTCGCGCCCACATCGCCCGAGGCCAGGCCTTCTATGGTATCGCCGATCTGGAGAAGGCGCGCGACAGCCGCCCGAACGACTGGCGATCCTGGTCCCTGGTGGGCACCGCCTATGAGCAGGTGCGTCGCCCCGACGACGCCCGCGCCGCCTGGGCGCAAGCCCTGGCCCTGTCGCCCGACAATCCGGACGTGCTGAGCAATATGGCCATGGCCTCCATGACGCAGGGCGACACCCGGTCGGCCGAGCCCCTGCTGCGTCGCGCGGCCCTTCAGCCCGGTGCCTCGCTGAAGGTGCGGCTGAACCTGGCCATGGTCCTGGGTCTGAACGGCAATATGGCCGAGGCGGAGCAGATGCTGCGTCGCGACCTGCCGCCAGAGGCCGCCGACCGCAACCTGGCCTGGCTGCGCGCCCGCTCCGGTGCCACGACCGCCGATGCCTCGCGCACCTGGGGCTCGCTTCAGGGCAGTTGAGCGCCTATATCGCGGCCATGATCGACGCGCTCTACAGCACGCGGATACTGACGCTGGCGGCGAACCTGCCCCACAGCGGACGGCTGCCTGAGCCCTCACCCGATGCGCGTTTCGGCACCGGCGAGAGGGTCGCCAAGCTGTGCGGCTCACGCGCCGTCGTCGATGTCGTGCTGGACGAGACCGACCACATCATCGCCTTCGCCCAGGACATCAAGGCCTGCGCCCTGGGTCAGGCGGCGGCGGGCGTGCTGGGCGAGAGCATCATCGGGGCCGGCATCGACGAGATCCAGACCGCCCGCGATGCCATGGTCGCCATGCTGAAGTCCGGCGGCGAGGGTCCGACCGGTCGCTTCGAAGGGCTGCGCGTCTTGAAACAGGTCGCCGACTACCCCGCCCGTCACGCCTCCACCCTGGTCGCGGTGGAGGCGACGCTGGAGGCCGCACGCCAGGCTGCGGAACGAACTAGCCTCGCCGGCGCGGCCTGAGGGTCCGACGCCGGTCACGCCAGGCTTTACGCCCGGTTGCCCCGCTCGCCATGACGCGAGATAAGCGGCGCGACATGGCGACAGGCACCACCCTCTACGAACGCGGCGTCCGCGCGGCCCATCGGGGCTACAAGCTGACGCTGTCCCCCCTGATCGGGCAACATTGCCGGTTCATGCCGACCTGTTCCGATTATGGCCGCGACGCGCTGATCCAGCACGGACCGGTCAAGGGGGGATGGCTGACGGTCAGACGCCTTTGCAAATGCCACCCCTTCGGATCATCGGGCTATGACCCGGTGCCGCCCATAAAAGACTGATGCGATGATCGAACTGAAATTCCCCGACGGCGCCGCCCGTGAATATCCGGCCGGATCGACCGCCCGCGACGTGGCCGCCTCCATCTCGCCTTCGCTCGCCAAGAAAGCCGTGCTGGCCGAGCTGAACGGCGAGCAGCGCGACATGGACCGGGTGCTGGAGACGGGGGGCAGCTTCCGCCTGATCATGCGCGACGACCCTGCGGCTCTGTACACCATCCGCCACGACACCGCCCACGTCCTGGCCGAGGCGGTGCAGACGCTGTTCCCGGGCACCCAGGTCACCATCGGCCCGGCCATCGACGACGGCTTCTATTACGACTTCTTCCGCGAGACGCCCTTCTCGACCGACGATTTCGCCGCCATCGAAAAGGAGATGGCGAAGATCGTCGATCGTGATGCGAAATTCGAACGCGAGGTCTGGGATCGTGACGAGGCCATCACCTTCTTCGAAGCACGCGGCGAAAAGTTCAAGGCCGAGCTGATCCGCGACCTGCCGGGCACCGAGACCATCACCCTGTATCGTCAGGGCGACTGGATCGACCTGTGCCGGGGGCCCCACTTCCCCTCGACGCGCCATGTCGGCAAGGCGTTCAAGCTGACCAAACTGGCCGGGGCCTACTGGCGGGGCGACTCGAACCGCGAGCAGCTGCAGCGCATCTATGGCACCGCCTGGGCGACCAAGGAGGACCTGGACGCCTATCTGCAGCGGCTGGAAGAGGCCGAGAAGCGCGACCACCGCAAGGTCGGCAAGGCTATGGAGCTCTTCCACATGCAGGAAGAGGGCCGGGGCATGGTCTTCTGGCACCCGAAGGGCTGGGTCCTGTGGCGCGTGCTGGAGGCCTATATGCGCCGCCGTCTGGACGCCGCCGGCTATGTCGAGGTCAAGACGCCCCAGGTTCTTGACCGCAAATTCTGGGAACAGAGCGGTCACTGGGACAAGTATCGCCCCAACATGTTCGTCTGCGAGACGGTCGAGGGCGAGGAACTGAGCCTCAAGCCCATGAACTGTCCGGGCCACGTGCAGATCTTCGACCAGGGCCAGCGGTCGTACCGCGAGCTGCCGCTGCGCATGGCCGAGTTTGGGGCCTGCCACCGCTATGAGCCGTCGGGATCGCTGCACGGCCTGATGCGGGTGCGCGGCTTCACCCAGGACGACGCCCACATCTTCTGCCGCGAGGACCAGATCGTCGAGGAAACGTCGGAGTTCATCAAACTGGCCCGTAGCGTCCATGCCGATTTGGGCATGGAAACGGCCTACATCAGCCTGGGCACCCGGCCGGAGAACCGCGCCGGTTCGGACGAATTCTGGGACAAGGCGGAAAACTTGATGGCCGAGGCGGCGCGCGCCGCCGGGACCGAGCCGGTCGTGACCGAGGGCGACGGGGCGTTCTATGCGCCCAAGCTGGACTTCATCGTCAAGGACGCCATCGGCCGCGAATGGACCTGCGGCACGATCCAGCTGGATTACGTCCTGCCCGAGCGTCTGAACGCCACCTACATCGCCGAGGACGGCCAGAAGCATCGGCCGGTCATGCTGCACCGGGCGATCCTTGGGTCCTTCGAACGGTTCATCGGCATCATGATCGAGAACTACGCCGGGGCCTTCCCGCTGTGGCTCGCCCCGGTGCAGGCGGTGGTGGCGACGATCACGTCTGACGCCGACGGCTATGCCGAAGAGGTGGCGGCGAAGTTCCGCGCCGCGGGCCTGCGGGTCGAGACCGATCTGCGCAACGAGAAGGTCGGTTACAAGGTGCGCGAGCACTCGGTCGGCAAGGTGCCGGTCATCGCCGTCGTCGGTCGCCAGGAAGCCGAACAGGGCCAGGTCGCCATCCGCCGTCTGGGTTCGCAGGCACAGACCGTGGTCAGTGTCGAGGAGGCGATCTGGATGCTGACCGAAGAGGCGACACCACCCGATCTGCGCTAAATCAGCCAACTCTTGTCATCCCGGCCGTAGCGAAGCGGAGAGCCGGGACGCTTCGGGGATTGGATAAGAAACTCCCGGAAATCGCTTGCGATTATCCGGGAGACAGCTGGATCATCCTTGCCTGTCTCCCGGATAGCCGCTGCGCGTCTTCCGGGAGGGGCTTGGTTTCCCTCCTCCGTCCCGGATAATCGCTGACGCGATTTCCGGGATGACAATGGCTTGGTTCAGTCGCTCCCACCCTGCTCTAGAAACCCGCCGACCAGCTCCACCGCCTCGGCCAGTCCCATCCGCTGAACCTCGCAGCCCGGCGGCAGGCTGGCGAACAGGCGCGTCGGAGCGGCGGCGTCCAGCATGACGAAGACCCCCTTGTCGTCGGCCCGGCGGATCAGGCGACCGAAGGCCTGGGCCATTTTCGCGCGCGCCAGGGCGTCGTCGAAGCCGCGCGCCTGAGGCCCGCCGCCGAATCGCGCCCGCCGCGCCTTGTGCAGCAGGTCCGGACGCGGCCAGGGCACGCGGTCGAAGGCGAGAATGCGAAGGCTGCGGCCCGGCACATCCACCCCGTCCCGCACGGCATCGGTCCCCAGCAGACAGCTGTCCCGCTCGGCCCGGAAGACGTCGACCAGGGCCCCGACTTCCAGCGGATCGACATGCTGGGCGTAGAGCGGGATGCCCGCCTTGGCCAGGTCGGGCCCCAGCCGTTCGTAGACCGCCTTCAACCGACGAATCGCGGTGAACAGGCCGAGACCCCCGCCCCCCGCCGCCAGAAACAGTTCGCGCATCGCCGCGGCTGTCTGGCGCGGCTCGTCCTTGGTCAGGTCGTTGACGACGATCACCCGGCTGTTGGTCGCATAGTTGAAGGGGCTTTCGACCTTCAGCGTCCGCGCCGGTTCGATCAAGCGGGCCGAGCCGGTCCGCAGGCGGGCCATGTCGAACGGGTCGTCAGACAGGGGATCGGACAGGGTGGCCGAGGTCACCAGCACGCCATGCGACGGCATGATCACCGCGGCCTCCAGCGGCACGGTCGGGTCGATCCAGTGACGGCGCAGGGCCACATCCGTGATCCGGCCAAATGCGGCCTCGGCCGACAGCCAGTCCAGAAAATCCGGGTCCGGCTCGTCCGATGAGACCTCCAGCGCCGCCAGCATGGAGCGCCAGCCGGGCAGGGTCATGCGAGCGCGGCGGTCCAGCCCGCGCAGCGCCCCCTCGATCCGGGCTCGCGCCGCCCCGTCCAGCTCGACGGCCTCGTCGTCCAGTATATCTTCCAGATGGCGCGACAGGGCCAGCAGCGGGGCCTCGACATCCGCCAGGGCCTTGGCCGCTTCTCGCGCCGTCTCCAGCACCGGATCGGTAACCGGGCGCAAGGAACACTCCATGCCGAACTCGGTGCCGCCGGGGCCCGATTGCTCGCTGGTCCGGGCGCGAAGCTGCTCCAGCGCGGCGACAAGGAACCGCTCGATGGGTCCAATCGGATTGACCTCGCCAGACGCAGGCGCGATGCGGCCCGACACGCCCTCACCGGGCAGCTGGGCGGCGGCCCGGACGGCATCCTGCAAGGCCTTGGTCGCCTCGGCATTGTCGGCGCACAGGTCGCCCAGTCGTTGCTCCAGCCCCCGCCCCCGCCGCCCGCGCCCCTCCGGTCCGCGCAGCCAGCGGCGCAGTTCGGCCGCCTCCTGACCCGACAGGCAGGCAGAGAACGCGCTGTCGGCGGCGTCGAACAGATGGTGGCCCTCGTCGAAGACGATGCGCTTCAGCGCCGCCGTCTCGCCATCCTGCTTCAGGCCGCGCGCCGAGCGGGCACCGTCAAAGGCGGCCTGGGTCATGACCAGGGCGTGGTTGGCGACCACCAGATCGGCCCGGCGACTGGCGCGGATGGTCTTTTCGACGAAGCAGGTGCGGTAATGGGGACAGGCCGCATGGACGCACTCGCCGCGCCGATCGACCAGATTGGCGGCACTGGCCTGATGACTGGGCGCGGTGGCGAACAGGCCGGGCAGCCAGCCGGGATAGTCGCCCCCGGTCATGTCGCCGTCGCGGCTATGCATCGCCCAGCGGCTGGCCAGGGCCATGCCGATCAGGTCGCCGTTGCCCAGCTGGGCGGCCTGCATCATGTCCTGAAGATTGAGCAGGCACAGATAGTTTTCGCGACCTTTTCGGACCACGGCCTTGCGCTTGCGCTCGGCGGGATCGGGCCACAGGGCGGCGCTCTCGCGGTCGATCTGGCGTTGCAGGGCGCGGGTGTAGGTCGAGACCCAGGCCGCCCCCTGATTGCGTTCGGCCCACAGGCTGGCCGGAGCCAGATAGCCCAATGTTTTGCCGGTGCCGGTGCCCGCCTCGGCCAGCAGGACACGGGGCCGCCCCTCCTCGTTGCGGGGCGAAAAGGCATAGGCGGCCTCTGCGGCATAGTCGGACTGGGTCGGGCGGGTCTCGTCCAGACCCGAGGCCTGAAGCAGTTTCTCCAGACGGATGCGGGCGGACTCTGAATCGACCGGCGCGGACCCTGCCTCGCCGCGCGGAGCCTCGTCCTCCCACTCCGGCAGGCGCGACCAGGCGTCCAGACCCGTGCCGCGATGGGCGCGATCGCGGATCGGCTGATGCTGCAAGGCCCCCGTCACCCGCGACGCCCAGCTCCAGCCCGCCTCCGACAGGGTCTCGGCCAGGGTGAAGGCCTCTTCCCGCCCCGGATAGGCCTGATCGGCCAGTTCGCGCAGCAGGCAGTCGGCGGCGTCCATCAGCGCCCGGGCCTGCGCCTCCGCCCCCCTCGGCTCGGTCATCCCCATCGCCAAGGCCAGGCCGCTGGGCGACGGCGCACAGAACCGTGCGGGCCGGACAAAGGCGAACAGCTCCAGCACATCAAGCAGGTCGTCCGATCGAGCGGGCGGCGCAATCCCCAGCCGCCGCGCCGTCAGACTGGCATGGGCGACCATGACGGGGCCGGTGGTGAAGGCACCCTCCGCCGCCCCGCGCCCGATCTTACGTGGACCGCTGTCGTCGCAGATCGCGCCTGCGCCGGGGGGCACGGCGAGAGCCGATGGCAGGTCGAGCCAGGGCTCGGTGCCGGTTGGGGCTGTGCGAGAAGGAAACGAGTCGAGGGTCACCGCAGACAGATAGCGGTTCGGTTCGTGAAACGGAACGGGAACATTCATTGACTACCCAGCGTCGCCAGCTTATAGCCATACACTATAGCCATATCTCGGAGGGCGTGATGAGCTGGAGTGTAGCCAAGGCCAAGGACAATCTCTCCGAAGTCATTCGGCGATCACGCACGAATGGGCCTCAGGAAATCTCTCTTCACGGTGAAGCCGCCGCTGTCTTGCTCTCGGCTGAGGACTTCAGGCGTTTGAAGGACCCCCGCTCATCGCGAGACTTCAAGGACTGGCTGCTCAACGGTCCGCAACTGGACGGTGTCGATCTCGAACGCGACAGACGCCCTGCCAGAGCGATCGATCCGTTCTGATGTTTCTGCTCGACACCAATGTGATCAGCGAGCCCAAACGCGCCCGACCGGATGTCGGGGTCTTGCACTGGCTGAATGAGCAACTCCTTTCTGATCTGTACCTGAGCGTCCTGACCGTCGGCGAACTACGGCGGGGCATAGTGAGGTTGGAGCCGAGCCGACGCCGGGACGACCTCGATTTCTGGCTGAGTGATCTGGTTCTCAGATATGGCGCACGCATTCTTCCCGTAGACCTTGATGTCACGGAGCGCTGGGCCGCTCTGGCGGAGATCAACCGTGCGGCAGGACGCGTCTCAGAGATGACCGATGAACTGATCGCGGCGACGGCTCACGTCCATGGACTGACCATTGTCACGCGCAACATCAAACATTTTGAGCAGACGGGTTGTCGGCTCCTGTCACCTTGGAGCGCATGATGCGACAGGTGAATATAATCGCGCTGGCCGTCGCGCTTGGGCTCGTGACGATCTCCGTAGCAGTAGTTTGGTGGACCAGAACCAGCGATTTTGTGGCTCGGGACTCTTGCCTGGATGCTGGCGGACGATGGGCCGAAGGCGGCTACTGCGAAGGCGCGCGGTACGGCGGGTGACGACGCCCCTTCCCTCCCTCTTCGCCGACTGGTTCGCGAAGCGCGGCTGGGCACCTCGGCGGCATCAGCTGGAGATGGTCGCGGCGGGCCAAGCGGGGGCGCATGCCCTGCTGGTCGCGCCGACCGGCGGCGGCAAGACGCTGGCCGGGTTCCTACCCAGCCTGATCGATCTGGCCGAGCGCGGACCGCGCCCCGGCTTCGGGCCGGGCAGCGGCGTGCACACGCTCTATCTGTCGCCGCTGAAGGCCCTGACCACCGATGTGGAGCGCAATCTGATGACGCCAATCCGCGAGATCGGGCTGAACATCCACGTCGAGAGCCGCACCGGCGACACCAAACAATCGAAGAAACAGCGTCAGCGCGAGAACCCGCCGGACATCCTGCTGACCACACCGGAACAGTTGGCCCTGTTCTGTGCCTGGGACGGGGCGCGGGATTATTTCGCCGACCTGAAATGCGTCGTGCTGGACGAGGTGCATGCGATCTGGAGCGGCAAGCGTGGTGACCTGCTGTCGCTGGGACTGGGGCGGTTGCAGCGGTTCGCGCCGGGCATGCGAAGGGTGGCCTTGAGCGCGACGGTGGACGATCCGGCGATGATTGCGGAGTGGCTTGAACCCGGGCCTTCTCCCCTTGCGGGAGAAGGTGGCTCGCGCAGCGAGACGGATGAGGGGTCGCACCAGCGGGGGTTTCAGTCAGCTGTAGACGAAGTGCGAACGGATGGGCCGGAGAGACCCCTCATCCGCCCCTCCGGGGCACCTTCTCCCGCAAGGGGAGAAGGAGTCCGTATCGTCACCGGCGACCCCGGTGCGCCGCCCGTGGTCGATGTCCTGATTTCCGACGGCCGCGTCCCTTGGGCAGGCCACACGGGTCAGCACGCCATTCCCGAGGTCTATGAGGCGATCAGACAGGCGGGAATGAGCCTGATCTTCGTCAACACCCGCTGGCAGTCGGAATATGTGTTCCAGCAGCTGTGGGCGATCAATGACGACAACCTGCCCATCGCGCTGCACCACGGCTCCCTCGCTGCCGAGCAGAGGCGCAAGGTCGAGGCGGCGATGGCGCGGGGCGACCTGCGGGCCGTGGTCTGTACTTCAACGCTCGATCTCGGCATCGACTGGGGCGACGTTGATCTGGTCATCCAGATGGCGGCCCCCAAGGGAGCCAGCCGTCTGGTCCAGCGGATCGGCCGGGCCAACCACCGGCTGGACGAGCCCAGCCGCGCCCTGATGGTGCCGGCCAGCCGGTTCGAGATGCTGGAATGCCAGGCCGCGCGCGAGGCAGTGGCGGAGAACACCTTCGACTGGGAGCCGGTGCATACGGGCACGCTGGATACCCTGGCCCAGCACGTCATGGGATGCGCCTGTTCCGAGCCGTTCGCGCTTGATGATTTATATGCCGAGATCATCGCCTGCGGCCCGTATCGCGGCCTGACCTGGGAGCAGTTCGAGGAGGTGGTCGATCTGGTCGCCACCGGCGGCTATGCCCTGCGCACCTATGAGCGGTTCGCGCGGATCGTGCGGACGCGCGACGGCAAATGGAAGGTTCGGAACGCCCAGACCGCCCAGCGGCACCGGATGAACGTCGGAGCCATCGTCTCGGCCGGGACCTTGAACATTCGCGTGGCGTCACGGCGTGGAGGCGCAACCAAACAGCTGATCGGCGGGCGCAAGGTCGGCGAGGCCGAGGAGTGGTATTTCGAACAGCTGACGCCCGGCGACACCTTCGTGTTCGCCGGTCAGGTCTGGGCCTTTCAGGGCATCACCGGCACCGATGCGCTGGTGACCCATGCCCAGGACAAGGACCCCAAGATCCCGTCGTGGGGCGGGTCGAAGTTCCCGATGTCGACCTCTCTGGCCGTCCGCGTCCGCGACATGATCCAGGACCGCGACCACTGGCGCGTCCTGCCGCCCGATGTGCAGGAATGGCTGGCGCTGCAGGAAGAACGCTCGGTCGTGCCGGACAAGGAGACCATGCTGGTCGAGACCTTTCCGCGCGGGTCGCGCCACTTCATGGTGGCCTATCCCTTCGAAGGCAACCTGGCCCATTCGACCCTGTGCATGCTGCTGACGCGGCGGCTGGACCGGCTGGGGGTCGGACCGTTGGGGTTTGTCGTCACGGACTATGCCCTGGCCATCTGGTCCATCAAGCCGATGGACGGACTGGACCTGAACGCCCTGTTCGAGCCCGACATGCTGGGCGACGATCTGGAGAGCTGGCTGGAGGAGAGTTTCATGATGAAGCGCACCTTCCGCAATTGCGCCCTGATCTCGGGCTTGATCGAGCGACGCCAGCCGGGGACCGAGAAGACGGGACGGCAGGTGACCTTTTCCACCGACCTGATCTACGACGTGCTGCGCCGCCACCAACCTGATCACCTGCTGCTGAAGACCGCCCGAGCTGACGCGGCCTCGGGGCTGCTGGACGTCGCGCGGCTGGGTCAGTTGCTGACCCGCATCCAAGGGCGTATCCGGCCCATTGCGCTGGAGCGGGCGTCACCGTTCAGCGTGCCGGTTCTGGTGCAGATCGGGCGCGAACGGGTCGGCGGCGGGGCGGCGGAGATGATCCTAGACGAGACCGCCCACGAGTTCGGGCTGGAGGCCCTGGTGGCCGAGGTCATGGAAGGGGCTCCGGCGGCGATGGAGGGCGCGCGATGAACGCCGCCCTGCGCCAGACCCTGTCGCCGGCCCGGCATCCGTGTGGTGGCCTGCGCGTGCTGATCGAGGGCGAGCCCTGCGTCCTGCGCTGCTCCGGGGCGCTGTGGGTCATCAATCACCGGACCCTGATCGCGGCGGACCTGCATCTGGAGAAGGGTTCGGCCTTTGCCGCGCGCGGCCAGATGCTGCCGCCCTATGACAGTTCCGCCACGCTGGATCGGCTGGAGATGGAGATCGAGGCCCTGCAACCCGCCTCGGTGGTGCTGCTGGGCGACAGCTTCCACGACGCCGCCTCGATCGGGCGGATGGCCCCCGGCGACCGGGACCGGCTGGCTCGTCTGGCCAAGGGCCGCGCCTGGATCTGGCTGGAGGGCAATCACGACATCCAGGCGCTGGCGGGATCGGTCGATGCCCTGCCCGGCGAGGTGATCGAGACCATGACCCTGGGCTCGCTGCGCCTGATCCATGAGCCCCAGGGCGGCATTCAGCCCGGCGAGATCGCCGGCCACCTCCACCCCGCCGCCCGCATCGTCGCCTACCGCCGCAGTGTCCGCCGTCCCTGTTTCGTGACCGATGGCCGCCGGGCCGTGCTGCCGGCGTTCGGAGCCTTCACCGGCGGGCTGGATGTGCGGGATGCGGCGATCGCGGGTCTGTTTACCGAAGCGCCTCTGGCGGCCGCATTAGGGCGGGACCGGGTGCATGCATTGGGTTGGGAAATGCTGCGCTAACCTACAGGCGATTGCCAGTCAGAATGCCCAAGGCTATTTCGGCAGCAAACTTGTACGCCGATCACTTCTAGCGACTTCAGACGAGTTAAACTGGTCGTTTACGCAACTTACGGCCCGGGCGGCCTGCGAACGTGTTCGTTGAAGTGCGACCGTGATTGTCTGCAACAGTTACCGTGAAATGATCACCGTACACCGCGTCTACGCCGAATTTGGTCGTGAGGGTCGTGAAAACCTTTCGAGTTGTACCGTGCCGCAGGCACAGTTTATCCAGGCCGTCCTTGGCGTATGCAGCGATTGCATTTTTTAACGCGGCCGACGGCTGGGCACCGGACGTTTCCCCGGTGAGAAAATTCACCTCGATGAATCCTTCCGGAGATCGTTTCGCTTCGCCAAAAACATCCATTTCATAGTAGCCGATCAAAAGCCCGATACCGCTGGCCAGCGAGTCCGAAATGTTGTGTCCAACTGACTTGAGCTCGCCGAACTTAAGCCGCTCCTTGGCTACGCGCTTTGAAAGCGCGTTCGACGCTCTCTCCAGCCTCTCTTCCAGCTGCGCCATAAACTCCGCCCGCTTCAGGCCTGCTGGCACCGGCGGCAGAAACTCATAGACGACCGTCCCTGACTGGCGGCGGAAGCCATGGGCGGGCCAGTGCTGGCCGGAGTTGGTGGCGATAGGTGTGCAGGGGACGTCGAGGTCGCGGTACAGGGCGGCGATGCCGGGCTTGTAGTCGGGCTCGGCCCCGACTTCGGCCCGTGTGCCTTCGGGGAAGATCAGGATCTGGCGACCCTCGGCGTGGCGGGCCCGGGCCTGTTTCACCATGTCCTTAAGGGCCTTTGCATGGGCCGAGCGATCGACGGCGATCATCCTCGTCTTCCAGGCGAACCAGCCGAAGAAGGGCAGAGGCATCAGCTCCTTCTTCATGATGAAGCAGTTGTCCGGCAGGATGGCGAACGGCGCGATGACGTCGAGCATGCTCTGGTGCTTGCCCGCCATGAGGGCCGGGCCGGTCGGGCGATGCTCCAGGCCCCGGAACTCCACCTTCACGCCCGCGATCCAGCGCAGGCCGAACAGGATGAATTTGGCCCAGACCCGGATCACCGTCATGGCGACGCGATAGGGCAGCAGCAGGGTGGGCGACAGGCCGACCGCGAAGACCGCCATCGACAGATAAAGCCAGGCCACAAACAGCAGGGAGCGGACGGTGGTCATTGCCGGACAGCCTCCTCGGCACCCTGGTCATCTGACAGGGCTTCGACCGGCGCGGGCGCATCGCCGCTGAGACGTGTCCAGCCCGCGCGGCCCAGGGCAGCGAGGTATTTCATATATTCCAGCGTCATCCGCCGCGCCGTCACCGCTGCCTTCCACCAGCCGCTGTTGTCCAGCGACGGGGTCTCGACCGCATAGGGCGTCAGCTCGACCCCCGGATAGGCCGAGCGGATCTCCACCATGGACCGGGGCATGTGATAGTCGGACGTCACCACGATCAGCCGGCTATAGCCCTTGTCACGGGCCCAGGCCGCGATCTCCTGGGCATTGCCAATGGTGTCCATGGCCTCGAAGCCGAGGTCGACACAGCAGTTGAACAGGCGGTTGGACCCCGGGGTCAGGGCGCGCAGCTCCTGACGGCGCACCTCGCGATTGACGCCCGAGATCAGCACCCGGTCGCCCTTGTCGTTTTCCAGCAGGCGGATGGCCACATTGACCCGCTCCGCCGACGGCCCGGTCAGGGCCACGATAGCGTCGGCGCGTGCGGGGTCTTCGGCCGGCGTAAAGCCGCGCACCCGTTCGGCAAAGACGAACAGGCCGACCAGCCACATCAGGGCCAGGATGGCGACGAATGTCAGAAACTTCATGGGCTTCAAGCTAGTGACGGTCCTTCATTCCCGCCAGCGCCGTGAAGCGCGCCGCGACCAGCGCCACCGTAGCGGCCAGCAGCGGGCATGGCGAGAGCAGCAGCACATCGCTCCATGCCACGGGCAGAGCCGGGGTGAGTCCTTCTGTCCCGCCCAAAAGACGCAGGGCCGAGACGGCGGCGATGGCCGCCACCGCGCCGATCGCGCCGGCCGTGGCCGCCACCAGCGCATAGCGGCGCTGGAATAACCAGGCGACGGCTCCGTCCGAGGCCCCGTTCAGGCTTAGGGTTTCGATCAGCGGTCCTTGCGCCGCCATGCCCGCGCGCGTGGCATAGGCGACCGCCGCCCCCGCCGCACCCGCGGTCAGCAGGAAGGCGGCGATGGCCAGAGCGGTGATCAGGCCCGCCGACCGTTCCACCTCGCCGCGCCACAGGCTGTGGTCGTCGACGCTGGCGTCCAGCCCCGCCTCGGCCAAGGCGCGACTGAGGGTGACGGCGCTGGCGGGGGCGTCGCGGTCCAGCCGCACGGTGATCAGATAGGGCAAGGGCAGGTCGGGCAGGACGGCATCCCCGACCCAGGGCCGCAGCAGATCCTCCGCCGCCTTGCGATCCAGGGCCTGGGCTTCTGCCACGCCGGTGACCCCGGCCAGGGTCTCGGCGGCGCGGGCGGCGGCCTCGGCTCCGGTTTCACCGACGCGCGGGCGCACCTGAACCGTCGCCTCAGTGCCCAGCTGGCGCGCCCAGCCGTGAGCCGCCCTGTCGGCCGCGGCGGCGCCTACAGCGGCCAGACAGGAGAGGAAGCACAGCACCGCGATCAGCGACACCAGCCAGCGCTCGCCGCCCGCGTCACGGGGCAGCAGGCCGGTTCTGCCGTTGAACAGACCGCCGATCATGCGTCACCGCCGATCAGACGACCGCTCTCGAGCCGCAACAGGTTCGCGCCGGACCGCTCGGCCAGGGCCTGGTCATGGCTGGCGATCAAGACCGTGGTGCCCAGCCGGTTCATCGACTGAAACAGTTTCAGCAGCCGCTCGGCCATCACGGCATCGACGCTGCCTGTCGGCTCGTCGGCCAGGATCAGGTCCGGGCGGCTGACCACGGCTCGGGCGATGGCCAGCCGCTGCTGCTCGCCGCCGGACAAGGTGGAGGGTCGTGCCTCCATCCGGTCGCCCAGCCCGACCCAGGCCAGCATCTCCTCGACGTCGGCGCGGAAGGCCTTCTGGCCCGTCAGGCGCAGCGGCAGGGCGACATTGTCGAAGGCCGACAGGTGGTCCAGCAGGCGAAAGTCCTGAAACACCATACCCATCCGTCGGCGAAAGCCGGGCAGCTCGCGCCGCGTCGCCGCCGTCGCGTCCTGTCCGAACAGTTGCAGCCGCCCGGACACCGGTCGCTCGGTCAGGGTCAGCAACTTCAGCAGCGTCGATTTTCCCGCTCCGGACGGCCCGGTAAGGAAATGGAAAGAGCCGGCAGGCAAGGTAAGGTTAATGTCCCGCAACGCGCGGTGCGTTTGCGCATAGCCAAAGCCCACGCCCTCAAGGCGGACGGTCGCGGCGGCGGAGGCGGTGTCGGGCGTGCGGCGGGGCTGGACGGACATGAATTTTGGATCAGGACGCGGTGTGATCGCCGCGACGGGAGGGGGCGAAGAGCCTCGCAGTCAGCGCCCATGATACTGACCTGCCCGTCATGCGCCACCAGCTATTTCACCCCCGACGAGGCGATTGGGCCTGGCGGTCGCTCGGTGCGCTGCAAGACGTGCCAGCACACTTGGCGCGCGACCCTGGACGAGCCGCTGGAACTGTCGGAATCGCCGCCGATCGTGGCCAAGGTCGTCGCGCCTGAGCCGGCCAGTTTCGGCAAGCGTGACGACGCCGGTACCGAATCAGCGCCGACTGAATCCTTGGCCGAGACTCCCGCCCCCGAACTGCCCAAGGCCTATCGCGCCAAGGTGGAGCAGCAGCGCCGCCTGCGCCGGGCCGCCACCCACGGCGTGGTCTGGGCCGGGATCGCCTCGGGCTTTGCGCTTCTGCTCGGCGCGGCCTGGCTGTTCCGGGTCGAGGTCGTGGAGATGATGCCGCGCACCGCCGCCGCCTATGCCGCCGTCGGTCTGGAGGTCAATCCGACCGGACTGGACTTCGAGGCGGTCAGCGGCCGCGCTTTGCCCAATGATCCCGGCAAGATCGTGATCTCGGGTGCTCTGCGAAACGTGCGCGACAACGAGCGGGTCGCCCCGCCGGTGCGGGTCGCCCTGCTGGACGAACACGGGGCCGAGATCGCCCATGCCATCGTCCGTATCGATGCGGCCCCCGTCCTGCCCGGCAAGGTCCAGGGCTTTGCCGCCGTGGTCGACGATCCGGGCGGCAAAGGGCGCGGCGTCGCCGCCGACTTCGTCCTGACCGAGGCTCCGGCCAAGGCTCACGCCGAAGAACCGCATGACGCGACCCCGGTAGCGGATCACGGTGGCGATCACGCCGAGGCGCCGGCTCATCGCCCGCTGCCGGTCGCCGATGACGGGGCCCTGCGCCCCGCCCTGCCGTCCAGCGAGCCGTTGAACATGCAGCCGATTGATGCGGTCGCGACCACGGCCAGTACGTCAGCCCTCGACAATGGCCACGCCGGGGCGGTATCCGCCCCTCATGGCTGAGCCCGCACCCACCCCTACCGTCCTTCTGGCCGAGGCCGAGGTTCAGCGTATCGTCGCCGACATGGCCGCACGCATAGCCCCCGTCATCGACGACGAGACGGTGGCGGTCGTCCTGCTGACCGGCGGACTGTGGTTCGCCGCCGACCTGACCCGGGCGCTGGCGCGTGTAGGCCGCAACGTCCGCTTCGACGCCCTGTGGCTGGCCTCCTATGGTGACGAACAGTCCAGCCGAGGCCGGATCGACGTCTATGCCCCCCTACAACGCTCGGTCGAGGGTCGCCGCGTCCTGATCTTGGACGATGTGTTCGACACCGGCCTGTCGCTGGCCGAGGCGGTCAAGATCGCCACCGCCGCCGGTGCCTCTGAAGTGCTTACCGCGGTCTTCGCCAAGAAGCCCTGGCCCCTGCCCCGCGCGCCGGAGCCGGACTTCGTGGGCTGGGACGCGCCGAACCGGTTTCTTGTCGGATATGGGCTGGATCATGCGGGCACGTTGCGCGGCCTGCCGGACGTCTGCGCGCTGGACTAGAGCCAATCGGCTCTCGGCTCCCGCGCCCACATGTCTTCGTAAGTCGGTCGGTCGCGGATGACGGCCCAGCGGTTGTCGTCCACCAGCACCTCGGCCACCAGCCGGCGAGAGTTATATTCGCTGGACATGACCGCGCCATAGGCTCCGGCCCCGGTGAAGGCGACCAGATCGCCGGCCTTGAGCGGCGGCATCGCACGATCGCGGGCGAAGGTGTCGCCCGTCTCGCAGACGGGGCCGACGATGTCATAGGGCAAGGCCTCGCCATCGCGCGGGCGCACCGGAATGACTTCGTGAAAGGCATCGTACAGCGCCGGGCGCATCAGGTCGTTCATGGCGGCGTCCAGCACCAGGAAGCGGCGACCATCCGCCCGCTCATTGATCTGGATCACGTGGCTGAGCAGCACGCCGGCATTGGCGGCCAGCAGGCGGCCCGGCTCGAACGCCGCCTCGACCTCAAGCCCGTCCAGCACGCGGGCGCACATGGCGACATAGTCGGCGATGGAGGCCGTCTCCGCCTGGCCGTGATAGGGCACGCCCAGTCCGCCGCCGAGATCCAGCCGGGTCACCGTCATACCTTGCGCCCGCAGGGTTAGCGTCATGTCGCGCAGGGTCCGGAACGCAGCCTCCAGCGGGGCCAGTTCCGTGATCTGACTGCCGATGTGGCAGGCCAGGCCGACGGGCGTCACATGCGGCGAGGCGGCGGCACGGGCATAGAGCGACAGGGCCTCATCGACCGGCACCCCGAATTTGTCGCCCTCGCCGCCCGTGGTGATCTTGGCGTGACCGCCCGCGCCGACCTTGGGGTTCACGCGGATGGCGATGTCCGGCGACAGGCCCTTCTGGGTGGCCACTTCGATCAACCGATCCAATTCCACGCCGCTCTCGACATTGATCTGGCGCACGCCCTGTTCGAGGGCAAAGGCCAGTTCGGCGTCCGTCTTGCCGACGCCGGAAAAGATGATGCGGTCGGCCGGCACGCCCGCCTTCAGCGCCCGGCGGATTTCGCCCTCGGACACCGTATCGGCTCCGCAGCCCAGCCGCGCGAGGGTCGCCAGGACCGAGATGTTGGAGTTGGCCTTGACCGCAAAAGCAATCAGGGCGTCGCCCAGCGCAGGACGATGCTGCGCGACCGCACCGCGCAGCAGGCCGTAGTGCCGGGCCAAGGTCGCGGTCGAATAGACATAGGTCGGCGTGCCGACCTGCTCGGCCAGCGCCTCCAGCGCTACGCCCTCGGCGTAAAGCCCGCCGTCCTTCAGCGCAAAATGGTGCAAGGGCGAACCTTAGTTCGGGCTGGAGCCCGAGCCGCCGTAGGGGCTGCTGGGGCCGCCGTCGATCGGCATCTGGCTGGGCGGACGATAGACGGTCGCGGGCTCGGGCAGGGGCGGGGCGCGACCGTCGCGCTGGGCCCGTTCGGTCTCACGCTTGGGCGGAGCCTCAAGGTCGGCCATGCGGCCACAGGCGGCAGTGCCGGCGGCGATAGCGGCCGCGATACCCAGCAGGACGACCTTCTTCATCGTGAACTCTTTCATGCGAGACGTGACTTCCACTCAGCGATCTGTGCGCGAACCTGTTCCGGCGCGGTGCCGCCGAAGCTCTGGCGACTGGCGCAGGAGGCTTCGGGCGACAGAACCTCATACACGGCTTCGGTAATGCCGGGATGCAGGAATTTCAGTTCCTCCAGCGACAGATCCGCCAGCCCCAGGCCGAGCGCCTCCGCCCGCTTCACCGCCGCGCCCGTGACATGGTGTGCCTGGCGGAAGGGCAGGTTCAGTTCCCGCACCAGCCAGTCGGCCAGGTCGGTTGCCGTGGAAAAGCCCGCCCCCGCCGCCGCCGCCATTTTCCCCGTGTTTGGCTGCAAGGCCACGACCATTGCCGTCATGGCCCCCAGCGCCAGGGTCAGGGCGTCAAACGCCTCGAACACTGGCGGCTTGTCCTCCTGCATGTCCTTGGAATAGGCCAGCGGCAAACCCTTCATCACCGTCGACAGGGCGACCAGCGAACCCAGAATGCGGCCTGTCTTGGCGCGCACCAGTTCGGCGGCGTCCGGGTTGCGCTTCTGCGGCATGATCGAGGAGCCGGTGGTCAGGTCGTCGGGCAGGCTGGCAAAGCCGAACATCGGCGTCATCCAGACCACGATCTCCTCGGCCAGACGGGACAGGTGCCCGGCGGTGATGGAAGCGGCGGCCAGGCTTTCCAGGGCGAAGTCGCGGTCGGACACGGCGTCCAGACTGTTGGCCATGGGCCGGTCGAACCCCAGGGCCTGAGCCGTCATGTGACGATCGATGGGAAAGGGCGATCCGGCCAGGGCAGCGGCACCCAGCGGGTTTTCGTTCATGCGGGTGCGGGCGTCGACGAGCCGTCCCGCGTCACGCCCGAACATCTCCACATAGGCCATCAGATGGTGGCCCAGGGTCACGGGTTGAGCCGTCTGCAGGTGAGTGAAGCCGGGCATCAAATCGCCCGCATGCTGTTCAGCGCGGACTAGCAGGGCCTTCTGCAAGCCCTTGAGCTGCTCGACCGCACGGTCGCAGGCGTCGCGGACCCAGAGGCGGAAGTCGGTGGCGACCTGGTCATTGCGGCTGCGGGCCGTGTGCAGCCGCCCCGACGGTTCGCCGATCAGTTCGGACAGCCGCGCCTCCACATTCATGTGGATGTCTTCGTACTGGTCGCGGAACGGGAAGGTGCCGCCCGTGATCTCGGCCTCGATCGTGTCCAGCCCGCCCAGAATGGCCTGGCCGTCCGCCTCGGTGATGATCGACTGCGCCATCAGCATGCGGCAGTGGGCGCGTGAGCCGGCCAGATCCTGGGCCCACAGACGCTGGTCCACGCCGATGGAGACGTTGATCGCCTGCATGATGTCGGCCGGGCGCGACGAAAAGCGTCCCCCCCACATGTCTTGACCGGCGCGCGCGGACTTGGTCTGGGTCGCGGGCTCCGCGTCGGGAGCAGGCGTCGATGGTTCGGTCATGAACGGCTCGAGGAAGGCAGTGGCAGCGGGAGCCGCAATCGTGCTGCTGGGCCTGATCGCGGGAGGTGTCACCCTATACGCCGATCAGGCGGGCAAAAGCGACCCGTCGCGCTTTGCCACGGGTGAGTTGGCCGCACTGGCTGTGCCGCCCCAGCCTCTGGCCGCGCCAGATCATGTCTTCAAGACCCGCGATGGCGTGGACACAACCCTGGCTGACTTCCGCGGCAGGGTGGTGGTGGTCAATGTCTGGGCCATGTGGTGCGCCCCGTGCCGCACGGAGATGCCGACACTGGCAACCTTGGCCCAAGCCTATGAGGGTACCGATCTGCTAGTCCTGCCCATCAATGTCGATGCGACGCCAGAGCAGATCGTTGCGGGCGCGGCCTTCATCGATGACCACAAGCCCCTGCCCTTTTACAGCGATCCTAGCTTTCAGCTGCCGTTCGAATTGCCCGGCAAAGGGGCCATGCCTCAGACCGTCCTGATCGACCGCAAGGGGCGGGTGCGGGCCAGCTATTCCGGCGGCGCGGACTGGGCCGGGCCCGAGGCACGGGCGCTGGTCGATGCCCTGCTGGCGGAGCCGGGCTGAACCCGGCTCCGACGCATCAACTATTCAGCGCGTTCTTCGCGGGCCGTTTCGGCCTTCTGGGCTTCGGCATCGCGGGCCAGGTCGTCGGTGGCCTGATCGACCTCCTGGGCGACTTCGTCCGCACCGGCGGCGATGGCCGACCCGACCTGCGCGGCTTCTTCGCCCAGGGCGTCGCCAGCCTGTTCCAGCGTCTGGCCGGTTTCGGCGGCGGCCTCATTGGCGTCGGCCTGAACTTCGTCCTGTTCGGCCTCGGTGCAGGCGGCCATGCTCAGCGACAGGGCGGCAAGGGCGGCGGCAGCGACGGGAATACGAATACGCATGGATGTCCTCCAGGATTGAACCTTGGCCGTTAACGCGAAAGGTCTGGAGGGGTTGCGGCGATGGTAGCTGGAGGCGGACTTGAACCGCCGACCTGTGGGTTATGAATCCACCGCTCTAACCAGCTGAGCTATCCAGCCCCAATCGACGAACAGGTCGTTCAGGTCCGACGGGAACTGGTCTGTCCGCCGGAAGAGGCGTGCCTATATAGGCGGGCGCGGCGGGTTTCAAGGTGCCGTGGACCTTGCCGCCACCAGAGGCGATCGGTCGCATCGAACCGGGCCCCTGTCGCGGAACGGTCAGGCTTCCGATACCGTTGACTGCCAGACCCTTTCCCAGAACTCACTGCCGGAGTGTTCCATGCGCCTGATCGCCCTCGCCGCCACCGTGTCCACCCTGACCCTGGCCGCCGCCTGTGGAGCCAATGGACAGGATGCGCCTGCCGCGCCCGGTGCACCGCTGGAGACGCGGCCTGCCAATGCGCCCAACCAGACCCCGGCCTTTGCAGGGCAGACCCGGGCTCCGGCCGTCCGCACCGAAGCGGCCCTGGCCCATACGGTCGTCGCCTCGGGACTGGAGCATCCCTGGGGTCTGGCCATGCTGCCGGACGGCCGCTGGCTGGTAACGGAGAAACCCGGCCGTCTGCGTATCATCAGCGCCGAAGGCTCGATCGGCGAACCCGTCGCGGGCCTGCCTGCCGTGGATGCCCGTGGCCAAGGCGGCTTGCTGGATGTCGTCATCGGCCCGACGTTCGGCCAGGATCGCATGATCTACTGGAGCTATTCCGAGGCCCGCACGGGCGGTAACGCCACTTCGGTCGCACGCGGTCGCCTGTCGGACGATGGCAGCCGGGTCGAGAATGTGCAGGTCATCTTCCGCGCCCTGCCGGTCTATGATGGCGACAAGCATTTCGGCTCCTCGCTGGCCTTCGCGCCCGACGGCCATCTGTTCATCACCCTGGGCGAGCGATCCGACGCCCCGATGCGGCCCCAGGCCCAGGATCTGGGCTCGCACATGGGCAAGACCATCCGCATCAATGCCGACGGCACCGTTCCGCAGGACAACCCCTATGTCGGCCAGGACGGGGCTCTGCCGGAAATCTGGAGCCTGGGTCACCGAAACGTCCAGGGCATCGCCATCGCCTCCAACGGCGACGTCTGGACCGTCGAGCACGGCACGCGCGGCGGCGACGAGATCAATCTGGATCAGGCGGGCAAGAACTATGGCTGGCCCGATGCCGCTTATGGCGTCGAATATCGTGGCGGCCCGATCAATGCGGGCAATACCGCCAAGGCGGGCACCGAACAGCCCGTCTACTACTGGGATCCCGTCATCGCGCCGGGCGGAATGACCCTTTACCAAGGGGCCATGTTCCCCGGCTGGAACGGCAATCTGCTGGTCGCCGGCCTGAAGGATAAGCAGATCGCGCGCCTGGTGCTGGAGAACAATCGCGTGGTCGGCGAAGAGCGCCTGCTGACCGATCTGGGCGAGCGCGTGCGTGACGTGGCGGTCGGGTCCGACGGAGCCGTCTGGGCCATCACCGACGAACAGAACGGCAAGCTGGTCCGGCTGACGACCGCCAACTAGGCCGGTTCAGAGCGGCGGTTCTGCGGTGCGTCCATTGTAGCATTCGCAGGCCGCCCGCTCGAGCATGGCCCGGTCGATAATGGTGATCTTGCCCCGTGAATAGGTGATGGCACCGGTCTTCTGCAGGGCCTGGGCCGCCTCGTTCACCGTGGTGCGCTGCGACCCCAGCATGGCGGCCAGATATTCCTGGGTCAGGTTCAGGGTGTCGCCATCTATGCGGTCGTGACACCGCAACAGCCATTTGGCGAACCGTTGCTCGGCCCGGTGCAGGGCGTTGCAGGCCGCCGACTGCTCCAGTTCTGACTGAAGCGTCGAGGCATAGGACAGGATTGTCGACTGAATGGCGGGGCGTTCGCGGCACAGCTGGCGCAGGCGACCGACCTCGATCTTCCAGGCCTCTCCATCGGCTTGGGCGGCGTGGCGGGAGTAGGTGCGGACGGGGGCCGCGCTCGCGGCCGGATGGGTAATGCCTTCGCGCCCGACCATGAAGACCTCGACCGTCCGGCCGTCGGCCATGGCGGCGACGGCGGAAACGATCCCGCGCCGGATCAGATAGACGTGGGTGACCGGCTCACCGGCCTCGACGAAGACGTGACCGACCTGAAAGGTGAAGAGGGTGGCCGCCCCGGTCAGAGCCTCGCGGTCTTCGGGCGACAAGGCGGCGAGCAAGGCATTCGACGGCAAGGCTTGGTGCATATTCGCCCGATAGGGGATGGTCTGGCGGTTCGTCCGCCGGAAACCGACTTAGGCGAAACGACGTGTCAGGATGGTTCTCAGGCCGTTAGGGCCTGGTCATGGACGAAGGTGTTGGGGCGCTTCACGCCGCCCGCACGCTCGACGCGCAGGACCAGGCGATCGCCCTCGTAAAGTTCGACCCCCTGACAGCTGGCGTGCTCGTCCAGACGCTTCATGGCCGAGCGGCTGGCCGCGCCGTCGTCTTCGTATTCGGCCAGGTCCAGCGCAGGCACATTGCCGCGAGGATCGAAGAAATGGAATTGGTAGATGCGCATGGGCGCCCCCGGTGTGAGAGGCATCCCTAGCGCCGCCATATGGTCACGTCTGTCGGGTTGGCCACTTTGCGGCCAAGGGATGTTCCCGTTTCAGTCCCGCAGCAGCTCGTTTACGCCCGTCTTGGCACGCGTCTGGGCATCCACCCGCTTGACGATCACGGCACAGTACAGCGACGGCCCACCGTTCGGATCGGGCAATGCGCCCGGCACCACCACGCTGTAGGCCGGCACCTCGCCCCGGAACACTTCCCCGGTCGCACGGTCCACGATCTTGGTCGAGGCCGATAGATAGACGCCCATGGCCAAGACTGCGCCCTCGCGCACGATCACGCCCTCGGCCACCTCGGCGCGGGCCCCGATGAAACAGCCGTCCTCAATGATGGTTGGGTTGGCCTGGAGCGGTTCCAGCACGCCGCCGATGCCCGCACCTCCGGAGAGATGGACGTTCTTGCCGATCTGCGCGCAGGACCCGACCGTGGCCCAGGCATCAACCATGGAGCCTTCATCGACATAGGCCCCGATGTTCACGAAGGATGGCATCAGCACGACGTTGCGGCCGATGAAGGCCCCCTGACGGGCCACGGCGCCGGGCACGGCGCGAAAGCCTGCGCCCTCGAACTGGGCCTCGGTCCAGTTGGCCCATTTGACCGGCACCTTGTCCCAGTAAGGGCCGGGGGTCGGATCGATCTGGCCCATGGTCGCCCCGACATGGGCCCCCATGCGGACATTGGGGTTCAGGCGGAAGGACAGCAGCACGGCCTTTTTCAGCCACTGATGCGTGGTCCAGACCCCGTCTTCGCTCCGCGAGGCGACGCGCGCCTGACCAGAGTCCAGCAGGGCTAAGGCCTGTTCGACCGCCTGGCGCACATCGCCATGCGTGGCGGTGGAAATGTCGGCCCGGTCGTCCCAGGCCTGTTCGATGACGGTTTCCAGATCGGCGTGGGCGGTCATGCGGCGTCCTTGAGGCTCAGGTCGGAAAGGAAGTCGTGCAGGTCGGGGGCGGTATAGTCGATGTGGTCGCCCAGTGGCTTGCCGTGGCCGTCCCCGATCAGGATGGTCGCCATGCCGAGGATTTTGGCCGGCTCCAGATTGCGGGGCGTGTCCTCGAAGAAGGCGGCGCGATGCGGATCGATGCCGAACCGGTCCAGCATCTTGCGGAACGTCGAGGGTGCGGGCTTGGGCGTCAGTTCGGCGTCCTCGATGGCGAAGATGCCTTCGAAACAGTCGGCTATGCCCAGATGGGCCAGCACGCGATGCGCATACTCACGCGCGCCATTTGTGAAGACATAGCACCGCCCCGGCAGGGCCTTCAGCTGGTCTGCCAGACGCGGGTCAGGCTCCAGCCCGTCCAGTGGCACGTCGTGAACCTCATGCAGGAAGCGGTCGGCATCGATCGTGTAGCTGGCCATCAGACCGGCCAGGGTGGTGCCGTGTTCGTCGAGGAACTGGCGCTGCAATAACGCGGCTTCGTCCGGAGCCATGCCAACGGCCTCGACCACAAAGGCGTTGATCCGCGCCTGGACCAGCGACATCAGGCCCTGTTCGCGCGGATACAGGGTGTCGTCCATGTCGAACACCCAGTGGCGGACGTGATCCAGCCCTGTGCCGACGGGGCCGCTCATCCGGCCTGCACCAGGGTGCCCGCGCCGTGCTCGGTGAACAGCTCGACCAGCATGGCATGCGGACGTCGTCCATCCAGGATAACCACGGCCTCGACCCCGGCGCGCACGGCGGCCATGGCGGTCTGCAGCTTGGGGATCATGCCGCCGGTGGCGATGCCGTCCTCGATCAGTTTCGAGGCCTCGCCGACCGTCATCTGGCGGATGATCTCGCCGTCCGCGCCACGCACGCCCGGCACATCGGTCAGCAGCAGCATCCGCTTGGCGTTCAGCGAACCGGCCACGGCCCCCGCCACGGTGTCGGCATTCACATTGTAGGTCTGGCCATCCTCGGCGACACCGATGGGAGCGATGACGGGCACCCAGTCCTCTGTCTCCGACGCGATCAGGCCTGCGATCAGCTTGGGGTCGACCTTGGTGGGCTCACCGACGTAGCCCAGATCGACCTCGTGCTCGATCATGCTGTCGGGATCGCGCTGCGTCCGCCGGGTCTTTTCGACGGTGAGCAGTCCTGCGTCCTTGCCCGACAGGCCGACGCCGCGCACGTCTGCCTCCTTGCCCGCCATGGTGATCCAGTGGGCGATCTCCTTGTTGACCGCGCCCGACAGGACCATCTCGGCCACTTCCATGGTCGCCGGGTCCGTGACTCGCAGGCCGTCGACGAAGCTGGACTTGACCCCGGCCTTGTCCAGCATGGCGCTGATCTGCGGGCCGCCGCCATGAACCACGACAGGGTTGACGCCCATCAGCTTCAACAGCACCACATCGGCCGCAAACTGTTTGGCGACAGCGCTTTCGCCCATCGCGTGGCCGCCGTATTTAATGACCACGATCTTGCGATCATAGACCTGGATATAGGGCAGGGCCTCGGCCAAGGTCTTGGCCGTGTCCCAGCCGCGATCTTCGGATTGGCGCATCGTCTCGTCCATGATGTGCGGGTCACTAAGGCCAAGGCGGGGTCGTGTCATTATCAAACGGCTCGGTTCTATTCTCGCTGGCGAAACGAACAGCTTTGCAACCGTCATGTAGCGCGGGCGACACGACCGCCCGCAATACCACCTGCGGCGTCTCGACCTTGACTATGGCGCCTGTTATGGAACCTGCGTGGGGGTCCGACGATCGCTCACAACTTCATTTTGGGCTGCGGAGGGCATTTCCCCATGCGCGTTAAGACTTTCATCCTGGCGACCAGCGCGGCGGGCGCTCTCGCGCTTTCCGCTGGCACGGCGTCTGCCGAGCCGAATGGCTGGTACGGTGCGATCGACGCCGGTTACAACTTCTGGAGCGACGACGTTGAGGCGATCTCGACGACGACGGGTCCGTCGCTGCTGATCGAGGTCGAGGACGACTATGCCGGGTTCGCCCGTCT
>CALRXI020000003.1:0-98584 GCA_943372125.1 Brevundimonas vancanneytii
CCGTCGGCCACCAGCCGCGTCAGGGCCTGCTCGCCCAGCCCCTTGCCATAGGGCGGGTCCAGGAACGCCAGGTCGAAGGCGTCGCCGACCGACCCCGGCCGCGGCCCCAGGTCGATGGCGCTGCGCCGATGCACCCGGGTGGAGCCAAACAGGCCGAAGGCTTCCGCATTCTCGCGGATCGCGCCCCGTGCCCCCTCGTCCGTTTCCACGAACAGACAGAAGCCCGCCCCCCGGCTCATGGCCTCGAACCCCAGGGCTCCCGATCCGGCGAACAGGTCGATGACCCGCATCCCCTCCAGCGGCTCGGCCCAGGCGGCGTGTTCCAGCACATTGAACAGGGCCTGACGCGCCCGGTCCGACGTCGGCCGCGTGGCCTGCCCCTGGGGCGCGACCAGGCTGCGCCCACGAAACTGTCCCGATACGATTCTCATGGCCTCAGCCTCTGGACCGGAAAGCGGGCGCGATGCAACGGTGCGCGATGTCATCACCCAGATTCGCCCTGCCCGACCTGCGCCACAGCTGGGCCGAGGCGCAACACAGCCCCTATCTGACTCGGGCCGCCACAGACCATCCGTGGCTGCGACTGGCGGCGCTGATCGCCCTGTCGATCGTCTTCATGATCGTGGGCGTGCTGGGCCTGGGGGCCGTGCTGTCGTTCAGTGGCTATCAGGTGCCCGATCTGAGCGGTGCCCTGCCCGACAGCCCGTTCCGCCTGAACGGCGAGATCACCTTCATGGCGTTTCTGGCGGCGTCGCTGATGCTGCTGGCCGTGGCCATCCTGTTCGCGGCCATGATCGTCTATCGCCGCGCGGGGCCGGAGTTTCTGTGGCCGGGGCGGTCGTTCTCGCCGCGCCTGCTGCTGGCGGGCTTCGGCATCATGGCGGCGGTGTCGGTCGTGCTGCTGGGGGTCAATCTGCTGTTCGAGCCCGCGCCGATGCTCGCGCCGATCCTGAACCCGGCCTATCTGCTGGAGACGCGCCTGGCCTATGCGGGCTGGGCCGTCCTTCTGCTGCTCATCGCGGCTCTGGCCGAGGAGATCGTGTTCCGCGCGGTACTGCTGAAGGTCACGGCCGGGCTGACGCGCAGGCTCTGGCTGATCTGCGTGCTCAACGCCGTGCTGTTCTCGGCCATCCACCTGGACCCGGACCCGACGGCCTTTGTGGCCCGGGCCCTGTCCGGCTTCGTCTGGACCTGGGCGGCGCTGCGCCTGGGCGGGATTGAGTTCGCGGTGGGGGCGCACCTCGCCAACAACCTGCTGATCGCCTGGCTGATCGAGCCGATGTCGTCGGCCGCCCTGCCCGGTCAGGCCATCCCGCCGATCTATCTGATCTTCGAAGTGGTGACGGCCGTGGTCGTGCTGGCGGCGGTGGAGGGGTTGGCGCGGCGGCGCAGGCCGGAAGCGGTCTAGTTTTCGGCCTCGAACATCGCCTCGACCTCGGCGCCCGTCAGGCGCGGGTGATCGCCTACCAGCGCATAGTTGTCCGGCTTGCGGTCGATGTAGATTTCGTCGGCCATGTCGAAGACCGACGGTTCCTCGAACGCCTGAACCGACACCGTCGTCATGCCACCGGCCTTCAGCCGCCAGAACAGGTTCGAGCCGCAGGCGGAGCAGAACTGCCGTACCGCCCAGTCGGAAGAGTCATAGGTTGATACGGGACCCTGGACCTCCAGGCTGTCGCCGCAATGCACGCTCAAGGACACGCCGCCCGACTGACGGCGGCAGGAGGGGCAATGGCAGGCGTGCATGCCGCCCTGGGGTATGGCGCTGAAGGTCACCGCGCCGCACAGACACTGGCCCTTCAGACGCTCACTTGTCGCATCGGCCATGTCGGCCTCCACTCAAAATCAGCCGCCCGAACGCGGCCCTCTGGGTCCACCCTTGCCGCCGCCGGGGCCGCTTCTGGAGCCACCGCCCGAGCCGCCAGGACGCGAGCCGCCCGGCTTGCTGAAGCCACCGCCTGCAGGACGACCGCCGGGCCGATCGCCGCCCTTGCCTGCATAGCCGGCCTTGGCCGGTGCGGGGCGCGCGCCGGTGCGCGGATCGCCACGCGGGCGGTCGATGAACTGATCCTCGCGCGGCTTGAAGACGCGCTTGGGGCGCTCGCCGTCGGCTGAGGATGCGCCCTCGGGCCGCGCGCGGGGCGTGAAGCTCTTCTTGGGATGATCGAACTTGGGCGCAGCCTTGGCCCAGCCGGCCTTCTTCTGCGGGCGTGAGGCGCGGTCGGTGCCTTCCTCGGCAGCGGCCCCGGCGGCACGGACGCGGCTGGGCTTGCGCGAGGGGTCCGACAGGGCCGAGCCGGAACTGCCCTTGACGATCGGGGCCGAGGTCCGGCGACCGGGAATGGGCGCGGGCGTGGAGACGCTGTTGCCCGTCGGCAGGTTCTCGGGCCGGATGTGCTGGGCCAGCAGTTCGCGGATCACGCGCGGCCCCACCTCCTCGACCGAGCCGATCGGCAGGGTGCCCAGTTGGAACGGGCCATAGGCCAGACGGATCAAGCGGTTCACGGTCAGGCCCAGATGCTCCAGCACCTTGCGGACCTCGCGGTTCTTGCCCTCGGTGATGGAGACGCTGAGCCACAGATTGGCGGACTGCTTCTCCGCATCGCCGCCCGTCGCCTTGTCCAGCGTCGCCTCGATCGGGCCATAGCGGATGCCGTCGACGGTGACGCCGTCCTTGAGCGAATCGAGCTGAAGCTGGCTGACCCGGCCCCGCGCCCGGGCCCGATACTGACGCACCAGTTCGGTCTGCGGCAGTTCCAGCGCGCGGCTCAGCTCGCCGTCATTGGTCAGCAGCAGCAGGCCCTCGGTATTCAGGTCCAGTCGCCCGACGGAGATCACGCGCGGCAGACCACTGGGCAAGGCGTCGAACACGGTGGGGCGCCCGCCGGGATCATTGTGCGAGGTTACCAGGCCGGCGGGCTTGTGATAGCGCCAGACGCGGGTCTTCTCGGCCGAACCGATGGGCTTGCCGTCCACGGTGATGACGTCGTCGCGGGTCACCAGGGTGGCGGGCGTGTCCAGAATCTTGCCGTTGACGGCCACCTTGCCCAGGCCAATCAGCCGCTCGACCTCGCGGCGCGAAGCAATGCCGGCGCGCGCCATCGCCTTGGCGATCCGCTCGCTGCGCTTGGGCGCTTCGGGCTCGGCACCGGGCTTGCCGCCTTTGGCGAAGGGCTTTCCAGATTTGCCGGGGCCACCGGCCTTCGGCGGGCCTCCGAAACCGGGCTTTCCGCCCGGCTTGGCGAAGGATTTGCGCGGGCCGTCGCGGTCGGCGTCTTGACGCGGGCGCGGCTTCTTGTCGTTGTCTTTGGAATGGCTGACCATGATGAGCGGTTCATGCACATGGCCTTGGCCTTGGCGCAAGCGGCGGCAGACGTCGAAGAGACGCCTGTCGGCTGCGTGATCGTCGACGAGACGACCGGCGAAGTCATCGGACAGGGCCGTAACGGCCCTATCAGCGCGCACGATCCGACCGCCCATGCGGAAATCGTGGCCCTGCGCGACGCGGCCAAAAAGATGCAGAATTACAGGCTCACGGGCCTGACGCTTTATGTGACGCTCGAACCCTGCGCCATGTGCGCGGGGGCCATCAGCCATGCCCGGATCGGCCGCGTGGTCTGGGGTGCGGACGATCCCAAGGGCGGCGCAGTGGACCACGGCCCGCGCTTTTTCGAGCAGCCCACCTGTCACTGGAAACCCATTGTGACCGGCGGTGTCCTGGCCGATCGGGGTGGAGAGATGCTCCGCGCCTTCTTCCGCGCACGGCGCAAAGGAACGCGGACCGACCCGGCACGTTAGGGCACGACGCCACGGTGGCGCTTGGGAAGTCGTGCATGAAAGTTCTGGTTGTCAGCGCCGCCCTCGCCTGCGCCACCGCCCTGTCCGCCTGCGGAGCACAGCCGGCCGAGGCGCCAAATGACGGCGATGCGGTGCGTGAGCGGGCGCAGACCGCTCAGACGGCCCGGCGGAGAACCGGCGCGGAGATCCAGGAACGCGCCGCCACCCGCGTGATCCGCACCGTCTATCTGTGTCAGGACAGCGAGCGGCTGACCGTCGATTTCGACAATCCGCGGCAGATGGCGACCGTCCGCACCTCTGGCGGCATGGCCTATGACCTGTTCCGCGAACAGGCGGATGACGGTCTGTGGTACAAGGCCTCCGGCTACGAACTGCGCGGCAAGGGCATTACCGCGACCTGGACCGCCAGCGAAAAGCCCACCACCGAATGCCGCGCGGTGGACTGAGCGAATAATTTTCGCGCGACCCGTTCGACCTGCGGCCAAAATGGTCTAAGCGTCCCGGGCGTATGGATGGGCGGCTAGCTCAGCTGGTCAGAGCATCTCGTTTACACCGAGAGGGTCGGCGGTTCGAACCCGTCGCCGCCTACCATTCGCACCGTCAGTCGCCGTTCATCCCTGATCTGTCAGGACGGTGCATCGGAGATCGACCATGCGAACGCCCGCCACCCGCACCGCCATCGTCATCGCCGCCCTGGGCAGTGCCATGATGCTTCAGGGCTGTGTGGTTGGGGCCGTCGTCGGGGCGGGTGCGGCTGTCGTTGGCGGCACGGCCAAGGCGACCGGCGCTGTCGTCGGGGCCGGCTTCGACGCCGTCACCACCTCGGACGAAGAAACCCGCGCCAAGCGCGAGCGGGAACAACGAGACTACGAGCGCGAGCAACGCCGCTGTCAGCAACGCCAGCAGCGTGGTCAGGACTGCTGATCTAGAGCGTCAGCACGCACCGCTCATGAATCGTCGGCCGCGACACGGCGATCCGGCTCAGCCCCGGCCATTCCGGCTTCAGCCGCTGTGCAAACCAAAGGCACAGGTTTTCCAAGGTCGGCAGTTCCAGCCCCTCGTGCTCGTTCAGCAGGCCATGATCCAGCTCTTCGGCCGCTGCCTTGAGCGCGCGGTCCAGCGCCCCCAGGTCCGCGACCCAGCCATGGGCATCCAGGGCCTCGCCCCGCACGGTCGCCTCGACCGCGAAGGAGTGGCCATGCATCCGGCGATAGGGGCTGCCGTCCGGCTCGTTCGGAAAGTGATGGGCCGCATCGAAGGTGGCCGCCTTGGTGATTTCGAAAACGCTCATCTTACGCCGATATACTTGTGGGTCTGGACGCTGAGCCGCCACTTGGGATGGCTCAGGCAATAGTCGAGGGCGGCGGCGGTATTGGCCGCCTGATCCGGGCCGTCCATGGGCTGCAGCCAGAACCGCTCGAAATCCAGATGCTCGAACC
The DNA here is from genome assembly GCA_943372125.1 of Brevundimonas vancanneytii. Lineage (GTDB taxonomy): Bacteria > Pseudomonadota > Alphaproteobacteria > Caulobacterales > Caulobacteraceae > Brevundimonas > Brevundimonas vancanneytii_D. The sequence continues at coordinate 5,238 of CALRXI020000003.1, forward strand.
GGTCCGGCATGGCGGCGGCCTGGGGGAAGACCAGCTTCAGCTCCTGGCCGGTCGTCTGCACCACCGGCGCATCGGCCTTGGGGCTGACGCAGATCCAGTCGATTCCTTCGGGGGCCTGAAGTGTGCCGTTCGTCTCGACCGCAATGTAGAAGCCGCGCGCGTGCAGGGCGTCGATCAGGGGTGCATCCAGCTGCAACAGGGGCTCGCCACCGGTGCAGACCACCAGTTTCGGATCGCCCGGCCTGCCCCGCCACATCGCAGCGACATGGTCGGCCAGCAGGTCGGCCGTCGCGAACTTGCCCCCGCCATCGCCATCCGTGCCCACGAAATCGGTGTCGCAGAAGGTGCAGACGGCGCTGGCCCGGTCCCGCTCGAGCCCGTTCCAGAGATTGCAGCCGGCGAAGCGCAGGAAGACGGCGGGCCGTCCGGCCTGGCCACCCTCGCCCTGCACGGTCAGGAAAACTTCCTTGGCCGAATAGGTCATCCGGCCACCCACTGGTTATAGCCCGCCGCCCGCAGCTCGCAGGCCGGGCACGTGCCGCAGCCATAACCCCAGGCGTGGCGGTACGAGCGGTCGCCGACATAACAGGTGTGCGAGGCCTCGACGATCAGTTCGACCAGCTCAGCGCCCCCGATCCCGTCGGCCAACGCCCATGTCTGGGCCTTGGTCAGCGCCATCAGCGGCGTCTCGATAGGCACCGGCTTGTCCAGACCCAGGCTGAGAGCCTGCTGCATGGCGTCGATGGTGTCGCGCCGACAGTCGGGATAGCCGGAGAAGTCCGTCTCGCACATGCCGCCGACCAGAACGTCAAGCCCGCGTCGATCCGCCAGCGCTGCCGCGACGGTCAGAAAGACCAGATTGCGGCCCGGGACGAAGGTCGACGGCAGGCCTCGCGCCCCGACCTCGATCGCCCGGTCCGTCGTCATGGCCGTCTCGCCGATCGCACCAAAGCCCGTCAGGTCGATGACGTGGTCCGGCCCCAGGCGCGTCGCCCATTGCGGCAGGACCCGCGCCATGCCGTCCCGCACCGCCAGCCGGGCCTGCATCTCCACCGCATGACGCTGGCCATAGTCGAAGCCGACCGTCTCCACCCGCCCATACCGTTCCAGCGCCCAGACCAAGCAGGTGGCGCTGTCCTGCCCGCCCGAAAACAGGACGAGGGCCGAGGTTGCGGGGCTGTCGGTCTGGATGGCGCTCATGACAAACCTGCGGTCGGCCGAAAATGGCCGCGCGCATGCAAAAGGGGTTCAGGATGGGTCGTTCGTACTGTCGCCCTCCTACACCACCGTCCGCAGCGGAGCAAAAGGGGCGAGAAAGTGGCGGGAATGATCAGGCTTAACCGTTCCGCAACCGGTTCCGACTACCTGTCCACAGGCTTTCTGTGGAGTACCGGCCAGTATGCCGACGATCGAAGCCCTGACCGAGCGCATCGCGCCGGTATCGCCCGACACCCTGGGCCGCGAAATCTTCGCGCGGTTCGAGAGCGAACCCGAAACCTTCGCCATCCCTGTCGTCGACGGCGAACGACCGGTCGGACTGATCGAGCGCGATGGCTTTCTTGTCAAGTTCGGAGCCCCGTTCGGCCATGCCGGTTACGCCCATCGCACCGCCGCCCATGTCATGGATGCCGAGCCCGCAGTGATCGAGGCAGGTGTCGCCTTCGACACCTTCAGCGACGTCTTTCTGTCCAGCCGCACGCGCGATCTGATGCGCGGCTTCATCGTCACCCGCGAGGGACGCTATCACGGCGTCGGCACGGCCCTGTCCCTGCTCCAGGCCGTCAATGAACGACAGCGCCGCCAGAACACGGACCTGAAAATCCAGCTGGAGACCGCCACCAGCGAACGCGCCATGGTTCAGGCGGCGGGTAGAACGCGCACGCGCCTGCTCAATGTGCTCAGCCGCCAAATGAGCGTGCCGCTGAACGGGCTCAGGGCCGTCGGCGATCTGCTGCAGCGCCAGCCGCTGAATGCCCAGGTCCGAGCCCACATCGCCACCATGGCCGAGGCCGCCGACGAGCTGACGCGGACGCTGGACAAGGCGCTCGACTTTTCGCACGCCCACGCAGGCGAGCTTGAGCTGTCCCCCGTAGCTACACCACTCCGCGCCCTGATGGATGATGTCCAGAACCGCTGGTCGCATCGCGCCTCTGACAGCGCTGTTAGTTTGATGGTCAGCTATGAGGGCGATACGGATCTGGCCGCCGATCTCGATGCGCTGCGTCTTGGGGCAGTGTTCGATACCCTGATCGGCAATGCGCTGACACATGCCCGCGACGGACTGGTGGAAGCCAGTCTGAAGGCGACGGCCCGAAACGGCCAGGTCGGCCTGGAGGCCTGGGTCCGCGACGACGGACCCGGTATCGCACCCGAGCGGCTGGACGCCCTGTTCGATCCGCTGATGCAACAGGACGACACGGGCGGCTTCGACCTGGCCCTGGCGCGGCTGGTGGTGGCCCAGATGGGCGGCACCCTGACAGCGGCGAACAACCCCGGACGTGGTGCCATCTTCACACTGATGCTGACCGCTGGCCAGAGTGTGGTCGAGGCGGCCGCCGAGCCGGTGCAGCCCGCCGAAACGACAGCTCAGACCGTGCCCCACATTCTGATCGTCGATGACAATGCGACCAACCGCGTGGTGGCCCAAGCGCTGTGCGAAATGTTCGGCTGCACTTCCGAAACGGTCGAGGACGGCGTCGAGGCGGTAGCTGCAGTGCAGGAGCGTCCCTTCGACCTGATCCTGATGGACATCAAGATGCCGCGCATGGACGGTGTCCAGGCGACCCAGGCCATCCGGGCCCTGGATGGCCCGGTCAGCGCCATTCCGATCGTCGCCCTGACCGCCAATGCCGATCCGGAAGATGCCAAACGCTATGTCGCCAGCGGCATGGCCTGTGTCGTCGAGAAACCCATCAAGCCAGAACGCCTGCGCTTCGCCATCAACACGGCGCTGGAGCAGAAGACGGCATCGGTCACCGACCTCAGCCCGGCACGCTCGGCGGCGTGACCACCTCGTCGGACGCCGGGATCGTCAGGTCCTGCTCCAGATCGTCCTCGTCATAGCCGACCAGCCGTAACGCCCGTGCCTTCTGGTCGTTCAGGGCGGCCCAGCGCAGCAGACCCTCTTCGCGCCCGTGGGTGATCCAGACTTCATCCGGCTTCAACTCCGTGAAGGTGGCGATCAGTTCGGGCCAGTCGGCGTGGTCGGACAGAACCAACGGCAGTTCCACGCCGCGCTGACGTGCCCGGGCCCTCACCCCCATCCAGCCCGATGCGAAGGCCAGCACCGGATCGGCGAACCGACGGGCCCAGCGGTCCTGCGTCGCCGACGGCGGGGCGACGACCACCTCCCCGCCCAGGGCATTCGCCTTCAGACCGGTCGCAGGCAGGATAGGTCCCAGTGCGACCCCCTCGGCCTCATACAGCCGGTTCAGCCGCTCCAGCGCCCCGTGCACATAGATAGGCCGCTCCCAGCCCGCCTCGCGCAGCAGGCGGATCACGCGCTGAGCCTTGCCGAGGGCATAGGCTCCGACCAGGTGGGCGCGCTCGGGAAACTGCTCCAGACTGTGGACCAGACGCCCTATTTCCTCGCTGTCCGGCGGATGCACGAAGACCGGCAGGCCGAACGTCGCCTCGGAGATGAAGACATCGCACGGCACAGGCTCGAAGGCGGCACAGGTCGGGTCGCGGCGGCGCTTGTAATCACCCGACACCACCATCCGCAGGCCCTTCCACTCGATCAGGGCCTGGGCCGAGCCCAGCACATGACCGGCCGGATAGAGGGTGATCGATACGCCGCGGTGGCTGACCGTCTCGCCATAGGCCATGGATTGCCGCAGGCCCGTGAAGTCCACACCATACCGCTCGCCCATGATGGCCAGGGTCTGGGGCGTGGCGAGGACTGTGCCATGACCTGAGCGCGCGTGGTCGGCGTGGCCGTGGGTGACGACAGCCCGGTCCACCGGCACGACCGGGTCGATGTAGAAATCCCCCGGCGGGCAATACAGCCCTGACGGCGTCGGATGCAGCAGGTCCTCGAAACGGATCATGAGCGGACTATGGCAGCGGTCATGGCGGACACAACGCGCCAAACCGCCATGCGTCGCCTCTTGCCTCGTCAGGCGGGTCACGCCACACCCGGCGCATGGCGTTGATCGACATCCTCCCCCAGCTGGCCAGCGGATCGGCCCATACCCATGCGCTCGGCTTTCGGCTGGAGCGGCTTGAGGGCGACACCGTCAGGCTTCGCGTGCCGTGGCGCGACGACCTGATCGGCGATCCGCAGACAGGGGTGATCGCCGGCGGTCTGGTGACGACCCTGCTGGACCATGTGGGTGGGCTGGCCGTTTGGGTGAAGTCGGGGCAGTTTGTGCCCATAGCGACCCTGGATCTGCGGGTCGACTATATGCGCCCGGCCACCACGGAGCGCGATGTGATCGCCGAGGCGGTCTGCTACCGCCTGACCCACTCCATCGCCTTCGTGCGGGCCTGGGCGTTCGAGGACGATCCCGCCGACCCCATCGCCGCCGCCCAGAGTGCCTATGTCGTCGACTCCCGCGCCGGCCGCGGCATAGGGGCCAATCTGGGCCCGTCGCGTGGGGCGGGCGCATGACCGATTTTCTGACAACCCTGCCCTATGCGCGCTTCCTTGGCCTGACCTCGGCGATGCAGGAGGACGAACTGATCGTGACCATGCCGTTCGCGGACCGGCTGGTTGGCGACCCCATCCTGCCGGCCTTGCACGGTGGCTCGACGGCCGCGTTGCTGGAGTTCACCGCCATTGCAGAGATCGCGCGGGTGCATCCGTCGCTTCGCCTGCCCCGCCCGATCAATGTGTCGATCGCCTATTTGAGGTCGGGCAAGCCGATTGCTGTATCGGCCACGGCTCGTGTCGTACGCGCGGGTCGGCGTGTCGCGCATGTGCATGCCACGGCCTGGCAGGCCGAACGCGATCAGCCGATCGCAACCCTGACGGCGCATTTTCTGATGAATGACAACAACTCATAGTTGTTTCGAATCGGCACAGCTGTTGGACTGCGCGCGTGACACACCCGTCACGCTGCGGAGCTGCAACGATGAACAGACAATCCATTGGCGAACAGATCGCTGCCAAACTTTACAGCGCCGAGGTGGCCATTGACCGCGCCCTGGTCGAGACGGCCAGTCTGGCGGCCCATCTGCCGACCGCCCGCTCCGACGCCTATCTGTCCGCTACGACGGGACAAAAAGCCTTCGATGGCGTGGCCGGCGCGATCAGCGCCCTGACAACCGCGCGGCACAATATGGTCCGGACGCACGCAACCCTGGGTGCGCTCGCGCGGTCGATGGGCCTCGACACCCTGGCGGTCGGGCCTCTGGACAAGACTGGCGACAAACCTCCGGTCGGGGGCGGCATCTCCGCCGGTCCAGAGAGCATTAACATTCGACTTACAGACGTGGTGAATAAATCCCTACCGGGTGAACGCAGTTCATGTTAAGGTTCCGCTTACCATAGTTGGTTCTGGAGGGTTGAAGATGGATAAGGCTGCTGTTGTCGCCGGTATCGCCGGTGAGCTGAATGAAACCGAGCGGGCCGTCGATGCCGCCCTCGTCCACGCCACGGGCATGGTTCAGGCGATGATCGCCGGTCGCACGACCCTGGGCATCTCGCCCATCGCGGCGGCTGACTCGCAAGCCAAGGTCATGGCCGCCATCGCTGCCCTGTCGACAGCGCGAGACGCCGTCGTGGCCTGCCACGAAGAAATGGCCAAGGACCACCGCCGCATGGGCTGGGGCACCTACGCTATCGGGACTCTGGACAAGCCTGCCGAAAGCGAAAGCCGTCCGCCGGTTCGCAACGTGCTCCGCGCGGTTTAATTCGGCGTAATGTCGGCTCCGGGTCATTCCGGAACCGCTACGATATGTGCAATATCGCCCCCATGCCCTCGGGCATGGGGGTTTTTGCATGTTTGAGACGCTTGCATCGCAGATCGGAGCCGCTGTCGCGGTCTGTGTGACGGCGTTCGCCTTTCTGAAAGGCGACGAGCCGGAGCGGATTGGCGCGGGTGCCTACATCCTGGGCTTTCTGGCATCCTTGCTGGTTCAGGACACAGGCCAACTCTACGGCACAAACTGGGCTCTGCTAGGCATCGATACCGTGATGCTAATCATCTATGCGTCGATCACATGGAAAACAGATAGAGCCTGGCCGATCTGGGTTTGCGCCATGCAGTCAGTCATCGTGCTGAGTCATGTGCTCACCATTATTGATATCAGACCGCCCCTCTCCGCATTCTACGCCGTTATAAATCTTGCGAGTTATGGCACCCTGGTAGCCATCGCCGTCGGCACCTTCTGGGCGTGGCAGGACCGGGTGGCGCAAGGCCTGGAATAGGCTTTGGCCTAGGTTGATATTCCTATAGTCTGACACGGCGAATCACTCGCCGGCCCGTCCTATGCCCCTGTCCCACAGTCAGCTCTGGAGCGCGATCGACGGCCTGGCCCGGCGCGAGGGGCTGACGGCGTCTGGCCTGGCCAGACGGGCGGGTCTGGACGCTACCAGCTTCAATCCGTCGAAGCGCTTCGGTCCCGGCGACCCGCCGCGCCCCCGCTGGCCCTCGACCGAGAGCCTGACCCGCATCCTGCAGGCGACGGGGGTGTCGCTGGGCGACTTCGCCGCCCTGGCCCGCGATGCGACCGAGCGGCCAATGACCGTGCCTTTGCTGGGCATGGCCCAGGCCGGGTCCGACGGCTTTTTCGACGATGCGGGCCTTCCCATCGGCGAAGGCTGGGACGAGACGGAACTGCCACGCCCGACCGAGACCATGCTCAGTCTGAGGATCACGGGCGACTCCATGGCACCGCTGTATCGCGCGGGCGATCGCATCGTCGTCGATCGGGCCGCCAGTGATGTGCGCAAGGGCGATCGCGTCGTGGTGCGGACGACGGGTGGAGAGACGATGGCCAAGGAAATCGCCGCTTTGACGACGCGCAACGTCACTCTGGCCTCGATCAACCCGGCCTATCCGCCCCGCACCCTGCCCCGCCGCGAGATCCTCTGGATGGGTCGCATCCTTTGGGTCAGCCAGTAGGCAGCGAAAAGGCCGCCCCCTTTCGGAGACGGCCCTTCCATTAGCCAAAACGCTGAGGCTTAGTTCGGCACGACGTAGCGGGCGTTCACCCAGCCACCGCCGGCGATCTGGACCCATTCGCCCTCCGAACCGATCACGCTGAACGGCTGACCGGCCTGCAGCATGCCGGCCTGGCGATAGCCGGTGCCGGGACCCGAGCGAATGCGCAGGTTGGATGTGGTGCGATAGGCCCCACCCGTCTGCACCGAGGCGGCGCGGGCGCGCTGCTGGTTACAGCCGATGTAGGAACCGGCGGCGGCACCGGCACCGGCACCGACAACAGCACCGAGGGCACGCTCGTTGTCCGACACCTGGCTGCCGACAAGACCACCGGCGATAGCGCCGATCAGGGCACCGGCACGCTGACGGCCACCGGGGGCGTCACAGTTGGTGATGCCGTTCGCCTGCTGGGCCATCGAGACCGAAGGGACGGCTGTGACCAGCGCGGCCAGGGCGGCGGCGGTGGCCAGGGTAGTGTTCATGATCTTCGACATGGCTCTCTCCATTCATCGAGGTTGGTCGATGGATGCAGAATGCGCCGGGCCACATGAAAGCTCCCGGAGCTTCGCCGTTATTTTCGGTTCATCTTTGTTAGGGCGCTAACGCTCGGCTCGCGGAGGCCTCGCTGCTTGAGCGCAGGCGCAGTGCCGTACGCGTCGCGCCGACACTTCCTGGCCTCGTGAGTTGGTGGCTACTTCACCAACTCGCCGTTGGCCCCGGCCTCAATCAGCTGGATCGTCTGCGGCAGGCCATAGATCGCTGCGAACGAGCCGAAGCGCGGCCCCTGCGATGCGCCCAGCAGCACTTCGTACAGCGCCCCGAACCAGGCCCGCAGAGGTTCGAACGCATGCGCCTTGCCGACCGCATAGACCTCGCCCTGGATCAGTTCGCCGTCGGTCGTGTCGGCCGGCAGAGCCTTGAGCCGTTCAGCCAGGTCCAGCAGCGCCGCCTTCTCCTTGTCGTCCGGCAGGCGGTAGGCCTTCGTCGGCTTTACGAAGTCCTCGTAATAGTTCAGCGCCCGCTCCATCAGCTGATTCAGCAGCGGCTCGTTTTCGGGCGTCGCCTCGGGCAGATATTTGGCGAAATAAGCCCACAGCTGCGCCTTGTCCGAGGCATTGGCCACGCCGACGAGGTTCAGAAGCAGGCTGAACGATACCGGCGACGTATGCGTTGGCGGATCGCCCGCATGGATCGACCAGACCGCATTGTCGATCCGCTTGGCCGGTTCCTGGGTCTTGTAGGCCTCGATCGCCGCCAGATAGTCGTCGATCGCGCGCGGGATGACGTTGAAATGCAGACTCTTGGCCGACTTGGGCGACTGGAACATGTACCAGCTTAGGGACTCGGGCGTGCCGTAGCGCAGCCACTGCTCCATCGTCAGGCCATTGCCCTTGGACTTGGAGATCTTCTTGCCCTCGACGTCCAGGAAGAGCTCGTAGTTGAAACCCTCCGGCGGCGTCCCGCCCAGGGCGCGGCAGACCTTGGAGCTTTCACGCACGCTTTCGATCAGGTCCTTGCCCGACATCTCGTAATCGACGTCCAGCGCGGTCCAGCGCATGGCCCAGTCCGGCTTCCATTGCAGCTTCACATGGCCACCGGTGACAGGCACCGTGGTCCGGCCTGCCGCGGGGTCGTCGAAGGTGATGGTGCCGGCCTCGACATCGCGTTCCAGCGTCGGCACCTGCAGCACATGTCCGGTTACAGGGCTGATGGGCAGGAAGGGCGAATAGGTCGCGCGCCGCTCCTCGCCCAGGGTCGGCAGCATGATGGCCTGGATGGCGTCGAACCGTGCCAGCAGGGTCAGCAGCGTCTCGTCGAACAGCCCCGACCGATAGGTCTCGGTCGAGGACATGAACTCGTAGTCGAAGCCGAAGCTGTCGAGGAAGGCCCGCAGGCGGGCGTTGTTGTGGGCCCCGAAACTGTCGTGCGTTCCGAAGGGATCGCGGACGCGGGTCAGGGACAGATGCAGATCCTCGCGCAACATCTCCGGGTTCGGCACGCCTTCCGGCACCTTGCGCAGCCCGTCCATGTCGTCGCTGAACGCGATCAGCCGCGTGGGCCAGTGATCGCCGGTCAGGGCGCGAAAGGCGTTGCGCACCATGGTCGTGCGCGCCACCTCGCCGAAGGTGCCCATGTGCGGCAGGCCGGAAGGGCCGTAGCCGGTTTCCAGAATGACGGGCCTCTGCAGCGCCTCGAACCGGGCCAGGGCCTCGTCCGCCTTGCCCGCATCGATCAGCGCCCTGGCCTCGGCGCGATCCGTCTCGGACAGCCGCTTCTTCAGCACATGCGCCAGCAGATTGCGGGCCTGTTCGAAGGGCCAGGACTTGGCGTCGGCTGCGAGGGTTTCGAGATTCTGGAGCATGGCAGGCGGTTTCGCCCGCCAAGGCCACCGGGTCAACGCATCCGGAGGCAATCACCCTTCGGTTTGCGCCTCTGTGTTCGGCCCACGAACAGCAACACAGCGCTGCCGCGTGTCGCCATCCGCCGTCGCCTCGACGCGCGGCGCGATGGAGCTGACGGTCGTCCCGTCGTCGCCATAGGTCGCCAGAAACTGACAGCCTGTCTGCAGATCGGTCAGCAGATAGATGCCGAGCTGATCGGTTGGCGTCTTCGCCAGATTGGCCGAGACCAGATCCCGAAGGGCTCCCGCCGGGTTTTCGACGGCCTGCTGAATCTGGTTTGTGCGCGCATCGATTTCGGTCGCCGTAACGCGCGCCTGAGCAGCGGTATCCTCGATCTCCTGAAGGGTCGACGTGGCCTCGTCACAGGCCGCGAGCGCAAGAGTAAGGACGGAAGCGGGGACAATGGTCATCATTTTCATGCCGCCGTTATCGCGTGTCGCCCGACACATGTCAGCGTGACGACTTGACCCCCCTTCCCGCGCATGGCCTTTGCGCCTGCTCATGAAGACCGCCGATTTCGATTTCGACCTGCCCGAGGACCGCATCGCCCTGCGGCCCGCCGATCCGCGCGATTCCGCCCGGCTGCTGGTGGTGCAGGATGACGCGCTGGACGACCGCATCATCCGCGATCTGCCCGATTTCCTGCGCCCCGGCGACGCCTTGGTATTCAATGACACGCGTGTGATCCCGGCACGGCTGTCCGGCGTGCGGGAGCGGATCGGGGCCGAGGGCGAGACCCTGACCGTCCCGGTCGAGGCCACCCTGCACCACCGCGACGCGCCCGATGTCTGGTCCGCCTTCATGAAGCCGGGCAAGCGGATCAAGGCGGGGGATCGGATTCACTTCCAGACCCTGTCCGCGACGGTCTCGGCCAAGTCTGAAGATGGCATGATCACCCTGCGGTTCGACCTGGCCGGCCCGGCGCTGGACGACGCGATCCGCGAGGCCGGCGTCATGCCTCTACCGCCCTATATCGCGGCCAAACGGGCAGAGGACGACCGGGACCGGTCGGACTATCAGACCGTTTTTGCCGAGCATGACGGCTCCGTCGCCGCGCCGACGGCGGGTCTGCACTTCACGCCTGGCCTGCTCGACGCCATCCGCGCCAAGGGCGTCGCCACCCATGCCGTCACCCTGCACGTCGGTGCCGGCACCTTTCTGCCGGTCAAGGCCGATGACCTGGCCGATCACAGGATGCACAGCGAGTGGGGCGAGGTGTCGCCAGAGACCGCCGCCGCCCTGAACGCCGTTCACGACAGAGGTGGCCGCATCATCTGCGTCGGCACGACGTCCCTGCGCCTTCTGGAATCCGCCACAACAGAAGACGGTCGGGTCCAGCCCTTCCACGGCGACACCGCCATATTCATCACTCCCGGCTACCGGTTCCGCGCGGTCGATGTGCTGATGACCAACTTCCACCTGCCGAAGTCGACGCTGTTCATGCTGGTCAGCGCCTTTGCCGGCATCGAGACCATGAAGGCGGCCTATGCCCATGCGGTCGCCACGGGCTATCGCTTCTACTCCTACGGTGACGGATCGCTGCTGTTCCGCAGCCGGACGTGACGCGACGGTCCAAACGCGCTAACGCCTCCGGTCCATGCTGGACCTGCCCACGCCACTGACCCTTTCGCTGGAGACCGTCGCCTCCGCCGCCCCCGCCCTGCGCGATCCCTGGTGGGTCTTCGGGGGCACGGCCATGGCCCTGGCCGGGCTTGAAGGCCTGCATGTGCCCGACATCGACATACTGACCAGCCCTCGCGACGCCCGCGTCCTGCTGGAGACGCTGGGCGGCGAAGCGGTGCCCGATCTCGGCGAGGGCGTATTCCGCTCGCGCGTCTTCGGCCGCATCCTGACCACGCCCGTGCCGCTGGAGATCATGGCGGACATGGACATCCGCGACGGCGGCGACTGGGTGCCGGTCCAGTTCCACACCCGCCTGCCCGTCGAAGTCGGCGAGGCGACGGTCTACATTCCCACAGTCGAGGAACAGATCGCCATGGCCCGTCTGTTCGGCCGCCCCAAGGACCTGCAGCGCGCCGAGGCGCTGGAAAGACTGATCAGCTAGATGCCCTTCCCCTTCGAGATCGCCGCCACCGAGGGCCGCGCCCGCACCGGCGTGCTCAAGACCGCGCGCGGCGATATCCGCACACCCGCCTTCATGCCCGTCGGCACCGCCGCCATGGTCAAGGCCATGACGGTGGATCAGGTCAAACAGACCGGTGCCGACATCCTGCTGGGCAACACCTATCACCTGATGCTGCGGCCCGGGCCGGAGCGGATGGAGCGCCTCGGCGGCCTTCACAAATTCATGCGCTGGGACAAGCCGATCCTGACCGACAGCGGTGGCTTTCAGGTCATGTCCCTGGCCGGCATTTCCAAGGTCAAGGAGGAGGCCGTGACCTTCTCCAGCCACATCGACGGCTCCAAACACGTCCTGACGCCCGAACGCTCCATCGAGATCCAAGCCGATCGCATCGGGGCCGACATCTCCATGCAGCTGGACCAGTGCGTCGCCTATCCGGCGGAGAAGGACGCGGCCCGCAAGGCCATGGAGCTGTCGATCCGCTGGGGCGCGCGGTCCAAGGCCCGCTTCGGTATGCGCGAAACCCAAGGGTTGTTCGGCATTCAGCAGGGCTCCACCTTCGAGGACCTGCGTCGCCAGTCGTCCGAACAGCTTCAGGAGATCGGCTTCGACGGCTATGCCATCGGCGGCCTGGCCGTCGGCGAAGGCCACCAGGCCATGTGCGAGGTGCTGGACTATGCGCCCAAGATGCTGCCCGCCGATCGGCCCCGCTATCTGATGGGCGTGGGCAAGCCCATTGATCTGGTCGAGGCCGTGTATCGCGGCGTGGACATGTTCGACTGCGTCCTGCCCACGCGTGCCGGGCGTCATGGCCAGGCGTGGACGTGGGACGGCCCGCTAAACCTGAAGAACGCCCGCTTTGCCGAGGATCAGGACCCGCTGGACCCCGACATCCCCTGCCCGGCGTCCAGTCAGTATTCAAAGGCCTATCTGCATCACCTGATCCGCGCGGATGAAATTCTCGGCAAGGTCCTGCTCAGCTGGCACAACATCGCCTTCTATCAGGCGCTGACCGCGGCGATGCGCGAGGCCATCCTGCACGGCCGGTTTGAGGCGTTCCGCCGCGACTTCCACGCCCGGCACACGTCGAACTGACCTCCGGAGCCTGGGCATGCGCATCGAGAAGTCAGGCTTCCACGCCTACAACACCTATCTGGAAGAGCCGCCGCGCGACGAAGGCAACGAAACCGCCCTGCATCGCCACGTCATCATCATCGGCGGCGACAAATATTCCTTCTTCGCCCACTGGTCCGGCAAGTTCGCGCACAAGGGCGAGCGGATATCCTTCGATTGGGACTGGGACAGAACCGGCGAGTTCAGAAACATCGAAAAGGCGTCCTTCGAGGCCTTCGCCAAGGACGGCACGGTCCAGATCAGAGGCGATCGCAGCGACCGCCGCCGCGGCGCGCGGTAAATCCCTGCGGGCAAAAAGGGGTGATGGTACGTCCTCTCGGGCTCGAACCGAGGACCCTCTGATTAAAAGCCGTCCTAAAGGGGGTTTCAGCAGGTTTCAGGAATGTTCAAAAATGGCCATAACTTAGTGATATAACTGAGCAAAACTTTTCAGTAGGTTTCAGGCCGTTTCAGAAAGTTTCGACGATTTGTGTCCCCTGTGTGCCCCCGTTTGGGGTCGGCCGGTCTGGATTTTGGGGTCATTCTGGGCGATTATCGAAGCGTGCCGAAGGTCAGATTGACAGACAAATCCGTCGCCGCCGCCATCGCTCTCGCAGGAAAGCGACTGGAGCTTAGTGACGACCATCCGCATGCCGCTGGGCTGATCCTGAGAGTGAACGCCACCGGACGCAAGTCCTGGTTCGTCCGCTACCGAACGGATGATGGAGTGCAGCGCCGCTTTCACCTTGGGTATTATCCAGAGGTAGGTCTGGCCTCGGCTCGCCAGCGCGCCGCCGCTGCGCGCAGCAAGGCTTTCGATGGTGGAGACCCCAGTGGTCAGCGCCGGATCGAGAAGGCCACGGCCGCAGCTCTCCCGCTCAAGACGTTTGACGACCTTACAGAGGCCTATTTCGCCGCCTGTGCCTCCGGCGAATGGCGTCCACGCAGCAAGACGAAGCGGCCCGACACCCTGAAACGCGAGCGGTGGCTGCTCGAGCGGTATGTCACGCCGAAAATCGGCCCGCTGCGCCTGGAGGAAATCCGCAAGCCGCAGATCAAGGCTCTGATCCGCGCGCCTATGGAAAAAGGTCTGAACACGACCTCCAACCACGTCCGCGCCCAGCTCCGGCAGATGTTCAACTTCGCGATCTCCGAGGACCGCATCGAATTCAACCCGGTCACCGGCGTGAAGGCCATGGGCCAGGAGAAGCCACGCGAGCGCGTGCTGAAGGATTCCGAAATTCTCGCCATCTGGCGCGGCATCGACAGGCCGGAGACCCTGCGCAAACCCGATACCGCCTACAGGGAGGGCAAGGTCTATGTGACGCCGCGTGTGGCCATCGCCATCAAGCTTCTTCTGGTCCTGGCCCAGCGGCGCTCCGAAGTGACGGGAATGGCCCTGTCTGAGCTGGACTTCGACCAGCGGATCTGGACCATCCCCGGCGAGCGCACCAAGAACGGTCGGACCCACAAGGTGCCCCTGACCGACCTCGCGATCCAGCTTATCCGGCAGGCACTGGCACTGCAGGCCAGTGAAGGCCTCGCCCCCTCCCCCTACGTCTTCCCGTCCCAGTGGGATGTCGACGAGCCCATGGGTGCCAACGCCGTGAGCCACGACCTGCGCAACATCCGCATCGCCCTGGGCCTGGAGCGGCTCACGCCGCACGACCTCAGACGGACGGCGGCCACCAATATGGCCAGCGAACGCCTGAGGGTGCAGCCCTTCATCATCGGCCGGGTTCTGAACCACACAAGTGAGACCGGCGGGGCGGCGATGATCACCCTGTCGACCTATGCCCTGTATGACTATATGGCCGAGAAGCGTGACGCGCTCACCAGATGGAGCGCCCTGCTCGCCGCGATGGTGGCGGTCCAACCTTCGGCCAGAGCCATTGGTCCAGATCCCTCATTGCAACCAGACTATCGGGTGGCCGCCGAACAGATCTCTGATGCGGACCACTATCTGGCACTGGCCGGTGCCGGCTGAATGGTATGAGAGTTTGCCCTTTCCTGAACTGATTGCACGCTGGAGAGGCTTGCAGACACTTTGCGGGCAAGTTCGGCCTGGCTGAAGGGTTTGTGGACGATCAGATCAACCCCCACGTCGGTCAGGGCGTCGGCGTCGGCGTAGCCGGTCGCGAAAACGATCGGGATGGTCGGGCGGCGGGAGCGTATCTCGCGCGCCAGCTCGGCACCGTTCATGCCGGGCATGGCGAAGTCCAGGACCATGGCGTCGATGCGATTGTGCTGTCGCTCGACGTCCAGGGCCGCATCGCCACTGTCAGCCTCGATGACACGATAGCCGAGGTCGCTGAGGAAGCCGACCGTGACCTGGCGCACGGCATCGTCGTCATCGACGACCAGCACCACGCGGTCTGAGCTGTCCGCCAGCTGCAGGGCCTCGACCGTATCATCATCCGCCACCGGCACGGCATCGGCTCGGGGCAGATAGACCTTGATCGTCGTTCCTATCCCCACCTCTGTTTCGATGCTGACACCGCCGCCGGACTGTTTGGCCAGGCCGAAGACCTGGCTCAGTCCCAGGCCTGAGCCCTTACCGACCTCCTTGGTGGTGAAGAAGGGCTCAAAGGCCCGGGCGAGGACATCAGACGTCATGCCCGAGCCTGTGTCAGAGACAGCGACCATGACGTACTCTCCGGCCGGGGGTTCTTCGGGCTGCCTGGGAGCGCCCAGGGCGACATTGGCCGTCGAGACGGTGAGTGAGCCGCCCACATCCATGGCGTCACGCGCATTGATCGCCAGGTTCAGGATGACCAGCTCGATCTGGGTCGGATCGATCATCGCGGGCCAGAGATCATCGGCCAGCATAGGCGGATTGATCTGGACACTGCCCCCAATGGCGCTCTGCAGCATGTCGCGCATGCTGCCGACTGTATCGTTCAGATCGACAGGACGGGGTTCAAGCTTCTGGCGGCGCGAGAAGGCGAGCAGTTGGGCGGTCAGCTTGGCCCCTCGCTGAGACGCCTCCCCCATCATGGCCAGGCGTTTGAGCAGGGCGGGGTCCTCCACGCGCTTTTTCATCTGCTCGATATTGCCGAGCACGACCGTCAGCAGGTTGTTGAAGTCATGGGCCACGCCGGATGTCAGCTGGCCGACGGCCTCCAGCCGCTGGGCCTGACGCAGGGCAGTCTCAACCCGCTCCCGCTCTTCGATTTGCGATGCAAGCTGGCGATTGGCGGTTTCGAGCTCTGAGGTGCGTTCGGCGACCCGTTGCTCGAGCAGGGCCTCGGCCTTGCGGATGTCTTCCATCCGCTCGCGGGCCTCATACTGGCGATAGCGACCGCGCAGGGCCGTCCTGACTGCACTGATCAGGGTGGTGGGATGGAAGGGCCTCTCCAGAAAGCTGACGTTGCCCAACGTTTCGGACAGGCGCTGTGCGGCGGGGTTACGCTCTACACTGCCGCCACGCTGGGTCAGGATCAAAAATGGAAAATCCGACCATGACGGCTGGTCGACGATCCAGCGTGACAAGGGCGACAGGTCACTGTGCCGAACCGCCTCCTCGACGATAAGCGCCAGACCCGCACCAGCCTCCAAGGCCTGCAAAAGGTCCTGAAGATCGGTGCAGATCCGAGCGGAGACCTGCGCTTCACCGAGGATTGCTGCCGCGATCGCCGCATCCCGGCCTGAGGGCGCGAGGACGAGTGTCCGGCCCGACAAAGCTCCACCGTGACTCATGCGGAGGCGTCGCCCATCAGCCCCGTGCCCTGCCCCACGAAATTCGGCACGCCGCGCAGGACGCCCTGGAATCCGATCAGGGGGTCGCCGAGGCTCAGACCTTCGTCACCGATATCGAACTCGCGGATGGTCTTCTCGTGCAGCCCCGCCCGCTTCTTGATGACGGACACAGCCCTGCGCACATGCCCCGCCGCCTCAAAATAACGCAGAAGGATGACGGTGTCGGCCAGGTAGGTCACGTCCACGGGTGCCTTCATGTCTCCGACCAGCCCATGCTGGGCCACGGTCAGGTAGGTCGAGGCCCCTTGGCGATTCAGGTACTGCAGCAATTCATGGATGTGCAGGACCAGAAACTGTTCCTGGGGCATGGCGGCCTGATAGCCATTCAGACTATCGATCACGACGGTCTTGATGTCCTGCTCGGCGACGCAGCGCCGGACGCGATCGGCAAACTCGCCGGGTGACAGTTCCGCGGCATCGACCTGCTCGATGATCAGGTTGCCCCCATCCTGCATCGCTTGCAGATCAATGCCCAGCTTGAGCGTGCGGTCGAAGAGCAGACCCATTTCCTCATCGAAGATGAAGAGCGCAGCTTTTTCCCCCCGCTGGATGGCAGCTACAGCGAAGTTGATGGCAAATAGCGATTTGCCCGTGCCCGCAGGCCCAAGGATCAGAGCGCTGGATCCCCGCTCGATACCCCCGCCCAGCAGGGCATCCAGTTCGGGCACGCCACTGGAGGCTGGTGCTCGGTCGAACCGCGTACGGTGCTCGGAGGCGATAATCCGCGGATAGACTTCGAGCCCACCGGTCTTGATTGTGAAATCATGATAGCCGCCGCGATAGCGGCGCCCGCGATACTTGATCACCCGCACACGGCGGCGCTCGGCCCCGTACTCTGGGGCCAGTTCCTGTAATTGGATGACGCCGTGCGCGACGGAATGAACCGTCTTGTCGTTCACGTCGGTCGTCAGGTCGTCGAGCATCAGCACGGTCGCACCATGTTTGGCGAAGTAGTGCTTCAGAGCCAGGACCTGGCGGCGATAACGTAGCGAGCTTTGCGCCAGCAGACGAATTTCGGACAGGCTGTCGATCACCACTCGCTTGGGTTTGTGAGCTTCGACCCGCTCGAAAATCATGCGGGTCGTCTCGCCCAGCTCCAGATCGGACGAATAGAGAAGCGATTGCTGCTGTTGTTCATCCAGAAGGCTTTCCGGCGGAACCAGTTCGAAGATGTCGATCCCGTCCAGGTTCCAGCCATGGGATTTGGCCGTCGCGCGCAGTTCGTCCTCGGTCTCCGATAATGTGATGTAAAGCGAGCTTTCGCCGCGTCGGGCTCCCTCCATCAGAAAACTCATCGCGGCAGTGGTCTTGCCTGTTCCAGGATTGCCTTCGAGCAGATAGACGCGATCGCGCGTCAGGCCTCCAGCCAGTATGTCGTCGAGCCCTTGAATGCCGAAGTCAGCTTGGGATATCGCGTGCGTGTCGTTCATGACCTCTCTCATGGATAGCTGGGCCGTAACGCGCAGCGTCACGGAAAGTTACAAGGAGAGCACTGTCGTGAAGACGGGCGCGCTGGCGGCGAAGCGTTTGACCGTGATTGTAGGCACCTCACGCCAGGGTCTGCGGCCATTTCCCTTCAACTACTTTGGAGGTCAGAAACCGAAGTCGATTTGGCCCGGACAGACCTTAGGCCGGCTCTTCGTTCGGCTGCGGATCGCACTAGGCGGAGGTTTTGTTTCAGGTTGAAAGTCCAGACGGGCTTGAACCGTGGCGACCATGGGTGCCAGATCGGCGCGATGCGACTTGGGGGCCGGCCGGGGACACCCCGGCAATCGTGGAGCTCGCGGCGGCCTGAGGGCGGGCTTTCGGGACGGACCAGCAGCGGCCCTGCCCACCTTCCAGGCCAGCAGCTCGCTCTCCCGCCACGCCACGCGGCTGGGCGATATCCGGATCGGAACCGGGAACTGGCCAGCCTTCTGAAGACGCCAGGCTGTGGTGCGGCTCAGACCCGTCAGGTCTCTGACCCGGCTCCAGCCCAGGAAGCGGTCCTCGAGGCTGTCCATTTGCGGAATGGGCTCGTCGCTCATGAGCGGTGCCCGAACCGCTTCAGCACCGCCGCCTGGCAGAGGGCCTGAAGCACGGCGGCATCATTGGCGGCATCCACGACATCCCGACCTTGCCAGTCCCTCAGGACCCGCTTGAGCGCCTCGCTCGCCGCAGGATCATCCAGGATCTGCAGGACCGTCTGGTCAGGCTCAATGCCGCTCATTTCAGCCATGGCGCCGCCCCCGGGCCGCCGCCGGCGCCGCCGTGCGTAGTCCGCTGATCTGGGTCGCAGCCCAGGCCTCGAGCAGGTGGCGGGGATAGAAGGGTTTGGATCGGATGTGGCGGCAGGGCGGCCCGCCGCTACCGGTCGACCAGATCCGTGCCAGGGTTGCGGGCTTCAGACGGATGCCGAACTCCTCCAGATGAGCCGCAGCTTCGGCACGGGTCAGCAGCTCCTCCGGTTCCGCGGGTGTCGACATACCTGTCTGTTCGGCACCCTCCTTCATGGCCGGGCATCGCTTGTGCCGCACTGGCTTGCCGTGCGGATAACGCGACCCGTGCCGAGTGCGAGGTAACATTCGAGAACCGTCGTAACATAGCCTTCGATGATGAGCGTTTGCATGGTCAGTCTCCTGGATATGAATGGGATGAAGAGGTTCAGGCGGCCGCGAGATCGCCGGTTTCGGCGTCCCGATCCTCGGCCCAGTCGAGCACCGTCAGGCGGTTGATCACCAGCTCCTTGGCCTTGCGCGGCTGACCGTCCTTGGTCGCGTAGCTGGTGTCGATGAAGGCCCCAATGACGACGGCCTCGCAGCCCTGGGCGAGCCCGCGGGCTATGACCTTTTCATTGAGGCCCTTGGACCAGCTCACGCAGTTGACCCCGACGAGCCGGTCCTTGCCGGTGCTGTCGACGCCGCGCTTCTCGAGCAGCCGGAATACGGCCTTGGCGAAGTCGTCGCTGACCTGGGGATCAGCCGCCAGCCGGCCGGTGAAAATCATGGATTGCATCTCAGTCTCCTGTCGATCCGAAGCGCCGAGAGAGCCTCTCTCCCCCAGTCCGCTTCACCCGAGACCTCCCTTCCTCCGATCCTCCTCCCGACCGCCCTACGCCGCGGCACCGTCGAGAACGGTCTGCACGGCATGGCGTCGCAACACCGCCTCCACCACGGCGGGTCGGTCGATGGGAATGAAGACCCGGGGCGTGAAGGCGATGATCTCGACAAAGCAGCCGAGGGCCACCAGGGCGTCTCGATCCGTCCGACCGCCGATCACCTCGATCCGCCAGCGGTCCATGACCCGCGCCCGCTTGAGCCAAAGCCCGCCCTCAAGGGCGAGCTGCAGGTTTCGATCCAGCAGGATGGCGGCCGTTCGGCTTCCGTCGGACCAGGCGTCGGCCACCTGCGTCAGGCCCAGGGCGGACTTCAAAGTCTGCGCCTGGGCGGGGTCGAGCACTCGACCCAGCCATCGCCGACCATCCGGAGCCCGCACCCGCCGGACCGAGCAGCCCCGGGCGGGCATCCGGCCCCAGATCGGCAGCAACAGCCCTGTTGCGAGGGTCAGGTCGCGCCTGCACCAGGGATCTGTCCCGGCAACCTCCCCGTCCCATGCCCTCACCCAGTCGACGGTCTCGACAGGCACCCAGGCCGATTCCTCGAACGCCTTCTTCGGTAGCACCTGGCGTTGGTCCGGCCGCACCAGCCGCACAGCCGCGACCAGCCGGTCGTCGTCCGTCGTGGTCGTCAGGCCGAGCTCCGCAATCGCGGCGCGCTTCGACTTTTCATTAACGACCAGTTGGTGGGCGACGTCCTCGGCCCACGCCAGAGCCTGGTCGGAGTTCTGGACCTCGCGCCGAACCTTGAGAGAGAAGGTGACAAGCGCGGTGGGTGCGCCGGTGGAGACGTCGGTCCGGATGGTCTCCTGATCCAGAACCTCCAGCTCATCCGCCAGTATGTCCTCCAGACCCCGGTCCAGATCACCGGACGCGGCTGCCCGCTCCAGTATGCCCGTTAGGATGGTGTCAAGATCCGCAAACAGGGCGTTCTGGTCAGCGATGCGCAACGCCAGCAGCCGGTTCAGAAAGGTATGGATCGGCGGCAGGTCGTCCGAAGGCTTCAGGCCGCCGTCCGCATCGAACAGTTTGAGCCCCGTCTTCTCCATGAAGGTATCCACCGTCATGGAGGCGAGCTCACCGAAAGCGAGTGCTCCATAGAAGACCAGAAGCGCTCGGCGCGCCCAAGGGCTTTCCAGATTGTCCTCCGCCCGGAACAGGCCGGCTCCGGCGGTGCGCCGCTCCCCACGCGTCAGGGCCCCCAGGGAGTCCAGACGTCGCGCGATCGTCGAGGTGAACCGCTTCTCTCCCTGGATGTCGGTGGTCACCGGCCGAAACAGAGGAGCCGACACCTGATGGGTCCGATGCGATCGGCCCAGGCCCTGAATGGCAGCATCGGCCCGCCAGCCCGGCTCGACCAGATAGTGGACGCGGCGCTGCTGGTTCGGAGCCGACAGGTCAGCGTGATAGCTCCGGCCTGTCCCTCCGGCATCCGAGAACACCAGGACACGCTTACGGCCGGACATGAAGGCGTCGGTCTCCGCGCGTGCGGCCGAGGCCCCTCGCCGCTCGACGACGCGACGCCCGTCGCGCACCACCACACGGCGCGACCGTCCGGTGATCTCGGCGACCGCGTCCGTGCCGAAGGCCTCCAACAAGGCATCGAGCACCCCGGGCACGGCGGGCAGACAGGCCATCTTCTCCAGAAGGGCCGCCCTCAGCCCCAGCGCCTCCTGGCTGACAACCGGACGGCCCTCGTCCATGATCGGGACCATGGTGACCTGGCCATCCCCGTCCTCGATCGCCTCCATCAGGTGGATCGGGAAGGCTTCGCGCAGATAGTCGAGGACATATTCCCGAGGGGTCAGGTCGACTGAGAGGTTGTTCCATTCCTCGGGCGGGATGGACGCCAGCCGCCTCTCCATGACGGCCTCATTGGTCGAGACGATCTGGACCACGGCCGACCGGCCCGACGCGAGGTCCCCGCGGATGGCGGCGACTAGGCTGGGGGCCTTCAGGCCGGCCAGCAGATGGCCGAAGAAGCGCAGCTTGGCCCCCTCAAAGGCGGAATGGATCGCCGAGGCGGCCTGACCGCTCTTCGCCTTCCCCTCCTCATCATTGAGCCCCGTCGCCTTCAGGGCTTCGGCCAGATTGGCGTGGATGAGCTGAAAGGCGTCGGCCCAGGCGTCCCAGATGCCGATGTCGTCCGGCGTGAGCGGATGGACGAGCGGTTCGTATTCCACACCCTCGAACGACAGGCTGCGCGCCACATAGAGGCCTAGCGCCTTGAGTTCGCGCGCGACCAGTTCCATCGCCGCGACACCGCCCCGGTCCATGGCGTCGAGGAAGTCGGCCCGCGACATGAAGGGCGCGTCCGGACCGCCCCAGAGGCCCAGACGGGCAGCATAGGCCAGGTTCTCCGCTGTCGTCGCGCCGGTGGCCGACACATACAGCACTCGCGCCTTGGGCAGACGGTTCTGCAGAGCCAGTCCCGCCATACCCTGAAGCGAAGCCTTCTTGGTCCCTCGCGCGCCCTTTCCGCCGCCGGCGGCATTGGCCATCGCATGCGCCTCGTCGAAGGCGATGACGCCGTCGAAATCCTCCCCGAGCCAGTCCACGATCTCGTCCAGGCGCGAACGCCGGTCTCCGCGTGAGGGCTGGCGCAAGGTCGCATAGGTCGCGAACAACACCCCACGGTCCAGGCGGATCGCCTCGCCCTGTTTCCAGCTCGACAGCGATACGATGTCGTGCGCGCCGCCACCGATCGCGCACCAGTCGCGCCGCGCATCTTCGAGCAGGGCGTCGTTTCTCGACAGCCACACGGCCTTCACCCGGCCCTGGGCCATATTGTCCGCGATCACCGCTGCGATCTGACGCCCCTTCCCGCAGCCCGTGCCATCTCCGAGGAAGAAGCCCCGCCGGAACTGGACGGCATCTCCCTCATCGTCCCGGGCCAGGACCAGTTCGTGCGGCGTCTGTCCCGTCCGCCACCGCCCGGGCAGAAGGCCCGCATGGGCCTCTCCGGCATGGATCACCGTCTCGATCTGGGCATCGGAGATCCGGCCTTCCTCCTGAACGGCGGGGGGCAGGACGGGCTGATAGGTCGGGGCCGGCGGCGGGACCGAGGCCATGGGACCGGATTCGACCAGCGGCGAGGGATGAGGATGGGACCGGGGCAGGACGATGCGGGCCAGGGCGTGCGCCTGGTAGAGGCCGACGTCTCGACCCTCGCCACTCCATGCCCGAACGTCATAGGCCAGGGGCGTCGCGCCAGTGAGGAAGCCGAGACGGCCCGCCGGAAGGGCGAGGCCACGCGCGCGTGGGGCCAAAAAGGCACAGGCATCCAGGCTCAGGCGCAGCCGGGGCCGAGCCGTAGCGCGAGCAGGAAGGGCCCCGACCAGGCGGGCCACCGCCTGAAGATCCTCCGGCTGATGGAGCAGCCCATCCCAGCTCGAGGCACGGCTTCGGTCCATGATGAGCAGGCCCGTCTCGACCGAGGTGCCGTGTTTGGCGAAGGCGCGGGCGGGGAAGGCGATGGCGCCGACCATGGCCCCGTCCCGCTCCAGCGTTCGCCTCAGTCCGGTATCGGCCAGGGCCGTGAGCGGCACGACGGCCGACATCCGTCCGCCGTCGGCGAGGGTCTTGAGGGCGGCCACCAGATGCGCCTGAAGGTCCGAAAAGGGTGGGTTGCAGATCACGACGTCGAACGTCCCGGCCTTGTCGAGCAGGTCCGCAATCCGGCGGCCGTCATGACGGTGCCGCGCGGCTACTGGAAACAGGCCGTCGAGCAGGGCGGCCCTTGTGGGCGCCATCTCATTGAGGGTCAGGACGGCCCCGCAGGCCTCAGCGACCGCCGCCATCAGTCCCGTGCCGGCCGAAGGCTCCAGCACACGGTCCCCGGGCCGAACCTGGGCCGCAAGGACGGCCAGCGCTGCCAATTGCGGCGGGGTCGAGAACTGATCCAGGGCCACCTGCGCCTCACTACGTCGGCTGTGGGTCAGACCCAGGGCCGAGACGCCGGCGAGCAGGGCGGCGATCTCGGCGGGCGCGTCCTCCAGCCGGGCGACCTGGGGGGCGAGCCGGCGGATCTGGAGCACGGTCGCCGCCTCGATGGCCTCATAAGCGTCTCGCCAGGTCCACGCCCCTTCGGCGTCGGAGGCCCCGACGGCGGTGGTCATGACGTCCGCGACCAGGCGGCGATCCAAGGGGCGAGATCGGGCCAGATGAATCGCGAGCGATCGGGCGGCGGCCAGGATATTGGCCGGCATGTCCGCCGTCGGGGGGTCCGCAAAGAGAGACAGGCTAATGTGGGGTGTCATGACAGGCTCCGGTCGGCCTGAAGCGGAGGGCTCCTCCCTCTCCGTCCTTCAGGCTCGCCAGACCCGCCCCTTCCTTTTCCCTTCAGTCGCGCCGGCACCTCGACAGAAAAATACCGCCCCGGCGGTACCGGGGCGGTGCAGAGATCATCGGATAGGGTCAGGCAGCGGCGAGGGCCGCGAGGGCCGCCTCGCCGGCCGGAGTAACCGCGAGCGTGCCCTCGCCGTCATCATCATCGTCGGCACTGGGCAGTCCACCCTGGAAGTCCTGGGACACTTCCTCCTCTGAAGCGGCGGCCCAGGACAGGGCGGCGGGTGCCCAGGACCGGGCTGCGGCCTGTTCGGCGACCCAGTCGACCAGTTCGGTCTTCTTTAAGGGCCTGGCCCGATCGTCGGCGGCCCCCATGGTCTCGAGCATCCCCAGCAGCAAGGCCTTGGAATGAGGCTGCAGGAACGGCGCATCAGGAGTCCAGTACAGGGCGATGTCAGCGTGGCACAGGGCGGCCAGTTCGGCGGCCTCCCTCCGGGCGTTTTTCCGGATCAGGGTCGTGCGCGCTTCGCGGACATCGAGGCTGACCGCCGTCAGTTCCGCCAGCAATCCCATCTTCTCGCCATGGGGCAGGCTGTGGACCCAGGCGATAACGGTCTCACCCGACGCCTCCCAGGCGGCCCGGCGATCCTCCAGCCGTTGGCGCACGACCCCGTCCAAGGCCTCGATCACGCGTCCGCCCACGGGATTGTACGCGTCGCTCAGGATCGCTAAGGCCGAGTCCGAGCGCGCCACATGAGCGCGGCGCACGACCACGTTGAACAGCCGCGCAATCAGCGCGGTCAGGGCCGCGGTCGGATCATCGGCCAGAGCCCGGATCAGTCCGCGCGTGGCGACATCGGTCCGAACGCTGTGAAGGGCGTGGTTCACCCCCTCGATATCAGGCTCCGGGGCCTCGGCCTCCGGCGGCGCATAGGCGGCCGGTGCCGGAGCGCGCGCCGGGGTCTCGTCCTCAATCGAGACGTCGTCCGCGACGGCCTCCTCGGGTGTGTAGCAGCGCAGATCGATGCCCGTTCCTGCCGCCGGCCATAGCACAAGGGTGGTCACCACCCGCCCGCCGCAACCCGTCTGGTCCGATGCGATCCGGGCGCGGATCATGTCGATAAGGTCAAGATCAACGCGATCGGCCTGACCCGGATCGGCAAGAGCGGTGCGCACCGCCTCGACGCGGTCGCGGTAGACCTCGCGCTCGGCGCGATATCGCGCCATGTCCTCCGGCGGGAGCGATCGCTCATAGACATAGCCCAGCGGTTCCAGATCCTCGGGCAGTTCGGGCTCGGGGCCGGACGTCACATGCACCGTGAGCC
This sequence comes from Brevundimonas vancanneytii, assembly GCA_943372125.1. Classification (GTDB taxonomy): domain Bacteria; phylum Pseudomonadota; class Alphaproteobacteria; order Caulobacterales; family Caulobacteraceae; genus Brevundimonas; species Brevundimonas vancanneytii_D. The sequence continues at coordinate 30,410 of CALRXI020000003.1, forward strand.
CCTCGGCCTCGAAGACAGCGGCGATTCCGGAAGCGCGGCGCATCCAGAGGTCGGTCAGGATGTCCGGATCGAGCAGGACCGGCACCAGTTCCCCGAACAGATCGGTTTCGGTCCGGCCGCCCGCCGCTGCATAGGCCTGCGGATCGACGAGGGCACAGCGGCGGTCGCGGACCGTCACCCTGGCATCGTCGAGCCGCTCGAGGATCCTCCATTCCTGGAAGCCGTGACCATTGAGCGCCGCCTCGGCCAGTTCAGCCTGCTCGGCCCTGTCTGGTAGGCGGGCCAGCAGTTTGGCCTGTTTGAACGTCATCCGGCCCGACTTGAGCGCGACGATCGCCGCCGAGGGCAGGCCGGCGAGGGCAGCCAGACGCTTGATCTCGATCTCGGCATAGCCCAGCGCCCGGGCGATCGCCTCGATGGTCAGCTTGGACTTCAGCATCCGCCCGATGGCCGCGATGACATCCGCCACATGGACCGGCACGGCGGTATTGGTCAGCAACACCGCCGCCGCCTGGCGGCCCGGATCGGTCTCGACATAGGCTCGGACGGGATAGTCCTCGCCGATCTCGCCCGCCTCCAGCAGCAGCCCGAGGGCCAGGCGACGGCGGCGACCATCGAGCGCCATCCATGGCCTCTCCTTCCGGCCGCGTCCGGGCCGAACGGTGATCGGCTGAAGTTGACCGGCTGCCTTGAGCGTGGCGGCCAGGGTTGGGATGTCATCGTCGGGCGGCTCGCCATGGCGCAGGTTCTCACGGGCGATGCCGAGGTCGCCGAGGCGAACCGTGCGCTCGACGGGGGTAAAGACGATCGCAGCGACGGACCGGGAAGGCGCTGATCTTGCAAGGTCAGACGTCGCAGGAAGGGGGAAGATAGTAGGATCGGTCACGGGATGTCTCCGACCGGACGTCGAGGCCCATCCCCGCCGCACCGGCACCCCCAACCGCCCTCCCTCCCTTCTTTCATCTCTGCGGTACCAACCTCGCCCAGCCGCTGACCGGCGCTGGACCGAGCCGTGCACAAATCAACCGGCTAGCCGGGCAGATGCCCTCACCTCGACTTCGGCATCAAACGCTCAATAACAATCCGTCTGGACGGCTTGATCTGGCGGGATGGGGCCAGCTTGCGGATACGGTCCTTCAGACAAACGCTTGAAGCCAGTAGCGATACGCAGAAACAGAGTCGTGCCGGGGCTGAGGAAACAGGCAAGGCTCCCCATTTGAGCAATCGCCGAGTTACAGGAGGCCGACTCGGAGCGACCGTTCCTAGCGTCGTCTCGCCGCGACCAAGGCTAGAAGAACGCCCGCTAGCCCCACGGATGCCAGGGTGATCATGGGGCGCTTCTGGCCTTCAAGCCACAGACTCGTTCGCCGAACGAAATACTCTTGAGACCCGTCGATCGACCCATCCTGCCTTGGTTCATAGAGATTGTCTCTGGCTGCGGGATCGCCGGGCTGCCCTGGGTCAGTTTGCATGCGGCGACCAAACAGCGTCATCAACCCGTCTGTAAGTCGTGGAACAAGACGACCGCCCAATGAGATAAGGAAGCCGCCGAAGCCCACATAAAGTCGCCGCTTGGGATGTTCGGCGGCGAACAGGATGGCGTCGGCGACCAGACGCGGATCATACAGTACCGGCGGGAGCCGTGGCGGATCGACAAGGCAGTTACGCGTGTGCTCGGGATATGGCGAGTGGATCGCGCTCGGCTTGATCAGTGTCACAGAAATCGGCGCGCCTTCTTCGGCAAGCTCCATGCGAAGGGCGTCGGTGGCGGCTTGCACGGCGTGTTTGGTCGCCGAGTACGGGCCCTGCAAGATCGTGCTATGGTCCGACAGCACGGAGCCTACGTTAATGATGGCTCCGCCACGCCCGCGCAGGTGGCGAGCGGCGACCAAAGAGCCAGTGATAAGTCCGAAATAGTTTACGTCGAACACCCGCCTGTGATCCTCCATCGACACTTGATCGAGGGATCCATAGATGGCCGACGCCGCGTTATTGACCCAGGTATCGAAGCCGCCGAACGCATCCAAGGCCGTGTCGTATATGCGCTGCACGTCACTCTCGATCGCGACATCGGCAACACAGATGGCTACACGTGTACCGTCAGCACGAAGGTCTGCCGCTATCCGGGTAAGGGCCTCCCGATTGCGCGCGGCAAGAACCAAGGCCGCGCCTCGTTGGGCTGCTTTTCTCGCAGTTGCTAATCCAATGCCACTCGTTGCGCCCGTAAGGACGATAACCTGCTCACACACTGGCCTAAGCTTGATCCTCATGGCGGCTCCTGGGTCATTCGCGGCGCATCCTCAGACCCTGCGGAAAGAGGCGAATGCAGCGCTGTTTGTTCCAGGGCAACAATGTCGCGCCCCCCTGAAGGTGTAGGTCGGGCCGGGCGCGAAAAGATCGCAAACGACGCGTGGTGCGAAGCCTGCAAGATCCTGCTGCAGGGTGTCGTGCTTCTGGGAAGAGCATCAGCTTCCCGGGTTTGTGCGTTCTCTGGTTAGGAGGGTGTCGTTGCAAGCCGATGAAGGGCATCCTGGCGAACGGCAACGGGCGGGCGAATGCGCGACTGGGACAAGTCCGGCAGACGGGCTGCAAGTCAATCGAGAGCCCTCACGGCCTAGGCATTTTTCTTCTACGCCCGCGACGCGGCTGTGGCCTTGCGTGCGATCGGCTTCCGTCTGATCAAGCAGATCGATCATCCCCTTGCGGAACGCCTCGGCTCCGCGGGCGTCATCGACGCTGATCCGTGGTCGCCCGCGCTGCGAGCTCGGCGGCGCTGAGCCCATCCGAGTTTGGTCTCGCTGTTTCGGTTCGGCCCTGCCCTGCCCGTTACCGCACGCCGCCAGTATCAGTAGGCACAGGGCGGTTGCGAAGTTGGAGATGCGGTTCAGTGGAGTCTATCCAGCACGGGCGGTGACGCCCTCGGGTTGGAGCCGCATGACAGCCTACTGGCCTTTCCCGGTCAATCGTCAGGCTGTGACAATCTCAATCGGAAGATTCTGGCCCGAACGAGTGATCCCCTTGGGTCTTTCGACCACTTCTGCCTTCTTCGACCCGCGGTCGGCCTGAGTTTGCCCCTCAGTAAGGGATTGTGCCCTCGCCCGCTGGTGCAAGATGCAACATTCGCATCATGGCGGCGCTGTTCGATGCCCGTCGCGACGAAGCGGGTTTCGATGGCCTCCTGTCGCCGGACATCCCGAGGCCGACGGCACAGGGCGCATAGCGGCTCATGCGCAGTCAACCCAAGCCGGCCAGACTGGAGGCAAGTTCGTCTTTGCGAAACGGCTTAGCCAGTCGGGGGATGTCGGGGTCCAGTCCATCACGTTCCCCATACCCAGACACGAGCAGAACGGGCATCTTCGGCCTGGACTGGCGCACCAGGCGCGCCAGGTCGGTCCCGGTGAGGCCCGGCATGAGGTGATCCGTCACCAGGATGTCGACAGGACGGTCATTCTGAAGAAAACGCAGGGCATGTTCCCCTGACCCGGCCTCCAGCACTTCATAGCCAAGCTCGGCCAGCATGTCCGCTGTGCTCGCCCTGACGAGGGGATCATCATCCACCAGAAGGGCAATGCCGCGCGCCCGCTCGCTTCTGTCCAGCCCCGTTGAAGCGACGGTAGTTTGTGGGCGTTCAGGACTTTGCGGCAGCCAGAGGTCAACCTGGGTGCCGGACCCAGGGCGGCTCTGGATCACCAGCGCGCCGCCAAGTTGCGAAGCAAGCCCGTGGACCATAGACAGACCTAGGCCCGTGCCCTGTCCGATCCCCTTGGTGGAGAAGAAGGGTTCAATGGCACGTTGAAGGGTTTCACCATCCATTCCTGTTCCAGTGTCCGCCACGGACAGGCGGATGTAATGTCCCGGATGCAGGTTCAACGAAGTCTCTGCGTCGACCGTTTCGGCGCTTGCCGAGATCCTAAGGGTCCCGCCGTCAGGCATGGCATCCCGCGCATTGACGCTCAAATTCAACAGCGCCATTTCGACTTGGTTGGGATCCGCCATGGCCGCGGGAAGGTCGTTCGGCGCTTCGACCACTACGCGGATGTTCGGGCCTGTTGTGCTGTCGACGAGGTCGCCCATGGCGTCGATGAGTGACCCGACGTCGACCGGGACAGGTTGAAGGGGTTGGCGACGCGCAAACGCCAGCAGCCTCTGAACCAGCGTCTTGGCCCGCTCTGCCGATTGCATCGCTCCGGATATGAGGCGTTGTTCACGCTCGCCGCCGACTTTGCGGCGCTCAAGCATGTCGAGCGCCCCGACAATCGGCGTGAGAAGGTTGTTGAAATCGTGCGCCACTCCCCCGGTCAACTGCCCCATGGCTTCCATCTTCTGGCTCTGCCGAAGGGCGGCCTGAGCCTCCTCACGGTCCGCGATGGCCTGGGCGACACGCGCTTCAAGAGTGACGTTCAGCTCACGGAGGGCCTCCTCGGCGGCCTTGCGGGCCGTAATCTCCACGGCGGTTCCGGTCACCCTCAGGCAGCGGCCAGAACCATCGAAAACGCCTCGTCCTTTAGCCGCCACCCAACGCAGAACGCCGTCATCCTTACCCAGGGTCCGATACTCCACATCATAGAGCGCGCGGCGTTGGGGATCGGCAGCGGCCGCAAAGGCCTCGCTCGTCGTCTCGCGATCGTCAGGATGCAAGCCGTTGTAGAAATCCAGCATTGTGACCGGGGCGTCCGGGGAAATCCCGAACATGGCCTTGGTTCTAGCCGGCCAGATCAGCCGGTCTTTCACCGTGTCTACATCCCAGAAGCCGACGTCTGCATTTTCGACAGCGAGTCGAAGCCGTTCTTCGCTGTCCCGCAGCTTGGCTTCCGCGCCCACACGTTCCACATGCGCCCAGCAGCGTTCCACCGCCTTCGTCACAAGCGAGATGTCGGCCTCAGACCAGTGTCGGGCTTCAGTCTGGTGAACCGCCATCATGGCTGTCAGCCGCCCGTTCTTGACAAGAGGGCAGCAGATGATCGCCTCGATGGCGATCGCCTGAAACATCTCTCGTCCTTCGCCCGGCTCAAGCTCGTTGGTCACGCTTCTAACGATCAGGGTTTGCCCCTCGCGCATCTCCGAAGCCGCCCTGGGGCCAAAGAGGTCCAGGCTATAGGCACCCGCTGAGCTCGCTATCCCGGGCTGCGTATAGTCACTGCGAATCCAGAACCGATCGGTATCCGCGTCGACATCGGCGTAGGCGCAACGGGAGGCGTTGAGATGGCGGCCCAGAAGTTCGGCCGCTGCCCCCATGGCTTCGACCGCCTCGACAGATTGAAAGAGCCGCTCCTCCAGCAGCTGCATGAACCGCAGATGCGCTTCGCTCTCGCGAAGGATTGAATCCACTCGAGGTCTCGTCATGGGCCCGGCCGTTTCGACACCATCAGATGTGCGGATCGCGTCAGCAAGACTGTGACATTCTGCGGTGGCGCGCTGTCTGCGCACCGTCTGGACGCCAGTTGTGCAGTGTGAGGCTGGCGGATCATGAGGGTCTCTCCATCCGCCGGACATGTCCGGCTCTGGAAGCCAACTTGCTCATCTACTCGCTCTCCCTCGTGGTGCAAATGTAGGCTTACCGTCAAGAACCGCCAAGCTCGGCTTTCGTTCATCCGCAGTTGTCCTGACACATCGGCCGTCCACAGATCGCCGCTGGCGACTGACCGCCGGTGCGCCCCTGAAGGCGCCCGGCGCGTTTGACGCCCTGGTGAAAGTTTCCGCGGGCGTGCTCCAATCGCGCAGCCCATCCTGCGCAAAGCGTCGATCAACCTCGAGAGGTTGCGCGACCTGACAGCGCGGGGCTGAGACGCCACCCCCCGGTCAGGGCTGCTGCCGTTCCGTTGCGGAAACTTTCGCCGCATGGTCACGCAGAGGTCGTGGACGAAGCATAGCCTGCGCAGACATAGAATGGCCTGACAGCATGCAGCCGTATGGCCTCGGCTTCGTTGTGGGTCCCACGGACTGCGATGTCGTTGCGGAGTTTGGCGTGAAACAGACACTGGTCGCGGCCGTTCTGACCGTGGTCACGGCAGTAGCGTCGGCCGCCGCGGCATCCGCTGGCTTGTTCGAGACTGAAGCCGTGGTCACGGGCGCGCCCGGGTCAAGTGCTCCTTCTCCGTCTCCTCCAGGTGAAACGCTTCAGACCCAGCATGGCCGCGCTGAGACCAGCAGGACCTATACACCCGCCCGCGGGTCACCAGAGCGAACCGCTCTCTTGGAGGCTTTGCGGCCGCAGGTGGAAAGGGACCTCGGTACAGCCGTGATCTTTCAGGTGACAGAGCTGAGGATAAAGGAGGGCTGGGCCTTCGGCGTGCTCCAGCCGGTTCGCCCGGACGGGAGCCCTATCAACCTCGACACAACGCCCTTCGCGCAGGAAGCGGGCGGAACCGAGTTCATCGACGGGCTTCGCACTGACGTGCTGTGGCGGCGCAAGCCGGACGGATGGGCCGTCGAGGCTTATGGGATTGGGGCCACCGACGTCTGGTACGAAGACTACTGCAGGATTGTGCCGCACGGACTGATTCTCGTCTGCGAACCGCTTGAGCAATAACAAGGGCTTGCCGCGCGGCTGACAACGCGCCCAATCGCTTCCAGAGCCTCTAATCAAGCATGGCCCTTAAGTAGGGCTAGGAGTGATTACAGGGTTTGCTTGCTGCCCAAGACGCAGCGGCTCGTATCGCTTCGCGACGCGACGGAGCACAACGCTCAGGACCGGTATGCAGCTCGAGCGAAAACTTGGACGTCGCGTGGCTGCCTGGTACATCGCGACGGGCTGTGATGTCGTCATGGGGCCTCGCCACGGCGCTGGTTTCACGGACAGGGCGCGATAGCCGAAGCGCAAAATGCGATTGACCGTGTCTGAAGCCAGCCGCCGAGCAGACGCTTCAATATGGGGCGTCTCTCCAACCGAGCCTCGTTGTCTATCCCTGTGGCCCCGCCCCTCACCCGCCCTCTCTCTTTGCCGTCCGCTCCGCGACCGCGACCTCATTCCAGTCGCCGTACGGCGCATCCGGCCAGATCACCCGAACGTCGAGCCCATCGGCCACCAAGCGCTCCTCCAATCGGGCCGCCGCTCTCTGCCCCACGCTTCCCCTGTCGGCTGCGATCAGGACGCGACGTACGAAGCTAGGCGGCGACCAGGCCGCAAGGTTGTGGGCGGCCATCAGCGCCCACCCCGGAAGCCCGAAACGGTCCGATGCGGACAGGGTCGTGGCTAAGCCTTCCGCCACCAGCATCTCCCCGGCGGCAGGGGCCAAACGCACCGCCGCCCCGGGTGGCACCTCGCCAACGGTCTTGCGGACCAGTCGAAGACCGGTCGCTGCCCTGCCGCTCGTCTCGAGATAGATGACCTCGACCGCGGTCAGCTTGTCGTCCTCGTCAGCAATCCGGGCCACCAAAGCTGGTCGCGTCCTACCGCCATCCCGGTAGGCGGCGACCGGTGCCTGCGGATGAAAACCGATACTGAGCGCGGACTCCCCAGACCAGATCGCCCGACGGATCAGATAGCGGCCCGCAGGGTCCACCGAACGGACGGGAACGACAGCGGCCCACAGATGTGCCGCCCTCTCGCGCCGCACGCGCGCATCCGGTCTCGGCCTCGAACCCTCGCCTCCCCGCGCTCCGATCAACCGGCCGGCGGTGTTGATGAAGCCGCGCACGCGCAGGTCATCGCGGGCGTCGCGCCAGTCCGCCGCGCCGAAGCTATTGATAATTACATGACCGTCCGTCAGCCAGAGGGAGATGGACCGATCGTGGGCGCTATGACCCGGGGCCGGAATATTGGCCCGCCATCCGTTATGATAAAGGTCGCCGCCCAGGGCTGCGACGATCGCATGCAGGGTCATGGCGACCTCAGATCAGGCCGAGCTGCTTGAAGCTGGCCGTCCCATGGCGACCGATGACGAGATGATCGTGCACCTGCAATCCGAACAGGCGGGCGGCCTCCACGATCCTGCGCGTCATCTCGATATCCGCGCGTGACGGATCGGGATGGCCAGAGGGATGATTGTGCACCAGGATCAAGGCGGAGGCCGACAGCTCAAGGGCGCGGCGGACCACTTCGCGTTGATACACCGGGGCATGATCAACCGTCCCCTCGGCCCACATCTCGTCCCGCATCAGGGCGTTGCGATGATCGAGAAACAACACCCGAAATTGTTCGCGAGGCCTATGCGCCATGGCCGAGCGGACATAGGTCAAAAGCGACGTCCAGGACGCGATGACCGGCAGACGGCAGGCCTCGATCCGGGCCAGGCGAACGGCGAGCTCGGGCAGAAGTTTCAGGTCCGCCAGCACCGCTGGACAGACGCCGACGCGAAGCAGTTCAGCTGTATCAGCCCCCACGACGGCTCCCAGGCTTCCGAAGCGGTCGAGCAGCGCAGTGGCACAAGTACCGGGATCGGCCCTCGAACGCCGGACCAAGAGCGCCAGCAGTGCCCGATCGTCCAGCGTCTCGGGCGCGCCAATTGGCGACTCCGCCGGGTCAATGGAAGTGCGGGTATGGGCCTGTTCGTGCGCCCGGATAGACGTCTGGGTCATGGTGGTCTCCTTGCCGCTCCACCGCGGAGCAGCCCACCGACCCCCTTCCTTTTTCCTCCACCTGGGATTGTCCGGGCAGCATTCATCCACCAGGCTGGTCCCATGAACAGCCCACTTATCCTCACAGGTCTCCTCGCCGGCTTCTTGCTCGCCCCGGCGGTAGCCCGCGCCGATCCCTGCGAGGGTCGCCTGCCGTCGCGCAGCGGCGAGACCTTTTCCGGCCTGGTCCGATACATCGGCGATGGCGACAGCCTCTGCCTTGGCCCGACCAACGATCCGGCCAGCTGGATCGAGGTCCGCCTCTCAGACTTCGACGCGCCAGAGCTCAACAGCCGGACGGGCCGCGCCGATCGCGACCGGCTGTCCCGGCTGGCGATGGGGCGTGTCCTGGATTGTGTCGCCGTCCGAGGCCGCAATGGCCGGGTGATTGTCTACGACCGGGTGATCGCCTCCTGCCGGCTCAATGGCCGAAGGGTCGGGGACCTTCTACAGCAGGCCGGTGGCCGCGAGGGCGGGCGATAGGGGCACCCCAGTATACATCGTTCCACCAACCCAGTGGACACACCAAGAGGCGCCAAAGCTCACCCGCCGACACACCCGCCCGCTCCACCAACCACAAAGACAACCTCATCAGCCCCAACTCGAACACGCCCTAGCGCGAAGTCCGCGCAAATCATCTAAGCTCTGCAGAATGAAGACCAACCTCGACCATCTTCCGGAGCGTCAGCAGCAGGAGCTGGCCACCATACGTTCGACGCTGCTCAACGAGTTCGAGGCCGCGATCAAGTCCGGCTCCGGCGGCACATCTGAGTGGCGCAAGGGCGGCCAGGTCCTCAAGATCATCCTGTTCGGAAGCTATGCCCGCAATGACTGGGTGGACGAGCCCAAGAACGGCTACCTCTCGGATTTCGACCTTCTCATCATCGTCAGCCACGAGAAGCTGACCGACATCGCCGACTACTGGTGGGTGGCCGAAGACAAGATCCTGCGCGACCCCGCCATCGGCCGCACCGTCAACATCATCGTTCACACGCTCGCTGAAGTGAACCAGGCCATCGGCCGGGGAGAGTATTTCTGGACGGATATCCTGCGCGATGGCGTAACGCTCTACGAGCTTCCCGGACACCCGTTGGCCTCTCCAAAGCCGATGACTCCTGCCGACGCCTTCTACATGGCTAAGAAATATTTTGAAGAATGGGCACCAAAAATCGACAGCGCCTTGGACTTGGCAGCATACTCCAACTCGAAACAACAACCGAAGGATGCGGCATTTTTACTTCACCAAGCTGTCGAGCGCTCATACGTTTGCTTTCTCCTTGTCCACACGCTCTATTTCCCACGTTCTCACAACATCAAGTTTCTTCGCTCTATCGCAGAGGATGTTGAGAAGCGCCTGGGGCAAGCTTGGCCACGCGGGCATCGCGCCGACCGTCGGCGATTTGAGATCTTGAAACGGGCTTACGTCGAAGCCCGCTATTCCGATCAGTTTACCATAAGTCTGGACGACCTAGAGCTCCTTCAGGCGTCCGCTACCGAACTCGCTAATCTCGTAAAGGGTTTTGCCAAGGCACGTTTGTTGACGCTCCAGTCGTCGATCTAGCCAACTCCTCCTCTGGTGCTGGCCGGCTCGTCTCGCGATGCGCGATATTGGCGGGTTGGTAGGGCGGGCTGGCACGTAACCGCCTTATGATTGTCATCCGCACTGTGTGTATTGTGCTGTCGACGACTGCTTTGCGCCAGCAGCGGACATTAGTCTGTGGCCCGAAAGCAGACGTTCTCCGATCCGTAGCGGCAAGACCGCAGCGGCGCCTACGACAAACTCGGACGTAGGCTGTGGTCGGGTGGGTTGCCGACAACCATGAAGTAGAATCGAAGTGCTCGACTCCGGCGCGCCAGCCGTCGGTGACCCTCCAATCTTCGGAATGCCATGAGCATCGCGGACACATTCAAGACGTTTCTTGGCAACCTCGCCATCGACAACGCCGACACCATTTCGCTGAGGTACGGCGAAATCACCTGCGTCCTGAACCAAGAGTTTCGCGACACCGATTCAAAGACGGCCAACAGCTTACAGGTGGGATCGTACGGGCGTTGGACCGCCATCAAGGGCATCTCTGATCTCGACATGCTCTACATCGTGCCGGCGTCGGATTGGGACGACTACGAGGATGGAGGCCAATCACGACTGCTCACCAGAACCTGCGCGGCGATCAAGGCGAGGTATCCAAAGACAGAAGTCTATGTGGACCGGTTGGTGGTGCGCGTCCTCTACAAGGATTTCCACATCGAGGTTCAGCCGGTCTTTGAGGAGGACGACGGGAGCTTTACCTACCCAGACACTAAGGACGGGGGAGCGTGGAAGACCACCAAGCCCCGGCTTGAGATCTCGACTACTTCCCAGATCGATAAGGATAAGAACAGCAATCTGAGACGCCTGTGCAAGATGACGCGGGCTTGGAAGAACAAGCATGGCGTCGCCATGGGTGGATTGCTGATCGACACCCTAGCCCACAATTTCCTGATCCAGACCGATGCCTATGACGACTCCAGCTACGGCGTCTATGACGAGATGGCTCGCGACTTTTTCGACTATCTCGCCGATCGCCCTGACCAAGACAACTACGCGGCACTCGGCAGTGGCCAGCGCGTCCAAGTCATAAAGAAATTCCAGAAGAAAGCGCGCAAAGCGCTCGACCTCTGTGAATCAGCCATCGCCGCAGAAGGGCAAAAGGGCGCGTACAAAAAGTGGCGCAAGGTCTTTGGCAGGGCCTATCCGTCCGACGAGGCGGTGGGAGTCAAGAAGGCCGCCTATATCGTCGAAGGCGCGTCACAGGCGTTGGATACCGAGGAGTTCATTGAGGACCGTTTTCCGGTCGACATCCGTCACCACATCCAGCTGGATTGCGACGTCAAACAGGACGGCTTTCAGAAGCGCAGGCTGCGCGACATGCTGCGCCTCGGCCGTTGGCTTCAGCCGAAGAAAGACCTTGAGTTTGAAGTCGTCAGTCACACGGTGCCCAAGGGCTTTATACTCTACTGGAAAGTGCTGAACCGCGGGCCCGAAGCCATCAAGCGAGATTGTGTTCGAGGGCAGATCGTTGCTGACGCCGGGCATTTGAAGAAGTCCGAAAGCACAAATTTCAAGGGCGACCACATTGTTGAATGCTATGCAGTGCTGCACGGCGTGGTCGTGGCCAAGTCCCGAATCCACGTCCCTATCGACGGCCAGACGTCCGAAACGACCTGAATACTGGAGAAGGCCTTGGCCCAGACTGCGCCTCCACCCGCAACAGAGACGCTCGAGGGCCAAGTCCGCGAGTGTTTTGGTCGGGTCGTCTACGCCCACAAGACCCATGAGAAGCAGGGGGACCTCTGCGCGGGAACATTGAGAACTTTCAAGATCCTGCAGATCGGCCTGGCCTCGCTGACGACTTGCGGTGCCATCGCCGTCGTCTTGACCGATCCGTTTCTCCTCAAGCTGGCCACTGCCGTCCTGGCGCTCGTCGCCCTGTTCGTCGCAAGCTATATGAAGGGCTTCGATCCAGGGGCGACGGCACAGAAACATCGCGATACTGCCGCGGATCTCTGGGCGATACGGGAATCCTATCTTTCACTGCTGACCGACATCGCCAGTGAGGCCGTCTCCGATAGCGTCGCGCGCGCGCGTCGGGACGATCTCCAAAACCAGTTGGCGGCTATCTACAAGTCAGCCCCTGGCACTTCTCCCAAAGCGTACTTGATGGCTCAAAATGGTCTCCAGAAGCGGGAGGACTACAGCTTCAACCCCGGGGAAATCGACAAATTCCTCCCACCCGCGCTGAAGCGATCCTGACGACGTTTGTGAGGGCATGGGCTTATGCGGACTTCGCCAACGTGCCAGGAGCGATCATGAGCACTGCACCCGCAAGTCGCCCTTCTGCGCTACCTGACGGTTGCCGGCCGCTGTGGCCTGCTTGCTCGATAACGCGGTCAGACAACGTCGGCCAAGGTCCGGGTCCGACGGAGCCGCCAATCTAGCCCACGACCGCATTCGCGATACGCAAGGTCTGGTCGACGAAGCCGAGCAGTTCCTGCTGATCGAGTGGCGGCTCCTGCATCCCGCGTGGATCCTCGCCGTGGTGATAGTCCTGCGTGTAGTCGTTGATCCGATCGAGTTCTTCGTAACGGGCGGCGGCGGGATGGTCCGCACCCCCTGCTCTGATCTTGCCAAGGATCCCGCCGAGATTGTCCGCCGGGGCAAAGCTCGCCGGGTAGAGGTCGCGCATCTTCGTCTCTAGGACCACCCGCAGTTTCTTGATGATATCGCGCGGCTCACCCTGCCCGAGGTTGCGGTAGGCCAGAAGATCGTCGAGTTCGCTCTGCGCCCTGCCCCTACAGGCGTTGTCGAGATCGAACTCTGTCAGCCGCGTGCCCGTCGCCGGATGGTAGTCCAGCTGCGCGGCTGACCGTTCCGCGGGCGGCGATTTATCCCACAGGCTCTTCAGGAAGGTTGCGTCGTGTGAGAGCACGATGACTTGGGCACCGCGGCGAGCCACCGCCATGATCTCATGAATCGTGTTGCGACGCCGATAGGAATCCTGACTGTTAAAGGGGTCGTCGAAGACGACCACGCGCTCGGCGATATCTGCCTCGCGTTCCAGCTCCGCGAGGAAGAAGACCATCGCCAGCGTCGTCCGGTCGCCCGCACTCAGCGTGTTCTTGAAGCTCTGACGATCGTCGCCCGTCCGGCCGTCGCCCAAAGCCACCTCGACGTTATCGATCCGGAGTCGGTAGGTGCAGGTCGCAAGGCCGCCAGGATAGGCGTGGTCGACGTCGACGATCTCGAAGCCGGCGTTGAAGAGGTGCAGGAAGTGGTTGATGCGTTGCTCATAAGGTTTGACGACCTGGCGACAATGCTCCTCCAGCTGCGCGCGCACGGCCGCTTTCGCGGCATTGTTCGCCGTCCGCGCTTCTACCGCCTCGCGCCACGCTCGGCTCGCCTCGCCCCCCTCCGGACCATGCCGGCGAGCCACCCGTTCCAAATCGCTGATCGCCCGGCGCAAGACGGCCTCATCCGCAGCCGCCGTTCGCGCACGGGTCGCCTCAATAGTGACATTGGTCCGATCGACGGCCCGGTTGTAGGCCGCTAGCTGGCCTCGGATCGCATCGATCTCCTCAGCGATCTCGGCGATGTCCCCCTCCCGATTAACGACCTCGAGCGGCCGGGCCGCTTTGCGCTCCAAAAGGCTCCGCAGTTTGTGATGGACGCCCAGATAGGCGTCCCGCAGCTGGGCCAAGGCGGGCAAATCCTCGCCCAAGTCGCAATGCTGGCCCCAGAATTGACGAGCCGCGCCATTCGCGATCGCCGATGCCCTAAGCTCGGCAAAGACCTCGGGTCCGAACTGCAGATCGATGTGTTGTCCGAGCGTCTCGATTTCATCTCGCAAGCCGCGATAAGCCTCTCCGAACAACGCCCGATAGGATTGAACCAGAGGCAGCCCACCGACACCGTCCCGGGCACAGAACGGGCAGTCGTCCTCGTCCGTCAAATGACGAAGCCCATGCTCGAGCCAGCGCTCGCCGTCGTCGCCGAACCTGTGAAGCGCCAGATGCGCGCCGACGCGCTGCTCGACTGCCGGGTCGGCCCCGTCGATTGTGCGGCCCATCATTTCCCTCAAGTGCGCTGGCAACGTCGGGAGCGTTGCCGCCTGCATGCAAGCGCGCTCCCGGATCTGCGCCGACTGCTGCTGCGCGGCGAGCGCGCCACGCGCGTTGGCAAGTTTGGCGACCAGCTCGTCATCCGCTTGCAGCTGGTCGAAGGCCTGGGCCGCGAGGCCGGCAGCCATCGGCTCCAGCCTGCGTTCGGCGGCGGTCGCGGCCTGCGTGAGCGCTCTCCCCGCTTCGCCCAGCCGCGCCTCCTCCCGCGCTAGACCCACGCCGTTCCGGCCGACGACGACGCGATACAAATTCCGCCGATTGGCGACGTCGACTAGGTCCCCGCTGTGGACATTCTCCGCGACGAAGGTCCCATCGAAGATTGAGAGCTTCGGCTCAGGTCCCGGCCAGGCGTCGTTCTGGAACGTCCGCTGAGCGCCGGCCCACAGCAAGTTCACCTGCTGCGCCGCGTCTACACCGAGCGTCTTGCGGCCTAGCACCAGCGCCGGTTCGTTCCGCTCTAAGGATCTCAGCACCGCGCACAAGGTCGTCTTGCCGAAGCCGTTCGGCCCGAAAATGAACGCGTGACGAGACAGTTGAGGATTCGGTTGGGCGGCTGAACTCCGAAAACGACCGACGTTACGGATTCCGATTATTCTTTGAAGCATTAGGCCCTCCCGCCGCTACCTTAGCGCGCGGCGCGAGCCACATGCCAGCCACTGCAGGTGGACCTCGCGACCAAGGTGTCTCTTTGCTGATCGACTTCGCTGCACAGACACTAGGCGGTCATTCCGAACCGCCGCAATGAGTCAGAAGGAGAAGTTCGGTTTAAGAGATCAGGAGATGTCCGCTAATGACTCAAAGCGGCGGCTCGAAACGGCCGCTCTCAAGCGCAGCGCGCCGGGGTCGGAACGTCAGCCAAGAGCGATTGGCGCCAACGTTTGTCATGGGCGGGACCTGAACTGACCGAAGGACGTTCGGAAGGTTAGATGTCCCCGGTATCGCTTTCGAAGGTCCGCACGATAGACGTCATGTGGTCGATTATCCGATCGAGAATTTTGCGCCGTTCAAGGATCTTTGGCTTAACCGCAAGCGCCCCGACTACATCTTCCCTCTGAGGTACTTGGCCGGTGAAATTGTATTGCTCGATCAGATGATCGAGCTGCGGCCGACCGATTCCCTCGGTCTCACATAGAGCGGTCAACGCCTGGTCACGCTCTGCTTCCCAATAGGTTCGAAAAGCCGCGTCTATGTCTTCGCCTTGGCTGATCTGCGGCATGTTTCGCTCAATGAACTTTTCGATCAGATCGCGCTTGCTGCGAAGCGAGGGCTCGGTCGAGATGATGTCGAGGACATCCGTAATACGCTTCTCGCGATCGGCCGCAGCTTCAGTTGGGCTGTTCGCCTGATTCAGAAGCTGCAGGATGTAGGCGACGTTGATCTTGTCTTGCCGAATAAGCTCCATTTCGAAATCGACGTCATTGATGATCGAAGAAGCCTGCCCGTCTTCCTGACGACGTGTTTGGTCGTGAATGTCGAGATACTTGCTCTTGAAGTCATCGAATGTTTGAACGTCGATCGAAAGATCGTCCCAAGCGAACTGAGCAAAGACGGACAGGACGTTTTTGATCCGGGCGAGTTGTCGAAACGCCCTCACGAAACTCAGTCGGTCAATCTCGTCGGCCAGTGCGTCGACGCTGTCCACCGTTGGCGTGATTTCCAGCAGTGCGGTGACACCGGCATTGAACCTAGCGACCTGATTCTCGTAGGGCTCGATGAGAATGGACTCGCTGGCATTCTTGTCCGCGAACAAGGCGACGGCTTCGTCGGTAGCCGTTTTCAGGTTGCGGAAGGCGACGATGTTGCCCTGCGATTTCACCTCATTGAGGATTCGGTTGGTGCGCGAATAGGCTTGGATTAGCCCATGATATTTGAGGTTCTTATCGACGTAGAGGGTGTTGACCTTCTTGGCGTCAAAGCCGGTCAGAAACATCGCGACCACGAGCAGGATATCGACGCGATCCCTGTCGTTGAAGCTCTCGCGCTCGCGCTCTTTGATGCGCTTCCCGATATCTTTGTAATAGTTATAGAAGCTCTGGCCGTCGCGTGTCGTAAAGCTCGTACTGAACATCGCGTTATAGTCGGCAATATAACTCTCTAGCTTGTCGCGGCTGTGCCGGTGGCCCGGCGCGTCGGTGGCGATGTCGAATTCCGGCTCGGCGATCAGGCCATTCGCGTCCTTGTCGTCCTCGTTAGCGGCGAAGGTAAAGATCGTCGCAACGCGCAAATCGTGCAGACCCGCGACCCGTTTCTCGCGGAAGAATTCGTAGTATTGGGTAAGCGCATTCACGCTGCCGACAGCTAGGATGGCGGTGAAGTCGCGCTCATGGGTCTTGCGGCCGTGATTGGCGATGATCCAGTCAACGACGCCCTCGATTCGGTCGGGGTTCTCGAAGAACTCCTTCGTGTCGATGCCGGCGACCTTTTCGTCGATCAGACTGCCGTCGCGCCGCCGCAGCTTGCCCCAGTACTCGACCGAGAACCGGAGCACGTTCTCGTCCCGGATCGCGTCGGTGATTACATAGCGGTGCAGGCATTCGCCAAACAAGTCCTTGGTTGTTCGCGCCACCGCCTCACTTCGATTGGCGTTGATTTCCAGGATTGGCGTGCCGGTGAAGCCGAACATCTGGTAATTTGCGAAGAAGCTCGTGATCCGCCGGTGCGTCTCGCCGAACTGCGAGCGGTGGCACTCGTCGAATATGAACACGATCCGGCGCCCGCGCAGGGGCTCCATCCGCTCCAAGAAAAGCGGCTTGGAGATCGCCACATTCAGCTTCTGAATGGTGGTCACGATCAGCGGCGTATTTTCGTCTGCGAACTGCCTCACAAGGGTGTTGGTATTGTGCGTCCCGTCGACGCTGCCTTCGCTGTAGGCGTTGAACTCGCGCGTGGTCTGATAGTCGAGGTCGGCGCGGTCGACGACGAAGACGACTTTATCCACCTCGGGCATTTCGGTGAGGATCTGGGAGGCCTTGAAGCTGGTCAACGTCTTGCCGGAGCCCGTCGTATGCCAGACGTATCCGCCCTTGGTGCTGTTCTTCGCACGGTCGACCAGCTCTTCGACGGCGTGAAATTGATAGGGCCTGAGAACCATCAGCTGTTTGTCGCTCTCGTGCAACACCGTGTATTTGGCGATCATCTTCGACACGTGACACTTGTCGAGAAATGCATCAGCGAAAGCACTAAGCTGATTGACCGGGATATTATCAGGTCCAGCCCAGTTGAAGGTTTGTTTGAAGCTTTGATTACGATTGTTGGCGTAGTAGCGTGTATTTACGCCGTTGGAGATAACAAATATCTGTATATATTTGAACAGGCCGCGACCGGTCGTGTAGCTGTGCCGATGGTAGCGGTTGACCTGATTGAAAGCTTCTTTCAGTTCGAGGCCTCGGCGCTTCAACTCGATCTGAATTAACGGCAAGCCGTTGATCAAGAGAGTCACGTCAAAGCGGGTCTTGTAAATGCCGTCCTGAGTAACCTGGGTCGTCACTTGGTAGCGGTTTTGGCACCACTCCCGCGTGTTCATGAACTCGATGTAGCAGGTGCTGCTGTCCTCGCGGATTAAGCCGAAGCGGTCTCGCAAGATTTTGGCGCGATCAAAAACGTTGCCCTTATCGAGATGGTTTATCACGCGCGCAAATTCGGAGTCAGTCAGCATGACATTATTGTGGGCCTCAAGCTGACACTTAAGGTTTGCGACCATGGCGGCCTCGTCGGCCAGAGCGACGCGTTCCCAGCCCCGTCCTGCCAAGCGTTCGACGAGAAGCTCCTCGAGCTGGGCCTCAGTCTGCGTGGCCATCCTCGCCCTCCTCGTCGGTGCGAGCGTCACGCTGGGCGTCGCTGTAGGCCTCGAGTTCGATCAGGTAGTCCTCATAATAGAGGCGGTAAAGCGCATCGCTGTACAGCAGCTTGCCGTCGAGGGGATACTGACGGTCCAGTTCCTCGTTGAAAGCCGGGTTGTCTTCATACTCCGTGTTCCGGATCCCCCCCGGCAGCAAACCGGACTCGATCGCATCGGCTTCAGCGATATCCAGAGGCTCTGGCACTGCCGGGGCGCTCCGTTTGAAATAGGATTGAAGCAAGTAGAAGGCCATCGCATCGGTCATCTGCAGACAAAGTCGCGCGAGGTTTGCATCGCTAACAATCGTCTTCGGGGTAGCCTTGCCGTGCGAGATATCACCTCGGGCGTTTCGAAGCGCACCGAGCGAATGCGCCAAGCCGCCGATGCGGTTGACGAAATGATCCTCGACAACATCGTCGTTGGCGCGCAACAGCCGCGCGGCCGTCTTGACGAGCGGCTCGACATCCCGGTGGTTCAGATCGCCGCGATCCGCAGCCGGATCGAGACCCAAGATGATCGTTTTTGCGATCCCCTCAAGCAGTGCCTTGCACGTCTCGATGCAGATATCCGGATGGGCGGCGATATTGCGACGCGCCTTGGCGAACAGAGGCAGGTAATAGCTGCAGTCGGGAAACTGCAACTGGTTGGCCTTGATCAATTTGGTGGAACGCTGCACCGCCGGTCCTCAGACGAACATCTGCTGCAGCAGACCCTTGTTGAAGCTCTCCATGGCGTCGATCTCCGCCTCGACAGCGATTATCTTGTCGTCGAGCGCCCCAAGGAAGCCGGCGATCTTGCCTTGTTCGTCGATGTGTGGCGTCGCGGCGACGATCTTAGAGACTTCCGTCTTGCTAATTTCCAGAAAGGTCGATCCGGCAGCCCAGCGTAGGAATTTCCGTTTGTTGAAGATAATCCAATAGTACCAGAACTCATTGCTCTGGTCTGGATGAACGATCAGCGACTGGAAGCCTTGATTGGTGCTGCATTCTCGGCCGGCGATGGCCACATCTCCCACATTGGCGCGCGTGCAGAGCAGCAGGGCACCGACTGGCAAAAGTTTCGCGGACGACTGCTGAAAGCCGGTCTGGGTCAGCTTGCGATCGCTGTCATCGAGATACTTGGATTTGATCTCGGTGGGAGTGAACCATGGAATGTCGCCAGACCAATAAGATGGCTCGGTCGTGTCCGGCGTGCCTCCTCCGACGATCTCCGCGACTTCGCCCAGGCAGCGCGGCTGCCAGTTGGGAAAGGCTTCGCCGTTGTCGCGCTTGAACCGCAGCATCTGCCCAAATAGTCGCTGCATCGCGCCGATCTTGTAGCGCTGCATCGCGAGGCACCGGCGTCGCAGCAGGTCAATGCGGGTCTGCACGGTGCCAAAAAAAGCAGCAATCTTCGCTTGCTCGTCCGGTGAGGGAGCCACATAAGCCACGACCGCGTCGAGTGACTCCTGGCCAATATTGAAGCGTGTGCTTCCGCCGCTGCGGCTCGTCATGTCTTTGCGAACGGCAGACGTTTTCAGCAAAGCGTCGAAATAATGGGGGTTTAGCACCCGTTTGGGGCGGCCGCGGATGACGAACCCGCCGAAGGTGGCCGGTCGCTCGTCGACATAGATGTTAGATTGGCCAACATCTTCGCGTGTTTCCGAGCTGCGTTGAAACAGGATGTCGCCGTACAGGACTTCGTTCTTAGCGAACTCCTTGTCGGAGATTTCGACTGAACCGATGATGGCGTCGTGCCTGATTGGGGCATCGGCTATCACGTCCAAGACGTTGATGAACTTACGACCGCTGCCGTACATCGATTTATCGGCGTTGATGCCGTTCTTGAAGGTGAAGAGCTCGCCTAGACGGGTCTGTTGCCAGTCGCCGTGGAACTCGGGAAACCGGAGCTTGGGTGTCACTGTGGCAACTCCAAGCCGAGTTCCTCGCAATAAGCCGCGAACCTCTCGTCCGCTGTCACCTTTGCGTCCTCGATCGCCTTCAGTTCGGCCAGAACGGCCTCCAAATCGATCTCCTCGTCGACCCTGAAGGTGTCGACATAGCGCGGGATGTTGAGGTTGTAGTCGTTCTCGATGATCTCGCTCATCGGCGCGACGTGACTGTACCGGTCTTGCACCGTCCGGTTCTGGTAGGTCTCAACAATCTTGGCGATGTCTGCGGGCCGCAAGACATTCTGATTCTTCACCTTCTCGTAGTTCTCGCTGCTACTTGCGTCGATGAAGAGAACGTCATTCGGGTTCTCGCGGCATTTTTTGATCACCAGGATGCAGGTCGGGATGCTAGTACCGTAGAAGATGTTGGCCGGCAGTCCGATTACTGCGTCGACATAGTTGCGCTCGGCGACCAGCAGTTTCCGGATGTCGCCTTCCGCGCCGCCGCGGAACAGCACGCCGTGGGGCAGAATGACCGCCATCGTACCGTTGTCCGCCAGATGGTGGATCATGTGCAGAACGAAGGCAAAATCGGCCTTAGACGCCGGCGCCAAGCGCCCGTAAGCGCTGAACCGGTCGTCCGTTGAGAAATGCGGATTGGCGCTCCAGTTCGCCGAGAACGGCGGATTGGCTACGACGGCCTCAAATTTTCCATCATGCTGCGGTCGCTCAAGCGTGTCCTCCTGCTTCAGATTGAACTTCCGATAATGTACCCCGTGCAAGATCATATTCATGCGCGCGAGGTTAAAAGTCGTGCGGTTGAGCTCCTGTCCGTAGAAGCTACCCACGTTCTTGAACCCGACTTCGCGTGCTACACGCAGCAGGAGCGAGCCCGAACCGCAGGTTGGATCGTAGACACTCTGAAGCCGGGTTTTGCCGGTCGTAACGATCCGAGCCAAGATCGTCGACACCTGCTGCGGCGTATAGAACTCCCCCGCCTTCTTGCCCGCCCCGCTCGCGAATCTGCCAATCAGGTATTCGTAGGCGTCGCCCAGCAAATCGCTATTCACATCGTGCAGATGGAAGTCGAGCCTCCTCAAATGGACGAGGATCTTGGCAACGAGATCGTTGCGATCACTGACCGCACGACCGAGCTTGGTTGAGCCCAGATCCATTTCTTCGAAGAGGTGGTTGAAATCCTCTTCGCTCTCACTGCCCATTGTCGACTTCTGGATGTTTTCCAGAATGCGACTGAGGTCGTCGAGGATGAAGTTGGCACCCTTGCGGCTCCCCCGCTCAGCGATCGAAGAGAACAGTTCCGAGGGCCTCAGGAAATAGCCCAGCTCGTCGATCGCCTCGGACCGAACCGCTTCAAGCATCTCGTCGCCGTCCGGCGTCCCTTCCTCGAT
Source organism: Brevundimonas vancanneytii (assembly GCA_943372125.1). Classification (GTDB taxonomy): domain Bacteria; phylum Pseudomonadota; class Alphaproteobacteria; order Caulobacterales; family Caulobacteraceae; genus Brevundimonas; species Brevundimonas vancanneytii_D. Next base: position 51,741 of record CALRXI020000003.1, read on the forward strand.
CTCCATGAAGCGGATGCCGTCCGGCTCAAGGATGCCGTCGGCGTAGATGGTGATCCGTTCGGACAGATATTTGTAGAAGATGAAGCCCAAGATGTAGTCCCGGAACTCGTCGGCATCCATCTTACCGCGGAGGTCGTTGGCGATGCCCCACAGGGCCTTTTCGAGTTCTTTCTTCTGCGCTTCCGTCATTCGCTCACGATCCCCTATCATGCCGCTCTTAGGAGAGCGCTCTGATTTTTGCACGGACGTTCTGAAGCGGTTTGATATATCGTCCGCCGCGACGCAGAGCCCGTCAGGCGACGCACGGCAGAGCCATCGGCGCTTTGACTCAGTGTAATCATGGACGCGGAGCTGAACGTCGGCTTTGAGCGTGGGCCTCAATGACCGCTTCTGGCGCATAGGCGCACTCGCAGTTACCGGTCAGCCAATGAAACCGGGCCGAGCGCCGACGGATTAGGCACGCTTCTGTCTAGCCTTCCAAAAGGCAACGACCATGCGCCCGGGGCGTTGGTCCCTGACAGATCGCAGGAGTCCACTATGAAAGAGCCGCAAGACGACAACCCCGCACCGCCCGAAGATGTCCGCGATCGGATCTGGGAACTTGCCGAGAAGATCGACATCTGCATGTTCACGACCTGGGATGGCGAGGAGCAGCAGAGCCGGCCCTTGTCCGCGCGCGTCCGCAAGGATGAGCACAGCCTCTATTTCCTGGTCGACGAGTCCGGCGAGAAGAACAGCCAGATCGACCAGTTCCCCAAGGTGTCCTGCGCCTGGGCGGACAACAGCAACTACAAATATGTGCTCGTAAGCGGCACAGCCGTCGTGACCAACGACCGCGCCAAGATTTCCGAGCTATGGACGAAGTCCGATGAGGCCTGGTGGGAGGATCAGAACGATCCGACGATCCGCTTGCTGACGGTCACGCCCGAGCGCGGCGAACTGTGGGACAGCCCGGGCAAGGCAGTCGCCTTGGTCAAGATGGCCAAGGCCATGCTGACCGGCGGCGCACCCGAAATGGGCGACAATGCCAAGGTTGACCTCTGAGATCTGTGTCTCCGCTAAATAGGAGTGTATGCGCCCCGCGCCTCGGCGCGGGGTCGCTTCACGTCCGGAAGATGGCAAGATCTGGAGCGGGCAAAGCAGTGCTGTCCGGAGCGCGCCTTCCGATGCGGTCTCGGCCACTTGCTGAACAGACGGTTAGACTGCACGCGAATGAAGGCACCGGGTCAGGATGGCCGAGGGCTCGCCCTGCCTATCGTACTCGCGAGTATGTCCGCTACTGACCCGAGGCGATCATCAACTGACCCACCTGTTGGCCATCACATCTGCCTCCTCCGAGGTCACACCGATCGCGGCCTCGGCGGCTTGCGGACCGGAAAACATCAAGGGCCTCGCGGCGATGACTGTCAGGTCGACGATGCCGAGGAAGCCAAGGATTGCACGCACATGCGGCGTCAGCGCATCAAGACCCTCGAACATCTCTCCGGGGCCATAAGCGCCCCCGGCCGCGATCAGGACAACGGCTTTCTTGCTGCCCAACAGGCCTCGCATGCCGGTCTCGTCAGCGACGAACGTCTTTCCGTTGCGTGAGACATGATCGAAGAAGGCCTTGAGCGTCGAGGGCATGCCGAAATTGTAGATCGGCGCGCCGATCACCAGCGCATCGGCGGCCAGGACACGGGCGACGATGGCGTCTGAGTCGGAGATCGCGTCCCGCATGGCGGGCGTATGGTCCGCCTCTGACATGGCGACCGCTGCGGTCTCCAATGCACCGAAATGACGGGGCGGATGCAGGGCGAGATCGAGTCTGTCCACCTCCAGCGAGAATACGCGGTTTCGCAGCGTTTCGACGAAGTGGCGGGAAAGCGCCCGGGAGTGTGAGCCTTCGATGCGGGCGGAGGCGTCGATGTGGAGGATCTTCATGGCGGCTCTCGAGGATTGGTAAGGAGCCTTTCTCACAGCAGCCAGCTGACACGGTCTGGCAGTTACAGATCGGAGCTCGCGCTTTCGCCTGAGCCTTATCCGGAAGACTGAGACCGCCTGCTGACAGGGTGTTGTCAGTTGAGCGGCGCTAAGCGAACCTCATCAACAGCCCAAGGCCGAACCTGTGACCCATGACGTGATCGAAACTGTGACCTTCCGACTGCTGGACGGCGTAGCCCCCGACGCCTTTCTGCAGGCCGCTCATGAGGCGACCGCCTTTATGACCGATTGCCCGGGGTTTCTGCGTCGCCGTCTTTCCTGCGCCGACGACGGGACCTGGACCGAGCATGTTGAATGGGCGAGCCTCTATGCCGCTCACGCCGCCGCGGCCCGGATTGGACAGGACGCGAGGGCTCGCGCTTTTGTGGGAGCCATCGACGGCCCCAGCGTCAGGCTGGCCCACTCGCATTTGAAGGTGTCGGTCGGATAGATGCGGCGGACGGACCGGCTCTTTGAGATCCTGCAGTTGTTCCGCAGCGGTCGGCTGCTCCTGGCCGGGAGATTGCAGAGCGGCTCGAGGTCTCCTTGCGGACCATCTACAGGAACATCGAGACCCTGGTTGCGTCGGGCGTCCCCATCGAGGGCGAGCGCGGCGTCGGCTATCTTCTTCGCGAGCCGATCTTCCTGCCCCCGATGACGCTGACGCCCGGGGAATTGCGGGCGTTGCACCTCGGAATGGAAGTCGTCCGCCAGACCGGCGACGCCGAGCTTGCCACAGCGGCTGAACGCCTTGTGGGGAAGATCGGCGCGGTCCTGCCCTCTGACCGACGCGCGCTCCAGCCCCTTCGGGACCTCGCCGTCTATGCGGCGTTAGCAGCGCCCGCGTGCGAACACCTCGGCCCGTTGCGTCGCGCGGTCGCCGACCACCGCATTCTCCAGATCGGGTACCTCGACCTCGATGGACGGCGGACCGAGCGCCGCATCCGGCCGCTTCAGACCGAATTCTGTCGCATCTGGACGTGCCCGGCCTAGTGCGAGATGCGCGGCACCTTTCGCGTCTTCCGAGTCGATCGCATCGAGGCTTGCCTGGACACGGGCGAGGTCTTCCAGCTTAAGCCCGGCCGCACCTACACCGACTATCTGGTATCGATCGGTGTGCCCGGAAACGGTGCCGCCTGACGGTGCCCGACAAGTCCGCGACGACCGCTGTTCTATCCGCCCCGAACGATACAGGCGAAAGCGCGCCTGGACGCTGCTTGCGGGAATGAAATCGAGGACCGCTTCTGGCGCTTGATCGACAAGGTGGTGGCCCACTGAGGGCCCCGCGCTAAAGCCGCGAATGGCGCAAAACCTCACGTCGTCATGGTGGCCCTCTCAGGTGTAAGCAGCCCGCGCATCATGAGCCGCCTGTGCGGCCAGCACGGCGTCGATGTTGGCCTCGGCCCAATCCACGACGGGTGCCAGCGCCTCGTCCAGAGTCCGTCCAAACGGCGTCACGGAATACTCTACCGTGACAGGGACCGTGGCGAAGGCTCGTCGGCTCACCAGGCCGTCGCGCTCTAGACGCTTGAGAACGCCCGAGAGCACCTTGGGCGAGATACCTTCCACCTCACGGCGCAGGGCGTTGAAGCGCCAGGGGCCCTGCGTCACGAGGCGCAGCACGAGACCCGTCCACTTGTCGGCGACATGGTCCAAGACCATGCGGGTGGGGCAGCAGGCGCTGTAGGCATCCGGTTTCCTTGACGTGACCAGGGCACCAGCCGGTGCGTTCTTTCGTGAAATTTCGGGAGATGCCATATCTGCCTCGGGTGGTTTCAGTTGGGAACCACGTAACAGAAGGAAACCGCCATGTCAGGATACATCCTCGTCCTTGGAGCCACAGGCACCGTGGGTCGTTCGCTCGTGGCCGACCTTGCCGAGCGCGGCGAGCACGTGCGTGCGGCTTCGCGTAGTGGAGGCCCCCTTCCCGGCGCTGAGGGCGTACAGTTCGACTACGAGGACGCCAGTTCACACGAAGCGGCATTTTCAGGCGTGGACCGCGTGTTCGCCCTGGTGCCCGCCGGGCATCTGGATACCCCGCGCCTGCTTGCTCCGGTCATCACACAAGCGGCCGCCCGAGGAGCCAAGGTTGTGCTCATGACGGCCATGGGCGTGGACGCCGACGAGTCCATTCCCTACCGGCAGGCCGAGAGGATGCTGGAGGCGAGTGGGGCGCCGTTCGTGATCCTGCGGCCCAACTGGTTCATGGACAATTTCGGGACTTACTGGGCGGAAGGCGTCGCGCGGGGTGAGATCGCGCTGCCGGCAGGCCAGGGGCGCACAAGCTTCGTGGACAGCCGCGACATCGCTGCGGCCGCAATTGGGGCGCTCGCCGGCGATCGCTTTGACGGCCACGCCTTCGAGCTCACTGGACCTGAACCGCTCACCTATGGCGAGGCGGCAGCGGTGCTGGCTGAGGCTGCGGCACGCCCCATTGCCTACCGCGTCACCGACGACACGGAGTTCGTTGCCAACCTGACCAGAGCGGGGATCCCGGCAGATTATGCGGGTTTCCTCGCGGCGATCATGGAGCCGGTGCGCCTGGGCTTCGCCGCGCGGGTCACGGACGACGTCGAACGCCTCGCAGGCCGGCCGCCACGGACCTTGCAGGCCTGGGCCGAGGAGCACCGCGCATTGTTGGCCAAGACGGCCTGAGCCGGTCGCCGCGTGGCGATCGTTGGACGGTAAAGTGGTAGCTCGGAGACGCTGCCACGCCCTTCTCGTTCGTTGCCGGCCCCTAAGGCAGCCGCATGGATCGTCCTGACTCCTTCTTTGCTTCAGCTCTAGGCGACCGAACCCTGAACTGATCTTCCTCCCCCTCCCCTCACGCCCCTCGCGCCTCAAGCTGATTCGTAACGACGCTCTCGCCATCCGGAAGTGCCTGCTGAACAGCCTGTCCGGCCAGTCGGGCGGTGGCCAGCAGTTGCTCCAGACTGTGTCCGTTCCGGGCCTTGGCGGACTGGCCCGACATCACCGTGCTCACAAAGTTGGTGATGTCCGGGGCGTCTTCCGGGTGGCGAGCCGCGATGTAGGCGCTGATGGTGGCCTCTGCGGCGGTACTCAGGGACAGCGCGGCCTGCCGGGCCACAGGGTCATTGCACCGGATGCCTTCCAGGACCAGGCAGCCGAGTGCCGCCGGATCGGCCGCGTAACGCCGTGCCGCCTCCTCCAGCAGGGCCATCAGACTCTCCGACACGGAGCGGTCGGGGCGGAGGAACTCAGGCAGCGGGATGGCCCAGCTGTCTGTCCAGTGCTCGAGGACGCGGGTGTAGAGGCCGGTCTTGCTGCCGAAGGCCGAATAGAAGCTCGGCGGGTTGATGCCCAGCGCCTCGGTGACGTCCGACACGGTAACCGCATCGTAGCCACGCGCATGGAAGAGCCCGCGCGCGGTCGCCACTGCGTCATCAGGGTCGAAGCGCCGGGGCCGGCCAGGCGGTCGTCGTTGATCTGTAGTCACCATTACAAAACCTCTTGACCCGTCGTTTGCGAGTATTATTTAGCGCCCCCTACACAAACACACAAGGAGATCGACGTGTCGACGTTTCAAGGAAAGTCCGTTCTGGTGCTGGGCGGCAGTCGCGGCATCGGGGCCGCAATCGTAAGGCGCTTCCGGCAGGAGGGTGCCAAGGTCACCTTCACCTATGCCAGTTCGCGCGACGCGGCCGAGCAGCTCGCCGCCGAGACCGGCAGCACGGCCGTGCTGACCGACAGCGCCGATCGTGACGCGGTCATCGCCCGCGTGCGCGAAAGCGGACCGCTGGACGTGCTCGTGGTGAATGCCGGCTATGCCATCTATGGTGATGCCCGCGAGCATGCCCCCGACGACGTGGACCGTCTGCTCCAGGTCAATGTCCATGCCCCTTACCACGCCTCGGTGGAGGCGGCGCGGCACATGCCCGAAGGCGGGCGGATCATCGTGATCGGTTCGGTGAACGGCGACCGCATGCCTCTCCCTGGCATGGCCTCCTATGCCCTGACCAAGTCCGCCCTGCAGGGCATGGCCCGCGGCCTGGCCCGCGATTTCGGTCCCAGCGGCATAACGATCAATGTCGTGCAGCCCGGCCCCATCGACACCGATGCCAATCCCGAGGACGGGCCGAACAAGGACCTGATGCACAGCTTCATGGCGATCAAGCGCCACGGACGGCCCGAAGAGGTCGCCGGGATGGTGGCCTGGCTGGCCGGGCCCGAGGCGGGCTTCGTCACCGGGGCGATGCACACGATCGACGGTGCATTCGGCGCCTAGCCGCACCGTCAGGGCCTGGAGCGGAAGGACCTTAATCCTCCGCTTCGGAGCAGGGTCCGCCACACCGGTATCGCCAACCGACGTCGGCCACGTCATGGGGCGGGGATTGAGCGCTGCGCAATCGGAAACGCAGCGTCGCCGGTCCGCAGGTCTGTGCCCTCCCCTTTCGCAAGATAGGCTGGCCAGGCTGGACGATCCTCCTGCGCAGGTCCGGCCCCGCTCCCCTCAGGGCTTCCGACGCGATGACGGGGGCCCGGGGACACCGCCGCCGGTTGCCGACGGTGTCCCCTCACTTTTGCAATCCGCCTGAAACTACGAGGTAATGCCGTTTACAGCCCTGCTGCCAAATGCAGGCATCGCCTGCCCTTCTACGGTCTGGCGAGACGTGAAGTCACAGCGGCTCGATCACCCCACGACAGGCTTAGGGCGGACGCGGCACGGTACCGATCATCCGCGCGCGCCCGGTCTCCCATCGCATCAAGCGCCAGGCCCCAGGACATCTGCAGCGCTCCCCACGCCGGTGCCCGGTCAGCGGCATCGGCATATCGCGACGCCGCGTCGCGGGCATCCCCCTTGGCAAGGAGAGCATCGCCCCAGAGCTTCAAGGGATGAGCCCATCGTGGGCCGAGCGCATTCGCCTTGCGGAACTGAACGATGGCGGCGTCGTGCTGTCCCCGTCTGAGTAAGGCCTCGCCCCATGCGTTGGGGGCCTGAGGCAGGGATGGACCCAGTTGTTCCGCAGCCCTGTATAGGCGGTCGGCCTCGGCAAACCGTCGGGAGGCTTCCGCCAGTGCGGCGCGCACCAGAACGCAATCGAAACAGCTCCGCGAGGTCGGCGCAATCAGGGCCTCGGCCTCCGCAAGGCGGCCCAGATCGATCAGCAGGGAGGCCTTGAGCGGCCGGTAAGTGGTCATGTCGAATGCGGCACCGGCTGACGCGCGATACGGTGCCAGCACGGGACCATCCAGGACGGCCAGGGCGGCGGCGGCATCCTCGACGGCGGCAGCATTCGCCAGGGCGAGCGACGCTTCCATCAGCGGCGCATAGTTGGGTTGAAGGGCTGCGCCCCGAGACCAGGCGCTCCGGGCCGCCACCGGGTCATGATTGGCGGCGTGTTCGTTGGCGGCCTGGAACCAAGCCCCGGCGGAGCACTGCTGACAGGCGAGCGGGGGCTGGTCCGGGGTCGGTTCTGCGGCCGATTCATACAGGCCTGCGGCCCCGCCATGATCGCCCAAAGCGGAGGCGATCTGGCCTCGCGTCGTCTTCAGCGTCAGAACCGCGGCCCATGGCGCATAGTCCGACTTTCGTCTGCCGCGCAGCAGCGCTTCGGCGCGGCGGTTGGTCTCGAGCCGGGCCTCGGTCAGCCCGAGCTCGTCCTGCGCGGCCGCGATCATGGTCTGCGCCAGGGGCAGATCCGGATCCAGGGCCGCGGCGCGTTCGGCACGCTCCAGTCGTTCCGACGGCGTCTTGGCGAAGGCGGCCTATTCGGCGAAGGCCCACGCCCTTCGGTCCCGCTCACCACTCACGGTGAGGCGTTGATGAACCGCGGCTGCGGCTTCGGCCTTGCCCGGCTGCCCGCGCAGCCAGGCCGCATAGCCTTCCGGCTGGGTCGACTCATAGACCGCTTCCGAGGCCCGGCGCAGCAGATCGTCGAGCTCCGCTTCCGTCCCGACGAAGCGTTTGCCCGCTTCCGCACCGGTCCTGACCGTTACGGCATAGCCGTCGGCCACCTGCACGATATCGCCGGAGATCGAGGTTTCGCGACCCAGCCAACCCCGCAAGAAGTCCTGCAGCTCACCGATGGACACACCCGTCTGGGGGATCTGGACCTGAATTTCATCGCCCCAGTCGTTCGCATAGGACCCCGGGGCGCGGTTGGACACGGTCTGGGCCTGCAAGCTGGCCAGTCCGTCCAGTAGCCGAGTGGCTGCGACCTCAGGGGTGAGACCCTGCTCGACAAGCTCGGGCGGCACCGAAAATGGCCGAACGACCAGAGCTTCGGTGTGGGAGGCATCCCAGAGAAGCGCCGCCAGCATCGCCGTCGCGATCAGTCCGGCGATGGCGGTCAGGACCTTCAATGCTACGCCCCACCGCTCGCTGGCGATCTGCCAGCCGACGAGCCGAGCCTGGCGCGTGATGAGCAGTTGAGCCGCCTGCCCTGGTGCGCGACCGGACGCCTCCGCCTCGAGCGCCAGCTCAACCGCGCTGTCCGACGTCGGTGCGCGACCGCGGTTGCCCCCTGCCTTGTTCGCCATTGTGCCCCTTGGCGCGCCGAACAAAAAATCGATTTATCCCACCCATCGACGCGCCGCTCATCGATCCCAAGGATTGCGGCTTCACGCAAGCCCCGTTGAAAGCCCGCCGACATGACGACCGGCGAATCCCAAGCTCCTCGGTGTGTGTGCATCCATTAGAACAGACGAGCTTTGGACAGGCCTCGTCCTGTCCGCTCAAAGGCAGACGGCCATCGCTCCGGCGCGCCACGGCAGCCCTGGCGATCGGCAGACCGGCGCCATACGGCGCGCAGGGAGAGCAAAACGCGCCCACGCAGCGCAGCGGATGACAGCGACAGGGGGACTTTTTTGTTTCGCGAGGAAGGCCGTCAGGCCGGGGAAGAAAGTCACGGTAGCGGTTGCGCCCGCCGACCGGGCTTCGGTCAGATCCGCCCAATCGAGAGCCGCGCCAACGGGCACGACAAGGCTGCGAGACGCTGGCCCACGCTCGGCACCAGCTCTCCGACGCCGCACCATCAATCGGTCGCTGTCGCTACGACGTCCAAGCTAAGGTCGCCGTCGAGAAGACGTCCCCCGACAAGGCTCACGACTGACACTGTTAGCCTCACCTCGCCGGGCAGCGCTGAAGATCGAACATGCGGAGCGCCGGCCTCGGTTTGCAGCAGTACGGTTGAACCACGGACTGACAAGGACGCTTCCTCTTAAAACGAGGGAGACGTGGATGTTCATAATTCTCGGAGCGAGTGGTCACCTGGGTTCGGTCGTTGCACAGACCCTGATCGAGCGGAACCTGCCCGTCACCGTGGTCTCCCGCGATCCACGCAAAATCACTGTTTGGCAGGAACGCGGCGCACTGGGTGCCGTAGTCGACATTCACGACAGCGACGCCTTGCGACGCGTATTTCAGAATGGGACCAGAGCCTTTCTGCTAAACCCGCCAGCCGATATCGCATTGGATACGGATATTGAAGAGCGGGCCACAGCCGCCAGCATCGCCGCCGCTCTCCACGGTTCCGGGCTCGAAAAGGTAGTCCTTGTGTCCACGTTTGGCGCGAAGCCCGGTGATCGCCTTGGCGACCTGAGTGTCCTGTATGATTTCGAGCAGAACGCTCTGACCCAGGGTGTCCCCGTAACGATCCAGCGCGGTGCCTACTATTTCTCCAACTGGGACGCTCAACTGGCAGAGGCGCAAAGTGGTACCCTGACGACCATGCTGCCGCCGCATCGGAAGATCCCGATGATAGCGCCGGACGATCTCGGCCGGGCCGCTGCTGCCAGACTGATCGAACCCTGGAATGGCGACACAGAACTTCATCTCGTCGAGGGGCCGGAGCGTTACTCTGTCACCGATGTGGCCGATACATTTGCCCGAGTTCTTGACCGCCCCGTGGAAGTCAAAACCGTCCCACCCGAAAGTTGGGAAGCCGCCTACCGGGCCCTCGGGTTCTCGGTACCGGCTGCAACGGCCTACGCCAGAATGACCGAGGAGACGGCCAAAGCGCCATTCCCAAGCCTCGCAGACACGGAAAAAGGAGCGACCCGTCTTGAGGACTACATCCAGACGCTTGTGCGTCGATCCTAAGCCCCTCGGCCGCGGCCTCGTCAAAGATAGCCCAGCCACCAGTCCCGCCTCCGACGCTTGATCTCTTCGAGCCATCGCGACACGGGATACAGGAGGATCAGGACGCAGGCCCAGGCCGCATAGACCTCGAGGAGACCGAACCCCCAACCTCGATCAGTTAGCGAGCTGGGATCGGTGATGGTGTTCAGGAAGGCGGACGCGGGATAGCCGAGAGCGACGCCAATGCTGACCGCCAGACCATGGGCGATCCAGACGTGAAGGAGGTAGGTGAACAGCGGGGTCCTACCGAACGTCAGCAATGGCCGCAGAGTGCGCATCCGGACCCCGTCGAGGAGGAGCAAGAGTGCCATGGCGAGGCCCAGGGTCATGAGCACATAGGCCGGCGACGGGGGGTATTTGTTGGCGCTCAGAAGACTGAAGACGCTCCACAGCGGCTCGGCCTGAAGTGTCCAGGGGGTCGAATCGACGCCAGGAAGGTTGAGGCCCCTCGCTAAGAGAAAGAGAACGAGACACGTCGCGGCCACGGCTGCGACGCGAGCGCGTCTCAGACCCGCTGTATTGGTCAGCGTGCCGGCCAGGCCGTAGCCGAGCAGCATGATCCCGAGCCAGGGGATGGCCGGATAGGCCACCAGGAGAAGGCCGGCGTCCGTCGGCATGGCGCTGCGCACCGCCAGCATCCGCCAGAGGGGCTCCAGAGCCCCGAAGCTCGAGGGCGACACGCGATCGAGCGCGGCGTCACCGAGGATGATGACCACCCCTAGCGCCAGGATAAGACCGCGCGGCAGACGATGCAGCACGGCCAGGACGATCATGCCGAAGCCGATGGCCCAGATGACCTGGGCAAACAGCCACCAGCCGAAGTTGAAGCCGACACCGACCAGGGTGAACTCTAACAGGATGAGCCAAAGACCACGGGTCAGAAGAAAGCGGGTCAACTCCGCCGGAGCCTTGCCGTTCTGCTTCTGGAGCCAGACCGACAGGCCGGCCAGAAACACGAAGGTCGGGGCGCAGAGATGGGTGACCCAGCGGGTCAGAAACAGCCAGGGGTCGCCGGAGTCGAGCGCCATGGGATCGGCCGTGAAGGCCGTGCGATGAAAGAAGTCCCGGACATGATCGAGCACCATCAGGACGATCACGAGGCCGCGCAGGGCATCGATCGCGTCGATCCTAACCGCGCCGGTCCGTGTCATCCCCTGTGATGATGGACCCACCAAGGGCGCAGGCGGCCGAGGCGAAGGCTCAAGGACTGGGGTGGTCCCTCCGCTACCGGGTCGAACATCGGCCATCCTGGTCTCTCCGTCCTCGCCGTCCTGATCCAGACACGCGCTTCCTTAGAGGACCGCGAAGGTGAGCGCTTCGATTGTGTTGCCGTCCGGGTCGCACACGAACGTCGCGTCATAGTGCGGGTCTTACCGGGGCCGCAAGCCGGGTTCGCCATCGGCGACACGCCGTTCGGAACAGCGGCGCGAAAAAAAGGCATCCGGCCAGGTCTGCCGATCCAGTCGTCACGCCTCACCGTGACGACACCAGACTGATCCGTCTCGGTGACCGCCCGTAGAAGAGGCCATCAATGGTCTCATCGCGCTGGTCGCTGGTCATGAGGAGCGCCTTGTTGGACGCCGGGCTTTCGTCGTCCTGGTCAACCTGCGAAGCTCCAGTCGCTTGAGCGTCTATGCGGCCTCAACGGATTTGACGGAGCCGGCGCGGTCCATTGGTGAAAAACGGATCGCCGCTCTTCGGAGTCGTCAACGCGCCGACCTGCTAGACTTATGTCGACGACAGCCGTCATTCGTGACACGTGGCGGCACTGGCCACTTCACATTGCCGGAGCCTCCCGTCCGGGTGTTCACACGACGGGGCCGGTTTAAGATTTGACATTTGGAGGGTCGAATGACCGAAGACACCGTTAAGGGACCAGCATCCTATTTTCCCTCGATCGAGCGAAAATACGGCCAGCCCATCGCCTATTGGCAGCAGATCATCCGCGCGGGCTATCCCGCCAAACATATGGACCTCGTGACGCTTCTCAAGAACGACTATGACCTGGGACATGGCCACGCCAACGCCTTGGTCGCGCATACGCTGGCGGCGGACGGTCGGCGATAGCGTCGATGCGACCTCGGGGTCAGCGACCGTTCAGGTACCTAGCGGAGGCCCGGCTTGTCCGCGTCCTTAAGGACATTCGAGCAGAATTCTGAGCCATCTGCAGACCGGACGGCGACCCCGCCCGCGTTGGCGGCTCTCGCCGGACCGAAGCCGATCCTAGCCTCTCGAAAAGCGGCCGCTGGTCATGGCGAGGGCGCTTGCGGACCAAGTCGGGCTAGGCCGCAGAAGTCGGCCTCATCGCGCCGCTCCCAGGCCATCTGCATGAAATGTCCCTGGTACCAGTTGTAGGCCAGCGGATCTTGGGTGGTCAGGGTCGCGTAGTTGTCGTTGAAGTATTTTCGCGCCGTCTGACCGTCTGGCACCGGGTTCGGAAGCCCCCGAATACACGAGAACTGCCCAACGGTGTCTTCGCGGGTTTCCAGCGTCTGCGGATCAAGGGCCGCGAAGGCAATGGCGAACCGGTTCGCCTCGATTTCGGCGTCGTAGTAGTCGAGCGTCGCCATCCGACCCGACTGGTCGCCGACCCAATGCCCCAGTTCGTGGGCGACCAGAAAGCCGTTGAACAGTTTGCCGAACAGCGCCTTCGGGGTCTCGCCGCGCATGTCGTGTGCAGCCCAGTCCGTGAAGAACCCCTGGATCGGCGGCGGCAGCGCCTCCCATCGACCGATGATCACGGCCCTCCTGTCGGGATCGTAGGAGATGACGCGGGCATCGGTCGCCAGTTCGATCCCTCTGCGTCTGCGCCTCGGCTGTGTGGGCATAGCTGGCTAGGCAGAGAGTTGCCAGGGCAACCCGATATAGATGACGCTTCATTGGGGGCGACCCTTTGAGAACAGGATTGGAGATGGCGATGACGTCGATCCCGCGCCTCGGCCGCAAGGGGTGCAGACGGGCGCTCCACCAGAACCCAGTCATTGCGAGTCCTGGCCCTCAGGCGCGTTCAGTCTGACGAGGCTGCAGAAGTCGGTCTGCGCGCGCTCATTCCAGGCCGTGCGCATGAAGGCACCCTGGTACCAGCCGTAGGCTTGGGCGTCGTCGCCGAGCCTCTCATAGTTGGCGTTGAAGTAATCCCGAGGCGAAACGCCCGGCGGCACGGGATCGGGCAAGGCCTCAAGAAAGACGGCAAAGTTTTCGATCCGGGCGGGCAGTTGCGCCGCCTCGGCAGGGTCCAGAGACCAGAAGGCGATCGCGATCCGGTTTGCCTCGACTTCCGACTCCCAGCGAACGAAGTTCCTGGACGAACTCCTCAACGGCCCCCGATTGCGCCAGAACGCCAGTCGCGGATAGGAGGAGGTAAATACCCACGCCACCTGCAAGGAATGGCATCAGTGTGTTCAGCGGGATCATCCAGTGGCCTGTCCTGAGGTCTCTTCAGAATGAAGATTAGACCATACAGCCCCTATCGTCCGCTCCGATAGGCGACCGTCCGCTCTCGACCCATAGCAGACAGGCTGGTGTCGTTTGTGGGCATTACCACTGGACCTAAACGCACTTCTGGGGGACCGTGTCCGCTGGAGGATGCCGATGCTCATACCGCTCTACTTACTGTTGATAACGTCGCCCCAGGAGCCATCCGCACAGACACCCCCGGCTCGTCATCCAGCCGATCAATACTCACAGGAGCAGGTTAGTTATGGCCGTCCCAGACCGCCACTAGAACCCGCGTCTGTGCCAATTACCTTCGGCCCGCCGCCTGTCCCGCCTCCCCTAGATGGCTCGTGGAGCGTCGACCTGTCGACTGACCCTGACACGCCCTATCAGAAACCAATGATGCTTCGGCTTGCGCCGGACGGCTCCGTCACCGGTGCCTTTTACGACAGCCAGATTGAGGCGGGCCGCTGGACCAGTCGGCGCGGCCGCACGTGCGCCGCTTTTCGGACGACCGATGGCGTTGGTCCGTATCACACCACCGTATGTGCGGTCGGCGACCATGCGGAAGGTCAGACCTGGGCCGAGCACCGGGATTTCGTCTTCCTCTGGCGAGCAGAGCCTGTCCGCGAATAGATGCGAGCAGATCGTCATGCCCTGTCAGCGATCGCACCCGCCGCCGGTCTGCCCGGCTTCACAACGATGCCGGTCGAAGAAGCCTGCCGGGTCAAAACCGCGGCTCAAGGCGTGACATTCGCCGCCGACCCTGCTGTCGGCCGCCGCCGGCATCAGACAAGGTGCTGTACCAGTGGTTCGGCAACGGCGTGGATTGCATGACGAAGCGCAGGCACGTTCAGAGCGTCAAGGTCTCTCCAGCCACCCTTCCAAACTAGAGAAGCCCGCCACCCCAAAGGAGTGACGGGCTCGAAGTCTTACAAGGCGATGTGTGTTTGTCTGAACGAGGCTAGGCGTCAGCCAGGATCAGGTCAGGCCCCGGGTGTCCGCTGGCGGACTAGAAGCTAACGTCCGCAATCGACCCATTGCGGACGTTGTTGCCCGGAAACTTCCTTTAGTCTGGAACTCGGGAGTAGAGCCCGGTCAACTCGCTGCCAGGACCGCAGAGCGCCTGACCTGACCCCATGTCAGTGACGACGGCTTCGCGCTCGTATACGCTCACGCCAAAGCTGGGTGATCCCGCTGGCGGCTCTGGAACCCATCGCGGCCCAGCATCGACCGACACTCCTCGCGTTACGAACTTCGGACTATCTTCAGGCCGCTCCGGCCGCTCGGCGAAGGCGGCTATGTCACACCAGGTATGGCCAGAGGCTTCGGTAGTCGGGCGCATGATCACGCGGGCGCTCCACCCGTTTTCTACAGCCTCGATATGCAGCATAGCGGACGGGCCAAAGGGACCGCTTGCGACAAACCAGCCTGACAGGTCGGACAGCGGCCGACGATCCGTCGGGCTTGTTTCAGGCGGGAACGGCACGGGCAGCGGCCGGTCCTGAACAAGCAGCGAGCCAAGCGCAAAAATCAGCAACGGGTTCATGCAAGCTCTATACTACAAGGCGAGTTTCGGGTGCAGGAATTGTCCCGACCACGATGGAGGTGCAGGTGATTTCGGTCGCGTCGTTTTTGATTTTACTTGGCCATGCAGTCTCGCCTCAGACGCCGCCGGTCTACTTGCTGGATGAGCAGGCGCATTACGGCGCACCTCGTCCTCCCCGAGTTCCGGAGCCCATTCTCGTCCAGAACGCTGACGCATCGCTGTCCGATGGAGGTAGCGATGCCCCGGGCTCCCCCGTTCCGTTGCCTCCGCCGCCCGCGATACGTGATCTCGCTCGTTTGACGTTCGCGAGCAGCGCTTGCCAGGGCACCAGGATTGGTCATCGTTGTGGGACGTCGTTGGGATGACCAACCGTCTCGGCGGGGTCAACACAGATCGCCTCGACGCTTTTTTGGACCAGTTTCTCGAAAGCCACGACGCCATGCTTGATCTCGTGGCCGAGAAGGTCGGACAGCTACTCAGTTCTTAGCGGCAGCATTCCACCCATAGCGGAAGTCAAAACAGTGCGCATTTCGTATCTGTCTGTTGAGCGCGTCCGGTTCAGCTCTGTGATTTTAGAGACTGCCACGAGATACCTGGTTTGGATCCTGGCGATGCAGAATGGCAAGCTCCGTGCTTCGACGTCGAAACGGGGATCTTACTGCGATCCCAGTATCTCAACTCGCCTCGGCTGCTGCCAGATAGGCATGGATTTCGGCTACGACCGCGGCACCCTCGCCGATCGCCCCGCCGACCCGTTTCACTGATGTAGAGCGTACGTCGCCGATGGCGAAGACGCCTAGATGATCCGTAAGTCGCGTCCCTGCCTCGGTTTGGACGAACCCTTTGTCATCCAACGCGATACCGCAACTTTTAAGCCATTCCGTCGCCGGGTCCGCGCCGATGAAGAGGAATAGATTTCGGATCGGAGCCGTCGTCTCAGTGCCTGACCGGCGGTCGCGCCAAGTGATCGCCGCCAGCCCCGCCGCATCCCCTTCAAGCCGGGCGATCTCGGTGAACGGCATCAGCTCGATCTTGGGATTGGCGGCGATCCGGTCGATCAAATAGCGCGACATCGTGGCGGCTAGACCCTCGCCGCGCACCATCATGCGGACCTTTGCAGCATGATCGGCCAGATAGACCGCCGCCTGGCCGGCCGAGTTGCCGCCGCCGACGAGCGCGACTTCCTGGCCGCTGCAGAATTTGGCTTCGAGAGGAGACGCCCAGTACCAAACGCCCCGGCTCTCGAACTCGGCAAGGTTGGGCAAGGGCGGACGGCGGTATCGCGCGCCGGACGCGATTACGACCGCGCGCGCACGATAGGCACTTCCCGAGGCCGTATGCAGCACGTGGATGCCGCTTTTGCCTCCGCATTCAAGTTCGGTGATCGTGGCAGGGATCGCGATCTCGACCCCGAACTTCTGCGCCTGGACGAAGCCACGCGCTGTCAGGGCCTGCCCCGTAATCCCGGTGGGAAATCCGAAATAGTTCTCGATTCGGGCGCTAGCCCCGGCCTGACCACCGAAGCTGCGCTGGTCCAGCACTAGAACCGACAATCCCTCTGAAGCCGCATAGACGGATGCCGCCAGCCCGGCCGGGCCGGCCCCGACGATGGCGACGTCGTAGACCCGCTGGTCATCGGCGTCGCCGATCATCCCGAGGGCGCGCGCCAGGCCCGCTTCGTCCGGAGCCTTCATGATCTGGCCGTCAGCCAGGACGACGATCGGTAGCTCGCCGGGTTCGACATGCAGCGGTGTCATGATGTCCGCCGCTTCGGCGTCGGTCGTCGGATCCAGCAGTCGGTAGGGCCACCCGTTCCGCGTCAGGAAGTTGGCCAGACCAAGCGTGGAAGCGTGGTCCGCCGGAGCGATCAGAAGAGGGCCGCCGGCGCCCACCGCCAGCAGATCCACGCGGCGCAGGATCAATGCTCGCGTGATCCGTTCGCCCAGCATGGCGTCGGCGACCAGAAGGGCGCGCAGTCCGGACGGATCAAGAACGATGACCTCTGCAGGCTCGACGACAGTCCCGTCGACAAGGGCGGGACGCCCCATCAGGCCGGAGACTTCACCGATGACTGCGCCGGGCCGGTGATCGGCGACGGCCACGCTGTGACCAGACGCATCGTGGCGCGCGATTGCGACCCGACCAGAGACCAGCACGAACAGTCCGATTCCTGTCTCTCCAGTCCGGAACAAGGTCTCGCCCCCCTGCAACTGCCTGCGCACACCAAAGCGCCTCACCCGCGAGACCTCATCGGCGGACAGCGTCGGGAAACGTTGGTCATGGCGGCCGTCGGTCATGAGTGCGCGTCCTTGGAAATCGGGGCTGGAGATCCATCATGGCGCTCTGCCGCGACGGCTCTGTGAATACGGTCGCGCAGCCAGATGTGACCGGGATCACGCGAGTTTCGATCCGCCCAGACCAAGGACATCGTCCAGGTCGGAGCATCATAAGGTGGCTCGAAAAGCCGGATTCGGCCCTGTTCCGCGATGTGGTCGCCTGCACGCCGAGCAATCGTGGCAACCAGATCGGACCGGCCCAATGCACCGGCGACGAGTGCAGCGCTCGGCACCGTCAGGACGACCCGACGGGCCAATCCGTCCCGTTCAAGCAGTTCGTCCATACAGCCGTGTTCGTCGCCACGTTCCGTGACGAGCAGATGGTCCGCCTCGGCAAATCGCTCACGCGTGAGGCGACCCTTCAGGATCGGATGTCCCACTCTGGCGGCACAGACGAAAGACTCCTCGATCAAGGGGTCAGTGCGAAATCGCGGGGGCAGGGTGCCGACGACGCTCAGGGCCAGATCGAGCTCGTCGCGGTCCAGCAGTTGCGGCACGCTATCCTTCTCTACGTAGCGGAAGCGGATGTTGATGCCGGGCGCGGTGCGCTGAAGGTCTTCGATCAAGGGCGGCAGAACTGTCATGCCTGCATAGTCGCCCCCGCTGATCCTGAACGTCCTTTGCGTCGTCGCCGGATCGAAGGCTCCGGGTGGTTCTACGAGCGCGCGCAGCTCAGACAGCGTCTGGCGCAGCGGGACGGCCAGCGCCTTGGCCCGCGGCGTAGCCTCCATTCCTCTCGGTGTCCTGACCAGTAGCGGATCGTCGAACAGGACGCGCAGCCTGGCTAGGGCGGCGCTCATGGCCGGCTGGCCAATCCCTAAGCGACGGGCAGCACCCGACACCGACGTCTCACGCAGTAGCGCGTCCAGGGCGGCGAGAAGATTGAGGTCATATCGCTTCATCGATAGTCTAAATCACCATTATCGATTTGAATAATGAAGGTGCGAAGAGTTCTCTGCAAGCCCGAGCAATCCAGAGGACAGGTCATGACGGTCGAGAGCAAACCCGTGCGCAAGGCGATCCCCAAGGGTCAGCTGCTCATCGGCGGCCAATGGCGAGACGGCGTCTCCGGCGAGACGATGGACGTCATGGATCCGACCACCGAGGCGACGATCACCACGGTGCAGAAGGCCAGCGCCGCGGACGCCGAGGACGCCATCGCAGCCGCCTATCATGCCTTCGAGGGTGGCCCATGGGGGAGAATGGGCCATGAAGACAGGGCCAAGATCCTGTTTCGAATGGCCGACCTGATGGACGAGCGCGCCGAGGATTTCGCCATCCGCGAGGCGATGGACATGGGCATGCCCTATTCGGACTTCCGCTCGATCATCATGCCCCACTGTTCCGGGTTGTTCCGCTTTTTTGCAGGGCAGGCCATGGCGCATATGGACGGCGGCTATCGCACCTCCTACGAGCCAAATATCCGGATCCTGACGCGGCGCGAGCCGCTCGGCGTGGTCGGTGCTATCACGCCCTGGAACTTTCCCCTCGCCCTGACCTGCTCAAAGGTCGCGCCGGCTCTGGCAGCCGGCAACTGCGTGATCCACAAACCCGCGTCCGATACGCCCCTGACGGCACTGGCGCTCGCCCAGGTCGCGCTCGATGCCGGCGTGCCGGAGGGGGTCTATAATCTGATCACCGGCCCCGGCGGCGTGATCGGAGATACTCTGGTCCGCTCAAGGAAGGTCGACAAGATCGCCTTTACCGGCTCGACCTCGGTTGGCATGGGGCTGATCCGGAATGGGGCAGACACCATCAAGCACCAGACGATGGAGTTGGGCGGGAAGTCGCCCAACATGATCTTCGCCGATGCGAATATGGACGCGGCTTTGCAGGCCGCCTTCTGGGGCATCTTCTGGAACAAGGGCGAGGTTTGCGTAGCGGGCAGTCGCATCCTGGTCGAGCGCTCGATCTATGATGAATTCGTCGAGAAATTCTCGGCCATGGCCAAGGCCGCCGTGCTGGGCGATCCGCTCGATCCGACCACGCAGCTCGGTCCGATCGCCACCCGGGCCGAGTACGACAAGATCCTCAAATACGTTGATATCGGCAAGCAAACCGCGCGGCTGACTGCGGGTGGAGGTGCACCCAAGATTGATGGCAAGGGCCTGTTCATTGAAGCCACCGTTTTTGCCGACGCGAGTAACGATCTGCAGATCAGTCAGGAAGAAATCTTTGGACCGGTCGTACCGATCATTCCGTTCGAGGGCGAGGACGAGGCGATCCGTCTGGCCAACGACACGGATTACGGTCTGGCCTCCGGCATTCAAACCTCCGACCTCGGCAAGGCTCTCCGTCTTGCCGACCGCATCAAGGCCGGCACAGTCTGGCTGAACACCTGGCACAAATATCATCCGAACGCGCCGTTCGGTGGCTACAAGGCCAGCGGCTATGGACGCGAACAGGGAGCCGAGGCCCTCGAAAACTACACCCAGTACAAGACCGTCTGGGCCAATCTCGGATGAGCGCGCCGGCCCAACACTCCAGGCATAGGACGGCGTCATGAAGATCGGCATCATTGGCGCGGGTAATGTTGGCGTCGGTATCGGGCACCGTCTGGCGTCCAAAGGACACGCGGTCGTCGTCAGTTTTGCCCGCAGCCAGGACCGAGTGGAGGCCGCCGCCTCCGCTATCGGAAACGGTGCACGTGCTGGCTCCGTCGAGGACGCTTCGAGCTATGGAGAGGTAGTCATCGTGGCTACCCCATGGGTGGCAACGCTCGACGCCGTGCGCCCTGTCGCGGCCGCCCTGGCCAGCAGGATCGTGTGGGACACGACCAATCCACTGAAACCCGACATGAGCGGGTTGACGATAGGGACCACGACGTCAGGTGGAGAAACGCTAGCGGCGAGCCTGCCGGGTGCCCGCGTCGTCAAGGCCATCCCACCCTTTGCCGAGCTGCTGCAGTCGAGCTCGACGTTGATCGATGGTCGGATGCCCAGTGTATTCGTATGCGGTGATGACGCTCCGGCCAAAGCGAGCGTGCTGACCCTTGTCGCTGATATCGCGGCCCTCGGCGTCGACGCCGGACCGCTTTCGAATGCGCGCTTCACCGAACCGGCGGGCATGCTCCTTATTCAGCTGGCCTATGCTCAGGGGCTGGGGCCTCGGATCGCAACAGCACTCTTAGCTTGACGCTATGCCGGGCAGACCAGTCCGTGCCTTGGCAGTTCGGCTAGATGCGGACGAGCGGCTCAGTATGTGGTGCTGTCCGCCCACTGCGCTGACATTTTCCGGAATGGCGGTTAAGGTGAGGCAAGGTGCCAGAGTTTGCTTTGCGGCCAAGAGATAATGTCCGCTTTCCACCCGTAGCTTACATTCGGCCCGTCCGCTTTCCGGCCACTTCACATTCCGCCTGCCCATGACACACCCCCCAATTGCGCAGGCTCTACCAAATGCGATCAGGCTCCGGCGAACGATAAACAGACCTTTATCAGTCTGGCGCGCCTGCCTCGCGTAGGAACATCCCGATGCTCAGCAAAAAGAACGCTCCCACTACCCCAACCCCTGAACAGGACGGATTTCCGTAGGCTCACTCGCTTTGTTGGTCGTGGCTCTTCTCGCGCTCGCTTTTATCCAACCCGACGAAACTGCGTGGCGCGCGGCAGACGCCGAAGTTGTCTTGGCTCAGATAAATGCCTCTTAAGGCCAAGGCAGATCAGACGCGTGAAGCCGATCGGACACGACTACTGGTACCCTGAAAGCAGGAAACCCGCCGCCACCGAAGTGACGACGGGCTTAAAACCAGGTTCGAGACAGTTCTACTGGGCCGCTGGAACCGCAGACTGAGCGGCTTCACCGACATTATCGGCAGCTGCACCGACACTCTGAGCAGCACCGGCAATCGCGTCAGATTCGACGGCCTCGCTCTGGCTCATGTTCATCAGGAAGTAGCCGACAACAAGAACCAACAGGAGACCCACAATCAGAGCGACAATTGTGCCCATTCCGCCACCGCGTCGCGCTGGCTCGGCAGAACTCCCGTCTGTCGTAGTGGTCCGTTCAACAGTGCCGTCGGTACGACGTACTTCGTGTTCAGTAGGCATTTCAAATCCTCCACAGACCGCCTTAAGTGCAGCCGGCTATAGATGGTTCCTCTGGGCGTGCCGTCCAAACGTACCGCAAACTGGAAATAGCTGGGCTTAGGGGACGCCTACGCCTCATGCTAGCCTAAGCGGGTGCGAGACAGGACAAGCCGCCCAGTCGCGGCGAAGCTGTCAGGGAGCCATCGGTTTCGTGAAATACGGCTTCAAGCCTGTCCAGTCGCAGTACCCCGGAGGCGCGCGCCGCGGACTGTATTTCACCTTCCGTGATGCACACCCGCCTCATGGCCCGACGCAGCAACTGGCCATCCCTCAGGAGCAGTGTCGGCTCGGCCTTCATAATACGGTTTTTCCTCTGAAAACGGACCGAGTGGGCTGTGACCACGAACTGCATCAGCACCAGCGCGAACAGGGCAGCCAGTCCGTCCACAGCGCCAGGGATTTGCCGGTGATGATGGATGCCAGCGTTGAACCGACAGCGACAGTAAACGATCAGATCGAAGGCGTTCAGCTTGGATAGGGTGCGTTTGCCGGACAGACGAAGGATCAGGACGCGTGCGGGATAGGCTGCGGGCACTACGATCAAAACGCGCAGAACGCCCGGCCACCCACCGAACAGGCCTCTGCAAAAGATGTGCGACAGGACAAGCCAACTACATAGGCCCAGAAGGGTTGCCTGATGAGCCTTTTCAGTTCCCAGTACGCCGGCGCTGAATGCGGGTCTGGAGGGTGCCGGTCTCGACCAAGTGGAGCAGGAACCTCAGTCTGCCGCATGGATTTATGGCCTAGCTTGTATTTATAGGAGACAGAAAGATGCCCGCCTATGTATTCCGCCTCCATGATGGCCCGGACACCCCTCCGCAGCACGAAACCGTCGAAGCTGGAAGCGATGAAGAAGCCCGCGACCTTGCAGAGATAAGGATAAGGCTTTCAGGCACATTTACCGCTGTGGATGTCAGCCGAGACGGGCAAGATGTCTTTTCGATCCGCAGACGATAGCGGTCTCTTGGAGCTCAAACGCGGGGCAAAACACGGGTATGTGGCAGGATGTCACGTCTGCAAAAACCTTAGGAACTCGTTCTGCAGGCTGATGTTTAAGCGCGCGTCAAATCACAGGAACTGCCATGTCTGACGCGGTCTGCGTTTTCATCGTCGAAGACGAAGCACTCATTCTCGTGACTATCGAGCAGGCGCTTCAGGATGGAGGTTTCGCCTTCGAGTCTGCCATGACTGGAAGCGACGCTCTGTTGCTCCTGCAAGACCATGGCAACAGGTGCCGCGCTCTGGTGACTGACGTGAACCTGGGCAGTGATATAACGGGATGGGACATAGCGCGACAGGCCAGAGCGCTGAACCCTGCCCTGCCCGTCGTTTATGTGACGGCAGAACACGCAAAAGACTGGGCGATCCATGGGGTGCCCAACAGCATTATGGTCAGCAAACCCTTTGTCGAAGCCCAGATCGTCAGCGCCGTCGCGTCTCTACTGAACGATCAGCCTGCGGCGGTGCAGACGGCCTCGTAATCTGGGGCGAAAACGAGGCCGAGTTGGAGGGCTGTACAGTCCGGCGGTGACTGTGACGCAGACTGGCGCATGCGGGTCCGAATAGTTCAAGCTCCGCGCGGACGGCAGCCATCCCTGCAAGTTGTCGGCCCTATGCCCGTAGCGTATCGGGTTTTTCCGGATGGCTAGGCTGATCTAAAGCTCTTTCGCGTCATGGCCCCCCAGGACTGGCTCTTGCGCAGGACAAGATGTCGCCGGGCCGTATGATTGACGAAGCTATGGCGTATTTTCAGACCGGGCCCAAGGAGTTCGCTTCGCTCCTCGGCGAGCAGGTAAAGTCAAACCCCTTACCGGTCCTCCTGACCGGTGTCGGTGTCGCCTGGCTGATCGCCAGCGGATCCGCCTCTAGATCGGATGGGGCGGAAGCGCCGGCGACACTGGACATCGATGACGCGGACCATGACGCCTGGAAGACCCATGATCGACTGACGCAGTTTGAACTGGACTGCAGCCCGATGGCGGACGAGCCCCACGAAGACTGGCAATCTCGGTTGAGCGCGGCGCGCGCGTCTGCACTTGGCCTCGAACGCAATGAGGGCGAAGAGGATACGAGCTTCACAACGCGGATGAGTGAAGCGGCCCATAGCGCCAGGAGCATGGGTGCAGCGGCTCGGGATCGGATTCGCACCAGTCTGCGAGGCGCAAAGCATGCCGGCCGCCATATGATCGACCAGAGGCAAGCCGCCGCTTCGGGTTTAGGTCAAAGAGGCAAGGATCTTCACACGACGAATCCGTTCGTCACCGGAGCCCTTTCCGTCGCCTTGGGTGCGCTGATCGGGTCCCTTATTCCTCAGAGCTCAACCGAGGAAACACTTCTGGGGGACATAGCGGATCACGGCCTGGACCAGGTCGCCAGGGCGGGCACGGCGGCCTCGGAAACCGTGGCCTCCGCTCTGTCGTCGGAGCCCATCGTCGCGTCGTAGCGCCAACCTCGGAGCGGGATCGTCGGCGATCGCGGACGATCCCGCTCCGGGGATAGTTTCCCACCTTAGCCGGCAACCTCAGCCATCGCCCTCTTCATTCCGGCGAGTCTTGCGTGCAAGTCGGAGGGGCAGGCTTTGATCCAGTCTATGATGATGGCCTTCTTCATCGCCCCCATGACCACCGTAGCCTGCAGGGCAATGACCGCGCCCTTCACGGCATCCAGGGTGACCTCGGCCTGATTGATCTGGGCCCCTGCCCTCCCGTCGAAGCTAAAGGTAATCGTGTGTTGGCCCGGCCCGATATTCAGGAGGGTAACGCGCGGGCTTTTCAGCCGCGCAGCCCTTCGTCCGTCAAGGGCCACGTTCATGCCGGCCACCATGCCGACAAATCCGTCGCGGTAGATTACGAGAAGGGCGTGGCCGGGGCGAGGCCGTAACGACAGGCCTGCTTTACATGTCTCGTCCGACGCCAGCGCCATTCTGCGTTTGGTGTCCCGATCACAGCCAGCCCAGGCTACGAGGACTCCCGCGCTCATGCCGAGAACCCAGGGTGCCAGTCCGACCGAAGTGCCCAAACTGGACCCCCAGAAACTCAGACCGAAGGAGATCCCAAAGGCCAATGAGAAACCGATGAGCCACCACTGGACGATCTTGTTCACACTGCGTCCTCGATGCCGAGCGGGGCTGAAGGAAGAGTCCGCCTTTGCGCCAGTGGTTGCTTCGGTCGCACAGTCTGCTGACCGGAACCGGTCACGCCGTTTCAAACTTACAGAGGAGGTGCCGGCGGTGGGGGTGGCTGCCCGGTTTTGCGCTACCCCTTCCTCTCCTGAGAAGCGGAGGCCCACGTTATCCCCAGCGGGCCCTTATCGCATCAAGCTCTCAGGTGCCGACGGCACACTCATAGGCAAACCACACTGCGCGGACCGCTTGCGCTCCCGGCTAGGCCGCATTCATCCTGTGCTCAGCGAAAGCCTTCATTGGTTACTGCCTGTCTCTCGCAACGGATCCTGCGAGAGGCCCGTGCGCGGGATCTCTCGCACCAACCGTCTCTCAGGCGGTGAGCCGAGGAACGGGGTCGGCTCTTAGGCTTTCTATCGTTTCTCCATCCCAAAGACACGGAACTAGCAAAATGGCCGACAAGACCCTGAACGACCTGTTCCACGATACGCTGAAGGACATCTATTATGCCGAGCGCAAGATCCTGAAGTCACTGCCCAAGATGGCCCGCGCGGCTCAATCGCCGGAGCTGAAGACGGCTTTCGAAAAACATAAAGACCAGACCGAAGGTCAGATCGAACGCCTGCAACAGGTTTTCGAAATCCTCGGCAAGGCCCCGCGCGGCAAGACCTGCGACGCCATCGAAGGCATTCTGGCCGAGGGCGACGAGATCATGGAAGAGTACAAGGGCTCGCCCGCGCTGGACGCCGGCCTGCTGGCGGCAGCCCAGGCCGTCGAACATTATGAGATCACGCGCTACGGCACGCTGAAGCGCTGGGCCAACGAGCTGGGCATGAAGGACGCGGCCAAGCTGCTGGATGAAACCCTTCAGGAGGAATCGCAAACCGATCTGGACCTGACGGCGATCGCGGACGCTTCCGTCAACGACAACGCCCAGGGCTAAAACCAAATCTTACGCCGGCTCGCTGTCTTAAGGTGGCGAGCCGGACAGCGGCCAGGGTTCCACGATCCAGCTCACCCTGTGCCCGATACCTACGATGAGATGCGATGCGGGGGCGAGTTACGCCAGGAGGCCCAGCACTGAGACCCAGCGCACTAAGGTCTGCAGACTTCATGGGTTGGTCGAAGCATGCAGCGGCCTACGTATCATCTCCGGGCCTGGCCACCGCGTTCCGAGGCATCAGATCAACCAACGTTTCCGCGAGCTGATTCAGACTGTACGGCTTCAGTAGCAAAGGGAAGCGCTCGGCCGCCGCCGCCGCTGCGGCTTCGCTATATCCCGTGGTCAGGATCACAGGGAGATTCGGATGGCGATCACGAACTGTCTTGGCAAGAGAAAGGCCGTCTATCTCTCCAGGCATGACCATGTCGGAAAATACAAGGTCGACCTGCTGGCCGGTTTGGAGCAGAGCCAAGCCATCCGCCGCCTGGGCTGCGCGCACATAGGTATAGCCCAGGTCGCGCAACATGTGGCCGACGCCAGCCGCCACGGCGTCGTCGTCTTCAACGAGGAGAATGCGCCCTCCTCCAGTCGGGTTCGTAGCCTGGGAGGGCCCGTCCGCGCGCGGAAGAACGGCAACTCCGGGCAGCTTGTCGCTTCGCGGCAGCCGAAGAGTAAAGACCGTGCCCTGGCCTTCAATCGAATGAACTGTCACCCCGCCGCCTGAGGACCGGGCAAACCCGTATACCTGGGACAGTCCCAGACCTGTGCCGCGCCCCACTTCCTTGGTCGTAAAGAAAGGTTCGAACACTCGAGCAGCAACGGCCTCGGACATACCGATGCCCGTATCGGCGACCTGCAGCAGTACCCAGTCCGGTTCGGGATCGTGTCCCGCTTCGTTGCGACCGGAGATGGAAAGGTGGCCCCCGCTGGGCATGGCATCCCTTGCGTTCACCGCGAGATTGAGCAGGGCCAGCTCAAACTCGCCAGCATCGGCCTCCACGCGCCACATGTCGGAGGGCAGGTCGAACGTGACACTGATGTCCTCCCGCAGCGAGCGCTCCAGTAGAAACCGTAGACCTTCCACCTGCCTCGGCAGTTCAAGAATATCCGACCGCAGGGGCGAGCGTCGCGAAAAAGCCAGCATCTGCCGGGTCAGGGCAGCCCCGCGCTCAACGGCTTGTCTCACGCCTTCGCTGAGCGCCTTACGCTTACGGGGGTCTTCGGTGCGATCGAGCAGTTCAATTCCGCTCGAGGCCACCATGAGCAGGTTATTGAAGTCATGGGCGATACCACCGGTCAAACGGCCGATCGCCTCCATCTTCTGGCTTTGCCGAAGCGCTTCCTCTGCTTTTTCCCTCTCCTTCATTTGCTGGCCGAGGATGAGATTGGTTTCGGCCAATTCGTCCGCGCGACGTTTCAACTCCCGGTTCACTCTCCTTAAAGCGCCCTGGGCCACCACAAGCACGATTACGACCAGGATCGACAGCCCGAGCACCAACAGCAGACCGGCATAGCGGCTGAACCGCTGGGAGGATGGCATGTCGAGCAAACGCAGCCGCGCTGTGCCGAGTGTCTGACCGCCCTGCACGACTGGTCGGACCACGTACAGCCGTCCGCCTTGAAAGGTAGTCGTTCTGCCTCTGGGCGTCGCAACCGGCGGAACGATTTCGCCCGGCCGGGCGAAACTGGCGATAACCCGGTTGTTGTCATCGTAAACAGCCGCAGCGATCACATTCGGGTTGACCTGCACGGCATCGACATAGTCCTGGGCGGCCTGTTGGTCGTCGAACGCGAGAGCGCCGCTAACGGCTGATGCCAGGAGGTCTGCCTGGGCCTCGGCTTCCCGCGCCAGTTGGTGTTTCAGCGCCTGCTCGCTGGTTACGGCGATCCCCAGTCCGGTTAAGAGCAGCATCACCAAAAGAGCGACGGCCAGCAGAGGGAAACGGCTGTCGCTTGTGTGCTTCAGAGCACTCATCCACCGCGCTCCACGTTAAGAGCAAGGTTGAGAAGGCGCGAGCTGATCTCAAGCCCAGATCGTTCGGCCCGCTGCTGATCTATGTGAAAGCGAACCCTCGCATCGGCGACGACGAAGTGCAGCGTGCCGGTCGCGCCGCTGACCCCCTGGTCGGTGACGACAAGAACGGGCTTCCCGGCAGCCGCCTCGATCGCGGGCCCGCCGCCTTGACCGACATACAGGATGTGGCATCCCGTCACCGCGCTGGCATTCTGGAGGCGTCGCACTTCCAGGGGTCGACCGTGGGCTCGCTGGCCCCGCGCGGCGCTTTCGAGGCTGCTGCCAAAGGGGTCTCGCCCAGCGACGCAGATAACAACCGGTGCCTGGGCGGTGGCAAAGGCATGCGGGGGCCAGACAACAAAGGCTGTGAAACGGACCAGGTAGTTCGCCTTCACTGCATATGCGAGATTGCTTTGTGCCAGGGTGGGCAACGTCTGAAGCGCGAGGCTCACGACCGCGACCACGATGCCCAGCATGGCCCGCTGAAACTTCATTTCAGAAGCTCACCCGTACGGAGGCGTAGACACTGCGCCCGAATGCGCGGCGCCGGACTGGATCCGCCGTCTCCAAACGGAGATCGCCAATCAGGTTTTGCCCTGTGACGGCCAGTTCCAGCCTGTCGGAAATATGCCAGCCAAGCCGTGCATCGGCTTCTACAAACCCACCGACCCCGGATTGCTCCAAACCGTCGACGACGCGCGCGCGCAGATCCAAGTCCACGGAGTCCGTAAGATCAGCCTGCGACCTGAGCTGGAGCTGATATCTTGGATCCAGCCCTACAGACGCAAGGCCAGCAATGTCCGTGGCCCCCGGCTTGACTTCAAAATTCTTCTCCAGCCATGCCGCTCCGGCGCTCAGGCGCCAGCGATCGGTCATATCCCAGCTCCCCCAGGCCTCGACGCCGTGACTGGAGCCCTGCGCCGCATTGGCGAAGCGCAACGGCAATACGGTAAGGGGGTCCGCTTCAACGGTTCGCAAGTCGTCGTATTCATTGTAGAATGCGGACAATGAGACGCTTGTGTTCGGCGTTGGGTTGGAGCGGTAGCCGGCTTCGAAAGCGGTCAAGGTTTCAGAGCTGAAATCCCCTCCGACGAGTACGCCAGGCAAGGTCAGATCGCGCTCGATCCGGTTGGGCGTTCGGGATGCCCGGGACACCGCACCCCAGATCAGATCGCCATTGCTGCGCCGCCAGGCGAGCCGAACGTTGGGCAAGAACTCCGAGCCCGTGAAGCTGTTCTCTTCCAGCTTGGCCCCGACTGTCAGAGAAACGTTCGTCGCTAGACGGATTTGATCCTGAACGAAGACGTTGAAGAGTGACAGCCGGCGCTCTGGCGGAACCAGTCCCGAAGCAAAGTCGGAATACAGGGCGGCTTTTACACGCCGATAGCCACCTCCCCACACGATCTCGTGGCGGTCACCCCACCCGAAAGCATGCTGCACTGAAATGTCGCTTGTATCTGTCCGCTCCGTCAGTCCCGGCTCGGTCACACCGAAATGGTCATAGTAGCCGGAAACCTGCAGTTCGCCCCCCGCCAAGTCGTGCACCCAGGCTCCTCGAATATGGCCCCCGTCGACACGGGTCTGCGTGCCACTGAAATCCTCATTCGTCCGAACCTGGTTATCGAATATCTCGCCCTGGAGCGTCAGCCGGTCCTCATCGGCGTGAAAGTCGATACGAAAACCGCCGCGCACGCCGGACGTCGCATCCGTGGCCTCCTCGCCGGTCTCCCTGAAGCTGTCGTCGCGGTCAAAAGCGGACAAATAGGTCCGCCAGAACAGGCTGGGTCCAGCACGACCGCCAAATCGAAGTGACAGTGTGCTGTCTTCCGTGCCGACGCTAAGCTGGCCCAGCCCCCCCTGGGTATCGGCGGCGGACCGGGTGATGACATTGACGATGCCGTTCACCGCATTGGCCCCAAACAGGCTCCCGCCGGGGCCGCTGATGATCTCGATCCGCTCTATATCTTCAAGCATGATCGTGCGCCCGTCCCAGAACACACCAGACTGCAGGGTCGAATAGACGCTGCGTCCATCAATCAGAACCAGCAACTTGTTGGACGTCTCGAAACCGTTGAACCCTCGCGCACTGATGGCGTAATCGCCGGCATTCACGCGCTGAACGTTCAGGTTGGGGGCGAGGCGCAACACTTCGGGCAGACTGGCTGCGCCGGAGCGGCGAATGTCTTGGGCAGAAATGACGAAGATGGCAGCTGCAGCATCACCTAGCGCCTCTGGCCTGCGGGACACGGATGTCACTTCGACCATAGAGAGCTCTTCGAGAGACAACCGCGTCAGATCCTGGGCGGCTGGCACTGAGGTTGGGACCTGTTGCCGATCCTGACCAGACGGCTCGGCGTGCACTGAACCGGCCCACATGGCGGCAGCGATGGCCACCCCGGCCCCAAACGCTACTTTGCTGATCGTCAGAACCAAAACGCCCTACCCCCTCCAAGCGTGACCGCAGCGGCGATAACGCCGCTTTTTTAATCCAGTTGCGCCAAGGCCGACGTTCTCCGATGCAAATCGCCGGAAAGTCGCGGCGGCGCGCTAAGTGATGCTGCCCTCCGCGCGGCACTCCCTGCATGGATGGCGGCATGCACTGCAGCACAGGCGCGATGGATCAAGGGATCGCAGCTGCGCCACCATCAGGCTCCAGTCGGTCCGAACTTCGCCTCGGCTGTGAAAATGCGCTGGCTATCTCTGACTACCGTGACGCGTATGGGAGCGTCGCAGATTCCAGGCCGATCCCGCAGTAGTTCTCCCAGAAACTGGACGGCCTCAGACTCCGCCTCCGCAGACGACTGGGACGATCCTTCCAGAATGGTGATCTGATCACCTTCCCGCAATTCGAAATGATACGTACTCATTTCCACTCTCATATCATCTCGGGATGAACGCGAAATGAGCGACGCCCAGCCTGACTCTCCAGTACCCGCGCGATGCAACCAAGGAGCTGGAATGGGGTTCCTGTAGCGCTCCAATTTCAGGATGTGAGATGCCTTCCGAACTTTCAATGTTGCAGCCGGTCATGCGGAAGCTTGAGGCTTTGTCGCCCCTGGCTGAGGCGGATCGGGACGCCCTGGCTGCACTCCCCTTCCGGTTCGAGCAGGTGGAGTCGGGGCGGCCGCTTGTTCGCGAAGGCGATCTGCCCTCGCAGTGCTGCCTGCTGTTGAGCGGCTACGCTTACCGCCACAAGGGTACTCTGGGTGGTAAACGGCAAATCCTGTCTTTTCACTTTGCAGGCGACTTTCTCGACCTGCAGCATGTGAAACTTCCTCGCGCTGACCATAGCGTAGATGCACTCACGGACGCCCAGGTCGCCTGGGTTCCAAACGCGGACTTAAACCGTGTCATCCGCAAATCTCCGTCGATTGCAGATGCCTTATGGCGAGACGCGCTTATTGACGGCTCAATCTTTCGGGAGTGGGTGCTCAATGTCGGACGCCGTGACGGGCGCACCAGAGTCGCCCATTTGCTTTGCGAGTTTGCCGCTCGACGGGAAGCTGCAGGTGTCGGTCATGCTCATCGCTTTGAACTGCCTATGACCCAGGAGCATATCGCCGACGCCACAGGCCTCACGGTCGTTCACGTCAACCGGATGCTCCGCACCCTGAGCCAAGAGGGGGCCATTTCCCATGAGGGTCGGCAGCTACACGTCAGTGACTGGTCGCATCTTCAGAGGATTGCTGGCTTCCACCCGGCCTACCTTCACATGGCGGCCTGAGCCGAACGCTTGGGTCGCTGGATTGTCAGGCGCGCCGATGGCCGAGCTGTGTCGTTCTGGACATCGCATGGTCGGCACCGGATCGTCCCTTGTTCTCCCTCAAGCACACCTGAAGCGGCCGCAAGGTTCTGTCCAGAAGGGCTGACTGGATTTGGGACGACCCGAAAAAGACATCACGAGGCACCGTGTGTCAGGGGATAAACCGATATCTCCGGCGAATTGGCCTCACCCGTGACCGAGCCTTCTCAGAACCTGGGCGCGCTCAGGCGGCCAACTCAGTAAGGATCGATGCCAGAAAAGCGTTTTCGTGTGGTCTACCATCAGCCGTTTCGAGCACCAGGCGGTTCTCGATCCATTTGCGACTGCCGCTCGCCGGCACCTTGGCAGCCGCTGCCCTGAGCTGGTCGTCCGCGACGGTCAACGCCGTGGCTTTAGGACCCGCGACGATGTTGATCACACCGGCCTCGATCGCGAGCGCAGAGATGCGGGTCTCGTCCAGCAACGCGGTCGTTTCATCCGGCAGAGGACCAAACCTGTCGGCAATCTCATCTTCGAGTGCGTCCGCTTCGGCACTCGAGGTGATACGCGCCAGCCGCGCATAGAGATTGATCCGGGTCGTGGGATCGGGAATGTAGGTTTCCGGGAAGCCGGCGGCCGGATCAATCCTCGGAGCCGCGAGCGAATTGGTCACCGTCTCGCCCCGCGCCTGCCTGACGGCACGCTCGAGCAGGGACTGATAAAGCGCAGAGCCGATGAGCTTTATGTGTCCGGCCTGATCATCGCCCAGAAGGTCTCCGCTGCCTCTTATATCCAGATCCCGCGCGCTGATCGCAAAGCCTGCCCCGAGCCGATCGAAAGCCTCAAGCGTGCTCAGGCGCGCCCGCGTCGCATCGGAGATTTCGGCGTCTGGATCCGTCAGAAGGTAGGCAAATCCCTGAGCCCGCCCGCGCCCTACCCGACCGCGGAGCTGGTGGAGCTGAGCCAGTCCGAACAATTCCGGTCTGGAGATAATCATCGTATTGGCTTGCGGAACGTCCAGCCCCGTCTCGATGATGTTGGTTGCGAGCAGGACATCGCCACGGCCCTCGGCGAACCCCATCATAGCGTCATCAATCTCGGCGGCCGGCATCTGCCCATGAGCGCTTACCAGGCTTAGGTCCGGAACGAGTCGGCCCAGTTGGTCGAGCATGCTGGGAAGGTCTTCGATGCGGGGGACGACGACGAAGCTTTGCCCCCCTCGCTGTTTCTCGCGCAATAGTGCCGTACGCACGGATGGGCCGTCGAATTCCGTCAGAAACGTCCGGATGGGCCGTCGTCGGGAGGGGGGGCTTGCGATCAGGCTTACATCCTGGATACCGACAAGAGCGCTCTGCAGC
This sequence comes from Brevundimonas vancanneytii, assembly GCA_943372125.1. Taxonomy (GTDB): domain Bacteria; phylum Pseudomonadota; class Alphaproteobacteria; order Caulobacterales; family Caulobacteraceae; genus Brevundimonas; species Brevundimonas vancanneytii_D. The sequence goes on from CALRXI020000003.1 coordinate 84,387, forward strand.
GTACGGGGAATGGGCGTCGCGGTCATAACCAGGCGATGGGGCGCGCCGTGCTGCAACGCCGCCTTGATCTTGGCACCGAACCGGTGCTCCTCGTCGATGATCGTGAGGCCAAGACGGGCGAACTCGATGTCGTCGGAGCCAAGCGCGTGCGTGCCGATGACGATGTCGATCTCGCCGCGCTTCAGTCCGGCCCTGACCGCCTTCGCCTCACCGGATGATACGAGACGCGAAAGGTGCCCGATCTTGACCCCCGTTCCGTCGAACCGTCGCGAAAAGGTTTCTAGATGCTGCCTCGCCAGGACCGTCGTGGGTGCCGCAATCAGGACCTGCTGACCGCTCAGGGCAACCGCTGCTGCCGCGCGCAGCGCCACCTCGGTTTTTCCGAAGCCGACATCGCCGCATACCAGCCGGTCCATCGGCCGGCCGCTCGCCAGATCTCCCAGCACCGTTTCGATCGCTGCGGCCTGATCGGGGGATTCCGGGAACGGGAAGCGGCCTGCAAATTCGGCCAAAGCGGATTTGGGCGGCGCAACGGGCTCGCAGGACGCGCTCGCTCGTATCTTCGCCCGTTCAGCCAGATGTGCGGCGGTCTCATCAATCTGCGCACTGACTTCGACACGTTTTCTCTGCCACGCGTCCGTATTGAGGCGATCAAGGGCGACACCCGCGGCCTCTGAACCGTAGCGCCACAGCTTGCCGAACTCCTCGACCGGCACGAGCATGGTCGATCCGCCATGATACTCCAGCCTGATCACGTCGCGCGCGTGACCCTCGACCTCCACCCGTTCGAGGCCCTGCAGGATTCCGAGACCATGGTCTTCGTGGATCACGACATCGCCCAACCGCAGCTCGGGATCGGCAATCACACTTCGAGGGCGTATTGTGCCTTGCGCGACTCTCCCGCCCAGGACATCGCTGGCCGAGACGATCGTCAGATTGAGGGTGGTGTCCTCAAACCCCCGGTCCAGGTCCGCGACGAGCGAGAGAAAGGCTCCTTCCGGTGCCTTCAGCACATCGGCGAGATTTACAACGGACGACGCCTCCTTGACACCCCGCCGCCTGAGCATGCGAGCGATCGGTTTCAGTTCTTCCGCAAGACCGGCTACGACCACGCGTCGGCCCTTGTTGCGATGACCGTCGACCAGGCGTTGCAGGCTCGCGGCGGGGCTTCGATCCGCAGACACGCTTTCGATTGACCGGGCACCGTCGAACTCGAGCGATATCGCTTTCGCCAGCTGGTCTTCGGCCTGTTGAGCGGTGAGATAGAGGCTTGAGGGGTCACGGAGCGCAGTGGTGCCGTGTTCGCCAAATGTCCTGCGTGAAGCGTGTGCTTCGGCCACGCGCCGAAGAAAGCGCAGGCATCGCTCGGCCGCCGTAGGCTCGACGATCAGCTGGTCGGGCGCAATGGCCTCAAGGACCGAAGACAGTGGTCCGCGCACAATGCCCAGGCGGTGCTCGTCACCGGTTTCCCGCTCTTCGTCTACCTCAAGGTGCAGTTCCGAGGCACCGGTGAGTATGACCGTGTCCAAGCCCTGGACGGTTCGCTGCGAGAGCGGGTCGAACGTCTGGATGTTGCCCACCCTGTCACCGGCGAGGGCAATGCGGACGGGAAGGTCTGCCGCGGCGGGAAAGATGTCTATCACCTCCCCGTGGATGGCAATCTCCCCCGGCTCATCGATACGATCGTCCTCGACATAGCCTGTGCGCCTCGCGAACGCCGCCAGCGCGTCGCGTGTCATCGGACGACCAGTTACAATACTGAACGCCGTCTCGACCGCCGCAGACGGCGGCGATCGCTGCATCAAGGCCTCGGGCGAAAGCACAACGATCCGGGCCTTGTCGTCACGCCTGGTAGAAAGACAGGACAGCACCGCAAGTCGGCGACCCTGGATGTCCCGCGAGGGCGAGGCGCGGTCGAACGGCAGACAATCCCAGGCAGGCAGAAGCAGAACCTCGACCACTGCCGGATCACCAAGAGCGACCAGGGCTCGCGCGACCTCTTCTGCGCGCCGCTCGCTCGTTGCCAGAAAAACAGTGAGGCCATGGTCAACGCCAAGCGAGGCGAGCAGTCGGGTCGCTGAAAGCGAGGCAGCGGGCTTGGTCAGTGGCTCGACCAGGGTCAGGCTGGCTGCGCCAGCCCCCTCCGCAAGTGGAATGTCGCCGATCGCTACCGTTGGGGGCTTGGTCACTGTCTGTCTCCTGCGAAGAGTCAGAACCCGGTCAACCGCCAACGGCTCCGACGGCGCGGAATATATTAGTGACCGGCGAGCACGGCCCAGCTGAGCGGACAGCGGCTCACGCCCAGCCGCATAAGCTGTGCTCAGAAGGCGGAAACTGTCTCGATGCCGATCCCCTGCCCACGTTCTTACCTCGTTCTGGGGGCGATCAGCGACATACAAACCTTCTGCACACTGCTGATTGCTCAAGGTCGTGCTCCCGGGAAACGACTAGGACGCCAGCACCGAAACGCTGGAGCGCGTCACGACCCCAGCTATACCCAGGCATGCTCAGACGCACTGCCCGGAGCTGTCCGCGTAAACCTGTCATATTGGCGTTTCGACCCCGGAGCCATACGACAAAAGGTTGAAGCTTGAACCGAGCAGTCTCCATTGAGTTTGCAACTCCGCCCACTCCGTTAAGGAGCAGGAACTGCTAACCCCCGCACTCCGGTCAGAGTGCCTGAGTTCCAAAAAGCGGATATGCTAATCGCTCCGGCATCCAGACACTCAGAGATAGACGTCCCGAGTGCGGTGAGATGCCGTATCCCTCGATTGCTCTCCCCGTCACGCACCGCAGCCTCCGGTCGAGCCGGCCACAGTCTTGCCACCCTTGATGACGGCTCGAAGGGACCGAAGAGGTGTTAACTCTAATGTCGGGTCGCCCTCCACCACCACCAGATCAGCCCACGCTCGCGGTCTCACCACTCCTAGCCCGTCGTCGCCCAGCATTTGCCCCGCTTCCCAGGTCGCACTTTGCAGCGTCTCCGCGGGCGTCATTCCGGCGTCGATATAGCCGTCCATAGTCGCGCGCGCGCCTGCGCCGCGACCCGGTGCATAAGGGAAGTATAGGTCCGAGCCGAGCGCGATCCTGACGCCAGCCCGACGGGCACGCATCAGACGGTCACGTCCACCCTGCAGATGGCGATCGATTTCCTCGCGAGGGGGCTGCTGCGGCCAGCTCCGCGTGAACTCGACAGCCATCTCCAGCGAGGGGTCTGTTGGCACGAGCCAGACGCCTCCGCGAGCCATCAGTTGCAGGGTCTCGTCCGAGATTTCGTAGGCGTGCTCGATCGACGTCACCCCAGCCTCAACTGCCTCACGAATGGATGTGTCGGTGGTCGCATGAGCTGCAACAGGAATGTTATGCCGCTTCGCCTCGCTGACGATGGCGGCAATCTCCTCGACCGAAAGGCGGGTGCGCTGGGGTGTGGCCTCAGGATACATCTTTATGACGGCGGCTCCGCGCGCGATGGCCTCTCGCACAGCGGCCCGGGCATCGTCCACGCCGGTGACGATGCGATACTCGCCGCCAACCAGATTGTGCGGATCGCTGGCCATAGGCTCCAACTGCCCTCCCGCAGGTGCCAAACCCGGGCCCGAGCCGTAAATCCGCGGCCCGGGCACGCGGCCATCGTCCACCGCCTGCTTCAGCATCAGATCGAGAAACTGACCTGAGTTGCCGAGGTCGCGAACCGTCGTGAATCCAGCGTCCAAATATTCGCGAGCGCGCCCGGCGGCGGTCAGGGCGCGATAAACATCGCCCTGCACGGCGTGGTCGCGCGCGGCGACGTCAGCCAGGCTCTCACCGCTTTTTTGCTCCAGCAAGAGATGGGTGTGGGCGTCGATCAGCCCCGGGAGGACGGAGCAGCGAGAGAGATCAATCACGGCTGCTCCTTCCGGTACCGCCAGCTCCTCTCCGACCTCCGCAAACCGGTCGCCTTGGATCAGGATGTCGCGGGGCCCGACCATGCGCCCAGCCTCAGAATCAAACAGGTTTCCAGCCTGGATGAAAACCACCCGCGGGGCAGCGCTCTGCGCTTGGGCTAGGTTCGGCGGGGCCAAAGAGAACAGGGATAAGGCGGCAGCGGTGACGGTCAGGTGTTTCATGAGGGCTCCGGCATTTACTGGTCAGAGGCCGTTGCGGCTGGCGGCGGATGCGTTTGACACCATGAAATTACTGTCATGGTCCACATGAAACCCTCAATCCTTGTCTCGCTCTATCATCGCCGTGCTCAAAACAATGGATGACTGGGCTTGAACGACCGCTCAGCGCCACGAAGAGATATTGCTGTCAGCGCACAAACCGAACGTCCATTACCCATCCGCCAGCCCTCTTGACGGCTCTGTCAGCCCAAACTTAGCCAGCCGGTAATCCGGTCCGCCTAGCGTCCTCGCCATGGCCAAGAGCACCAACCCGTTTCGCTACTTCGACAGCTCGCCGAAGGTGATCCGGCTCGTGGTGATGATGTACGTGAAGTACCCGCTGTCGCTCCGGAACGTGGAAGACCTTCTGGCCGAGCGGGGCATCGACATCTGCCATGAGACGGTTCGGCTCTGGTGGAACCGGTTTGGTCCGATGTTCGCCGCCGAGATCCGCAGGAAGCGGGTCCAGAAGATGCGAGCCTTCACTCACTGGCGATGGCATCTCGACGAGGTCTACGTGAAGATCAACGGCGAGATGCACTACCTCTGGCGCGCCGTCGATCACGAGGGCGAGGTGCTGGAATCCTTTGCCAGCAAGATCAGGGACAAAGCCGCGGCGCTGAAGTTCATGAAGAAGCTCATGAAGCGCCATGGCCGGGTGAAGGCCATCACGACCGACGGACTACGCTCCTACAAGGCTGCGATGAAAGACCTCGGCAACACCGAGAAACAGGAGGTTGGCAGGTCGGCCAACAACCGGGTCGAAAACTCGCACCTGCCCTTCCGACGACGAGAACGAGCCATGTTGAGGTTCCGGAAGATGAAGACGCTGCAGAAGTTCAGCTCCGTCCATGCCGCCTTTCACAACCACTTCAACCAGGACCGCCACCTCATCAGCAGAGAGACATACAAGGCCCAACGCTCAGCCGCCCTGACTGAGTGGAAGACACTCGCCGGATAGGCATCGTGTCCCCTGCCCTATCTGCGTCTAGCGGAGACAAGTTCGCGTTGGACTGACAGCACCTGGGCGGGAAATGGTTCGGAAAGATCGTCAAAGTGACGATACGCTTGCGGCGAGTTCCGCAAGGTTGAATGGCTTCGTTAGGCGGGGCAAACTGGGCGCAAGTCCCTCGACTTCCGCGTAACCGGTGATAACCAAGCTCAGAAGATCCGGATAGATTTCCTGAGCAGCGCTGGAAAGATCTGCACCGCTTAATCCTGGCATCAAGTGATCAGTCACCAGCAAACCCGGTTGGAGCCCGTTGCGAAGTAACTCAAGCGCCGCCTCGGCGGAGCTAGCCTCTACGACTTCGTATCCGAGTTCGCCCAACATATCTGCCGTGCTTGCTCGCACGAGGTCTTCATCATCGACAAGAAGCACGGTCCTAACGGACGTGCTCAGCATGGGGCTGTCACCACTTCCCTCGGCTTCCGCCTGTTCGGTAAGGCCAAGAGGCAGCCACAACTCAATGCTCGTACCTACTCCAACGCGACTGTTTATCACCAAGGCACCGCCAAGTTGGGACGCTAGTCCATGCACCATCGATAGTCCCAGGCCAGTCCCGCGCCCGACACCTTTCGTGGAGAAAAATGGCTCGACCGCGCGCTGCATCGTCGCTTCATCCATACCAGCCCCGTCATCCGTTACCGACAGGCGGATGTACTCGGCGACTGGAAGCCCCGACCGGTGTCCCAACTCGATCTGATCTAGGTTCGCGCCGATCTTAATGACACCACCGCCAGGCATGGCGTCCCGCGCATTCACTCCAAGGTTTAGCAGCGCCATCTCGATCTGATTGGTGTCCGCTCGCGCAGGAGGAAGGTCTGGCGACACTTCGACGATCAGCTTGATTTGCGGTCCGATTGTGCTGGCCAGCAAGTCGGCCATGCCCTCGACCAGTTTCCCGACGTCAACCGCAATCGGCTGTAGCGGCTGGCGACGTGCAAACGACAAAAGCCGCTGGACCAGAACTCTTGCTCTCTCTGCCGACTGTACTGCTCCATCTATAAGACGCTGTTCTCTGGCGCCGCCAAGGCCTCTTCGCTGAAGCATGTCGAGCGATCCAACGATCGGCGTGAGTAAGTTATTGAAGTCGTGAGCGACGCCGCCCGTAAGCTGACCCATCGCCTCCATCTTCTGGCTTTGGCGCAGTGCTTCCTCAGCCAGCACCTGCGGCGTCACATCGCGGCTTGCTCCGATTAGACGGACGATTTGTCCGTGCTCGTCCCGCATGGGGACCAAAGACGTGTCCCAATGGCGTTTCTGACCGTCCAGCTCATAAACTTCGCGATACTGATAAATATGGCCGGTGCGCATGACGTGCCGGTACGTCTCTAATATCCGTTCTGCAGCAGCGGCTGGAAGAATGTCGGCGATCCGCCTGCCTTGGATGTCCTCAAGCTTCATGCCGACGCCAACCTCATGAGCTGGATTGATTTCTTCGACCACAAAGTCGTTTTCCGATGTGACGCCCACAATGAACAAAGCCTCTGGCGTATTCTCAAAATAGGTCCGGTACAGAGCGTCGGAATGGCTTCGCGCGGTTTCGGCCTCGATCAGCCTCTGATGTTCTCGAATCCGCTCAGTGACGTCGTAGACGAACTGGAACGCGCCGATCTGCCGACCGCCTGGGTCCCGGAGCGCATTGTACTTCATCTCGTAGTGGCGACGGTCGAGCGCGGGGTCTCCGAACTCAGCAGTCTCAACAAACTCCTCGCCAGCCAAAGCCCGAGACCAGACGGCCTTAACCGCACTCTGATGCTCGGGCTTGTGAACAAGCAAATCTAGCATCGACGCCCCGACCTCGGGACGAACGCCATAGATGCGCTCAAACTCATCCGCGCCGGCCTTGTTGATTGCCATCCAACGGAAATCAAGATCAACCACCTGCACGAAAGCGTCGGTGCCCTCGACAATGTCAGCGAGAACCTTGCGCTCGGCCAACGCCTCCTCAACGCGCACTTCGAGCCGTTCGTTGGCCCGTCGGAGGGCTGTCTCCATCTCGCGGCGGTCGTCAATGTCGATCACGGAGCCAACGTAACCGAGGAATTCCCCCTGCGGCCCCAGCCGAGGCGATGCCGCGTCGATCGCCCAGCGGTACACCCCGTCTCTACGGCGAAGCCGATATTCGAGCCTGAAGGCCTCTCGGTTCTCGTTCGCCGTAAGAAACACCTGTTTGGCGGTCGCCCTATCGTCCGGATGCGTCGCGTCCAGCCACCCGATTCCCAACCCTTCAGCCTCTGTCTGACCCGTGAACTCGTACCAGCGAGTGTTCAGATAGGAACATTGGCCGTCAGGCTCTGTGACCCACATCATCACCGGCGCGGTGTCAGCCAAGTTCCTGAAACGGGCTTCGCTTTCACGCAGGGCCACCTCCGCCGCGTTTGTCGCACTAAAGTCCTGAACGAGAGCGTAGAAGCCGATAACCTCACCCGTAGCGGAATGGCGAGGCGTATACTCCACTCTAACGTGCCTTGGGCCGCCCTCGGCGAGCCGCAGCTGCTGTTCGAAAGTAATTGGCTCGCCTGCCAACACCGCGTCCATCTTGTCCTTTACGGCTGCGTAGGCCGTAGCTCCCACAACCTCTTCGACAGTTTGTCCGATTAGCCCCGCTTCCCAGTGGCTCGGAAACCACGATTGGTAGGCTTGGTTGACGAAGCGATAACGCCGATCGACATCTACATAAGCGATCAATGCAGGCAGGCTATCCGCCAAAAGCTGAAGCTCTTCGCGGCTCTGGCGCGCCCGCTCCTCGCTTTCCCGTAACGCCGCCTGCGCCGCCTTCTCGTCGGTTACTTCCTCGACCGAAATCGCCATACCGACGATCGCGCCGGCGTCATCACGTAATGGAAGCCAGTTCTCACGCCACGTGCGGAGGGCAGGGTGGGCCCGTGTAATCCCTGAGAACTCGACGCCCCAAACTTCTTCTCCACAGAGCACCCGTTGCATAGTGTCGAGGCTTTGGTCCGACAGGTCGGGGACGACCTCGTGCACCGTCCGACCAATGTGATCTGCGGCGGGAAGGCCATTGATCTCGGCCAAGCGGTCATTAACCCGAACGTATCGGAGATCACGATCGAGGACACAAAGGCCAACTGGTGCCGCGTTGTAGATGCTGCTGAGATTGTCAGTCAGAAGGGTGGCGTCGCTCTTGCTCATAAAACCTCCTGTGCTCCGCACGGCAGCTCCCGCCACGGCGGAACGCTTTCAACGCCCAAGCTTGAAATTGGCTGCGGCTATCTCACAGCGGCATTCAATCCCAGAAATCAGCTCGTCGTCTAGGTGTGCCCCAATGATCGGGCAGCAGTGCCGTGCGCGGCTAATCTGCTCCGATGCGGCATCCGCCTGGCGTACAAGGCAGGAGCTCATGCACGCAACTCCGAACCCTCTTTCGCAGCAATCCGACGGCGTCTGTTATTGGGTAGGACATGGCCCTCATGATGAGGGCGAATTCGACCGGCTTTGGCGCATCCAACTCAGGGCCCCGCGCCAATTTTGGGGGTTGCCCGAGATATTATTGCGGTCTCGGCTTGGCTTCAGCACAGCTAACGAGCAGGGAGCGATGTCAGATCCGGCCAAATAACGGTCGCGTTTCAAACGCGGCGACTGGCAGCCGATGTCTGCGTAGGCCGAGTTGCGAAGTTGGCTCAGCGTTCGGATCGGACATTGACGTCATGGTCTGCGAGCGGACGATGCCAACTCACGCAGGGGTGGCTAGCTCACGTTGGCCCGGTCTGAGGCCTTCGCAGCAACACGATCGCTGGACAAATGGCTTAGCTTGCGAAGTCCAGGCTGTAACGTTAGCTTGGCTGCTCAACCATAGGAGACGGTTCATGACCTACTTCTGTTTCATTGAGAGTGACATTCTGACGGTCCCTCATATGGAGCCGCTCTTCTCTGACGATCTGGCGGCTGCTCGGCTTGAAGCCGAGAACCTCCTTGAACAACACGCTAGCGGCTTTGCTGCTCATGTATTCGAGGATGATCAAAAGGTTGCTTCGGTGAGACGTTCCACTTCGCAGACACCAGAGAGCTGGCGGCACGAAGCCTCGGCTTAGACCTTTCGCGGAACCGCTTGTCGGCACTATAGATGGCTGGGCCTGGCTGGTGCCCCTCGTTGTCTATAGGACCTACGGGCTCTGTCAGTCCAAACTTAGCCAGCCGGTAATGCGGTCCTCCTAGCGTTGCCGCTATGGCCAAGAGCACCAGCCCGTTCCGGTACTTCGACAGCTCGCCCGAGGTGATCCGGCTCGTGGTGATGATGTACGTGAAGTACCCGCTGTCTCTGCGGAACGTGGAAGACCTGCTGGCCGAGCGCGGTATCGACATCTGCCACGAGACGGTGCGGCTGTGGTGGAACCGCTTTGGTCCGATGTTCGCCGCCGAGATCCGCAGGAAGCGGGTTCAGAAGATGCGCGCCTTCACTCACTGGCGATGGCATCTCGACGAGGTCTACGTGAAAATCAACGGCGAGATGCACTACCTCTGGCGCGCCGTTGACCACGAGGGTGAGGTGCTGGAATCCTTTGCCAGCAAGACCAGGGACAAGTCGGCCGCTCTCGAGTTCATGAAGAAGCTGATGAAGCGGCACGGGCGGGTGAAGGCCATCACAACCGACGGACTTCGCTCCTACAAGGCTGCGATGAAAGAGCTCGGCAACACCGAGAAACAGGAGGTCGGACGCTGGGCCAACAACAGGGTGGAGAACTCCCACCTACCCTTCCAACGACGAGAACGGGCCATGCTAAGGTTCCGGCAGATGAAGACGCTGCAGAAGTTCAGCTCCGTGCATGCCGCCTTCCACAACCACTTCAACCAGGACCGCCACCTCATCAGCAGAGAGACATACAAGGCCCAACGCTCAGCCGCCCTGGCTGAGTGGAAGACGCTCGCCGGATAGGCATCGTGTCCCCTGCCCTATCTGCGTCTAGCGGAGACAAGTTCGCGTTGGACTGACAGCACCAGGTCGCTCGCACTAACTGACGATCCGCAGAGCGTCCTCCACGCGGCGCGACCCGTCAGCCAACGCCCGCACCCCCGGTGACACCATAGACCTCGCCCGAAATGTAACTGGCCTCCTGGGAGGCGAGCAGCACGTAGACAGGCGCGATCTCCACGGGCTGGCCAGGCCTTCCGAATTCGCTCTGCTCGCCGAAATTCTTGACCTTCTCCTGCGGTTGGCCGCCCGATGGCTGCAACACGGTCCAGAACGGCCCGGGAGCGACCACATTGGCCCGGATGCCCTTCTTGATGAGCTGTTTCGCAAGGGCCTTGGTATAGGCCACGATCCCGGCCTTGGTTGTCGCATAGTCCAACAGTATGGCCGACGGCTCATAGGCCTGGATCGACGCGGTGGTGATCACTGACGCCCCCGCCGGAAGGTGCGGCACAGCCGCCTGCACAATCCAGTGCATGGCGTACAGATTGGTTTTCATTGTCCTGTCGAAATCTTCGGTGGAAACTTCGCTGACGTCCTCGCGGTACTGCTGATGGCCGGCGTTGATCACGAGAATGTCCAGACCGCCAAGCTCTGTGACCGCCGTCCCGACCATTTGTCGGCACCACACCTCATCGGTAATGTCACCGGGCAGGGCCACGGCTTTGCGGCCCTCGGCCTCGATCAAGGCTATGACTTCAATGGCGTCGCTCCTTTCAGACGGCAAATAGGACAGGGCAACATCAGCCCCCTCTCGGGCATAGGCGATCGCGGCGGCGCGACCGATACCGGAGTCCCCACCTGTCACGAGCGCTCTTCGGCCGGCAAGCCTGCCGGAGCCCCGGTAGCTCGTCTCGCCATGGTCGGGCCGGGGCTCCATTTCCGCCGCGAGGCCCGGCTCCGGCTGTGGCTGCTCGGGAAACGGAGGTCGAGGGTACTGCTCGCGGGGGTCCTGAAGGACAGGGCGGTCGGTCATGGCTGAGAGCTTTCCAGACGGAAGTGCTACACAACACGGCACCTCCTCCGCTGTTCCGTATTGTTATCGATAGGCCAAATCCCTTCCCCGCATGGGTCCACGTGTCATCCGAAAAGTGCGGGGACATGGTCAACTTTGGCAGGACGACCGAGGTCGAAGCCCTGCTCAAAGACCTGAGGCTCTGCAGAATCCCGATGGTCGGTGTGATGGGGAACCACGAACATGAGTGCGGCCAGCCTGAGGTCATCATGGACATGTTCTGCGACGCGGGCGTTACCATGCTGTCCGGCGGTCGAAACCGCGAGATCGGTGGCGTGGGGTTTGCCGGTGCCAAAGGCTTTGTTGGTGGCTTTGGCCGCTACATGCTGAGCTCATTCGGCGAGGCCTCCATCAAGACCTTCGTGCAGGAAGCTGTGGACGATGCGCACCAGCTTGAGACATCTATCCGGAGCCTGCGCACCGAACGCTCCGTGGTTCTTTTGCATTACGCCCCCATAGTCGACACCGTGATTGGCGAACCGCCGGAACTTCACTGCTTCCTGGGGTCCTCCCGCCTGGGGGAGACCATCGACCTGTACGACAACATCAGCGTGGTGGTGCACGGTCACGCCCATCGTGGCGCAGCCGAGGGCCAGACCCCAAGGGGGTGCCCGTCTTTAATGTTGCCCTGCCCGTGCTGAGAACTCTGGGCGAACGGCCTTACCGCGTGTTTGAGATTTAAAGACCAACAGTCCGGCTTGAGGATGTCGACCGGCTTGATCTCCAGTCAGAGCAGAAGCCGGGTTCGACGCGCCAAAAGAGACATGGTGCAGCATGAGACGCAAACCGCGATCTCGCCGCCCTGGTCCCGAAGAGGTCCCGCTTCAAACCTTCAGGTACGGGCACCGGCAGCGGTCCCGTGGGGAGCTTCAAACCTTGCCAAGGCGCTCTATGGCGGGAGCAAGGGGGCGTTCGCAATCACAGTAGTCTTCCCACGCCTTCAGTTTGGCGACGAGGGCGGGGACGGTGCGGACCGTGTATTTCGCGGGGTCGAGCCCCTTCTTCACCTGAGACCAGGTCAGGGGCATCGAGACCGGCGCGCCGGGACGGCCGCGGGGTGAGAGCGGGGCGACGGCGGTCGCCATGCGGTCGTTGCGCAGATAATCAAGGAAGATGCGGCCGGTCCGATCCTTCTTGGCCATGGTGATCAGAAAACGGTCAGGTTCATCCCGGGCCATGGCCTTGCAGACGTCGCGCGCGAAGGCCTTGGCGGCAGGCCAGTCGACGCCTTTTGCCTTCAGGGGGGTGACCACATGCAGGCCCTTGCCGCCGGTGGTCTTGCAGAAGCTGACCAGACCGAGGTCGGCGAGGCGATCCCGGACCTCTTTCGCGCTGCGGATGACTTCTTCGAAGTCGACGTCGGGCGCGGGGTCGAGGTCGAACACCAGACGGCCGGGCTGCTCCGGGGCGAAGGGTTCGCAGTTCCAGGGATGGAGCTCCAGGGCCCCGATCTGGCCGGCCGCGATCAGCGCCTCGACGCGGTCGAACTGCAGATAGGGCTGGCGGTCGCCCCGAACCGTGACCTCGGTGATCAGGGACGACTGGCCCTTGCCGGAATGGCGCTGGAAGAAGTTTTGTTTGCCGTCGATCCCGTCGGGCATGCGGATCATCGAACAGGGACGGCCCTTTACATGGCGCACCATCCAGTCGCCGACGGCCTCGTAATATTCGGCCAAATCCTTCTTGGTGACCGGGCGGTCGTCTCCGGCATCGGGCCAAAGGGTCTTGCCTGCATGGGAGATGGTGATCCCCCTTACTACGGCCGCGCTCTTCGGGGTCACCGTGCGGCTCTGGATTGTGGCCGTGGGTTCGGTTCTGGCCGGGATCGGTTCGGCCAGTTCGGTGGTTGCGACGCTGGCCGGGACTTCGGCCTCCACCTCGGCGGCGGGCTTGTCCTCGCGCAAACCCTTGAAGGCGGCCTGGCGGATGGAGCCGTCACCGGTGAACCCTGCATATTCGATCTCGGCGACGAGCTCGGGCCTGACCCAGTGAACCCCGGCGGCCTTCTTGGGCGCGCCCTTGCCTTTGAAGGGGCTTTGGCTGGTTTCGAGCGCTCTGAGGCGAGGCATGATGCGGGCGACGGTCTCGCGACCGAACCCGGTGCCGATGCGGCCGACATGAGCCAGGGCCCCGTCGCGGTGTATGCCGGCGATCAGCGAGCGGAAGGCGTCGCCGGTCGTGGTCCAGCCGGCGATGACCACCTCATGGCCCTGGCGGCATTTGGACTTGGTCCAGCTATCGCTGCGGCCCGATTGATAGGGCGCGTCCAGGCGTTTGGAGACGATGCCCTCCAGATCCATGCGGCAGGCCGAAAGCAGCACCGCATCCCCGGCGGTCACAAAATGATCGACGTAGCGCAGATTGATCGGTGCCTTGGCCACGGCCGCCTCGAGCCGGGCCTTGCGCTCGGACAGGGGTAGAGGGCGCAGGTCTTCGCGGTTCTCGAACAATAGATCGAAGACGAAGAAGACGAGGTTTCTGGTCTTGCCGTCCGAGATCGCCGCCTGCAGCGCCGCGAAATCCGGAGCGCCCGTCGTGTCGAGGGCCACGACCTCGCCGTCGTAAATTCCGTCTTTGAGCCTTGCGCCGGCCGCGACGATCTCGGGGAATTTGGCGGACCAGTCGAGGCCCTTGCGGGTCAGGAGCGTCGCCTGGCCACCGACCGTGCGCAGCTGCATCCGGTAACCGTCGAACTTGATCTCATGCGCCCAGGTCTCACCTCGGGGCGGCTTCTCCGAGGACTTGGTCAGCTGCGGTTCAACGAAGGGCGGCAGGGCGGCGACCGTCGGCCCCTTTGAGACCGATCGTGACAGGGTGGCTTTGGTTTGAGACGCCCTCGTCGGTTTGCCCGCCTTGGACGACTGCGGCTTGGCGGCGGAGTCCCCATTGCGGTTGCTCTGCCAGACGGCACCTGCGTCAGGCCCCTCGGCGGTCATGAAGGGTTTGACCTTGCGGCGCTTGCCGTCGGCGATCTCGGTCATCGTACGCTTGGAGGCGATGGACCGGTCATCATCCGTCGGTCCCGGGGCATTGCCGTCCACGGCCCCCTCGTCCCGGTGCTTTATCAGCATCCAGCCCGGTTTGGACTTGGAGACCTTGTCGTTC
>CALRXI020000004.1:0-79842 GCA_943372125.1 Brevundimonas vancanneytii
CTAACGCTCGCCCTGCGAGGGCTCGCTGCTTGAGGCCCGAAGGTCTCTCACAGCCAACGCCTGCAGGTGCGTAGGCCACCCCACCCCGCTCATCTCGTTCCCGCCGCGACAAGCCGCAAGGCCTTGCGCCCTTCCCGGCGACGGGACGGGGAGGATTATGGGGCCAGTTCTACCTATGGCGGGGACAGGTCGATGGTCGTGCGGGATTGCGAAGCGGGATCAGGGGGTTGGCGGATTTGTTTGCGGGGGTTGGGGGCGAACTCTCAGCATATGGACGCTGTGTGTCAGGTGCCTGATTTGATCCTTCTCCCCTTGCGGGAGAAGGTGGCCCGCGAAGCGGGTCGGATGAGGGGTCGATGCACCGTCTGACGATTGAAAGTGGCTTCGTGGTCGAGCAACGATGGATTTGATGTCGGTGCGACCCCTCATCCGTCAGCCTTCGGCTGCCACCTTCTCCCACAAGGGGAGAAGGGTCAGAGATACATCAGGCCGGCGGAAGAGACGCTTTCCGATTCCCACCGTAGCTCGTGGATGACCGCGGCTAGTCGATCACTTCGCCGGGTTCGTACAGATGTGGCTCGAAGGTCGCGATGGCCATGATGGGCTCCATGCGGATGACGATGGAGGGGTGGCGCGACATGGCCTTCCAGTCCTCGCGCGAGCGCCACAGCGAATGCACCGCCGCGACCTTGCCGCCCAGGCCGCGATGCAGTGTCGCGGAGATATAGCCTTCCAGATCGCGCTGGGCCCGCACGAGAGAGGTCAGATGCTCCATCAGGGCGTCCAGCTTGTCCGGCTGGCACCGATAGACGTTGATCAGGACGACGGGGTCGGACTCGGACATGAGCGGGCCAATAGCGCATCGGGCTTGGCGCGTCTTGCGCGATCGCCCATATCGATGGGCCAGCCGGAGCCGCCATGACCCGTATCGCCATCCTAGAGACCGGCCACCCGCCCGAGGCGCTGAAGGACGACTTCGACGACTATCCGGCGCGCTTCCGGGCCCTGCTGGGCGAGGGCGTGGCCACGACGCGGTTCGATGTCCAGGCGGGGCATTTGCCGGACGACCCGTCGGCCTTCACCGGCGCGATCGTCACCGGCTCGGCGGCCGGCGTCTATGACGAGCTGCCGTGGATTCCGCCGCTGATCGACTGGCTGAGGGCGGCGAGGGGACGGACCCGCCTGGTCGGCATCTGCTTCGGCCATCAGATCATGGCCCATGCTTTCGGTGGAAAGGTCGAAAAGTCGGACAAGGGCTGGGGTATCGGCCTGCACCGCTATCAGGTCACGGCCACCGAGGACTGGATGCACCCGCGGGCCGCGTCGGTCGCCATCCCCGTCTCGCATCAGGATCAGGTGGTGGCCCCGCCGCCGGACGCGCGCATCATCGCCGCCTCGGACTTTACCCCCTATGCCGGGCTGGCCTGGGACGACGCCGTCAGCTTCCAGTGCCACCCGGAATTTCAGCCCGACTATGCCGCCGCCCTGATCGAGACGCGGCGCGGGCATCGCATCCCCGAAGCCTTGGCTGTCCAGGCGCTGAAGACCCTGAAGCAGCCGAATGACCGCGCGATCATGACCGCCTGGATCCGGGCCTTCCTGCTGCTGACGCCGCCACCCGTCGAAGCCGGGGGCTCAGGCATCTAGGGCCATTTCACCACGGGGGGCATGGAGCTGAGGATCGAGTCGACATTGCCGCCGGTCTTCAGGCCAAACATGGTGCCGCGGTCGTACAGCAGGTTGAACTCGACATAGCGGCCCCGGCGGATCAGCTGTTCCTCACGCTCCTCGGGCGTCCAGGGCTCGACCATGCGGCGGGCGACGATTTCGGAATAGGCGAACAGGAAGGCCTCACCGACATCGCGGGTGAAGGCGAAGTCGCGGGCGTAGTCGCCGCTGTCATGGTGGTCGTAGAAGATGCCGCCGGTGCCGCGCGGCTCGTTGCGGTGCGCCAGCCAGAAATAGTCGTCGCACCACTGTTTGAACTTCGCATGCCAGTCGGGGTCGTGGGCGTCGCAGGCCGACTTCATGGCGGCGTGAAAACCGAGGGTGTCCTTGGCCTCCGGGTGGCGATCCACGTCCAGCACCGGCGTCAGGTCCGCCCCGCCGCCAAACCAGCTCTGGGTCGTCGAGATGAAGCGGGTGTTCATGTGCACGGCCGGTATGCGCGGGCTGACCGGATGGGCGATCAGGCTGATTCCGGTCGCATAGAAGCGCGGGTCCTCGGCGGCACCGGGCACGGACCTGGCATAGTCGGCGGGAAAGGTGCCGTGAACGGTCGAGCAATGCACCCCGACCTTTTCGAACAGCCGCCCATGCATCATGCCCATGACGCCGCCGCCGCCCTCGGGCCGCTGCCAGGGCGTGCGCACGAACCGGCCGGCCTCGCCGGAGAAGAGCTCCGCCGGCGCCTGATCCTCCAGCGCCTCGAAGGCCAGATGAATGCGGTCGCGCAGGGCCTCGAACCAGGCGCGGGTCTCGGCCTGTTTCAGCAGCAGGGGATCGGTATCGGTCGGAAAGGCGTGGCTCATGGCGGCGACTAATCACACTGGCACGGGCATCGCCAGTGGTGATCGCGTCGCTGTCCGGTTCGACAGCGGTCAGGTCAGAAGCGTGCGCCTGTAACGTCCGGGCGTAAAGCCTGTCGCCTGTCGAAAGGCTTCGGTTAAATGTGCCTGACTGGCGAAACCGAGTTCCAGCGCGGTGTCCGCCAGCGAGGTCGACCGGTCCGCCAGCATTGTCCGCGCCCGCTCTATGCGTCGCTGGATCAACCAGGCGTGGGGCGAACAGCCGAAGGTCGCGGCGAACTGACGACGAAAGGTTCGTACCGGCAGGCTGAGCTCGTCCGCCAGAGCCGGGACATCGACATCCGTCCGTTCCGCACGGGCGGTGAGCCGTGCCTGCTGCCGTGCGCTGAGCCGGATGCCGGGCTGGCGATCGGGCAACCGTCCGGACAGCGTCAGCAGAAGTTTCTCCGACAGGGCGTCGATCAGCAGATCGCGGCCGAAATCCTGACGACCCGCTGTACGCCAGAGACCCATGGCGGTCTTTCGGGCCATGGGCTGGTCCAGATAGTCGTCATGCAACCGCCCAAAGTCCCGGGGCACCAGGACATCGGGGGCCAATCTCTCTGCCAGGGCCGAGTAGGGCAGGCAGACGATCAGCGCCCGGCTGGGGCCATCGACCTCGAAACGTCCCCGGGCACCGATGGGGGTCAGGCCAAGTGTGCCCGGTCGCCGATAGCTGGATCGATTGGGCTTGGCCCCATCCCAGGCCCAAGTCGCGCCGCCGGTGCCGCCCAGGATCAGGCCCATCACCAGTTCGTCCGTAGGCGGGTCCAGCGCCTCGTGCGCGGGGGAGGCCAGATGGATCAGGCGCGTCGAGACACTGCCGCCGCCACGTCGTTCATGGCGACAGGCCGCAAGAGGGCTGGTCTGAAAATGGGCGTCGAAGGTGGACAGGGCGTCCTCCTGTGGTGGCCGATTTCTGAAAGACTGCCGAGGACGCGGACCCGATACTGTCGATCAAGTCACCACGAAGAGGCAGGGCGAGCAATGGCGACGCTTGTCGCAGGTAGCCTGGGCGTGGCGGACCATCCAGACGTCTTCACGCGGGCAATGTTCATCGGAGGGTGACAATGGGCGACGAGACCTTGGCGATAGAGCCGCAGACGGCAGCCTATCTGGCGGCTTTCGCAGCGATGCCGCCGCGCGAAAACCAGACGATCGACGACCTTCGCGCGGGCTACAAGGACGAACTCGTGCGATCCGCGGGCGCGCCCGACCCGGCGGTGGCGTGGCGTCCCCTGACCGTTCCGGGCGCGGCCGGAGACATGGCGGCGCGGCTGTATGTGCCGCTGACGGCCGATCATGGTGGTCCATTGATCCTGTATGTTCATGGCGGTGGTTTCGCCGTCGGCGATCTGGAAAGCCACGACGGCCTGGCCCGCCTGATCGCGGGGGCCAGCGGGCTCAAGGTCATGACCATCGACTATCGCCGCGCGCCAGAGAGCCCCTTCCCGGCTGCGCGAGACGACGTCCTGGCCGCCTTCCGCTGGGTCACTCAGAACTCCGGGGCGCTGGACATCGATCCGTCGCGTATCGTTCTGGCTGGGGAGAGCGCAGGCGCGGCTCATGCGGTGGCCAGTGCCCTGGTCTTGCGCGGCGAGGCCGTCACGCCGCGCGCGGTCTGGGTCATGTCGCCGGCGCTGGACGCGACCTGTTCCGGCGATAGCTACCAGACCTTCGCCACGGGCGCGGGGCGGACGGCCGCGGAATTTGCCTATCTGTGGTCGCTCTATGCGCCGGATGCCGCGATCCACTCCGACCCCGAAGTCTCCCCGGGACTGGCCGATCCGACGGGTTTGCCGGCGCTTTACATCTACACGTCGGAGTTCGATCCGGCCCGGTCGGACGGAGAGGCCTTCGCCGACAAGGCGCGGGCGGCAGGGGTCCCTGTCGTGGCGCGTCGCAGGGCGGGATTGATCCATCAGCACCCCGAGATCACCGGCGTCTCCGAAGCCAGTCGTGCGGCGGTCGTCGGTGCGGCCCGTGAGGTCGCCGCCGATCTGCTGGTGTCACCCTCGACAACGCCGGATATCATACTGAAGCCCGAGGACATCGACTTCCAGCCGTTCAACATTCCCGGCTTTTCCGGCGACACGCGCGCGGCCTTTGCCAATGTTGACACGACCCGCGCGCCCTTCATCGCCTTGCTCAAGATGGCGCCCGGTGCCGTGCTGAAGCGGCACTTTCACCCACGCGCGATGGAGGCCGTTCACGTGATGGAGGGCACCATGATCAATGACGGCGAGCCACTGCCCGCCGGCTCTTTCCTGATCCACGGTCCGGGCGTCTGGCACGGTCCGCATGTCGCCCCCGAGGGCGGCTGCACCCTGATGTTCATTCAGTATCCGGGGGTCGGCCCGGACGACAGCGTCTTTATCGACTGAGCGAAACGCTTCGCCCGTCGCAGGAAGCGATCCATGAAGTTCATTGCTCTTCTTACACCGCGGCCCGGCAGGCGGCAGGATCAGTTCCTGCGTCTGAGCGTCGACGAAGAACGGCGGGTCTGGCAGCTCTATACCCGTGACGTGATCCGTCAGATGTATTTTCAGCCCGAACCCCTGCGCGTGTCCCTTGAGTTCGAGGCGGACAGCTCCGAGGCCGTGCATGAACATCTCGCCAGTCTGCCGATGGTCGAGGCCGATCTGTTCCACATAGATGTCGTGCGATTGGGGCCGTGGCTTCCGCTGACCGCCTTGTTCGGGACCGAGGCCTCGCCCAGCCCATCCTAGGGCCTGATCTGGCGCACCATTTCCCAGCAAGCGATGCCGGCGCTGACGGCCAGGTTCAGCGAACGCGCGCCGGCTTGCAGCGGGATCACGACGCGCGCATCAGCGGCGGCATGGACGTGGTCCGGTGCGCCCGATGGTTCCGACCCGAACAGCAGAGTGTCATCGGGTTTAAACGCGAACTCCGTCAGCGGGGTCGCGCCCTTGGTGGTGAACAGGACGAGCCGGCCTGGCAAAGGGCTAGCCCGGAATGCGTCCCAGTCCGCATGGCGGGTCAGGTGGCTGAGCGGGCCGTAATCCAGGGCCGCGCGCTTCATGGCGCGGTCGTCGAAATGGAAGCCCGTCGGCTCGATCACATGCAGGTCCACGCCGAAACAGGCGCTCAGACGGATGCACGCGCCGACGTTCTGTGGAATGGCCGGTTGAAAAAGGGCGAGACGCATTCTAAGGCCCTCTTTACGCGTGGCCCGGGGGCTTGTCGCGGTCTTAATTGCGACTGTTTCGCAAGTGGCGTCAGCAACTTGCGTCGATGAGCCGCAAAACCAGACCGGGTCAGGCCGAGGGTTTTTCGCTAAAGCGTTCATGCCGCAAAGACGCCGTCGCAGGACGCGCCTGAGAGCGGCGTATGAGGAGTATGACGTGGCCGAATCGGTCGTGACTGAAAACAACGAAGGTGGCGAGGCCACCCGTCGGGACTTCATCCATATCGCGGCGGGCGCCGCGGCGGTGGGGGCCGGGGCCATGGTGGCCTGGCCGCTGATCAATTCGATGAACCCGGCCGCCGACACCCTGGCGCTGTCGACCATCGAATTCGACCTGACCAAGGTTCAGGAAGGCCAGCAGGTCGTCATCAAATGGCAGGGCAAGCCGGTGTTCGTGCGCTTCCGCACCCCGGCCGAACTGCAGCGCGTCGTCAGCGAGGGCGCCGTCGGCAGCCCGGCGCAGACCGACGTCGAGCGCACCAAGGCCGGTCACGAGAAATATCTGGTGGTCATCGGCTCCTGCACCCACCTGGGTTGCGTGCCGACCTTCAATGCCGGGGATTACGGCGGCTGGTTCTGCCCGTGCCACGGCTCGCACTACGATGCGTCCGGACGTATCCGCAAAGGTCCGGCCCCGTTGAACCTCGTCGTGCCGGAGTACCAGTACGTGTCCGACACCCGCGTGCAGATCGGTTGATTAGGTCAGAAGCATGAGCGATCACGAATCCACCTACGTCCCCAAGACCGCCATCGAGCGGTGGATGGACACCCGCCTGCCGATCATCCGCTTCGGGGCCGACTATATGTCGCTGCCGACGCCGAAGAACCTGAACTACTGGTACACCTTCGGGGCCATCCTGGCCCTGTGCCTGGTCGTGCAGATCGCCTCGGGCATCTTCCTGGCCATGCACTATGTGCCCAATACCGAAATGGCCTTCGCCTCGGTCGAGCGCATCATGCGCGACGTCAACGGCGGCGACCTGATCCGCTACACCCACGCCAACGGAGCCTCGATGTTCTTCATCGCGGTCTACATCCACATGCTGCGCGGCCTCTACTACGGCTCATATAAAGCGCCGCGCGAGATGATCTGGATCATGGGCTGCGTGATCTTCTTCCTGATGATCGCGACCGCCTTCCTGGGCTACGTCCTGCCCTGGGGCCAGATGTCCTTCTGGGGCGCCGAGGTGATCACCAATCTGATCGGGGCCATCCCGGTCATCGGCGAGCCCGTGCTGATCTGGCTGCGCGGCGGCCCGGCGATCGACAATGCGACGCTGAACCGCTTCTTCTCGCTGCACTATCTGCTGCCGTTCGTGATCGCGGGCTGTGTGGTCCTGCACCTGTGGGCCCTGCACCACGCCGGTCAGAACAACCCCGTCGGCATCCTGATCCCCAAGGATCGCGCCAAGAAGGACATGCTGCCCTTCCACCCGTACTATACGGTCAAGGACGGCTTCGCGATCATCCTGTTCCTGATCCTGTTCGCCTTCTTCGTCTTCTTCATGCCCAACGCCCTGGGTCATGCGGACAACTACATTCCCGCCAACCCGCTGGTGACGCCGGCGCACATCGTGCCCGAGTGGTACATGCTGCCCTTCTACGCCATCCTGCGGGCGGTGCCGGACAAGTTCGGCGGCGTGGTCGCCATGTTCGCGGCCATCGGCGTGCTGTTCGTCCTGCCCTGGCTGGACACGTCCAAGGTGCGGTCGATGCGCTATCGCCCGACGATGCGAACCTTCTTCGTCATCTTCGTGATCGTGGGTCTGGGCCTGGGCTGGTGCGGAGGTCAGCTGCCTGACGCGCCCGTCATCGGCTCGTTCAAGACCTTCACCCTGATCGATGGTGACCTGAACTCCTACCTGTGGCTGACGCGTTTCCTGACGCTGTACTACTTCGCCTTCTTCCTGGTGATCATGCCGCTGGTGGGTCTGCGTGAGACACCGCGCCGGATCCCTGCGACCATCTCCGAACCGGTCCTGGGCACCAGCGACGCCATGAGCGGGGCCGTTCCCGCCTCGGCCGAGAAGAAGGGCTGATCGCGACCATGAGCCTGAAGACGAACACCATGAAGAAGACCCTGGTCATGATCGCCGCCGCTGCCGGCCTGGCCCTGGCGGCCTCGCCCGCCCTGGCCGCCGGCGAGGCCAAACACCCGCGCTCGGGCGGGTTCTCGTTCGAGGGGCCGTTCGGTTCCTTCGACCAGGGCCAGCTGCAGCGCGGTTACAAGGTTTACCGGGAGGTCTGCTCGGCCTGCCACGGCATGAACCTGATGTATTTCCGGACCTTGGCCGAGCCGGGTGGTCCGTTCTACGACTCTCATCAGGAAAACCCTGCCGCCAACCGCTTCGTGAAGGTGCTGGCCGCCGAGGTTCAGGTTCCGGACATCGATTCGGAAACCGGTGAGCCCATCATGCGCGACGGCGTCGCCGCCGACCGCTTCCCCAGCCCCTATCCGAACGCTGTGGCCGCCGCCGCCGCCAACGGGGGTGCCGCCCCGCCCGACCTGTCGGTCATGGCCAAGGCGCGTCACGATGGCGCCAACTACATCTATTCCCTGCTGTCGGGCTACAAGCCGGCTCCGGCAGGACTGCAGGTTCTCCCCGGCCAGAACTACAACCCCTACATGGCCGGCGACCTGACGCCGTTCTGGACGGGCGAGGGCCCCGTGCCCTACGGCGGCTTCATCGCCATGGCCGCGCCTCTGCGTGACGGTCAGGTGACCTATGACGACGGTTCCGCCCAGACGGTGGATCAGTATTCCAAGGACGTCGCCGCCTATATCGCCTGGGCCTCGGACCCCAAGCAGGTCCAGCGCAAACAGGCCGGCGTGGGCGTGATGGTCTTCCTGTTCCTGTTCGCGGGCATCACCTACATGAGCTACCGCCGCATCTGGAAAGGCGTGGCCCACTAAGAAAGAGCTCTTTGCCAGAGCACAAGCCCGCCGGAGATATCTCCGGCGGGCTTTTCTTGAGTAGACTTGCTGAGGAAGAGCGAAGCGCTTTGGCCGCTTAACCCCCGGATATGGCCGCCTGCATGGCAGCGAGAGTTGCGGGGTCCATTCGAGTGGTATGTGTCGCTACCTTCCACACGCCATTCTCTCGTCTCAGCGTGTCCGTGATGACGGCAGTTCCTGCCAGCGTCAGTCCGGCCTGACGCTCGAAAACGACCAGATAGTAGGTCACCTTGGCTTGATCGCCCGATCCGCTGATGACCGGGTTGCCCATGACGTGCCGCTTGTTGGTAATGAACGGAGCCGACATCTCGAGTGACGCCACAATCGCGGCGGCTCCGACCGAGGGCGGGCCAAAGCCGGAGTCTATCACCCCATCGGCGGTGTAAAAACTGGCGTAGAGCGCATAGTCATTGGCGTCGATCGCATGATTCATTCGCGCGATGATATCCAGGATGGCGGCCTGATCGCGCGCTTCGATCGCGTTCACTTCGGTAATGTATGATGCGCCGGGTGCTGGAGTCTGAGTATATGCAGTGTCGGATGCCAGCACAGCGGCGGACACCAGTGATGCGATCAGCGCAGCTTGGCTCAACGACATGGGCTGTCTCCATCGGCTTCAACCTTGACCATAACAGCTGGCAGTCATCAACGGTATCAAACTGCTGTGACCGGTTCTCGAGTATCCAATCCTTTCGTCGGCACATCCGAAGCCGCGTAGGTCCGACCCTCGGATGATGTATCTGCGTCCAGAGGCCTGAGGACCAGTCGACACCTGCGGGACGACCTCCTAACGTCATGGTCTTCCTACAGACGAAGGTTCCACCAATGCGTTTCCTGACTGCCGTTGCCGCCCTCGCTATCGCCCTGCCTGCTGCGGCTCAGGAGAGTGGCTTTGACACGGCCCGCCTGTCCGAACACGCCCGCATCCTGTCCGACGACAGCTTTCAGGGGCGCGGCATCGGCACACCGGCCGAGGAGATGGTCGTCCAGTATCTGAGTGAGCAATACGCCGCCGCCGGCTTTCAGCCTGGTGGTCCGAATGGCCAGTGGACGCAGGACGTGACCCTGAACCGCTTCACCGCCTCCAACATCCAGGCGCAGCTGAAGGTCGGCGACGACACCATTCCCCTGACCCAGGGCCAGCAGATCGTGGTCTCGACCCGCCTGCCCGGCGACCACGTCATGCTGATGGACACGCCCCTGGTCTTCGTCGGCTACGGCATCGATGCGCCGGAACGTCAGTGGGACGATTTCAAGGACGTCGACGTGCGCGGCAAGATCCTGGTCGTGCTGGTCAACGACGCCGACTTCGAACAGCCCGAGCTGGACACCTTTGGCGGTCGGGCCATGACCTATTACGGGCGCTGGACCTACAAATACGAGGAGGCGGCGCGTCAGGGCGCGGCGGGCGTCATCATCGTGCATGAGACGGCTCCGGCTTCCTATGGCTGGGCGACGGTGACCAACAGCTGGTCCGGGCCTCAGTTCGATATCGTGCGTCAGAATGCGGCGGCCGAGCGCGTGCCCATGGAGGCCTGGATCCAGCGCGATGTCGCCGTAGACCTGTTCCAGCGCGCCGGTCAGGATTTCGAGGCCCTGAAGGTGGCGGCGCGCAGCCGCGACTTCCGCCCGGTCGAACTGGAAGGCGCGAGCTTCAGCGGCATGTTCGACGTCGCCACCAGCCAGATCACGACCCGCAACGTCCTGGCCAGGCTGGAAGGCACGACCCATCCGGACGAGACGATCCTCTATACAGCCCATTGGGACCACATTGGCGTGGGTGCCCCTGATGCCGAGGGCGACACCATCTTCAATGGCGCGGTCGACAATGCCACCGGCACGGCGGGCCTGCTGGAGATCGCGCGTGCCTTCGGAGCCGGGCCGCGTCCCGAACGCTCCATCGTGATGATCAGCTTCACCGCCGAAGAGAGCGGCCTGTTGGGTTCGGAATTCTATGCGTCCAACCCGGTCTATCCGCTGGCCAAGACGGTCGGTGGGTTCAATGCCGACGCCATGAACGTCTATGGCCGCACGGCCCGGTACGGCATCACCGGCTATGGCCAGTCGGACTTTGACGAGCGGATCGGCGCGAAGGTCCAGGCACAGGGCCGCGAGATCCAGCCGGACGCCAATCCGGCCTCGGGCGGCTATTTCCGCTCCGACCACTTCCCGCTGGCCAAGCGCGGCGTGCCCATGACCTATGGCGGCAGCACGGGCGATTTCCGCGACGAGCCGATCGCCCAGCGCGAGGCGACCCGCTCGGAATACGGCCGCAGCCGCTATCATCAGGCGGCGGACGAATGGTCGGCGGACTGGGATCTGACCGGTCAGGTCGAGGACCTGCAGGTGCTGTACGAAGTCGGCCTGGACCTGGCCAACAGCCGCGATTGGCCGGCCTGGAAGCCGGGCTCGGAGTTTGCGCCAGCCCGTGAGGCGACGGCGGCCGAGCGGCAGTAGCCAAAATCTCCCTCCCCGTCGGGGAGGGCGGTCGCGCAGCGACCGGGTGGGGAGGACCTGGGCAAGCGGCAAGCGTCGGTGTTTGCCGCGCCGAGCCCCTCCCACCCTGTCGTCGCTTTGCGCCGACATCCCTCCCCCGAGGGGGAGGGAGAGCGACATGACGAAAACTTAATGGGCCAGAGGGCCGCTGCGCCCGTATGTCCGCACCAGACCTTTTTGGGACGGAGCTTTCCGATGTTTCGCAAGATGATGAGCGGTGCCGCCGTTGCCGCCGTGCTGCTGGCCGCCGGAGCCGTTCAGGCCCAGGATTTCTCGGCCGCCCGGCTCAGCGACGGAATCCGCACCATCAGCGACGACAGCTTCCAGGGGCGCTATCCGGGCACCGAGGGCGAGCGGATGACCCTGGCCTGGTTGCAGGCACAGTATGAGGCGATGGGGCTGCAACCCGGCGGGCCGAACGGCCAGTGGCTGCAACCGATCGAACTGAAACGCTACACGCCCGCGCGCCCGGCGACGGCCAGCTGGGCCGGACCGGACGGCCAGTCGCGTCCGCTGACGGTCGGCACCGACATCGTCCTGCGCGCCGTCAGCAATGACGGCAAGGCGGATATCCAGAATGCGGGCGTGGTCTTCGCCGGCTACGGCATTTCGGCCCCGGAGCGGAACTGGGACGACTATGGCGACGTCGATGTGACGGGCAAGGTCGTCATCGTGGTGGCCGGTGAGCCCGAGGGCGACCTGTTCAACGGGGCCTATGCCACCAACTATCAGTCCGGCGCCTACAAAGCCGATGAGGCCAGGCGGCGCGGGGCCATCGGCGTGATCACCCTGGTCCCGCGCGTCGGCGGCGGCAACGACCGTCGCCGGACGCTGACGCCGGGTGCGGCCGACACCGAATTCTCGGGCGCGATGACGGTCGAGGCCGCGACGGCCCTGGCCCAGGCGGCCGGTGTCGATCTGGCCGCGCTGCTGCCCACGACGGCCGGCGGCCAGTTCAAGGCGGTGGAAATGCCGGGCGTCAGCCTGTCGGTCAGCGCCGAGGAGACGATCGACACCCTGGTCACCCACAATCTGCTGGCCCGGATCGAAGGCAGCGAGCGCCCGAACGAGACCATCGTCTATTCCGCCCACTGGGACCACGTCGGCGGGGCGGAACAGCATCCGGGCATGACCGGCGACAACATCTTCAACGGGGCCTGGGACAATGCATCGGGCACCATCGGCGTGCTGGAAACCGCGCGTCAGTTCAGCCAGGCCCCGCGCCCGAAGCGCAGCATCGTCTTCGCCCATATGGCGGCCGAGGAGATGGGCCTGCTGGGTGCCTATGGCTATACCGCCGATCCGGTCTGGCCGCTGGAGACGACGGTGGCGGACATCAATATCGACATGCTGCCGCTGTCGGCCCCGACGAAGGACCTGGCCATCTTCGGCAAGGGGCAGAACGACCTGGAGGACCGGCTGGAAGTCCTGGCCCAGGCCGAGGGCCGCTATGTCACCGACGACCGCGAGCCGGAGCAGGGGTATTATTACCGCTCCGACCACTTCCCCTTCGCCCGCGCCGGCGTGCCGGCCCTTATGCCGTGGCACGGCGTCGATCTGGACGAAGGCGGCACGGCGGTGGGCCTGCCGGCCTATCAGGCCAAGTTCGGGGCCGACTATCACAAGCCCAGCGACGAATGGTCCGCCGATCTGGATTTCAGCTCGGCGGTCGAAAACCTGACCCTGCTGTATCGCCTGGGCCTGGACCTGGCCAACGGTACCGACTGGCCGACGTGGAAACCGGCCTCGGAGTTCGGGGCGGTGCGCGCGCGGACGGATCGCGCGCGGCAGTAGACCCTCTGCGCGGTATGTCGCTTGTGACGCGCCTCGTGCCGTCGCAAGGTCGCCGGTGATGCAGCAGGTGATGTCATGAACCGGTGGTCGCCGCGCCCCGCGCCGGGCGAGCCGGACGGATTGATCCTGTTCGACGGGGTCTGCGTCTTCTGCTCGCGCTGGGTCCGGTTCGTAATCGATCGCGACCCAGAGCGCCGCTTTCGCTTCGTCGCAATCCAGAGCGAGGCGGGCCGGGCGCTGGCCACCCGGTATGGCATCGATGCGGATGCGCCCCAGACCAACGCCGTCATTCTGAACGGGCGCATCTGGTTCAAGTCGGATGCGGCGCTGGCGGTCCTGAGTGAGCTGCCATCGACACGCGGCCTGCGCATGCTTCGTGCTGTGCCGACCGGGCTGCGAAATCCGATCTACGATCTGATCGCGCAGAACCGTTATCGGATCTTCGGCCGCACCGATGTCTGCATGGTCCCGTCAGCTCAAGACCGCGACCGGTTCATCGCGTGACGCGCGTCCTGATCATCGGCGCGGGCGGGGTGTTCGGCTCGCGGCTGGCCGAGGGTCTGCTTCGGAACGGGTTCGAAGTCGTGGTCGCCAGTCGGAATGAGCGGCGGGCGGAGGCGATCGCTCGCCACCTGAGGAGCGCCTTCCCCGATGGGGAGATCGCCACCGCGCGGATCGATACGGCGACGGTCACGCCGACGGACCTGATCGCAACCGGCGCGACCATCGTCGTCGATGCCGCCGGGCCGTTTCAGGGTGCGGAGCCGACGGTGGCGCGGGCCGCGATCGCGGCGGGCCTGTCCTATGTCGATCTGGCCGACGGGCGGGATTTCGTGGCAGCGTTTCCTGCCCTGGACGCGGCGGCAATGGCGGCGGGTGTGGTGGCTCTGACAGGGTGCAGCTCGACCCCGGCCCTGTCGCACGCCGTGCTGGAGCGCCTCAGACAGGGGTGGCGCGAGGTGGTGTCGGTCGAGGCCGCCATCTCGCCGGGAGCCAGGGCGCCACGCGGCCTGTCGGTCATGCAGGCCATCCTTTCATGGCTGGGGCGGCCGGTGCGGGTGTTCGTCGACGGAGGCTGGGCCGAACGGCGCGGATGGGGCGGCCTTTATCGTCGGGACTTCGGACAAGCGGGGCGGCGGTGGGTCAGTCTGTGCGAAACGCCCGATCTGGACCTGCTGCCTTCGCGGTTCAGGCCAAGGGATCGGGCTCTGTTTCTGGCCGGGCTGGAGCCGTGGCCCGCGCATCTGGGGGCGTGGGTGCTGGCCAGGCTGGTCGCGGTGTTCCGGTTCGATCCGGTGCCGCTGGCGGGTCTTCTGATTCGCCTGTCTGTCTGGGCATCCGTTGTCGGGTCGGACCGGGGCGCGATGCGGGTCGAGGCTCTGGGGGTCGATGGCGATGGTCGGGCGGTGCGCGCCGTCTGGCGTCTGGTGGCCGAGCCGGGGGAAGGGCCTGTGACGCCCAGCCTTCCGGCGCTGGCGGCGATCAAGGCGATCGCTGCGGGCCGGGTGCCGACGGGGGCCGGGCCGTGCGTCGGCCTGCTGTCGCTGGACGACATCGAAGCGGAGATGGAGCCGCATGGCCTGGCGACCGAGATCATCGAGACGCGAGCCAGCCTGTTCGCCCGCGCCATCGGCCCGGCTTTCGAGACCCTGCCCCACCCTATCCGGGCTCTGCACGAGACGCCGGGTCGGTCGGTCTGGCGGGGCCGGGCGACGACCGAGGGGGCGGGCAGTCCGTTGGCGGCCCTCGTGGCGCGGCTCGTCGGCTTTCCGGGCGGGCAGGCGGATTGCGAGGCCGAGGTCCGGATCGACGCGGACGGCGAACGGTCGATCTGGCGGCGGCGGATCGGAGGACGGACCTTTTCCAGCGTCCTGTCACGGCCCGGCGACGGCGGGCGGATCGTCGAACGGTTCGGCGGGCTGAGTTTTCGTCTGCGGCTTACGCCCGAGGGGGACAGGCTGACCTACAGCGTCGAGCGATGGCGGATAGGCCCCCTCCCGCTGCCTCAGGCCCTGGCTCCCGAGACTCGGACGCACGAGGAGGTCGACGCCGAGGGGCGGTTCGTCTTCGACGTCGAGATATCGGTACCGTTGATCGGGCGGCTGGTGCGGTATCGCGGCTGGCTGGCGCGGGACCTCAGCGCTTCCTGACGAAGACCGTGCCTGCCGAATAGC
The DNA here is from genome assembly GCA_943372125.1 of Brevundimonas vancanneytii. Classification (GTDB taxonomy): domain Bacteria; phylum Pseudomonadota; class Alphaproteobacteria; order Caulobacterales; family Caulobacteraceae; genus Brevundimonas; species Brevundimonas vancanneytii_D. Next base: position 15,196 of record CALRXI020000004.1, read on the forward strand.
CCGCGCCGAAGCTGCAGATCAGGCCGGTGTCGCCGGCCTCGAAGCCGTCGTGATGCAGGTGGAAGGCGATGATGGAACCGGCCGAGGAGGTGTTGGCGTAGTCGTCCAGGATGATGACGTTCTCATGCGGCTCGGGCTCGCGGCCCAGGACCTTGCGGCCGATGAACTGGTTCATGTTGATGTTGGCCTGGTGCAGCCACATCCTCTTGAGGGTCGTCGGGTCGATGCCCAGTTCGCCGGCATGGTCGACGATCATGTCCGACACCATCGGCACCACGTCCTTGAAGACCTTGCGCCCCTGCTGGATGAACAGCTTGTCATCCTGTGGGCCTACCGCTTCGCTGCTTGAGGCCGTGGGCGCCGATGCTTCATTCGGCTGCGCCCAGCGGTTCAGGAAGCCGAAGTTGTTGCGGATGTTGTTGGAGAAGCTGGTCTTCAGTCGCGTGCCCAGCACGTCCCAGCCGCCGGGTCCGGCGGTGTCGGAAGACTCCACGATCACGGCGGTGCAGACGTCGCCGAAGATGAAGTGGCTGTCGCGATCCTTGAAGTTCAGATGGGCGGAGCAGACCTCTGGATTGACCATCAGCACGGCCTTGACCGACCCGCCGGTGATGAAGTCCACGGCCGTCTTGATGCCGAAGGTCGCGCTGGAACAGGCGACGTTCATGTCGAAGGCGAAACCCTCGATGCCCAGGGCCTGCTGAACCTCGATGGCCAGGGCCGGATAGGGGCGCGGCATATTTGACGCGGCGCACAGGACCGCCCCGATCTCGCTGACCGGCTTGCCCCAGGCGGCGACGGCCTGCCGGGCCGCCTTGACCGCCATCTCGGCCATGATCGACAGCTCGTCATTGCCGCGCTCGGGGATGTTGGGGGCCATGCGTTCGGGGTCGAGGACGCCCGCCTTGTCGAGCACGAAGCGCGACTTGATGCCCGAGGCCTTTTCGATGAATTCGACCGACGACGGCGTCAGGGGTGCGACGTCGCCCTCGACGATCTGGGCCGCGTGTTCGGCATTATAGGCGTCGGCATAGGCGTTGTAGGCCGTGACCAGTTCTTCGTTGGAGATCGACTGGTCGGGCGTGAACAGCCCGGTGGCGGCGATGACGGCGTGGGTCAAGACAGGTCCGTTTCGGTTATGAACGCTCTAGATAGTCCTGTCTTGGAAGCCGGTCGAGGGGCAGCTAATCGACCAGACGACAGGCTATTGTGGGTGTTGTGATTTCTTGATCGCCCTTGAACCAGAGCCGGGCGGTAAAGCAGAGACGATCATCTCTACGAAGGTTCGGATAGGCGATCGCGAGATCGTAGTCTTCGTGGAGGACCTCGCCCGGCTCGATCACCTGGCAGCGATCACGGACAGAAATGAATGGGATGCCGGGTGCCCACGGAACGGGTCTGCCATTTCTTGACAGGTTGAACGAACGGACACCATGGCCCTGCTGAAGACAGAGAGGTCTGTCGCTGGTGTTGATTATCGCAATTTGGACCGCCGATATCTCCCGGTCAGTCTTTGCGATCAAGACTTCGGCAGACGGTTCGCCCGGAGCGGCTTGAGCCGGAATCGCGAGCAACAAGGCGGTCGTCAGGTTCGCCCACATGCCTAGGCTTGTTTCCGGAACCGAGTCGCAAGGGTTCGTTCCGCCGCCGAAAGATGCAGGCGCTCGACCATCTGGCCGTCGATCTGGATCGCCCCCTTGCCATCTGACTCTGGCAAGCTAAACGCGGCGACGACCGTGCGAGCCCATGCGATTTCGGCTTCGCTGGGCGCAAAAGCCGCATTGGCCCTTTCGATCTGGGACGGATGGATCAGGCTCTTGCCGTCGAAACCATACAGGCGACCCTGGGCGCATTCGGCGGCGAAGCCCTCGGTATCGCTGAAGCGATTGAAGACGCCATCGATGGCCAGCAGGTCGTGCGCGCGGGCCGTGGCGACCATCTGGGCCAGCCAGGGCTTAAGCGGTTCGCGGTCGGGGGACGGGCTGGTTCGGAGCATGGCGGCCAGATCGTTGGTACCCAGCATGAGCGCTTCCAGCGAACCATCGCTGGCGGCGATGTCGTTCAGGGCCAGCAGGGCGCGCGGCGTCTCTATCATGGCCCACACGGCGGTGCCGTGAGGGAGCCGGTTCGTCAGTGCCTTTAGCGCGGTCACATCCTCGACCTTGGGGACTACGAGAAGGTCAACGGCTGTGTCTGCGAGGGCGGCCAGATCGTCGGCACCCCATTCCGTATCGAGGGCGTTGATGCGAACGCCCAGGCGCGGGCCGAAACCTCCCGAACGGACAGCAACGACGGCGGCGGCCCGGGCCTCGATCTTGGCTTCGGGGGCGACGGCGTCTTCGAGGTCGAGGATGGCGACATCGCAGGCGAGGGAGCGCGCCTTTTCGATGGCCCGGGCATTGGAGGCCGGCAGATAAAGGACGCTGCGCGCGGGTCGCATCACACCCGGCCCGTGACCGGAACCAGCGCTCCGGTCATCGCGCGGCTGTCGGGCGAGGCGAGAAACAGCATGACCCGGGCCAGATCGGCGGGCGCGACCCAGGTCGAGGGATCGGCATCCGGCATGTCGGCGCGGTTACGCTCGGTGTCCAGGATGGAGGGCAGGACGGCGTTGACGGTGACGGAGGTGGTCTTCAGCTCCTCGGCCAGGCTTTCGGTCAGGCGATGCACCGCCGCCTTGGAGGCCGCATAGGCCCCCATGCCCGCCGCGCTGCGCAGGGCGCCGTTGGCCCCGACATTGACGATCCGGCCTTCGTCCGATGCCTTCAGATGGGGCAGGGCGGCACGGCTGGCGTTCAGGGCGGTGGTCAGGTTCAGGGCGAACATCCGGTCCCAGGCCGGCTTGTCGTCGTCGGTCGTCTGCCAGACGAAGCCGCCCGCGATATTCAGCAGGGCGTCGATACGGCCAAAGCGGGTCATGACCGCCGCGATCGCCTTGTCCGCCGCCGCCGCATCCGTCAGATCGACGCCGCCCAGTTCCTGAACCCCCGCTGGAGCCGCATGGCCCATGGCGTGATCGATGATGGCGACACTCAATCCGTCCGCCAAGGCCTGTTCGACCACGGCCCGGCCCAGGTCGCCGTGACCTCCGGTGACGATGATGACGCGGTTGCTCATGGTCGGCGCTCCGAAAAAATACAGTCCACTGAGTCCACTCAGTCCATCTGGTAAGGGTCAGCCCGTCGACCGCGCCGCCGGGGTGCCAGCGTGGCAGGGTCGAAAGACTATGTCATGAGGCGGCGTCAAATTCGGTCGTCAGGCGGCGAACACCTCGGCCAGCAGGCGCTCCAACGCCTCGGCATCCACCGCGTCGAAAGCGGAGACTTCGGTGGCGTCCACATCGAAGACGGCGATCAACTGGCCCGATGCATCGACGACCGGCACCACGATCTCGCTGGCCGAGCGGGCGTCGCAGGCGATGTGGCCGGGGAAGGCATGGACGTCCTCGACGATCTGGGTCTGACGCGTGGCCGCCGCGGTCCCGCACACACCGCGTCCGAAGGCGATCCGGAGGCAACCCAAGGTGCCCTGGTAGGGGCCGACGACCAGTTCGTCCGTCTTCGTCTCATCGACCACATAGAAGCCGGTCCAGAAGAAGAGCGGAAAGGCGTCCGCCAGCATGGAGGCGACGGTGGCCATGCGCGCCACCCGGTTCGGCTCGCCGTCCAGCACGGCCAGGATCTCGGCCTCGACCTCGGCATAGCGGGTGGCCTTGTCGGCGGGGCGGTCGTCGCGGGCGATGTAGGACATGAGGTCTCCGGGGGCTCCGGGCAGTGGGCAGCCCCGATTTAGGCTTCGTCAGCGGATTTGGTAGGCGTGGAGGGACTCGAACCCCCAACCAGACCGTTATGAGCGGTCGGCTCTAACCATTGAGCTACACGCCCGCCGTGGGCGTGGCCTAGCAGGGCGGCGGCGGGCTTGCCAAGAGCGGTCTGCAACCGCCGGCCTGTCTGCGAATTCATGCAGATGAACGGCGTCTGTCGCCGTCACCGTCCCGGCGTTCAGCCGACAGGCGTCACTGTGGCGACACGGTTGATCGACACGGTCATGCCGGATGGATCGTCACTGAGTTACGGAGACCAAGATGAAAACCCTTTCCCGCGCCCTGGTTCTGGGCGGCGTCATGATGGCGTCGGGCCTGATGACCACTACGGCCATGGCCCAGTCGCAGCCGAACGGCGGCGCGCCCCTGACCATACAGGCGGTGACCGAGCGCCCGTCGCTGAACCTGTCGGCCTACGGCGAGGTCAAGGCCGCGCCGGACATGGCGACCATCAGCTTTGGCGTCGTGACGGAAGCCGCCACCGCCGCCGAGGCGATGCAGCAGAATGCGACCCGCATGACCCAGGTCATGACCGCCCTGCGCCGCGCCGGAATCAATGAGCGCGACGTCCAGACCAGTGGCCTGAACCTGTCGGCCCAGTACGACTACGTCCAGAACGAGCCGCCGAAACTGCGCGGCTATCAGGCCAACAACCGGGTGACGGTGATCATCAACGATCTGTCGAAGGTCGGAACGACCGCCGATGCCGTGGTCGCCGCGGGCGTCAACCAGATCGACGGCATCAGCTTCGGCCTGAAGGACCCGTCGTCGGCCGAGAACGAGGCGCGTCGTCTGGCGGTCCGCAATCTGCAGGCCAAGGCGGCGCTGTACGCCGACGCCCTGGGCACGCCGCTGGGCAGCATCCGCTCGCTGTCGGAAGGCGGCGGCTATGCGCCCCAGCCGCCGATGCCGATGTATGCTGCGCGGGCCATGTCGATGGATGCCGGAGCTTCGACCCCGGTCGCAGCGGGTGAACTGTCGATCCGCATCGACATCACGGGTGTTTACGACCTGAACCGCTAAATGGAGCGCGGACCTCCAGGTCCGCAAGCCTTCTTCACTTCCCGAAAGCGGACCTGGAGGTCCGCGCTCCCTGAAGGCGCTATGATCCTTCCTCGTCCGTCGCGGGCGGGGAGGGGTCATACGTCCACTCCCGCGCCACCACCATAAGCATCGCGACGTTGAAGCCATAGCCGATGATGAAGACCGCCAGGGTCGTGACGGAATCCAGACCGGCCAGCAACGGCACGAGGCTCCAGGGCGCGGTCAGGATGCGGGCCGGCAGGAAGCTGAGGCTGTCCAGCGACAGGCCCAGCGCGCTCAGCCCGATCGGCGTGGCCATCATCACCGCTGCACCCCCCGCCAGCACATAGGCGGCGAACAGCGGCCAGCGCAGGTTGGACAGAAGGCGGATCGCGGCGCGGAAGCCCTTGCTGTCGCTCATCTCATTGCACCCCGAAAACGACGGTCAGGCGGCGCTCGATGCGAGTCGGGCCCGGCACGATCACGATGGGGGTCCTGGCGACGGTTGCGTTGCTGAGAGCGGGCACCGTGGCCAGATAGTCCACGATCACGCTCTCGCCCGAAGCGGCCTGGGGATCGGTAATCCTTAACGGAGCGCCCAGCGTCTGACCGGACGCCGCGGCGATGGCCTGCGCCTGGCGACGGGCGTCCTCGAAGGCGGCGCGGGCCGATCGTTCGCGCAGGTCTTGATCGTCGGCCAGATAGATGGAGACCAGTCGAGCATTGGGTGCGCCGTTCTGCGCGGCGATGGACACCGCATCGCCGCCGCGCGCGGCAGGTTGGGCGATCAAGGTCAGGCTGGAGGTGGCCGCATAGCCGACCACGGCACAGTCCGGGCTGGCCTGGTTGTAGCGCGCGCTCTGGCAATCAGGGGCATAGACGGCTCTGACGTCCGGAAGGCCGGTGGTCAGGTCGGATGCGGTCAGGCCGCTCAGCCCGGTCAGGGCCTCGGTGACCCTCGCCTGAAGCCGCACCAGTTCGCCAATGGCTTCATCCTGACTGGGACCCCGACCCAGCAAACCGGCTTCCACGCGGAACGTGTCAGGCGCGGCCTCCGCACGGCCGACGCCGGAGACGACGATGGTTCTGGCCGAGGACGGCTCGTCCTGAGCGATGGCGGGATGCGCCATGGTCGCCACTGCGGCGACGGCCAGAAGGGCAATGGATTTCACGATGCGTCTCTCCCTGAACCGGGTCAGGGGAAGCCATCACGTCTCGGGCGTCAAGCCGCGCGCTTGATCGCGTTGCCGTCGTCCAGCAACACGACCGAAGGGCTCCACTGGCGAGCCTCTTCCTGGGGCATCTGGCCATAGGTGACCACGATGACCTTGTCGTTCTTCTGGACCAGACGGGCGGCGGCACCGTTGACGCCGATCACCTTTGAGCCGCGTGGAGCCTCGATGGCATAGGTGGTGAAGCGCGCGCCATTGGTGATGTTCAGCACATCGACCTGTTCGTGCGGAAAGATGCCGGCAGCCTCCAGCAGCTCCATGTCGATGGCGATGGAGCCTTCATAGTCCAGATCGGCCTGGGTCACCGTCGCGCGGTGCAGTTTGGCCTTCATCATCGTGACCAGCATGGGAGTGCGGTCCATTCAGACGCGGGGCGATAGGCCCCCGCTCGCAGGCGGCTGATATAGGGGTTTCGATGCGGCTCATCAATGCGCGTGTTGCAGCGCAGCGTAATGGTCGAGCGGCACGGTTGATTACGGGACCTTCATTTGACCGGGGCGGAGGCCGCCCTATGCTGGCCCCAGGGCCAGTGCCGGTCCGGATCAGGTTTTCGACGACACCATGAAGCAATTCTTCCTGACCATGGGCGGCGTGTTCGCCGGCCTGCTGCTGTTTTTCGTGGTCATTCCGGTCGTCTTCATCAGCATCATCGTCGCCTCCGCCTCGTCCAAGCCGGCGACGCCCGGCAATACGGTGATCGAGCTGGACCTGCGCGAGGGCGTGACGGACCAGACGCCGACCAATCCGTTCGCGGCCTTCGGCGGCTCGGGCCTGTCGACGCTGCAGATCGTCGACACCCTGGCCCAGGCCGGGGACGACGCCAAGGTGAAGGGATTGCTGATCCGCCTGCCCGAGGCCGGGATGACGCCGGCCGCCGCCGATGAAATCCGCCAGGCCATTCGCCGCTTCCGCGCCAAGGGCAAGACGGTGATCGCCCACAGCCAGGGCTTCATGCCCATCGGCACCGCGGTCAGCAGCTATATGGTCGGCGCATCGGCGGACCAGCTGTGGATGCAGAACACCTCGGCCTTCCAGCTGGCGGGCTTTTCGGCGGACTCCATCTTCTTGGGCCGCGCCTTCGAACGCTATGGCGTCGATGCCCAGTTCGAGCAGCGCTACGAATACAAGAACGCCGTCAACGAGTTCACCGAGAGCGACTTCACGCCCGAGCACCGCGAGGCGATGTCGGCCTGGATGACGTCCATCTATACGACCTCGCTGGCCAATGCGGCCCAGGATCGCAAGCAGACGCCGCAGGCCCTGCGTGCCGTGATCGAGGCCGGCCCCTATTCCTCGGCCCAGGCGTTGCAGAACCGTCTGATCGACAAGATCGGTCAGGTCGAGGAGGCCGAGGCCGAGATCAAGCGTCTGGCGGGCAGCGGCTCCGAGCTGATGGAGTTTTCCGACTATGCCTCGTCCAAGGGCGAGCGCACCGGATCGGGCAGTTCGGCCATCGCCATCGTGGGCGGTGAAGGCGCGATCATGACGGGTACGGGCAGCGGCGGCTTCGGCGGCGGCTCGCAGATCAGTTCCGACGACACGGCCGAGGCCATCTATCAGGCGATCGAGGACGATGCCGTGAAGGCCATCGTCTTCCGCGTCTCCTCGCCCGGCGGCTCGCCCGATGCCTCGGAGCAGATCCTGGCGGCGGTGCGCGCGGCCCGGGCGGCCGGCAAGCCGGTGGTGGTGTCGATGGGCGACTATGCGGCGTCGGGTGGCTACTGGATCAGTTCGGAAGCCGACTGGATCGTGGCCCAGCCCTCGACCCTGACCGGTTCCATCGGGGTGTTCGGCGGCAAGTTCGTGCTGGCGGATGCGCTGGGCCGGTTCGGCGTAGACATGCGCGGCCTGTCGGTCGGCGGGGAGTATGCCAGCGCCTTCTCGCCGTCGGAGCCCTTTACCCCGGCGCAGCGCACGGCCTTCGCGGCCCAGATCGACCGGACCTATGACGAGTTCATCACGCGTGTGGCCACGGGCCGCAAGCTGTCCCCCGACCGGGTGCGCCAGATCGCGCGCGGCCGGGTCTGGACGGGCGCGCAGGCTCAGGGTCTGGGCCTGGTCGATCAGCTGGGCGGCCTGACCGAGGCGGTCGCCAAGGCGCGGGAGCTGGCGAAAATTCCGACCGGCGATTCGGTCCGGTTCAAACGCTATCCGACGCCGCAGTCGCCATTCGAGGCCCTGTCCGATGCGTTCGGCGTGTCCAGCGAGGCGGCGAAGGTTCTGGTCGGTATCGGCGGCGTGATGAATGATCCGCAGGCCGAGGCCCTGGTGCGCCGGGTCCAGGCCGATCGGGCGCGGGCGTCGGGAGCGACGGTGCTGGCCGATCAGCCGTACTGAGACGAAACGACGCCCTGCACCGACCTGTGATGCGTCGGTCATTGACGGTTCATGTCGATGGACCGACATTGCGACCGAGACGTTCTTTGCAGCGTCCATTTTAGGTGAAGACATGAGCCCGTCCGACCGCATCGCCCTCGGCCCCCAAGGCCGCCGTCCCTCCGGCAACCTGTTCGCGCCGGTGCTGTGGCTTGGCGGCGTGATCGCGACCATGGTGGCCATGGCGGTCGGTGCGGTCCTGGCCGTTTTCGCCGCCGCAGCGGTCGCGGTGTTCGCTGTGTTTGCCGCTGTGCTGGTCTTCTTCGCCGGACTGGCCCTGAGGGCGCGTCGCCGGATGACGGTGCGCAACCGCCGCGCCGACGACGGCGTCATCGAGGCGCGGAAGGTCGACGGCGCCTGGGTCGCCTATGGCTGGGAGCGGACGGGCCGCTAGAGACGTTCAGGGAGGATCATGTTGATCGTCCGCGACGTCCCGTCCCCGAATTTCGATGCCCGGCGCGGCCCGCCGGACATGCTGGTCCTCCACTATACCGGCATGCAGACCGCCGAGGCCGCGATCGCGCGCCTGTGCGACCCCGAGGCGAAGGTATCGGCCCACTATGTCGTCGACGAGGACGGCTTTATCCTGAAAATGGTTCCGGAGGAACGGCGGGCCTGGCATGCCGGCCGGGGCGTTTGGCTGGGCGAGACCGACTGCAACACCGCCTCCATCGGCATCGAGATCGTCAATCCGGGCCATGAGTTCGGCTATCGCGACTTTCCAGAAGTTCAGGTCGATGCGGTGATCAGCCTGATCGCCGACATCCGCACCCGCTGGACCATCCCCGACAACCGCATCATCGCCCACTCCGACCTGGCGCCTGAGCGCAAGCAGGATCCGGGCGAGCGGTTTCCGTGGAAGCGGCTGGCAGGCGCCGGCCACGGCCTGTGGTTCGAACCGGCGCAGGAGCGGGTCGCCGCCCTGGGCGTGCCGCTGAAGGTCGGGGACGAGGGGCTGGGCGTCATCGTCCTGCGCGCCGGCCTGCACCGCCTGGGCTATGGCCTGCCCCCGGGGGGTGACTATGACGAAGCGACCCGCCTGACCGTCGAGGCCTTCCAGCGCCACTGGCGACCGGCGCAGGTGGACGGCGTGGCGGACGGCGAGACGCGCGCGACGTTGATGGGCGTGCTGCAACTGGCGACGGCGGAGAGCACGACCGGGGTGCTGAATTAGGGGGGCGGCCGAGAGTGCGAGCTTCCCAGCCTCAGAGGATGTCCGACACGTTTGCTTCCCAAAATACCCGGCCAAGGTCCGCTTTCGGCGTTGAAGTCGGCGACCGCTCTCGACCCAAAAGCGAAGTTCGCAATGTCAGCTTAGAAGCGACGTGTTCGTGCCCCGCCACTAAGCGGGCCGGTGCATTATCCTTGGATCCTCTCTTGATGAAATTGGCGCGCTCTGCGTAAGGCGCTTTCTTCAGTCGAGCCATCCCAGCTGAAATCCAGAAGTCTCTGAACACCATCCTTGGAGAATGACAGATGGACTAAGTCCGGTCGGATTCTCGTTGATGCCCAGTCGAAGATGAATCCGTCGTCGATGCTCGACCCGACAAATACCTCGGCAACAAGGCGCTCCACTCTTCGGCTTGTATTCTCCCATGAGCGATCCGAGGCGAGGCCGGACACCACGTCGTCGTAGTGTTGTGTGTTGAAGGAAAGACTGTTCCACAGAGTTGTTTCGCCTTCACGACGGAAGGTGACGACTACATCATCGCAGCCCACCGCCCCACACTCGCAGCGTCCCACGACAACTTTTCGATCGCTTTCTTGATTGGTTAGTTGTGCGACGAGCTCCGGCGGATCGACCCCGAGGTGATCGGGACCTAACCAGTCTTGGTCATCAACAATGATCCGCACCTCACTGTCGTTGGAGGCGGGACTCGGACGGATTTCGAAGCGGAGCCGGTTGGCCATCGCCAATTAGTAGGGCACGAGATTGTCTGCGGCAACGCGGCCCGAGCTACAATGACCGCAATCCACCCATAGCGGACCTTCGCGAAGTCTGTTGAGCCGGCGTTGACCTGCGCGCTGCAAAAGCGCACCTAGCGGCCGTCAGACGGCCGGGCGGTCGCGGCGGGGGTTTCGGCCGCTGTCGAGGAAAGTCCGGGCTCCACGGTGAAAAGGCGGCGGGTAACGCCCGCCCGGGGTGACCCGAGGGATAGCGCCACAGAAAGCAAACCTCCGGACCTGCGGGACCGGTAAGGGTGAAAGGGTGGGGTAAGAGCCCACCGCGTCTCTGGTAACAGCGACGGCATGGCAAGCCCCGCCTGGAGCAAGACCGAATAGGGACGTTGCGCAAGTTCGCTTGCAGGGCTCACCGCCCCAGACGTCCGGGTAGGTCGCGAGAACCGTCCAGCGATGGGCGGTCCAGATGAATGATCGTCGCTGCATCTCGGTGCGGAACAGAACCCGGCTTACAGGCCGTCTGACATTCTTTCTTTGAAGTGGAAGAGCGCTAACGCTCGCGACGTGGTCGCTCGCTGCTTGAGCGCTTTCCTCCCCATTCGCATTGCGAAAGGGGAGGTGAGGCCGTTAACGCCTGTGTCAGCATCGGGGCGCGATAACAGTCCACAGCCTGTCTATACTTTGCCTGTTCCGTGTATGTTCACGTTCTTACTGCCCTTCCGAGCGCAATTGAGGTTAATCCTCGTCAACTAATCCCATTGAGACCCATTCCATCCCATGCTATCCCATTCGCACTGAGTGGGGTGAGGCGTGCGCCGAACGGCGTCAATCGGATCAGAGGGGCGGGTCGAAAGGCCCGAGTTGGGGCAATCGTGTTTCTCGGAACCTATGAGAAACAGTTGGACGGAAAGCGGCGCCTGCTGATCCCGCAGGAGTTCCGCACCGCCGACAACGGGGCCCAGAACGGCGTCTTCTGCTTCTTTTCCATCGCTTCGGATTGCCTGGAGGCCGGCGGTGACCGGCTGATGGCCGAATATGTCGCCCGCATCGAAGCCCTGCCGTTCGGCAGCGACGAACGCACCGCCATGGAAGAGGCCTTCTATGCCGCCCAGCGCCCGCTGTCCTACGACAGCGGTGGCCGCATCACCCTGCCGGAAGGTCTGTGCCAGGAGGCCGGGCTGGGCGAGGATGTGGTGATCGCCGGCATGGGGCCGCGCTTCCAGATCTGGGACCGCAAGGCGTGGAACGCCCGCCGCGCCGCCAGTCGCGCCCTGGCCCGCAAGGTCATGAACGGCGAGACGACGCGGGCCGCAGGGGAGGGGGCATGACGGCCGCGCCTCACGCCCCGGTCCTGCTGGACGAAGTGATCGACGCTCTTGCGCCAAAAGCCGGCGATGTGATCATCGACGCCACCTTCGGGGCCGGCGGCTATACGCGTGCCATACTGGCGACCGGCGCGACCGTGATCGCCCTGGACCGCGACCCGACGGTCCAGCCGCATGCCGACGCCGTGGCCAACGACTATCCCGGCAAGTTCCAGCTGGTCCGCACGCCGTTTTCCGGCCTGGCCGAGGCCTTCGCCGGGACGGGCGAGGCGCGTCTGGACGGGGTGGTGTTCGACATCGGCGTGTCCTCGATGCAGCTGGATCAGGCCGAGCGCGGCTTTTCCTTCATGCGCGACGGGCCGTTGGACATGCGCATGTCTGATGAAGGTGAGACGGCCGCCGACATCGTCAACACCTGGGACCACGGGCCGATGGCCCATATTTTCAAACTGTATGGCGACGAGCGTCAGTCGGGCCGCGTCGCCACCGCCATCCTGCGCCGCAGGGTCGAAAAGCCGTTCGAGCGGACGCTGGATCTGGCCGCCGTGGTCGAAAAGGCCCTGGGCGGACGTCGCGGGGCCGCCATCCATCCGGCAACGCGCGTGTTCCAGGCCCTGCGCATCGCGGTCAATGACGAGCTGGGCGAGCTGCGCGCCGGGCTGGAGGCGGCCGAGGCGACGCTGGCCCCCGGTGGCCGTCTGGCCGTCGTCACCTTCCACTCGCTGGAGGACCGCATCGTCAAGGCCTTCCTGACCGAGCGGACCGGCAATGCGCCGGGTGGATCGCGTCATGCACCGGTCGCCGTCGACACCCGCAAGCCCAGCTTCACCCTGGCGTTCAAGGGCGCGCGAGAGGCGGGCGAGGCCGAGCTGGCCACCAATCCCCGCGCTCGATCGGCCAAGCTGCGCGCAGCGGTGCGGACCGACGCCGCGCCGTGGGGCCCAATCGACGGAAAGGTGGCCGCATGACCGTTCCCGCCGTCGTTCAACGCGTATTCGCCTGGAAGGTCCGCGGCATTCGCTGGGTCGAGATCATCGGCGTCATTCTGGTCGCCCTGATGGTCCTGTCCGTCTATGTCGCCAAGGCGGCGGCGGCGCGCCAGAGCAGCGACATCGCCGACATGGAGCGCCAGATTGCCTCCAACGGCGAGCGGGTCCGTCTGCTGAGTGCCGAGGTCGCGCGTCTGGAACAGCCCGCTCGTCTGGAGGCCCTGTCGCGCGAGGCGGGCCTGGGGCCCGTCGATGTGCATCGCCAGGCGACGGAGCAGGGCCTGCCGCTGATCGCGCCGGAGCCTGATCCTCGCCCCGTGGTCATCGCGCCCCCACCCGCCGGTCCTGCGCCGATCGCGGAAGGGCAGGCAGCGGTGCCGGAAGCGCCTGCGGAGGTCGCGCAATGAGCGTGCATGATCCGCATCATCAGGCCTGGAGCCGTCCAGCCCCGGGCGTATCCAGGTTGGGTGAACTGTCGCGCAAGCTGCCGTCCTGGCGCTGGCTGGGCGAGGCCATGTGGTGGGTCGAGCATGCGTTCGGACGGGCGCGGACCGATGCGCGACCCGAAGAGGATACGCGGGTTCGTATCCTGCTGATCCGCTGGCTGTTCGCGGGCGTCTTCTTCTGTCTGGCGCTAGGTGCGGCCAAGGCGGCGCTGTGGGGACCGCAGGTCGGGGTCGGTAGCGCGTCGCATCCGAATGCTACGATGCGGGCCGATATCGTCGATCGCAACGGGGCTCTGCTGGCCGCCAACATCACCCACTATGGCCTCTATATCGATCCGTCGGAAGTCTGGGACCGACCGGCCACGATCGCGGCCATCAAGAAGGCCGTGCCACGTATCCGGATGAGCCGTCTGACCCGCGCCGTGAACGGCGATCGCCGGGTTCTGGCCCTGGCCCGTCTGACGCCCGCCGAGCGCGCCCGCGTCCACGATCTGGCCCTGGGTGGCCTGACGTTCGAGCCGGAGGATGTTCGCGTCTATCCGCTGGGCCAGTCCGCCCGCCACGTCGTCGGCAGCGTCGAGGAGGGCGGCGAGGTCGGCCTGTCGGGCGTGGAGAAGGCGTTCGATGCCGAGGTTCGCGCCGCCGGTGCGCGCGGCGAAACCTTCCAGACCTCTATCGACCTGCGCATCCAGGGCGTGCTGGAAAACGAGCTGGCCGCCATGGCTCTGGAAACCCAGGCCAAGGGCGCGGTCGGCATCATCACCGACGTCCAGACGGGCGAGGTTCTGGGCATGGCCAGCTGGCCGGGCACCAACTCGCGCAACCTGGCCGCCAGCGCGACCTATGAGATGGGGTCCGTCTTCAAGACCTTCACCGTCGCCGCCGCCATCGACACCGGTCGGGCCGACATGCACACCATGCTGGACGCCTCCGAGGCGCTTCAGATCGGCAATCGCCGCATCAAGGATTTCCATGCCCAGAACAAGGTGATGTCGCTGGAGGAGGTTTATCTCCACTCGTCCAACATCGGCACCTCGCGCCTGGCGACCGAGATGGGCCCGGCGGTCATGCGCGACTACTTCCAGCGCTTCGGTTTGATGGAGCGGGCGCCGTTCGAGATCGCGTCCGAGGCCCCGATCACGCCGCGCGGATGGACGGATTCGACCCTGGCGTCGCTGTCGTTCGGCTACAACATCTCGATCACGCCCTTGCAGATGGCGGCCGCCATGCAGGCCATGACCAATGGCGGGCGGTTCATTCCCCTGACCCTGCGCAAGGGTGGTCGGCCCGATGCGCCGGTGCGCCAGATCATTTCGCCCGAGACGTCGCTGACCATGCTGGACCTGATGCGGCGCAACGTCGTCAACGGCTCGGGCACCCGGGCCGATGCGCCGGGCCTGCGGGTCGGGGGCAAGACCGGATCGGCGAACAAGTCGGTCAATGGACGCTATTCGACCGCCCACGCCATCGGCACCTTTGCCGGAGTGTTCCCCGCCGACGGCCCGGTCAATGCGCGGCGCTATCAGATCCTGATCCTGATGGATGAGCCCCAGACCTATCCGCGCACGGGCGGCTTCGTCGCTGCACCGGCCGTCGGCCGGATCGCCGATCGCATCGCGCCCTTCCTGGGCGTCCAACGCCGGGCCGATGTCTGGCGTACCGCCACCGGCGAGCGTTTGCCGACCTATGAGGACGTCGAAGGGGACGGGCGATGAGCGCCCAGCCGCCCGTCCGCCTGTCCGACCTGCTGCGCCGCGACGTGGCCAGCGATCCGATGATCACCGGCGTCACCTCCGACAGCCGCAAGGTCGCGCCCGGCACCCTGTTCGTGGCCCTGCCCGGCAGTGCCGCCGACGGCCGCGCCTTCATCCCCCAGGCCCTGTCGCAGGGGGCCGCCGCCGTCCTGGCCCCGGCCGACACCGACGCCGGAATGGCTCCTGTTCTGGTCACCTCGGGCGATGTGCGCCGGGCCTATGCCATCGCGGCGCGCAGCTTCTATGGAGCCCAGCCCGCCACCTGCGTCGCCGTGACCGGCACCAACGGCAAGACGTCGGTCGCCGCCTTCTGCCGCCAGATCTGGGCGGCGCTGGGCCTGACTTCGGCGAGCATGGGCACTCTTGGGGTTTTGAAACAGTCCGGTAACGTTAATCAGGCCTTGACGGGGCCGGGCCTGACCAGCCCCGACGCCGCCGATGCGGCCCGCCTGCTGGCCGATCTGGCCGAGGGCGGCGTGACCCATCTGGCGCTGGAGGCCTCGTCGCACGGCATCGACCAGCGGCGTCTGGACGGGGTGACGCTGAAGGCGGCGGGCTTCACCAACCTGACCCAGGATCATCTGGACTATCACGGCGACATGGCCGCCTATCGCGACGCCAAGTTGCGGCTGTTCGAGACCCTGCTGCCGCGCGGCCGGACGGCGGTGCTGAACGCCGATTCCGACGCCTATTCCCAGTTCGCATCGGCCAGCATCATGTCGGGCCTGGGTGTGATGGCGGTCGGCGAGCGCGGGCGCGACCTGACCCTGCTGGGCCGCAAGGCCGTGCCGGAAGGGCAGCGGCTGTCGCTGGACGTGCGCGGCAGCCTGCATGAGATCCTGCTGCCGCTGGCGGGGGCGTTCCAGGCGTCGAACGCCCTGGTCGCGGCGGGGCTGTGCATCGCGGGCGGCGAAAGCCCCGAGCGCGTCCTGGCGGCGATGGAGAAGATCGAGGGCGCACAGGGGCGTCTGGAACGGGTCGCTGGCGGTAGCGGCAAGGGTGAGGTCTATGTCGACTATGCCCATACGCCCGATGGGCTGGAGACGGTGTTGTCGGCCCTGCGGCCGCATGCGACGGGACGGCTGATCGTCGTGTTCGGGGCGGGCGGCGACCGCGATCGCGCCAAGCGTCCGCTGATGGGCGAGATCGTGGGTCGGCTGGCCGATGTCGCCATCGTTACGGACGACAATCCGCGCAGTGAGGATCCGGCCGCCATCCGCCGTGCGGTCCGCGAGGGCTGTCCCACGGCGCAAGAAATCGGCGACCGCCGCGAAGCCATCCACCACGCCATCCACATGATGCGCGACGGGGATGTGGTGGTCATCGCCGGAAAAGGGCATGAGCAGGGCCAGATCGTCGGCGGGGTGACCCACCCCTTCGACGACGCGACCGTCGCCGCCGAAGCCCTGAACGCCCATGCCTGATACCCCTGTCCTGTGGACCTCTGAACAGATTGAAGCGACCACCGGCGGACGCCTGTCGGGCGCGCCGTTCGAGGTCACAGGCCTGACCTACAACAGCCGCGAGATCGTGGCCGGCGACCTGTTTCTGGCCCTGAAGGGTGCGCGGGACGGGCACGCGTTCGCGGCCTCGGCCTTTGCGGCTGGCGCGGCCGGGGCTTTGACGGAACACGGCGTCGAGGGCGGGCCGTCGATCGTCACAGCCGATACGCTGAAGGCGCTGGAAGCCCTGGGTGTCGCTGCCCGCGACCGAGCCGGACGTCGCGGGGCTGTCACCGGCAGTGTCGGCAAGACCAGCGTGACCCAGGCGATCAAGGCCGGACTGGATCTGGCGGGGTCGTCCCATGGGTCGATCAAGAGCTATAACAACCACATCGGCGTGCCCCTCACCCTGGCGCGGATGCCGCAAGGCACGGCGCGGGCGGTGTTCGAGATCGGCATGAATGCGCCGGGAGAGATCGCGCCGCTGTCGCGCATGGTCGCGCCGCACGCCGCCTGCGTGACCACCGTCGGCCCGGTCCATATCGAGGCCTTTACTGATGGCGAGGCGGGTGTGGCGGCCGAGAAAGCGTCGATATTCGAAGGCCTGCTGCCCGGCGGTTCGGCGGTGCTGAACGGGGATGTGGCGCAGGTCGCGGTACTGGAAGCGGCGGCGCGGGCGCAAGGGGCGCAGGTCCTGCGCTTCGGCACCGGGGCCGCCCACGAAGCGCGGCTGATCGGGTTCGAGCCGGATGCGGAGGGCGCGACCGTGCGGGCCGAACTGCACGGCAAGGCGCTGGACTATCGCCTGGCCCAGTCCGGCCACCACTGGGGCCTGAACAGCCTGTGCGTCATCCTGATGCTGGAGGCGCTGGACGTGCCGCTGGAGACGGCGCTGGCGGCGCTGGCCGGATTCGCACCCCTGGCCGGGCGGGGGCAGACCATGCAGGTCATGGCCCCCGGCGGGGCCTTCACCCTGATCGATGAAAGCTACAACGCCAATCCGCTGTCGATGGCGGCGGGGTTCCGCAGTCTGGGCGTGAAGCCTGTGGGGCCGGGCGGGCGGCGCGTCGTCGTTCTGACCGACATGCTGGAACTGGGCGACCAGTCGCGCGCGCTGCACGAGGGGTTGGGGATTGCGATCGAGGCCGCGGGGCTGGACATGGTCCATGCCGCCGGGCCGGAGATGAAGGCACTGTACGACAGCCTGGCCAGTTCGCGCCGTGGCCTGTGGCGCGAGACGGCGGCCGAACTGGCGGCCGAGGCCATGGTGCTGGCCGGGCCCGGCGACGTGGTCATGGTCAAGGGCTCCAACGGATCGAAGGCGTCTATGGTCGCCAAAGCCTTGGCGGCCTTGGGCAGCGAACCGCCCCTCAAGCAGCGAGCGTCCGCGACGCGAGCGATAGGGGCAAAGGAAGTCTGATGTTCTATCTGCTGTATCTGCAGTTTTCCGACGTGGCGCAGGACTACCCCCTGCTGAACCTGGTCCAGTACCAGACGGTGCGGGTGGCGCTGGCCATGGCGACGGCCATGATCGTGTCGGTGGCCATGGGCAGCCGGTTCATCAACTGGATCCGTGCCAAACAGGGCCGGGGCCAGCCGATCCGCGACGACGGCCCGGTCTCGCACCTGTCCAAGGTGGGCACCCCGACCATGGGTGGGTTGATGATCCTGGCGGGCATTGCGGTGGCGGTCCTGCTGTGGGGCGACCTGACCAATCCCTACATCTGGATCGTCAGCTTTGTGACGGCGGCCTTCGGCGTGCTGGGCTTCATCGATGACTATGCCAAGGTGACGAAACAGACGTCGGCGGGTCTGACGTCCAAACAGAAGCTGGCGGCCCAGGTCGTGGTGTCGGTGATCGCGGGCATTCTGACGGTGCTGTGGATGACGGCCTCGCCGACCTCGCCGGGGCTGGAGACCTCGATCGCCTTTCCCTTCTTCAAGGCCGTGCTGCTGAACATCGGCTGGTTCTATGTCGCGTTCGCGGCCTTCACCATCGTGGGCTTTTCGAATGCGGTGAACCTGACCGACGGGCTGGACGGCCTGGCCATCGTGCCGGTCATGATGGCGGCGGCGGCGTTCGGCATCATCAGCTATCTGGTCGGCAACTTCATCTTCTCGGGCTATCTGGGCGTCCACCATGTGCCCGGTTCGGGCGAGCTGGCCATCTTCTGCGCGGCCATCATCGGCGGGGGTACGGGCTTTCTCTGGTACAATGCGCCGCCGGCCAAGATCTTCATGGGCGACACCGGCTCGCTGGCGCTGGGTGGCGCGCTGGGCGCCATCGCCGTGGCGACCAAGCACGAACTGGTGCTGGGCATCGTCGGCGGCCTGTTTGTCATCGAGGCCGCCTCGGTCATGATCCAGGTCGCCTATTTCAAGATGACCGGCCGCCGCATCTTCCTGATGGCCCCGATCCACCACCATTTCGAAAAGATGGGCTGGCCGGAATCGACCGTGGTCATCCGCTTCTGGATCGTAGCGGCCATGCTGGCCCTGGCCGGCCTGGCGACGTTGAAGCTGCGCTAGATGATCCCGGTCCCAGGCTTCGAGGGGCGGCGCATCGCAGTCTTCGGCCTGGGACGGTCGGGGCTGACGGCGGCGCGTGCGCTGAAGGCCGGCGGGGCCTTGCCGGTGCTGTGGGACGACAGTGTCTCCAGCCGCATGCAGGCGGAGGCGGAAGGCTTCGTGGTCGAGGACCTGACCGTCGCCGACTGGTCGAGTTTCGCGGCCCTTGTCCTGTCGCCCGGTGCTCCCCTGACCCACCCGACCCCGCACTGGACGGTGGACAAGGCGCATGAGGCCGGGATCGAGATCATCGGCGACATAGAACTGTTCGCCCGGGCCATGGCGGCCTTGCCAAAGGGGCAGCGCCCCCGCGTCGTCGCCATCACCGGCACTAACGGCAAGTCCACAACAACGGCCCTGATCGGCTGGGTGCTGAAGCAGGCGGGGCTGACGGTGCATGTCGGCGGCAATATCGGTATCGGCGTTCTGGCCCTGCCCGAGCCGACGCCGGAAGCGGTCTATGTGATCGAGGTGTCGAGCTATCAGCTGGACCTGACGACCAGCTTCGCGCCGGACGTGGCGATCCTGACGAATATCTCGCCGGACCATTTGGATCGGCATGGCGGGATGGAGGGGTATGTCGCGGCGAAGGCGCGGATTTTTCAGGCGCACGGCGACGGAAGGACCGCCTTGGTTGGGACTGATGAGCGCTGGATCAAGCCGATCGCGTACGGTCTCTCGGCACAAGGCTGGGTCACGACCGTCACCACCAAAGTGATGGTTGTGGGTGGAGGCAAACGTGGCGGGACGCCGGTCGATCAGATCGCAAGGCGCGGGCCGGCTCGCGAACGAGCTTTCAACGAAGGCCATTTAATCTCGCTAGAGGCCTGCGAGGGGGAACTGACTGGCGATGGTCTTTTCCTCGCGGACCTGACAAAGGCCCGATCTCTGCCCGGAAACCACAACGCCCAGAACGCCGCCTTCGCCTATGCAGCCGCCCGCGCTCTCGGCGTCAGCCACGACGCCGCCGTCGAGGGACTGCTCTCCTTCCCCGGCCTGGCCCACCGCATGGAGACCGTCGGCACGCTCGGCAAAGTCCGCTTCGTCAACGACTCCAAGGCCACCAATGCCGACGCCGCGCGTCAGGCGCTGGCCAGCTATGACCGCAGTTTCTGGATCGCGGGCGGGCGGGCCAAGCAGGGCGGTATCGACGATCTGGAGGAGCTGTTCCCGCGCGTGGTCGAGGCGTTTCTGATCGGCGAGGCGGCGGGGCCGTTCGCGGCCCGGCTGGGCGACACCCCGCACCGGATCAGCGGCGACATGGCCACGGCGGTGCAGCAGGCCTATGCCGCCGCCGCCGCCACGAGGCGCGACGAGGTGGTGCTGCTCAGCCCCGCGGCGGCCAGTTTCGACCAGTATCCCGACTTCGAGGTGCGCGGAGAGGCGTTTCGCGCCGCCGTCCTGGCCCTCGGCGCAACCCCCATGGCCCCGTCATGACCGAAGCCTACAGCCCCGCGTTTTCGCGCAATGATAAGGGACCTGTCGCCAACTGGTTCTGGACCGTGGACCGGGGCCTGCTGGCCGCGGCCCTGACGCTGATGGGGCTGGGTGTGGCGCTGAGCTTTGCCTCCAGCCCCGCCGCCATCCTGGCCGACCAGTCGATCACCGACCCCTTCCACTACAGCTGGCGGATGATGGTGTTCAGCTGTGCCGGGCTGGTCATGCTGCTGGGCACGTCCTTTTTCTCGCCCAAGGGGGTACGCCGCATCGCCCTGGCGGCTCTGCTTTGCGCCATCATCACCATGATGCTGCTGCCCTTCATCGGCGACGAGGTGAAGGGTGCCGCCCGCTGGATCAACCTGGGCCCGTTCAGCCTGCAACCCAGCGAGTTCGCCAAGCCGGGCCTGATCGTCTTTTCCGCCTGGATGTTCGCGGAGGGCCAGAAGGGCGAGGGCGTGCCCGGTGTCAGCATCGCCTTCGGTGTCTGGGGCCTGACGGTCGCCCTGCTGTTGATCCAGCCCGACATCGGCCAGACCCTGCTGATCACCACCACCTTCATGGCCGTCTTCTTCATGGCGGGCGTGCCGCTGAAGTGGGTGGCGGCCCTGGCGGCGGCGGGCGCGGCGGGCGTCGTCGGCCTGTATTTCAGCTTCAGCCACATGCGCGATCGCCTCAGCCGGTTCGGCTCGGACGACGCCGGTGCCACCTATCAGATCGACCGCGCCTCCGAGGCCATCCGTGCCGGGGGTCTGGTCGGCCGCGGGGTGGGCGAGGGGGTGATGAAGCGCTCGGTCCCTGACCTGCATACCGACTTCATCTATTCCGTCGGCGCCGAGGAGTTCGGCCTGGTGCTGAGCCTGATCATGATCGGCCTGTTCGGCTTCATC
Organism: Brevundimonas vancanneytii; assembly: GCA_943372125.1. Classification (GTDB taxonomy): domain Bacteria; phylum Pseudomonadota; class Alphaproteobacteria; order Caulobacterales; family Caulobacteraceae; genus Brevundimonas; species Brevundimonas vancanneytii_D. The sequence continues at coordinate 36,403 of CALRXI020000004.1, forward strand.
GTCCTGCGCGGCATGCAGAAGGCGATGCGGCTGCGCGACCCGTTCGAACAGACGGCGGCGGCGGGGCTGTTCATCCTGATCGGCCTACAGGCCAGCATCAACATCGCCGTCAATCTGAGCCTGGTTCCGACCAAGGGAATGACCCTGCCGTTCATCAGCTATGGCGGCTCGTCCATGGTGGCCATGGGGCTGACCATGGGGCTGGCCCTGGCCCTGACCCGCAAGCGACCGGGTGCCTATGAGCCGGGGGCCAGTCTGCCGCGACGGCGGATGTTGGGCTAGAAGGCATCCATGACCTCCAGACTCTGCGTCGTCGCCGCCGGTGGGACCGGTGGGCATATGTTCCCGGCCGAGGCCCTGTCGCGCGAGCTGGCCGGGCGCGGCTGGCGCATCGTGCTGGCCACGGACCGGCGGGGCGAGGCCTATGCCCAGAACTTCCCGGCCGAGGAGCGGATCGCGCTGGACGCCGCCACCGGGCGCGGGCCGATCGGCATGGCCAAAGCCGGGCTGGCCATCACGCGCGGCGTGGTTCAGGCGCGGTCGGCGCTGAAGCGGTTGGATGCGGCGGTCGTGGTCGGCTTCGGCGGCTATCCGTCCGCCCCGGCCCTGCTGGCCGCGCTCAGCCAGGGTCGGCCGACCCTGCTCCACGAACAGAATGCGGTGCTGGGCCGCACCAACCGCTGGCTCAGTCCCTATGTCGGGGCCGTGGCGGCGTCCTTTCCAAACCTGCAGAAGGTGCCGCAGGGCGTGGGGGCGCGGGTCACACTGATCGGCAATCCGGTACGGGCCGACATCCGGGCGTTGGGCGAGCGAATGTTCGTGGCCCCGACCGGCGACGGGCCCATCCATCTGTTGGTCACGGGCGGCAGCCAGGGCTCGCGCATCCTGTCCGAGACGGTGCCCCAGGCCCTGGCATCCTTGCCGGAGCCCTTGCGCACACGCCTGCGGGTGCAGCAGCAGTCGCGGCCCGAGACGCTGGAGGCGGCGCGTGCCATCTATGCCCAGGCGGGGATCGCGGCCGAGATCGCGCCCTTTTTCTCCGACATGGCCCGGCGTCTGTCTCAAGCGCATCTGGTCATCGGCCGGGCCGGGGCTTCGACCTGTTCGGAACTGGCGGTGGCGGGTCTGCCGTCGCTGCTGATCCCGCTCAAGATCGCCATGGACGACCACCAGCGGTTCAATGCCCTCAGCCTTGTCGAGGCGGGCGGAGCCGAAATGGTGCTGGAGGACGAGGTGAAGGTCGACCGACTGGCTGCATCGCTAGCGGCCATGCTGTCGGACCCCGCCCGCCTGTCGGCGATGAGCGCAGGCGCGCGGTCGGCAGCCCTGCCGGACGCCGCCTCGGACCTGGCCGACATGGTCGAGGCGGTAGCGGCCTGACCGTCGTAGCCGCTGGCGGCCTTCGCCTCGCCACCGTGACGCGCTAAAGGTCAGCCATGCCGATCTTCATTCAGGACATGACTCGCGAGGTCTTCCGCCTCTGGCGCGAATTCTACTGGCTGCCCGAATGGGTGGTGATCTCCGTCATCGTGGGCGTCTTCGTCTTCATCGGATGGGCGGCCAATCAGGTCGTGTTCAGCCTGCTGAAATGGGTGGTGCGCAAGAAGGACGTCTTCTGGCGCGGCATCGTGGGCCGGGCACGGCTGAAGGTGCGGATCGCGGTGATGATCATTGCCGTGGCTTTGGGCGTCACGGTGTCGCCGATGGACCCCGGACCTTCGCTGCTGATCCGGCAGGGGCTTCTGTTCGGTTTCATCCTGGTGTGCGGCTGGATGCTGGCGGGTGCGGTGGACATGGGGGCCGTCGTCCATCTGCGGAAGTTCAACATGGACGCCGAGGACAACCTCAGCGCCCGCAAGCACGTGACCCAGACCCGCATCCTGCAAAGGGTCTCGGCCCTGCTGATCGCCCTGATCACCCTGGGTCTGGCGCTTCTGACCATACCGGGGGTGCGTCAATGGGGTCTGTCGCTGCTGGCCTCGGCCGGCGTCGTCGGCATCGTCGCCGGCCTGGCGCTGCAGCCCTTCCTGACCAATCTGATCGCGGGCATCCAGATCGCCACGGCCCAGCCGATCCGGTTGGACGACGCCGTCATCGTCGAGGGGGAGTGGGGCCGGGTGGAGGAGATCACCTCGACCTATGTGGTGGTCAAGCTGTGGGACTGGCGGCGCATGATCCTGCCGCTGACCTATTTCATCCAGAAGCCGTTCCAGAACTGGACCCGCGACAATGCCAGCCTGATCGGCACGGCCTTTCTGTATGTCGATTACGAAGCCCCCATCGACCGGCTGCGCATGAAGTTGGAGGAGATCGCCCATGCCTCGCCCCTGTGGGACGGGGATGTGGTCTCGCTGCAGGTCACGGAGGTGACGGAGCGCACGGTCCAGGTCCGCTGCCTGACCAGCGCCCGCAACGCGTCGATCGCCTTCGACCTGCGCTGCGAGGTCCGCGAGAAGATGCTGGCCTTCATGCGCGACGAGTTGCCGGAAGCGCTGCCGAGGGATCGGTTGGGTTGGGATCGCAACGCCGCCTCCGTTTCGCCGCAGGGCTAATCGTCTGCCGCCAGATTGGCCCGGCCCTGGCGGACGGCCTCCTCCAGAGTGGTGGCGTCGGTGTCGTAGTCCTCGGGGTTGCAGGCTGCGACCAGCAGTTCGAAGGCGTCGCCGCCCTGAACCGCTTCGTACGACGGGGCGTCGTCAGGCGTGGAGGGCCCTTCTTCACCGCCTTCGCGCACGCCAGCGAAATCCAGCCGGTCGACGTGGCCATGTGCCCCGCAGTCGAACCGCCACCAGGACCAGCCGCCCCAGTAGGGCGTGCCGGCGGCGCGGAAATCCGGCTCGACCACCTGAAACACGCGGATGCGGCCACCGTCGCCGTCGGGCTGAAGGCTGGCCAGGTCGGCATACTGCGCGAACCGCCCTGCCCCCAGGAAGACAAACCGATGCGGGCCCTCGGGTTCGGAAAAAAAGGTCAGCAGCGACAGCAGGCTCAGCATCATGCCCGATCGTAACCGCCCATTGACCCGCGCGCGATAGGGTCGATCCATGACGCGCTTCATGACGCTGGATTTCGCCGACGGCGACCGTGCCGCCCTGCTGGGCCAGGTCATCGGGATGGCGCGTGGCCCCTATGCCTATGTCGTCACGCCCAATGTGGATCACGTTATCAAGCTGATGGACGGCCGGGTCGGGACGGATGTCTATCAGGGCGCGGACCTGAAGATTTGCGACAGTCGCATCCTCAGCCATCTGGCCCGGCTGAAAGGTAAGCGACTGTCGGTCTATCCGGGCTCGGACATGGCGGCGGACCTGCTGGCTTCGAAAGCGGCGCGGGAGTTGACGATTGCGGTGTTCGGCCCGGATCGGGCGGCGTTCGACGATCTGGTCGCGCGCTATCCGAAGGCCCGGCTGCAGTTTCTGGACGCCCCCATCCTGGTGCCCGACACGCCCGCATGGGACGTCGCCGTGCGCGCCGCCGCCGAGGCCGAATGGGAGGTACTGCTGGCCTGCGTCTCCTTCCCCAAACAGGAGCGGTTCGCCCATGCCCTGCGTCTGGCGGGGCGCTCGCAGGGTGTCACCCTGTGCGTCGGAGCCTCGGTGGATTTCCTGACCGGTCGTCAGCAGCGGGCCCCGCAGGTATTCCAGCGTCTGTCACTGGAATGGCTGCATCGTTTGCTCAGTCAGCCACGCCGCATGTTCCGCCGCTATGTCATCGAGGGCCCGGCGATCCTGGGGTGGTTTGTCAGGACGGAGGTGTTGGGGCCAATAAGATAATCCGCTCATCCCGGCGAAAGCCGGGATCCAGTCCTTTCGCTACGCACGATCTTCGGGATTGGCAGTAGCGGCCCGCCGGATGAATTAATCACCCAAAGAACTGGATCCCGGCTTTCGCCGGGATGAGCGGAATTTTATCACGCAGCCACGATCTGTTCTGCCTGCTTCAGATCTACGCTGACCAACTGGCTGACCCCCCGCTCGGGCATGGTTACGCCATACAGCCGGTCCATGCGGCTCATGGTCACCGGATTGTGGGTGATGACGATGAAGCGGGTGTCGGTGCGGTTGCGCATTTCGTTCAGCATGCGGCAGAAGCGGTCGACATTGGCGTCGTCCAGGGGCGCGTCGACCTCGTCCAGCACGCAGACCGGCGCCGGGTTCGCCAGGAAGACGGCGAAGATCAGGGCCGCCGCCGTCAGGGCCTGTTCGCCGCCGCTCATCAGGCTCATGACCGACAGCCGCTTGCCGGGCGGGCAGGCGTAGATTTCCAGACCGGCCTCCAGCGGATCGTCGCTCTCGACCAGTTTCAGCTCGGCCTGACCGCCGTCGAACAGGGCCTCGAACAGGGCCTTGAAGTTGTCGTTGATCACGTCGAAGGCGGCGACCAGACGCTCGCGCCCCTCGGCGTTCAACTCGTCGATACCGTCGCGCAGCCTGGCGATGGCACTGGTCAGGTCGCTGCGTTCGACCTTCATGGTCTGCAGCCGGTCGCCGTATTCGGTGGCTTCGTCCTCGGCGCGCAGATTGACGGCCCCCAGCGCCTCGCGCTCGCGCTCCAGCCCATACAGCAGGCTTTCGGCCCCGGCCGCATCGGGCGGGCGGGCGATGGCGTCGTCGGTCAGCTTCTGGCCGAGCTCTTCGGGCGACATCTGGGCGGTTTCGCGCAGGTTCGCTTCGGTCTCGGCCAGCTTGTCGGCGGCCGCCTCGGCACGGGCGGACAGGCCTGCGCGTGCTTCACGGGCCGAGGAGGCGGCGGCATCAGCGGCGCGGCTAGCGCGGTCGGCCTCGCCGGCTTCGGCCTCGCCCACGGCCAGGGCGTCGGCGGCGGCACGGCGGCGGGTCTCGGCGGCGGTTAAGGCGTCCAGCAGGGCGGAGCGTTGCGCCGCCAGCTGTTCGGGCGCATCGGCGGCGGCCTTCAGCCGGGCCCCGACCTTCTCGGCGTCCTTCTCCAGTGCGACGACGCGGGCCCTGGAGTCCGAGGCGCGGCTGATCCAGCCGTCGCGCTCGCGGATCAGGCCGTCACGGCGGGCCGTGCGCCTGGCGATCTCACGGGCCTCGCTGTCGCGTTCGACGCGCGCATTCGTGGCTGTGGTGCGGGCGGCGTCGGCGGCGCTGCGGGCGGTGGCCAGTTCGGCGCGCAGGCCCTCCAGCGTCTCGGAGGGCGCATCCCCGCCCTGCGCCTCGGCCAGGGCTGCGACGGCGGCCTCGTGTTCGGTGGTCAAGCGCGTGAGGGTCTCGTCCAGAGCCTGGGCGCGCGCCTCCTTGCGGGCCTGTTCGCGGCCCAAGGCCTCTACTCGGTCGCGGGCCGTGGTGACGGCCTTGTCCAGGGCGAAGGGGGCGGCGCGGGCGGTCTTCACGGCTTCTTCGGCGGTGCGGAAGGCCTCGGTCGCGGCCTTCATGGTGGCCTGGGCCGCGTCCAGCGCAGGCTTGCCGGTGTCGATCTCGGCTTCCAGTTCGGCCAGGCGCGTGCGCTGGGCCAGGCGGACGGCGGCGGGGCGCGGGGCCTCGGCCCGCTGGACGAAGCCGTCCCAGCGATAGAGGTCGCCCTCGCGCGTTACCAGCCGGGCTCCGGGCGGAAGGTCGCGGGCCAGGGCCGCCGCGGCGGTGCGGTCCGCGACGCCACAGAAGGCGAGCCGGGCGGCCAGGGCGGGCGGCGCGTTCACATGATCGGCCAGCGGCGTCACGCCCGACCGCCATGTCGCAGACGAGACCTCAGCCCCGGCCCAGTGGGCCGCCGCGCGGGCATCCAGCGCCGCGTCGAGATCGTCCCCCAGGGCTGCGGCCAGCGCCGCCTCATAGCCCTTGTCGGCGCGGACCTGATCCAGGGCGGGTGGATGGTCACGACGTCCCTGCGTCAGCAACTGCGCCAGCCCTCGGGCCTCGGTCTGCAACCGGCCCAGCCGGTCCTCGGCGGCGCGGACGGCGGTGCGGGCCTCGGCCTCGGCGCGGGCGCGGTCGCCACGCTCTGACTCGGCGGCTTCGACGGCGGCGCGAGCTTCGGCCAGGTCGGCCTGGGCCTCGGCCAGTTCGGCCGAGGCGGCTTCGATCTGCGGCGTGTCAAGCGGACCCAGCGCCTCGCGCTCGGCCCTTGCCGGGGTTAGCTGGGCCTCCGCCCGCGCCACGCGGGCCTCGGCATCGCGCTTGCGGGCGTTTTCGGCGTTCAGCCGAGCCTCGACCGAGGCGACGGCCCCGGCCACGCGCTCGACCTCGGCATCGGCGGCGCGGCGGGCGTCCTCGGCGGCGGCGAGGGCCGTCTCCAGTTCCGGGCCACGGGCCGGGGCGGCGGCGATCTCCGCCTCGACGGCGGCCAGAGCTTCGGCGATCCGGCCCAACTCGGCGGCGGCGTCGTCGGCCATGCCACCTTCGCGCTCGATATCGGCGGCGATGCGCGTGGTCTCGGCCTGGAGCCGCTCGACCTCGGCCCGCGCCGCCTGTTCGGCCATGTCCAGCCGGTCGCGTTCCAGACTGGCGCGGTGCAGCAGGGCGGCGGCGACGGCATCTTCTTCCCGCGCCGGCTTCAGTGCCTCCTGGGCTTTCAAGGCGGCGGTTTGGGCGGCGGCGGCGGCGCTGGTGGCTGCGGCGACGGCGCGGTCCGCCTCGGCCAGTTCGGCGGCGGCTCCCTCTGCAGCGACACGCGCATCATTCCAGCGCACGAACAGCAAGGCGGCCTGCAGGGCGCGGATTTCGGCGCTGATCTTCTTGTAGCGTTCGGCCTGACGCGCCTCGCGCTTCAGCCGGTTCAGGGCGGTTTCCAGCTCGCGCCCAATGTCGTCCAGCCGCTCCAGATTGGCCTCGGCCGCCTTCAGCCGCAGCTCGGCCTCATGGCGGCGGGTATGCAGGCCGGCGACGCCGCCTGCTTCTTCCAGGATACGCCTGCGGTTCTGGGGCTTGGCGGCGATCAGTTCGCTGATCTGGCCCTGACGCACAAGGGCCGGGCTGTTGGCCCCGGTCGAGGCGTCGGCGAACAGCAACTGGACGTCGCGGGCCCGCACCTCCTTGCCGTTGATGCGATAGGTCGAGCCCTGGCCCCGGTCGATGCGGCGTGACACCTCCAGCATGGGGGCGTCGGTGAAGGGCTGCGGGGCCCGACGCTGGGCATTGTCGATGGTCAGCTGGACTTCGGCATGGTTGCGCGGCGGGCGGTCGGCGGCCCCGGCGAAGATGACGTCGTCCATGCCCTGGCCGCGCATGGCCTTGGCCGAGTTGGCACCCATGACCCAGCGCATGCTCTCCAGCACATTGGACTTGCCGCAGCCATTGGGACCGACGATGCCGGTCAGGCCGGGTTCGATATGCACTTCCGCCGGGTCCACGAAGGACTTGAAGCCCACCAGGCGGAGGCGCTGGAACTGCATGGGCTAGGGCGTCAGCCCCCGGCCCGGGCGGCGCGGATGGCGGCTTCCAGTCCAGCCAGGCTGCGATCGGTCACGGGCTTGCCGTTGACGAAGAAGCTGGGGGTGGAGTTCACACCCGCCGCCACGGCACCCTGGATGTCGGCATTGATGGCCGCCTGGGTTTCGGGGCTGGCGGCGCAGGTCTGGATCTGGTCGCGCGTGCGGCCGCTGGCGGCGATGGCGGGCGCATACCAGTCCTGGAGCAACCCCCCTTCCAGCACCGCGCGCTGATTGTGCATCAGCGCGCTGGCGACATCGAAGAACTTCTCGGGCACCGCGCAGCGCGCCAGAGCGGCACCCGACAGCGACATCTGCTCCGGCTGGGTGGGCAGGTTGCGGAAGACGTAGCGGACCTGACCGGTATCGACGAAGCGGGCCTTGAAGGCTGGATAGACGTCGTTGTGCCAGGCCGCGCAATGGTTGCAGGAGAAGGAGGCGTATTCGATGACCGTCACCGGCGCATCCGCCCGGCCCAGGACGCGATCCTGGGCCGTGACGGCGGGCAGTTGAGCGAGGGCGGGGGCCGCCGTCGACCAGATCAGGGCAGCGGCCATTGCGCCGAGGGTGCGCCGGTTCAGGGTCATGTCCTACTTGACCAGTTCGGCGTCGATGGCCTTGGACAGGTCGGCCATGGAGGTGCCGCTTTGCGAGCCGGGGGTTTCAACCTTGACACCGTTCACGAGGAAGGTCGGTGTCCCGGTCACGCCGGCCTGTTGCGCGGCGCGGGCGCGCTCGTCGACGGCGGCCTGGGCCTCGGGGTCCTTGATGCAGGTCTCGATCTGGCTGTTGCTCAGGCCTACGCCGTTGCCGACGCGGAACAGGACGGCACGCGCGCCGCTGGTATCGCCGCCGGCAAACATCTCGTCCTGGCTGGACAGGAGTTCGTGCACGACATCGAAATATTTGTCGGGTCCGGCGCAGCGAGCGATCATGAAGCCGGCGGCGGCGACATTGGCCGGCGGGGTCGGGATTTCGCGGAAGACGTAGCGGATCTTGTTGGTGTCGACATAGGCGGTCTTGAACTCTTGCCAGTTCTCTTCCTGCCAGGCCGCGCAGACGTGGCAGGTGACCGAGGCGTATTCGATGACCGTAACCTTGGCGCCTTCCGGTGCACCAAGAGCCATGTCGCCCTCGGCCGCCGCGCCCGCACCGCCACCACCGCAACCCGTCAGGGCGGCCATCCCGGCCAAGGCTGCTGCGGTCAGGGCCGCGCGGCGGCTCATCTGGGCGTACGTCGATTTGAAGGTCATGGCGTCGTCCTCACGGCTGGGGGATTTGTCTGCATCGCGCGATTCCCCGAACGCGCGCATGTCGTGCACCTTCGAGAACAGAAGCGGCGAAGTTTTGTCAACCGCCAGCACCGTCACGGTCGCTCAGGACCGCGCGCCCCAGTCGCTCCAGCGAGCCCTTCAGGCCGTCAGGCGCGGTGGCGACGGAAGCCCTCAGCTCGGCCTCCTGATGCGCGGGCAGGGGCGGCGGGGCGGTCCGGCGCTTCGGCTGGGTCGGGGTGTCGTCCAGCGGTTTGACCGGCCCCTGGGCGATGCGCAGCTTGTCCACCGTCCCGGCCCCCAGGAACAGGTTGACCCGCTGCAGGATGTCCTCGGACTGATGCTGGACCAGCAAGGCGGCGGCACCCACGACCCGCAGTTCCAGCGTGCCTGCCGACCCGCCACGTCCCTTGGTCAGTTTCTGGGGGCGACTGACGCGGGCCAGGCGGTCGCCGACGATCTCGCGCCAGCGGGCCTCCAGCGCGCCGGGACCGCGTCCGAACTGGCCGTCCAGATCCTTGATCAGCTTTTGCAGCGCGCGCCCGGCCCGAGGCGCAGGCCGGGGCAAGGGTCGCGTGCGACGGCGCGACAGGATTTCGCGGGCCTCTTCGTCGGTGGGCAGCGTGCGGCGCATTTCCGGTCTATAGCGCAGGGAATGGACGCCGTCCCGCCCTCAGACACATCTGCACCGGAGGTGGCCCGCATCCGCGCCGCGCTGCTGGACTGGTATGCGGTTCATGCGCGGACGCTGGTCTGGCGCGCGCCGCCGGGGTCGCACGACCGCCCCGATCCTTACCGCGTCTGGCTGTCCGAGGTGATGCTGCAGCAGACGACCACGCCGCATGCCACCCCCTATTTCCTGGCCTTCACCGCGCGCTGGCCGACGGTGGAGGCTCTGGCGGCGGCTGAGGACGGCGACGTCATGGCCGCCTGGGCAGGGCTGGGCTACTATGCCCGCGCCCGAAACCTGCTGGCCTGCGCCCGGGCCGTGGCGCGCGACCACGGTGGCGTCTTTCCGGGCACCGAGGCGGAACTGCTGAAACTCCCCGGCGTCGGGGCCTATACCGCCGCCGCGGTCGCCGCCATCGCCTTCGGGCAACCGGCCAATGTCGTGGACGGCAATGTGGAGCGGGTCATGGCGCGGCTGTTCGCGGTCGAGACACCGCTGCCCGCCGCTCGGCCGCAGTTGAAGGCGCTGGCCGCCCGTTTCGTGCTTGGCGATCAGCCAGGAGCGGAGCATGCGGACTGGCCACAGGCGCTGATGGACCTCGGCGCGACGCTCTGCCGGCCGAAGTCGCCGCTGTGCGAGCAATGCCCCGTCGCCTTCGGCTGCGCCGCCCTGGCGACCGGCGAGCCGGGCCGCTATCCGCTGAAGTCGAAGAAGGCCGAGCGTCCGCATCGCCGTGGCATCGCCTGGGTGCTGCGCGACGCTCAGGGAGGGGTCGCCCTCGTGCGTCGTCCGGACAAGGGCCTGCTGGGCGGCATGCTGGGCCTGCCGACGTCGGACTGGTCCGAGGCCCCCGACGCCACGCCGCCCGTGGTCGCCGACTGGCAGGACGCCGGATCGATCGACCACGTCTTCACCCACTTCAGCCTGACGCTGACGGTCAGGGTGGCGACCGGAACGGGTGATTTCCTCTGGACGGAAGAGACGCAGGCTCTGACCGATCTACCGACGGTGTTTAGCAAGGCCCTGGAGCGTGCGCTGGCCTAGCCGATGGTCCGTACCGCGACCAGTCCAGCCCGATGCCTCGGCACGACCACCGTGTGCAGGCCCATCTGCTGGAATGACAGGTCCAGGGTCGCGTCGCCGACCTTCAGGTCCGTGACGTTCAGCCGCTCGATGCCGACGGGCAGGACCGGGCTGTCGATCTCGACAGTCCCCGCCACCGCGTCGATCCGCACGCCCAGCGCCGACTGCAGCATCAGGAACACCGAGCCGGCGGCCCAGGCCTGGGGCAGGCAGGCGACGGGATAGGCGATCGGGGCCTCGCCCGCTGTGCGCTCGAAGCCGCAGAACAGTTCGGGCAGGCGAAGGTTGAAGCTGGCGGCGGCCTCGTAGATTTCGCTCAGCAACAAGGCCACGGCGCGTCGCTCGCCGTAGCGGGCCATGCCCGCCGCCGCCATCGCCGTGTCGTGCGGCCAGACCGAGCCGTTGTGATAGCTCAACGGATTGAACCGCGCCTGTCCCCGCGCCAGCGTCCGCACGCCCCAGCCGGAGCGGAAGTCGGCCCCCAGCATGCGCTTCGCCACCTTCAGCGCCCGCTCGCGCGACGGCAGGCCGGTGAAGAGCAGATGCCCGGCATTGGAGCCGATAGACCGCACGGCCTCGCCGTCGCCGTCCAGGGCGATGGCGTAGAAGCCCTGGTCTTCCATCCAGAACCTGTTCTCGACAAGGCTGCGCACCCGCTCGGCCCGATCTGACCACTGCTGCGGGTCCGGCTCGCCCAGAGCCTTCGCCAGTTCCGCCATCGCCTGCCAGGCGGCGAATGCATAACCCTGGACCTCCAGCAGGGCGATCGGCCCTTTGGGGAACCGCCCGTCGGTGTGGAAGATGGAATCCTCCGAGTCCTTCCAGCCCTGGTTGGATAGTCCGGTGTCGGCCCCGCGCTGATAGCTGATCAGGCCGTCGCCGCGCACGTCGCCTTCCTTGGTCATCCACCCGGTGGCGGCGATCAGGTTGGGCCACAAGGTGCGGATCGTCTCGAAATCACCCGTCCGCTTCGCATAGGCCCCGGCCAGGGCGACGAACAGACAGGTGGTGTCGACCCCGCCGTAGTAGAGGCCGAACGGCACCTCGCCCAGCGCACTCATCTCGCCGCCGCGCGTCTCATGCATGATCTTGCCGGGCGCAGAATCCTGAAACGCGGAGGTGTCGGTCGCCTGGCGGCTGGCCAGATAGGTCAGGACGCCCTTGGCCAGTGACGGATCGAGCCACAGCATCTGCCAGGCCGTGATGATGCCGTCGCGCCCGAACGGGGTCGAGAACCACGGCACGCCGGCGTAAGGGTAGGGGCCGGTCGGCAGGTCGGTGGTCAGCAGGGCGACATCCGCCCGGCTCTGGTCCAGCCAGTCGTTGAAGCGCGGGCTGCGCGGCCCCCGTACCGAGGCCCCGCGCCTGCGTCGACTGCGCATCGCGAGGCGTGCCTGGACGGCGCTCAGCCGGAAGCGTGTCTCGTCCGGGGCCTCGCAGGCGTCCGGACCGCATTCGACATAGAGGTCCTGATGGCGGCCCTTGGGCAGGCTGAACATGAACTCGGCGCGTCCGCCGCTCAGTCTGGCCGGCGGTTCGGAGAAGGCCAGGCAACTCATCCGCTCGACCTCGTCCAGACCGCGATAACGGAAGGTCACGCGCCGCCCGTCATGCGTCGGCGGCGACAGTGTGCCGGTCTTCAGCCGGGGCGTGCCGCGCACCTGGAAAATGTCCGCGAAATCGGCCCCGAACTCATAGGCCAGCGGCAGCAGCACATCCTCCATGCCGTGATTGGAGATGCGCACCCGCTCGAACAGCCGCCGGTCCCAGACGAAGCGCCGCCGCTCGATATGCAGCACGCCCGCCGGGGCCGATCGCCCGCCCATGGGGGGCAGGGGCCGGTTGGTCGAATGGCAGGTGAAGAAGACGTTGTCCTGGCTGACGCCCGAGCTCAGCCGCGACGGCCGCGCCCCGCCGACCGTCATGACCAGCCGTGACAGCAGGCGGGTGTCATTGTCGAACAGGCCGTCGGCCCCGCCCGCCATGTCACCCCAGCCGTCGGCCACCAGAAAGGTGTCGGCATCCTTCAACGCCATCAGCCGCTCCAGGCTGTCGGCCTCGCCGGTCCCGCTGTCGGCAGCGGCCAGTTGGGTCGAATAGGCGTCATCCATGCAGGCTCTCTCGCGTGTCGTCTCAGGTCCGGGCCAACATAGGCCGGAATGCGCGAGGAAAATGGCCCCGATGCGGAATTGATCCGTTTGGCTCAGGCCTGATTGGCCACAAAGCTGCGCGGCTCGATCAGGGGATGCACCGCCATGATCGAATCGCGAACCGACATCGGGGCATAGGGCCGGCGCGCCAGGAGGTCGCCATAGACGTCCAGATAGCGCCGCGCCATTGCCGTGGACGAGAAGCGCAGGTCGAACCGCGCCCGGATCGCATCGCGGTCCAGCAGATGCGCCCGGCCCGCCGCCGCCACGGCCTGCTCCAGCGTGTCGACCAGGAAGCCCGTCTCGCCATCCTCGATGATCTCGGGTGTCGAACCGCAGCGGAAGGCCACCACCGGCGTGCCGCACGCCATCGCCTCGATCATCACCAGGCCGAACGGCTCGGGCCAGTCAATCGGGAACAGCAGGGCCTCAGCCCCGCCCAGGAAGGCGGACTTCTGATGGTCGCCGATCTCGCCAATGAACGCGATCAGGGGATTGCCCTCGACCATGGGCTTGATCACCGTTTCCCAATAGACCTTGTCCGCCGCATCGACCTTGGCCGCCATCTTCAGCGGCTTGTTCAGGGCGGTGGCGATCTGGATGGCGCGGTCCGGGCGCTTCTCGGGCGAGATGCGGCCCAGGAAGGCCAGATAGCCCTGCGACGTGGACGAGGCCTGATAGATGTCGCCTGGCATGCCGTGATGCACCGTCGCCTTCCAGTTGGCGAAGGGCAGGGGGCGGCGCTGGTCGTCCGAGATCGACACCAGGCCGAACTGCGGCCAGCGCTCATAGACCCCGCCGATATCCTTCATGTCCAGCCGCCCGTGCAGGGTGGTCAGGGTCTTGTCCGCCACCGCCTCGAACATCGGGAACTGGATCATGTCGGTATGGAAATGGATGACGTCGAACTCGTCCGCGCGCTTCAGCACCTCGTGCAGCATGACCAGATGAGAGGCCAGGTCGGATTTCAGCGGGGCGGGGTCCAGGCGGATCGCCTGATCGCGGACGGGCACCAGACGGGCGCGTGTCTCCGCATCGGCACTGGCGAACAGGGTGACGTCGTGGCCCAGATCGACCAGGGCGTCGGTCAGATGCGCGACCACCCGTTCGGTGCCCCCATACAGCTTGGGCGGCACGGCTTCATACAGGGGCGTGACCTGAGCGATTTTCATGGCGTGGGGCTCCGGGCATCCTTCACTTGGATACCGAACTGCCAAACCATCTCGCACCCGCGAAGTTCCGCGAACGCAGCTTTTTATTCTTTTATCCCGGTGACTTAGCCGTATACCTATGTCGGGAACCGGTCATTGCATTCCGGCGCGGACCTCGGCCCTCAGGGTGTCGATGGACCTAAGTCCCTGATCTGTCTTGAAACGCCAGTAGGTCCAGCCGTTGCAGGCGGGGGCATTCTCGAACAGGGCCCCCAGTTTGTGGATCGACCCCGAAAGATCGCCGGACACCAGCGAGCCGTCGGCCCGCACCCGCGCCTCGCGGTCGCCCTTGGGACAGTACAGCCGATCGCCGGGTTGCAGCAGCCCCGCCTCGACCAGGGCGCCGAACGGCACCTTGGGCTCGTTGCGCTTGGAGCCGGTGACGATCAGGTCCTCGGGCCGGGCAGGAATGACGGCGGCGATCCGCTTTTCGGCCACATCGGCATAGGTCGGGTCGCGCTCGATGCCGATGAAATGTCGCCCCAACCGCTTGGCCGCAGCCCCCGTCGTGCCCGTGCCGAAGAAGGGGTCCAGCACCACATCGCCGGGCCGCGTCGCGGCCAGCAGCACGCGGTGCAGCAGCCCTTCGGGCTTCTGGGTCGGATGGGCCTTCTTGCCGTCGGCGTCCTTGATCCGCTCCTCGCCCGTACACAGCGCCAGGGTCCAGTCGGACCGCATCTGGGTGTCCTCGTTGAAGGCCTTCAGCGCGTCGTAGTTGAAGGTATAGCGCTTCTGCTCGCGGCTGCGGGCCGCCCAGATCAGCGTCTCGTGCGCATTGGTGAACCGCGTGCCCTTGAAGTTGGGCATGGGGTTGGACTTGCGCCAGATGATGTCGTTCAGCACCCAGAACCCCAGGTCCTGGATCGCCGTGCCCAGGCGGAAGACGTTGTGATAGCTGCCGATCACCCAGATCGACCCCTCCGGCTTCAGCACCCGGCGGCATTCCTTCAGCCAATCGCGCGTGAAGGCGTCATAGGCGGCGAAACTGTCGAACTTGTCCCAGTCGTCATCGACCGCATCGACCACGCTGTTGTCCGGCCTCAGCAGGTCTCCGCCCAGCTGCAGATTATAGGGCGGATCGGCAAAGACCATGTCGACCGACGCCGTGGGCAGCGACCGCAACACCTCGATACAGTCCCCACGATGGACGATGTCGGTCTTCAGTTCGGACATGGAAACGCGGCCCCGGATAAACAGAGGCTTGATGGTGAATCCTTACGGTTAAGGCGGCGTAACCGCAGGAGGATTTCGGACGCGATTGTCGGCCAGACACGCGCTCCGCCGGAACCCGACATATAAATTAAGCTGCGGCCAAGCTGGGGCTTTGTCGGCGCGGGGGTGTTCCGTCGGCACATTCCCTACAGTCAGGACACCTCAATGGCCGCTTCCAAGACGCGCTCGCCCGGCAACGGCGGCGAGACCCATCAGACCGCATCCACCCCCGACACCCGTCTGACCACCAATCATGGCGTGCCCGTCAGTGACAATCAGAACTCGCTCAAGGCAGGTCCGCGCGGCCCGTCGCTGCTCGAAGACTTCGTCCTGCGCGAGAAGATCCAGCATTTCGACCATGAGCGTATCCCCGAGCGGATCGTCCACGCGCGTGGCTCGGCGGCGCATGGCGTCTTTGAACTGACCGAGAGCCTCGAGAAATACACCACCGCGAAAATCCTCACCGAGGTCGGCAAGCAGACCGAGCTGTTCACCCGCTTCTCGACCGTGGCCGGTGGTGCGGGGTCCGTCGACACGCCGCGCGACGTGCGCGGTTTCGCCGTCAAGATGTACACGGCAGAGGGCAACTGGGACCTGGTGGGCAACAACATCCCGGTCTTCTTCATCCAGGACGCCATCAAGTTCCCCGACCTGATCCATGCCGTGAAGATGGAGGCCGACCGCGGCTATCCCCAGGCGGCCAGCGCCCATGACACCTTCTGGGACTTCATCGGCCTGATGCCTGAAAGCACCCACATGATCATGTGGGCCATGTCGGACCGGGCCATTCCGCGATCCCTGCGCATGATCGAGGGCTTTGGCGTCAACACCTTCCGCCTGATCAATGCGGCTGGAGAGGCGACCTTCGTCAAATTCCACTGGCGGCCCAAGCTGGGCACCCAGTCCACCTGCTGGGATGAGGCGGTCAAGATCGCCGGGGCCGATCCCGACTTTCACCGTCGCGATCTGTTCGAGGCCATTGACGCCGGCGACTTCCCCGAGTGGGATTTCGGCGTCCAGCTGCTGAGCCAGGCCGAGGCCGATGTCCTGCCGTTCGACATCCTCGACGCGACCAAGCTGATCCCCGAGGAGCTCCACCCGATACGCGTGGTCGGCAAGATGACCCTCAACCGCAACCCCGACAACTTCTTCGCCGAGACCGAACAGGTCGCCTTCCTGCCCACCAACATCGTGCCTGGCATCGACTTTTCCGAAGACCCCCTGCTGCAAGGCCGCCTGTTCTCCTATCAGGACACTCAGCTGTCGCGTCTGGGTACGGTCAACTTCCACCAGCTGCCGATCAATCAGGCCAAGGGCTGCCCGTTCCAGAACATGCAGCGCGATGGCCAGATGCAGATGGCCGTGCCCAAGGGCCGCGCCAACTATGAGCCCAACAGCCTGGCGGAGGCGGGCGAGGAGGGCGGTCCGCGCGAGGACCCCAAGGGCGGTTTCCGGTCGTTCGCCGCGCCGGTGGAAGACACCAAGGTTCGCCTGCGGGCCGAGACTTTCGCCGACCACTACAGCCAGGCCCGGCTGTTCTTCCGCAGCCAGACCGCGCCCGAACAGGCTCACTTGGCCAGCGCCATCGTGTTCGAGCTGTCCAAGCTCAGCCTCGACCATGTCCGCGACCGCGTCCTGGGCAATCTCCAGAATGTCGATACCGACCTGGCTCAGCGGGTTGCCGACGGTCTGGGCGTCGACCTGCCCGCGGCGTCGGAGCCCGCCAGCAAGCCCTATGACATGGACGACAGCCCCGCCCTGCGCATCGTCGGCAAATATCCCGATACGCTGAAAGGCCGGGCCGTTGGCATTCTCGTCAGCGACGGCGCGGATGGCACCGTCATCGACGCCATCAAAGTGGCCGCCGAAGGGGCAGGGGCCACCGTCAAGATCGTGGCACCCAAGATCGGCGGCGTGAAGCTGAAGGGTGGCAAACGCCTGAAGGCCGACGGCCAGCTGGCTGGAACGCCGTCTGTCATATTCGATGCCGTGGCCATCGTCCTGTCCGAGGCCGGATGCGCCGAACTGCTGCAGGAGGGTGCCGCCATCGACTTCGCCAAGGATGCCTTTGGCCACCTGAAGGCCATCGGCTTCACGCCCGAAGCGCAACCCCTGCTGGACAAGGCCGGGGTCGAGGCAGACGCGGGCGTGGTCGATGTCTCCAGCGATGCCAAGCCTTGGCTGAAACCCGCCGCCACCCGCCAGTGGGATCGCGAACCCAAGGTGCGTATGCTGGCCTGACGGCGGCCGGGCGCGGGCCGACCCTTGCGAACCGTGCGAAACCTATTCTCACGCTTTGTTACAGTCCGGGCCTCGCCTTCGCGGGCGCTGCGCGGTAATCGGGGCGGCACGAACGCGGATGGTTGAGTCTGCCCGCGCGACCACGGCTTCAGGGACTGACTGATGACTCAATGGGTGTACGGTTTCGGTGGCGGATCCGCCGACGGCGATGCGTCGATGAAGAACCTTCTCGGCGGCAAGGGGGCCAATCTGGCTGAGATGTCGTCCCTGGGTCTGCCCGTACCGCCCGGCTTCACCGTCACGACCGAGGCCTGCGTCCATTATTTCTCCAATGGCCAGGCCTATCCCGCCGACCTGACCGAACAGGTCGCCGCCGGCCTGAAGACGGTCGAGGGCATCGTCGGCAAGACCTTCGGCGATGCGGCCAACCCCCTGCTGGTCTCCGTCCGCTCGGGTGCCCGCGCCTCCATGCCCGGCATGATGGACACCGTCCTGAACCTGGGTTTGAACGACCAGACGGTCGAGGGACTGGCCGCCCTGTCCGGCGACCGCCGCTTCGCTTTGGACAGCTACCGCCGCTTCATCACCATGTACTCCAATGTGGTCCTGGGCCTCGACCACGACGACTTCGAAGAGGTGCTGGACCATCACAAGGATCGGCTGGGCGTCACCATCGACACCGACCTGCGCGCCCAGGACTGGGAAAAGGTCGTGGCCGACTACAAGGATGTGGTCGAGCGTCATCTGGGCCGCCCCTTCCCGCAGGACCCGCACGACCAGCTTTGGGGCGCGATCGGCGCGGTCTTCGACAGCTGGATGAACGACCGGGCGAAATTCTACCGCCGCATGCACGACATCCCCGAGAGCTGGGGCACGGCCGTCAACATCCAGTCGATGGTCTTTGGCAACATGGGCCAGACCTCGGCCACGGGTGTGGCCTTCACCCGCAACCCCTCGACGGGCGAGGCGCGTCTGTACGGCGAGTTCCTGATCAATGCCCAGGGCGAGGACGTCGTCGCCGGCATCCGCACGCCCCAGTCCCTGACCAAGGCGGGCCGCGAGGAGATGGGCGAGACGGCCCCCTCGATGGAAGAGGCCATGCCCGAAGTCTTCGGCCAGTTCGTGGACGTCGTCGGGCGGCTGGAAAGCCACTACCGCGATATGCAGGACATCGAGTTCACGGTCGAACAGGGCCGTCTGTGGATGCTGCAGACCCGCAACGGCAAGCGCACGGCCAAGTCGGCGCTGAAGATCGCGGTCGATCTGGCCGCCGAGGGCGTGATCTCCGAGGAAGAGGCGATCAGCCGCGTCGAGCCCGCAGCGCTGGACCAGCTGCTGCACCCCACGCTGGATCCCAATGCGACCCGCAATGTCGTGGCCTCGGGCCTGCCGGCCTCGCCCGGTGCCGCGACCGGCAAGATCGTCTTCGACGCCGACGAGGCCGAACGTCTGGCCCAGCTGGGCGACGCCGTCATCCTGGTGCGCGAGGAAACCAGCCCTGAGGATATCCACGGCATGCACGCCGCACGCGGCATCGTCACGGCGCGGGGCGGCATGACCAGCCACGCGGCGGTCGTGGCTCGCGGCATGGGCCGCCCCTGCGTCTGCGGCATCAACGCCCTGTCGATCGACGAGAAGGCCGGGACCTTCACCGCCCACGGCCGCACCTTCAAGGCGGGCGAGACCATCACCATCGACGGTTCCAAGGGCGAGGTCCTGGACGGAGCTGTGGCGATGATCGAGCCGGAGCTGACGGGCGATTTCCAGACCCTGATGGGCTGGGCCGACGGCGTACGACGCCTGAAAATCCGCGCCAATGCCGAGACGCCGCTGGACGCCCGCACCGCGCGTGGCTTCGGGGCCGAGGGCATCGGCCTGTGCCGCACCGAGCACATGTTCTTTGACGACACCCGTATCGCCGCCGTGCGCGAGATGATCCTGGCCGACGACGAAAAGGGACGCCGAGTGGCCCTGGCCAAGATCGCGCCGTTCCAGAAGTCGGACTTTGTCGAGCTGTTCACCATCATGGCCGGTCTGCCGGTGACGGTGCGCCTGCTCGATCCGCCGTTGCACGAGTTCATTCCGCACACCGACGCCGACATCGACGCCCTGGCCGCCAGTTCCGGCCTGGACGCCGCCAAGCTGAAGCGCCGGGCGAAGGAACTGCACGAGACCAATCCCATGCTGGGCCATCGCGGTTGCCGTCTGGGCGTCGCCTATCCCGAAATCTACGAGATGCAGGTCCGGGCCATCATCGAGGCGGCGCTGGAGGTGCAGGCCACGTCTGGCCAGGCCCCTCTGCCGGAGATCATGCACCCGCTGGTCGCTCTGGGCCTGGAGATGAAATACCTGCGCGAGCTGACGGATCGCACGGCCCAGGCTGTCTTCGCAGAGACTGGCCAGTCCATCGCCTATCTGGTGGGCACCATGATCGAACTGCCGCGCGCGGCCCTGCGCGCCGGGGACCTGGCCGAGCATGCCGAGTTCTTCAGCTTCGGCACCAATGACCTGACCCAGACCACTTTCGGTATCTCCAGAGACGACTCCGGCCGCTTCCTTCAGGCCTATATGGACAAGGGCATCTTCGAGACCGATCCCTTCGTCCGCCTGGATCAGGAGGGTGTCGGCGACCTGATCCGCATCGCTGCCGAGCGGGGCGGGGCCGCGCGCCCCGATATCAAGATGGGCATCTGTGGCGAGCATGGTGGGGACCCGTCGTCCATCGCCTTCTGCGAAGAGGTGGGCCTGAGCTATGTCAGCTGTTCGCCCTACCGCGTGCCCATCGCACGGCTGGCCGCCGCCCAGGCGGCGCTGCATGCACGCGCCGGGACAGAGCGCGAGAAGGATCGCTGACGGGGTCGGCTGTGCCGCCACAAAACCGTCATGGTTGAAGTAACGCGGTCTGTGTTTCGCGACACACAGTCATCGTTATGTATTCACCTGCCTCTGGAACGTCGCTTTCGGTCGCCCATTTGTGTCTTCGCTGGATGGGGCTGGTCGCCGATCGGTGGCCACATCTAGAGGATACAAGAAACAATGCGTAACATTCTTCTCGCGACCGCCGCTCTTACTGTGATTGCTGCGCCCGCCATGGCGCAGAGCATTCCGAACCCGCAATGGCAGGGCTCGATCGGCTACACCCAGCTGGACGGCAGCGACGGCGACCTCGGTGCCGTGACCGGCCGGATCGGGGCCAAGTTCAACCGCTACATCGGTGCCGAGGGCGAGGCCTCGTTCGGTGTCCGCGACGACGATTTCACCGTCGCCGGCGTCGAGGGCAAGCTGAAGCACGAGTATGACGCCGCCATCTATGGCGTCGGTACCCTGCCCATCAACGACAACTTCGAACTGTTCGGCCGCGTCGGCTACGGCACCACCAGCATCAAGGCCGAGATCCCGGGCGTCAGCGCCACCAATGACGGCGAGAGCGTCAACTATGGTGCCGGTGCCAACTACTTCTTCGACGGTCAGAATGGCGTGCGCGGCGACTGGACCCGTCGTGACTTCCGCGATGACGGCGGCGAAGTCGACACCTATGGCGTCAGCTACATCCGCCGCTTCTAAGTTCAGTTCGGCTGGAATTGACGAGGCCCGCGATTTCGATCGCGGGCCTTTGTCGTGGTCGGAAGGATCAAAGACGTTCAGGCGACGCCGGGTTGCAGGGCCCAGCGCATGGAGCCTTCGCCGTAGGGCCGGAAGAACAGGTCGCGGTAGCGTTCGAACACCTCGACAATCTTGTTGGCCAGGTCCTGGGCAACCGTTTCGCCACGCTGGCGTTTGATGGCCGCAACGCACTGGACCACATCGCGCTGGTGCGCCGAACCGCCCATGCGTTTGAGCACGGCCGCGATGTCCTGGGCCAGAGGATCGACCTGGGTCGCCCACGGATTGGTGTTCTGAGTCATTCGGGCGCCCCCTGTTCTCGACACTTCACGAACGGGTCGCAAATACGCGCGACAGATGCAAGCGTTACCGATGAATTGTGATCAGGAAGTTGTCGATCTCGGTAAACGGCTCCGCTTCGCAGAACAGCGTCAGTTGAACAGGAAGTTCATCACGTCGCCGTCCTTGACGACATAGCTCTTGCCCTCGGCCCGCAGCTTGCCGGCCTCGCGCGCCTTGGCCTCGCCACGCAGGGCGACGAAGTCGTCGTAGGCGATGGTCTCGGCGCGGATGAAGCCCTTCTCGAAGTCGGTATGGATGACGCCTGCCGCCTGCGGAGCCGTCGCACCGATCGGGATGGTCCAGGCGCGGGCTTCCTTGGGGCCGACCGTGAAATAGGACTGCAGACCCAGCAGGGCATAGGCTTCGCGGATCAGGCGGTTCAGGCCCGGCTCGGCCAGCCCCAGGCTTTCCAGGAACTCGGCCTGTTCCTCGGCGTCCAGCACGGCCAGTTCGGAATCGATCTTGGCCGAGATGACGACCGAATTGGCATTGTCCTCGGCGGCGCGTTTGGCGACCAGGTCGGACAGTTCATTGCCCTTGTCGGCCGAGGCCTCATCGACGTTGGCGACGTAGAGGGCGGGCAGGGAGGTCAGCAGCTGCAGCATGTGCCAGGCCTTCTCGTCCTCCTTGGATACCTCGACGACACGGGCAGGCTTGCCGGCACGGAGCGGCGTCAGTGCCATGTTGATCAGGCGCAGGGTGGTCTGGGCCTCCTTGTCGCCGCCCTTGGCCTTCTTCTCGACGTTGACGACCCGCTTCTCGAGGCTTTCCAGGTCGGCCAGCATCAGTTCGGTTTCGATGATGTCGAGGTCCGAGATCGGATCGATGCGGTTCTCGACATGGGTGATGTCGTCATCGACGAAGCAGCGGGCGACGAAGGCCACGGCGTCGCAGTCGCGGATATTGGCCAGGAACTGGTTGCCCAGCCCCTCGCCCTTGGACGCGCCACGCACAAGACCGGCGATGTCCACGAAGGTGATGCGTGACGGGATGATTTCCTTGGAGCCTGCGATCTCGGCCAGCACATTCAGGCGCGGCTCGGGCACGGCCACGTCGCCGGTGTTCGGCTCGATCGTGCAGAACGGATAGTTGGCGGCCTGGGCCGCCGCCGTCTTCGTCAGGGCGTTGAACAGGGTGGACTTGCCGACGTTGGGCAGGCCGACGATCGCGACTTTCAGGGCCATGACGTTCCGATGGTTTGCAATGAGCGCGAGCCTTTAGACGGTTCGATGCCGTTTGTCAGGCTCGCGCGTGATTGCGACGTCAGTGGCCGGTGTGGCCTCCGGCGGGCGCGGGCTGACCGACCGCGGCGCGAACGCCGAGCGGAGCCGCCTTCTCGAACGTCAGCGTCAGCGAGACGGTGTCGCCCGCCGCCAGCGGGCTCTTCACCTGCATCAGCATGATGTGGTTGCCGCCGGGCTTCAGACTGACCGCCTCGCCAGCGGGCAGGGGAAGGCCATCCGGCAGCTCGGCCATCTTCATGATGCCGCCCTCGGTCTTCATCTCGTGGATTTCGGCCGTCCCCGCCGATGGCGAGGCGACGGAGATGAGCCGATCGCCCTGGCTGGCGGTCAGGGTGACGTAGCAGCCCGTGACGTCGCGGCCGTTGGGTGTCGGTCGGCACAGGGCGTCGGTGGCCTCGACCACGGCCAGGGTCGCGGTCTCGGGCTGGGCCGAACAGGCGGCCAGGGTGGCCGAGGCGGCGGCGAGGATCAGGATGTATTTCATGGTGAGGGGTCCTTTCAGGACGCGACCGGTCGGGGCCGCACCAACCGCGTGAGGATGCGATCAATGGCCAGTGCAGCCAGAAGGCTGAGCCCGGTGAGTGGATAGAAAATACTGAGGGGAATGACGATGCCCAGCACTGCGGCACGGGCCCGCAGGCCGGTGGGGGCGGGCGGGGCCCCCAGGGACAGGCCGCGCCTGGCGGGGCGACGCTTCCACCACATCATCAGGCCGCTGATCGCCAGCACCCAGACCGCGATACAGCCCAGCAGCATGACGATGCGATTGATCTGGCCATACTGGGTGCCCTGGTGGGTGAAGATGCCCCATTCGAAGGCCCTGGCCCCCCAGCCGTACTGTTCATAGCGGATGTCGGCCCTGAGCGCGCCGGTCGTGCCGTCGACATAGAGGGTGCGGCTGTCCTGGACCCGTTCGTTCTGGCGCGCCACGGCATAGGCCCGGTCGGCCGAGGCCGGGATGGAGACGGTATAGGGCCGCGGCAACTGCATCGCCTCGGCCCGGTCGATCACCAGCGACAGACGCGGCGGGGCCATCTGGTGATCGGTGGTGACGCCGGAATGCTCCAGCGCCCAGCCCGCGCCCTTCGGCTTGTCGTCATGCTCGGCATGGGCCCAGGACGAGGCGGCGGAGGGGGCCTTGGGCCGCCCCAGGCCCGCCTCGTTCATCGCCTTCAGCACCTGACCGCCCCAGACGGACGACCAGGGCATGCCGGTCACCGCCAGGAACAGGATGATCCCGCCCGCATAAAGACCCGTCAGAGCGTGCAGGTCGCGCCAGAAGGGGCGGCGCTTCGGATCGGTGGCCTTCAGGGTGGTCACGGCCACGTTCCGCTTGCGCGGCCACCACAGGAACAGACCCGTGGCGAACAGGATGATGGCCCAGCCCGCGACGATCTCGACCACCAGGTTCATGATCGGCCCGAACTGCTCCAGACTGTGGATCCGCTTGATGGTCTCGGTCAGACCGACATAGGCCGTCACGCCCTTCAGCTCTGCGCTGTAAAGATCGACGAAGGCGATGCGGCGGCTGTCGTCGGGCAGGCGCACGACCATCTGCACAGCGCGATCCGGCCTGTCGGGCACCAGCACATTGGTCACCTCGCCCCCCGTGCCGACGCGGGCGGCGGCGACCCAGCGGTCGGGCGAGGCGGGCGTGCCCCGCGCCTCCACCGCCGCCATCGGCCGATAGATGGCATCGTCGATCTCGGCCTTGAACAGATAAAGCCCTCCGGTCAGAGCCATCAGCATCAGGAATGGCAGGACCAGAAGCCCGGCATAGAAATGCCAGCGCCAGACGGCGCGGTAACTGCCGGACAGGGCGGTGTTGGCAGGCTCAGAATGCATAACGAACCCCCAGATAGGCCGAGCGCCCCTCGCCCGGCACGAAGACCGCGCTGGCGACGCTGGCGTTGGTCACGGCATTGACCGTCGAGATGTAGTTTTCGTTCGTCAGATTGCGCGCGTCCAGGAACAGGGACACGCCATTGTCGAAGCTCCAGCCAGCATTCAGCGACAGGATGGCATAGTCGGGCGCGGTCAGCGGCGTCCCGTCCGCGGCGCTGCGGGTATTGGCATAGTCGATCAGCACGTCGGTCGGGGACCACTCCACGCTGGGGGCCACGAACCATCCGGCGGGATGGGCGTATTTCAGCTCGGCGCGATACAGATGCTCCGGCACCACCGGCAGGCGGTTGTCGCCATAGACCCGGTCGTCCTCGAAGAAGAAGTCGGACCAGGCATAGGTCTGGCGCAGGGTCAGGCGACCGTCGGCGCTGTCGATGATCCGCCAGTCCAGCCCCGCCTCTATGCCCTGGTGAA
Organism: Brevundimonas vancanneytii; assembly: GCA_943372125.1. Taxonomy (GTDB): domain Bacteria; phylum Pseudomonadota; class Alphaproteobacteria; order Caulobacterales; family Caulobacteraceae; genus Brevundimonas; species Brevundimonas vancanneytii_D. The sequence goes on from CALRXI020000004.1 coordinate 61,136, forward strand.
CGGTGTCGCCCGCATTGAAGGTCGCGGCCGGAATATTGAGAGTGTTATTTATGACATAGTTCAACAGTTCACCCTCGATCTGGGCGCGATAGGCCGAGATGTCGAAGGTGAAGGGGCCGCGACGACCGCGCGTGCCGATCTCGGCGGTCCAGGCGTCCTGGATATCGACCGGCACGAATTGCGGAAACTGGCCCTGGACTAAAGCTCCATAGCTGGGAGCCTCCACCGACCGGGTCAGGTTCGCATAGACCTGAGTGCCCGTCTCGTCTTCCCACAGCAGGCCGATACGTGGCGCGAACCAGTCGAAGGTGATCTCGGCGCTGTTGCTGGCGAGAAGATTGTTCGTGTAGTCCCGCTCGGCCCGGCCATAGCTGCCGCCAGCGACGAGGGCCAGTTGATTGGTCACGAACAGCCGTCCCTCGGCAAAGACGTCGATACCGGTCGCGTCCTGGACCGCGTCGCCGATCTTTGCACCCGGACGGGCACCACCTGCCGCGACGAAGGTGAAGGCGTCGGTCGTACCGCCGCGATAGCTGATCCCCGCATAGGCATCGGCCCGCATCCCGCCGACCCGACCGTTCCAGTCCAGACGGCCATAGCCGCCCCACTGCAGGCTGTTCTGGTCGATGACGATGGAGATGGGATGGTACAGATCCTTGTCCACCACATAGAGGGCGCCTTCGAACGACAGGCTGTCGTCGACGCGCCAGCGGCCCAGGACGGTGGTCCGCAGGGATTTCACATCCCGTGCAAAGCCCAGCGCCGCGTTGTTTGGGGGCACGGCGGTCGGACTGGTCAGGGCCTGCTGGCGGGTGACGGCGGATGAGACGGACTGGTCCAGATCATTGCCCTGAACGATCAGGCGCAGCTCGCGCCCCTCGCCGAACGAACGAGCCAGGTTGAGCGTCAGCCGCTTCGAGTCCGAGCTCTGATTGTCCCGGAACCCGTCCGAACTGGCCACGGTGGCGGCGGCGTACAGGTCCCAGTTGCCCCAGTCGCGCGCCAGGGCGACGTGGCCGCGCACCGTGTCGAAGCTGCCGCCCTCGACCCGGATCAGGTTCTGGCTGGCCGCCGTGCGTCCCGTCGGCGTCACCACATTGATCGCACCGCCCAGGGCAGCACCGCCGAACCGCAGGGCATTGCCGCCCTTGAACACGTCGATGTGGCGGGCGATCAGGGGATCGATCTCCTGAAACTCGCCAAAACCGTCGGGCGCGTTGAACGGTACGCCGTCCTGGGCCAGCAGGACGCCGCGCAGGTGCGCCCCATTGCCGATGCCCGAGCCGCGGATCGACAGCCGCACCTCCTCGCCCCAGCGGCGCTGGGCAAAGACGCCAGGCACGCTGCGCAGGGTGTCGGCAAAGGTCAGCGCATAGCGGTCCTGATAGGTCTCCGACGAGACGACAGCGACCGCACCCGGGGTGCGGGACAAGAGGGCGCGGGCCTCGGCCACGACGGCGGGGTCTTCCGGATTGCGACGGCCGGTGACGATCACGCTGTCCAGCGTGGTAACGGGATCCTCGGTCGGGGGTGCGAGGGGTTCGGCCAGCGCGATGGACGGGGTAGCAGCGAAGGCGGCGAGCAGCAGCGCGCAAGGCGCAGCGGTGGTCTTGAGAGACATGTGTAGGTCCTGAATACAGAGAAATACCGCGCGGCCGGGCGGCGGCGCGGGGTCTGACGTGGTGGCGTCAGCGAGTCTGCTTCAGGCGATGGGCGGGGCGGTCGAGGGCGGACGCGGCGGTGCGCGCGCCGGGGGCGGCGGGCTGACAGAGGCGGGGGCGTAGATGACGGTCGTGACGAGCCGCAGCGGAGCCGAGGGTTCGGGGATCGGCGGCTCGGGGAGGACCGCCGGCAGGGGCATGACGCAGGCGGCGCATTTGGCCGGATGGGTCTTGCCGCCGGGGCCGTCCATGTCGCCGCCGACCTGGATGGTCATGGGCCCTTCGGCCGAGCAGATGACGATGGGCTGGCCCGGCGTCGCCGCCGCCATGGCCCCGAACGGCAACAGGGTGCCGAGCGTGATCGCAAAGACCGCGGCCAGGAAGGCCAGCGATCGGGCGATCGACCAGGTTTCGACGCGGGAACGGCTCACACTCGCGGCTTTAGCGGCACCTTGGCGATTTGCAAACCGTGGCGAAGGGCCGCGCGCGTTTCAGTCAGCCTTGCCGCCCTGTGCCGCCTGGCGCGGGCTGAACTTGGGCGCCGGGGCCAGGCGCATGACCTCGCCCTGATAGCGTTCGTCCTCACCCGCCACGGCGAAGGGCAGGGCGTCGGCGATCGCCGTCAGCATGGGATCGAGCCAGGCCATTTCAGCCTTGTGAAAGTCGCCCAGCACGTGCGGCATGACCAGATGGCTCTCGCCCGGATGGCCCACGCCCATCCGGCCGCGCCGGAACTCGGCCCCCAGGTGGCTGATCAGGGAGCGTATGCCGTTCTGACCGGCCGCCCCGCCGCCGGTCTTCATGCGGAAGCGGCCGGGGGCCAGGTCGATCTCGTCGTGGAAGACGATCACCTCGGACGGCTTGATCTTGTAGAAGCGCGCGGCCTCGCCGACGGCCCGGCCGCTCTCGTTCATGAAGGTCTGCGGCTTCATCAGCAGCACCTTGGTGCCGTCGACCTCGCCGTCTCGCACCACCGACTGGAACTTGGCGCGCTCGGGTCCGAAGCGCCAGCGCCGTGCGATCTCGTCCACGGCCATGAAGCCGATGTTGTGACGGTTCTTCTCGTATTTCGGGCCGGGGTTGCCCAGGCCGGCGATGATGATCATGGCGCGCTCCGGATAAGGAAACGGCCCACTCCGTCACCGGAATGGGCCGTTGCCGCAACTGTCGTCTCGAAGGGTTCAGTCTTCGGTCTTGTCTTCGGGGTTCTCTTCGTCGCCCTGCTCGGTGGCGGGCACGTCGCCGGCTTCGATGGCGGCGGCTTCGGCCTCGGCCTGCTCCTCGGCGATGGCTTCCTCGATCTCGTCAGCAGCCTTGGCAGCCGAAGAGGTCTTGATGGAGGCGATCACGAAGTCGCGGTCGGTGATGGTCGGCTCGACGTCGTCGGTGTTCTTCAGGTCGGACCAGCGGATGGTGTCACCCAGCTTGTGACCGGCCAGGTCGACGATCAGGTCTTCGGGGATGTGGTCGGCGCGGACCTTCACCTCGACGGCGTGACGGACGATTTCCAGCGAGCCACCCTGACGGAAGGCGCCGCACTGATCTTCGTTGATGAAGTGAACGGGCACTTCGATCGTGATGGTCTGCTTCTCGTCGACGCGCATCAGGTCGAAGTGCAGGGGACGGTCTGTGACCGGGTCGAACTGGACCTCACGGGCGATGACCGACTGGGTCTCCTTGCCGTACTTCAGCTTGACCAGATGGCCCAGCAGCTTGCCGGTGTAGAGCGACTTGCGGAAGTCGCGCTCGTTCACCGAGATGGCGACGGGGGCCTTGTCGCCACCGTACAGCACGCCGGGGACCAGGCCGGCGCGACGCGCGGCGCGGGCGCCACCGGTGCCGACGCCTTCACGGACGTCTACGTTCAGAATGATGTCGGCCATGGCCTCGCCTCAACAACGAAAAGCGGCGCGTGGCTGTTTCTCGGCCGCGCGCCGGGGTCGGTAGACCCTGAATTCAAGAGCGCGGGTCATTACACGCAAGCGTCCGGAGACGCAACAGTGGCGGCGCGGACTTTCCGCCACCTGACCCGCAGGGCTTATCGACCGCTGTTCAGCGCCGCTGTGGCCGAGGTGGAAGCGGCTGCGGCTTCCGCCGCGATCGGGGTCTGGACAGGGCCGGCAGCCGTGTCCGCCACGCTGCTGGCGGGCACGGTGATCCCGACAGGGTTCAGGGTCTGGGCTGTGCAGGTGGCCAGGTCGCGGGCGACGTGACGACCGACGCAGAAGATGTCCTCATAGCTGGGGCGCGAGGCGGCCAGGCACTGGAACAGCATCAGCTTGGACATGTTCAGGCAGAACTCGCTGTTCTGCTCGACCGTCAGGGCCTCGGTGCTGGCGCGGGCGTCCTCGCCGCCAGCCCCCAGAGCCGCCAGTGCGGCCAGGGCCAGCGAACGGACGACGGCGGGCGTATAGGGCGGGCCGGAGCGGGTCGGGCTGACCGACAGACCTGAGCCGGAGTTGGCCGCCGCGAACAGGCGCGCGGATTCTTCGGCGGATGGCAGCATCTGCACGGCGGACAGGGCCTTGGCCCCTTCCAGGCGGACTTCGCGGTTCTGGATGTGGACCGTGGCCCAGCGGCGGCGCGGGTCGGAGCGGCCCTGAATGGTATAGGCGTCTTCCTCGACCGCATTGGCGATCACCATCATGGCGGTGGAATCGCGCCCGATGGTGTCGACGATCAGGCCTGCAGCCGCGTCGGCCCCGGGCAGGGTGGCGGCATAGGCCGGGTCGGTCAGGATGCTGTTGATGACGGTCTGGCGCGTCGTCGGGTCGGCGGCATAGGTGCGGACGCCCTGCACGAACTCCGGCGACTGCAGCGCCAGGATCGAGCCATAGGCGATCATGCCGCGCGACAGCTGGGCCGGCTCATAGGACGCACCCTTGCGGATGGCGGCCTGGATCGACTCGGCGTCCTGGAAACCCGCCTGGATGGAGCCGACGTCGCGCATGAAGGTGACGTAGATGGAGGCGGCCTGGGCCACCCCCTCGTTCAGGCTGACGGCGGGCACGGGCGGCGGCGGCGGTGGCGCGGGCGGCGGGGCCGGTTCCGGCGTCGAACAACTGGCGATGAGAGCGGCGGCGGCGAGGGCGGAGATCGTCAGACCCCTGCGCAGTGTAACCCGGATCATTCAGACATCCCCACGTGGACGCGCGGCGCGAACGGCGCCGATACTATGTGAAGTCCTTATAACGCGGGCCGAAGTGTTTTCCGATGGTTAATCAAAAAGTTTCGAGACCGATTCTTCGTTGGCAATCCGGCGGATAGCCTCTCCAATCAGTGGTGCAGCCGATACGGCGCGGATTTTGGCGCAGTTCAAAACTTCGTCAGGCTGTTCGATCGAGTCGGTGATGACCAGGGTCTTCAGCGGGCCGTCGGTGATCCGCTGGACCGCCGGGCCCGACAGGACGCCGTGGCTGATATAGGCCGACACCTCGGTCGCACCCTGATCGATCAGGGCCTTGGCGGCATTCACCAGGGTGCCGCCCGAATCGACGATGTCGTCGAACAGGATGCAGCGGCGGCCCTCGACGTCGCCGATGATGTTCATGACCTCGCTCTCGCCCGCCTTGGGCCGGCGCTTGTCAACGATGGCCAGGTCGGCGTTCAGCCGACTGGCCAGGGCGCGGGCGCGCACCACGCCGCCGACGTCGGGTGAGACGATCATCAGTTCTTCGGGATTGGCATAGTGGCGGCGGATATCGTCGGTCAGCACCGGCGTGGCCACAAGATTGTCAGTGGGGATGTCGAAGAAGCCCTGGATCTGACCGGCATGCAGATCCATGGTCAGGACGCGGTGCGCGCCGGCGCGCGTGATCATATTGGCGACCAGCTTGGCCGAGATGGGGGTACGCCCGCCGGTCTTCCGGTCCTGACGCGCATAGCCGAAATAGGGCATGACCGCCGTGATCCGCTTGGCCGATGCGCGCACCAGCGCATCGGTCATGATCAGCAGTTCCATCAGATTGTCGTTGGCCGGATAGCTGGTCGACTGGATGATGAAGACGTCCTCGCCGCGGACATTCTCCTCGATCACCGCGAAGACCTCGTTGTCGGCGAATCGCTTCACCTGGGCCCGGGTCAGGGGCATGTCCAGATGGGTGGCGATGGCCTGGGCCAGGGTCCGGTTCGAATTGCCTGCCAGCAGCTTCATGTCCGGTCATCCTTTCGCCGTCATCGGCGGGCTGAGATTGGGGTGGTCGCGCTGGCGCGCTTCTTATCAGGGGACAGCCCGGCGACAAGGCCAAACGCCATATGCATCGTGCATTGGCGATAGGTTGTGGCCTGGTGTAGAGATCGCGTCCTGTTTTCGGATGTCGCGGGTCGTGACCTGCGCTGTCCAGTCGAAGGCCCCCGGGCCGCACGGTCTTCGGGCCAAAGTGATTGAGGTCGTCCTTGCCTGCTCCCAAGTTTCGTACCGGCCTGATCCTGGCTCTGGTGATCGGCTCGACCGTGGTGGCCGGCTGTTCGGGTCAGCGGCGTCCGCGCCTGGCCTATGAAGAACGTCCGGTCGAGGCGCTTTACAACACCGGCTATCAGCGGCTGGAGAGCAAGCGCTGGGCCGACGCCGTCGACTACTTCCAGGAAGTGGAGCGTCAGCACCCGTACTCGGAGTGGTCGCGTCGCGCGATCCTGATGCAGATCTACGCCTATTATCAGAACAACAACTATCCGGAGGCCCAGGCCGCGGCGGACCGGTTCATCCAGCTGTTCCCCGGCAACTCGGGCGCGGCCTATGCCTACTATATGAAGGCGCTGTGCAACTTCGAGCGGATCACCGACGTGGGCCGTGACCAGGGCTATGCCGAGGGGGCTCTGCAGGGTCTGCGCGACGTGGCCCGGCGCTATCCGGGCACCAGCTATGCCATCGACGCCACGGTCAAGATCGACATGGTCAACGACCAGCTGGCCGGCTAGGAAATGTCCATCGGCCGCTATTATCAGCGGGCGGGCCAGCCGCTGGCGGCCCTGAATCGCTACAAGGCCGTGATCGACAACGAGGCCTTCCAGCGCACCTCGCACACGCCCGAGGCCCTGTATCGTCTGGTCGAGGTCAATCTGATCCTGGGGCTGAAGGAAGAGGCCATGCGCAATGGCGCGGTCCTGGGCTTCAACTATCCGGGCAGCCCCTGGTACGCCGAGGCCTATGCCCTGCTGACCGAAGAAGGCGCGCGGCCCGACACCGCCCCGACGGGCCAGCGCGAAAGCTGGCTGCGCCGGATCATTCCGGGCTGACCGACACCTTGACCGGCGACATTTATGTAGTTACATAAATGATCGACTTCGATCCGGCCAAGGATGCGGCGAACATCGCCAAGCATGGCGTGTCGCTGCGGCTTGCCGAGTCGATGTCGCTGGACGATGCGATCATCGTGCCTGATTTGCTTCGGACTACGGCGAGGAACGGTGGACGGCTTATCAGCTTATCGGTGGCCGGGTGCATGTTCTGGTTTTCACCGTGCGGGACAGGGCGACGCGTCCGATCAGTCTGAGGAAAGCCAATGACCGGGAAAAGCGGTTCTTCGAAAGCCGACGGGGTCGCCGAAGCGGCGCGTGACTTCGTCCTCGACGACGACGATGCGCCCGAATTGACGCCTGAGCGGATGGCGCAGGCGCGCTTCGGGCATGAAGTTCTGCCCGAATACGTGCTGGCCCAGTTCCCCCGCTCTCCGGGCCGTCCGCGCAGCCCCTCGCCCAAGGTGCAGACGACGGTGCGGTTCGATGCCGAGGTCATCGACTACTTCAAGGCCGGGGGCCCCGGATGGCAATCGCGCATGAACCAGGCCCTGCGTCAGGCCGCGGGATTCACAGACTGACTGTTCTCGCCTCGTTCCGGTCTAGACTGACGCCCATGCCGAATCGCGCGCCCTCATGCTGACCGCCCTTTCCATCCGCGACATCGTGCTGGTGGACGTGCTGGACCTGGAGGTTCGGGACGGGCTGACGGTGCTGACCGGCGAAACGGGGGCGGGCAAGTCGATCATTCTGGATGCCCTGGGACTGGCGCTGGGTGCGCGCGGCGATGCGGGTCTGGTCCGCCATGGCGCGAAACAGGCTACGGCCACGGCGGTCTTCACCGCCCCCGACGACCCGGCCCTGATCGACCTGCTGGCCGAGCGCGGGTTCGAGGTGGCACCGGGCGAGGAGCTGATCCTGCGCCGCGTCGTCACCGCCGATGGCCGCAGCCGCGCCTTCGTCAACGACCAGCCCGCCGGGGTCACGGCCCTGCGCGAGATCGGCCAGGCCCTGGTCGAGGTGCATGGCCAGCACGAGACCGTCGGCCTGCTGGACTGGAAGACCCACCGCGCCCTGCTGGATACCTATGGCGGGGTCCAGCCTCAGCTCAGCGCCGTGGCCAACGCCTCCGAGACCCTGAAAGCCGCCGATCGCGCGGTCGCAGAGCTGAAGGCCGCCGCTGCCGATGCCGCCTCACGCGCCGAGGAACTGAGCGACGCCCTGGCCGATCTCGATGCGCTGGATCCCCGCGCCGAGGAAGAGACCGAACTGGCGGGCGAGCGCGCGATCCTGGGTGCGGCGGAAAAGGCCCTGGCCGATCTGGCCGACGCCCGCACCTTGCTGGGCGGGGACAAGCTGTCCCAGAAACTGGCCTCGGCCCTGCGCGCGGTCGAACATGCGCGCCAGCGGGCAGGGCAGGCGGGGGCCGCCGCCGATCACCCGGTCATCGTGCAACTGGGCGCGGCGGCCGAGGCCATCGACCGCACCCTGGTCGAGGCGACAGAGGCCATCGCCACCGTCGACGCCGCCGCCAATGCCTTCGACTTCGAGCCGGGGCGGCTGGACAAGGCCGAGGAGCGTCTGTTCGCCCTGCGCGCCGCGGCCCGCAAGCTGAACACCTCGGTCGAGAACCTGCCCGTGCTGCGGGTGCGCTTCCGTGAGCAGCTGCGCCTGATCGAGGACGGGGCCGACGCCATCGTCGCGGCCGAGCGCCAGGCCAGCGCCGCGCGCGAACACTATGACCTCGCCGCCACCTTCCTGACCTCGGCGCGAGAGGCGGCGGCACAGCGGCTGACGGCGGCGGTGATGCAGGAACTGGGTCCGCTGAAACTGGACCGCGCCCGCTTCCGCGTCGCGTTCGAGCCGGTGGCCGACGGGCGGCGCGGCCCGCTGGGTGTCGAGACGACGCGGTTCGAGATCGCCACCAATGCCGGCACCGACTTCGGCCCGCTGGACGCCATCGCCTCGGGCGGCGAACTGGCCCGCTTCGCCCTGGCCATGAAGGCGGCCCTGGCGGGACGCGAGGACCAGCGCCAGCCGGTCATGATCTTCGACGAGGTCGATCAAGGCGTCGGCGGTGCCGTGGCCCAGGCCGTCGGCGAACGCCTGCAACGCCTGTCCACCGGCGCCCAGGTCCTGGTCGTCACCCACAGCCCCCAGGTCGCCGCCAGAGGCCACGCCCACTGGAAGGTGCGCAAATCCGACACCGCCGGCCTGACGACGACCACCGTCGATGCCCTGGACGAACAGGCGCGTCAGGAAGAGATCGCGCGCATGCTGTCGGGGGCGGTGATCACGGACGAGGCGAGGGCGGCAGCGCGGACGCTGATCGGGTGAGGGGAGGGCAGAACGCGTCGCCGCGAGCGGACGTTCTGGATGTCCGCTATGGGTGGAAAGCGGACATCGATGCATGATCCTCAACCATGCGAGCATTGCCCTATGAAACGCGCAACGAAGATCATCTTTTTCATCATCTACATCCTCTTTGTGGGTTACACCTTCGCTTTCACCACGCCGCCTACTCTTGTCGACGCTATCGCTACATTGGTCATTCCCGCTGTTGCTCTGTGGGGTATCTACTGGACGCACGTCCTAGCCGGGGATGGATTACTAGGCTTGCTAAAGAAGAAGTCCGCTAAGTCAGAGGACACTCACTAAGTCCCAAATGGGTCGTGAGCAGACCGTCGTCCGGGATTGGAAAGCGGACACGCGGCGTCATAAGGTTGGCAGATGCGCGTGACAAAAGACGGCGAGTTCTATCGGGGCAGTTATATCTCGGGCCCGACCCATAACTTCCTGCGGATGCGTCTCCAGACATTCCCGAGCGCGAGCCCCAGTGTGAAGATCCTACCTGCGGTCGGGGCCTGCTCGCACGGTCCCGAACTCGGGGCAGAAGAGGTCCTCGACTGGATCAGCGTGGGTGTCGAGCGCGCCAATGAGGAGCTCGGGACCAGCTACGGTGTTTCAGAAGCTGAGGCGGTGGCGAACGATAACCGACAGCCCGAGGTCTACGCCGAGTTAGCTCGCAGGATCGTTTTGGAGACCCACAGCGATCAGGGAGTCTGAGGTCCGCTATGGGTCGAAAGCCGACAACCGCATGAGGGTGGAAAGCGGACATTGTCGGGTAAGGTCAGGAACGGCATCTAATCGGGCGGCACGTTCAAGGGAGAGGTCCGTGGAGCCCAAAAGTATTAACGTCTTGGACATTTCTGAAGGCCTGCCCCCCGGCGCAGCTACGTTGTTGTATGTTCGCTTCGGAGCGGATAGCGATTGGAACCTGATCGCCCGCTACAGCAATGCGGACGAAGCGATTTCTGTGGTCGTGGAGAGCCCGACTGCATTCCGGGTGACGGATGAGGGCAATCTAATTTGGTATTGGTCGATGCTGAGCAGGCAAGGCGGTCCATGGGGCTTCGTCTACGAACTGGAAGGCAGTGCATGGCTGGCGGAGTATGAAAGCTCGGCAGCCAGCCCAAGGTCGGAAGTGAAGCACTATCTGGTCGCTGGTTCTGACGAATGTCTTGAAGTGCTCTCGGAGACCCAGCCGGTAGTTCAACGAAGGAACTGATCCTCAGTTTCCGAGCAGTCCGAATGTCCGCAATGGGTCGATAGCTGCCCAGGGCTCCGGGGTGGAAAGCGGACATCTCTTGCGGCATTGAGAGCGGATGACCGTGTCCAGCACGATTACCGAGGCTGACCTGCCTCAGGCCACTGCCTTCGACAGGTTTCACCCCTTCATAAAGGGCGTCTTCAGCCAGTGGCATCCCACCCCATTCATCCTCGATGGGGTCGACTTCGACACGGCGGAGCAATGGATGATGTTTGCGAAAGCACGCCTATTCGCCGACGAGGAACGTGCGGGGTCGATCCTGGCTACACCGGACCCAGCGACGCAAAAGCGTCTCGGCCAACAAGTCCAGAACTTCGATCAAGCGACATGGGACGCTTCGAAAATCAACATCGTTTACGCCGGAAGTCGAGCCAAGTTCGAACAGAACGAGGGTGCCCGCCGGCAACTGAACTCGACCAGTGGAGCGATGCTGGTGGAAGCCAATCCCCGAGACTGGATTTGGGGGGCGGGGCTGGCGATTGATGATCCTAGGCTGAGCCAGCCGCAGGAGTGGCGAGGGGAAAACCTATTGGGCCGTATCCTCACCAAGATCCGCAGCGACCTAAGCTGATATCGCTCACAACGTCCGCTTTGGGTCGATAGCGGACAGTCGCCTAGGGGTGGTCAGCGGTCGCTCACCTGCCCACGGCTAGGAAGGTTTTCGACCCTACCATCAGCAGTCAACCTGAACCTCCCCCCGCCATAACCAGTAGCTCCAACGGTCGCCGAAACCTCATAGACGACACCTGGAATGAGTTGCTTAGCTGCCACTTCACGTTCGGCCTGTTCTGGGGTTCGCGCGTCCCCGGACAAGGGGACGCCGTAGGCGATCGGAAAGCGCGTCTCGCAGTCGTATCCTACACTGTTCCACCACATGACCCCAGCGTTGACCATTTTAGCATTATCGCCTGGCGCGGCTTCCGCTCGGTTTTGGGGGTCCTGCGCCGCTACCGTGATCCGGGTGAGGCACGACTGTGGTTTGGGTCGAGAACTCGGATCAACGATGAAGGTCAACCTGCCTTCCACCAACGTGGCAAGTATACCGTAGGCGTATGAGCACCCCCCGAGAAGCAGCAGGCTAGCCATGGCAAGGGCGCGGATCAGGAGCATCGTTGCAGAATGGACGCCTTGATCTGCCCTGCCAAGCTACGACCGAATGTCGTCAATGGGTCGAAAGCGGGCGGTCGCCTAGGGGCGGGAAGCAGACGTTCCTAGCCCAGCCCTTGGCTAGGTCATCGTCCAGATCAGTGCGCCGCCAGCAAGTGCTGATACCGGCGCGAGGAGACGGACTGCGGCTATCGGGATGCGCCTCGCCCAATAGTTGGAATAGGTGGCATGCCATCGCCGTGGCGCGACCATAATCACCAAGGCTGATGCAGCTAGGAACCAGCCGATTGCGCCAATGAGGGCCGGCGTCTTCGACGAGGACGCAGCGATGACGAGAGCGAAACCCGCTGCTGTTCGCAGGCCCAGCTCACCAAAATGGACCAGACCCGAGCCACCCATTGCAGACAACGCGTCGAGGGCGCGGTGAGGCGCAAGAATCATGAAGAGCGAAACCCCGATGAGCCAAATGCCGAGAATGAGTGCCACGGCTTGAGACAGTGATGCGAGCATTCAGCCTCCAAAGGCGGACAGTGGAGTCGGAAGATGCAATGCCCGGCCAAATATCCGCTATGGGTCGAGAGCAGCCTCAGGCTCATTATCTGCAAGCGGACTGTCCGGTGCCATAAACCTTGCTGAGATACGGCGGGGTCTTACCGCAGGGAACAACCGTCCCCGTCATTTCGCTATGACAGCATCGATCCACGCGGAGAACGACGATGTCAGAGACCAAGGGCAACGGTAGCCACACGGCCAAGCGCGCCAATGCCGCGGCGGCCAGGGAGGGCGAGAGCAATCCGCGCAAGTCCTCCAAGGCGCAGGCGATCCTCGGCAAGAAGGGTGGCCGGTCCAGCTCGTGAAGGACGATCCCGCCCGGCCCGCGTGCGTGCGCGTCATCGACCTCGAGACCGCCGGTACTGGTGGCGGCGATGTCTGTGAGATCGGCTGGCAGGACGTCGTGCAGGACGCCGACGGTCTGTGGTCGGTCAGCGAGACCTCCAGAGGGGCCCGTTTCGTCAATCCGGGACGGCCGATCTCGCCGGACACCATGGCGGTCCATCATATTCTCGATGAGTGGGTGGCGGATGCACCGTTCTGGAAGGATGTCGCGCCGTCCGTGCTGCGGCCCGACAACCCCGTTGTGGCGCTCGCAGCCCACCGCGCCGCCTTCGAGCAGCGCTATTGCACGCCCCGCCTCAGTGGGGGCGCGAGCTGGATCTGTACCTGGAAATGCGCCCTGCGGCTCTGGCCGGAGCTGCCCAGATTTTCCAACCAGATGCTGCGCTATCAGCGCAGGCCCGAGGGCCTGATCCACGAGAGGGGCCTGCCCGCGCACCGCGCCCTGCCCGATGCCTATGTGACCGCGCACCACCTGCGCGACATGCTCAATGCCGTTCCGCTCGCCCAGCTCATCGAATGGAGCCGCCAGCCCGGTCTGCTGCCCCGTGTTCCCACCGGTGCCGATCGTGGCAAGCCGTGGTCTGCCGTCTCCGACGACGCACTCGCCACCCTGAGCCGCGATCGCGACATGGATGTGCGTTTCAGTGCCGAACCGAGGTGGCTAGGCGCGGAGGTAAGCCCCCCGAGGCACCGTCAGAACCTGGCCAGCAGATGCTGATCTAGCACTCACCCGACAGCGGGTGTGACGGCGACGGGCGAACGGAGTTCACCGCGTTCAACCCCGGAATCTGTCCGCCAAGGCGTGTAATTTCGACCCTGATCTTCGCGGCCTTTCGGACCCTCAACACGCTACTCTCGACCCTCCTACGCACGCTGACAGCCCGCCGAAACCAGCCCTACGACCGCTTCTGACGCAGACGTGTGCAAGATAGCGACATGCCCTCCGGGCATGGTCTTTGACAGTGTCGAACCCGTCGCCGTCCCCACGCAGGGGCCGACAAACTGCGTTAGACGCGCATGCTAAGAATGGCGGTTTTCACCGCCTGCACTTTCCATCCGGAATGAAGACTCTGGATCCTTGGGTCCAATCCCCCAAGCATCTTCAGCAACTGTGGATGCAGGTCCGAACCGGTGAGCACATCACGCGCATCGTTCGGGGACGACGGCCACCGTCAAGGCGATCGCGGCGGCGCGTACGCTGAATGGCTAGAAAGCACAGCCGGCCAGCACGGTCTCTCGCCCGTCGGCTTCGCGACGCCGGATACAACTATGCACAGGGTCGCCCGCCGGAAGCGGCACGCCTTCGGCCAACGTTAGCGTCGTCATATGCGCCCCGCCCATGGCTGCGGGCAGGCGCGGGATGGGCTGGACGACCTCCAGGTCTCCTCGAACCCGTCGGATATGACCCGAGCCGATTAGCTGGGCCAGTCCGGTCTGGTTGGGCAGGACGTCGTAGCTGGTGACATCTACTGCCGAGATGATGGATTCGCGGCGCACGGGGCTGATGCCCCAAGGATTAAAGCGGACCGCCTCGCGCCACATGGCGGGTTCGAACCCATCGGGCGGACGGAGCCGCCCCACTCCCCGCGCGCCCTGCGCCGAGGGCAGGCTGACCGCGGCAAGCGAATAATAGCCCGCGATCACGTCAGGCGCTCGACCGAAGGCGCGGCGCACAACCTTGGCTGCCTGCTCTGCCTTTAGGGATTCGGCCTCGCTGAAATAGTCGAAGCAACGGATGTCTTCAGAGGTGGAGATGCGATCTGGTTTCAATCCAATGACCCCGGCATATGCGCGAGTGGGCCGGCTCATGCGTCGCGGCGCACTCTCCGCAGCGCGGCGGGCGGCGCCCCCCGCCCGCAGTGTGCCGATCGCCGGGCCGTGCTCGTCGCCCGGATGCCGGATGACACGGCTACGGTCGCCCTTGGAGGCTACCATCACGGCACGCTCGACCCGTTCGACCGCCCCGCTGAAGCGCCAGATCGTGGGTCTGAAGTTGGATAGGACGACGTAGAGGGGGTCGGTACCGGGCTCGATGACCACCTCGATAACCCCGGTCTCCTCATCCTGACTGCCCAGTGCGACTGTTGAGACCGCATCTCCGGAGTACAGGCTGACCAGCATGATCTTGGCCCCCTCAGTGGCGCGGGGGAGGGTACAGCCGTTTGGCTCATAGCCCCGCTCGCCCATGGGAATATATCCGGTCGGCTGTGTCGGCTGGTGCCCCGGCGTGTTGTGGGACATGTCGATTCGAAATTTTAGCCCGTCCACCCTGGGCGCGAAAGGATCGGCAGGTGCCCGGGCTGCTGGCGGCGCGGCTGGCCCGCGGATTCCAACCAGCGCGCTGAAGTCGCCGAACCAGCCGATCAGGCCGCCACCGACTAAAGCGAAAGCCACTGCTCCGAGAAAGACGCCGTTGCGCATTTGTGCCCCGCAAGTTTGCAGGGTCGATAGCATGACGGGCGTTAAGCGACCGGGCAGGAATATGGCTAACGACGCCCTCAGGCGGTTTGCAGCACCTTGCGCAGCGAGGCGTGGATATCGGCGTTGGCGGCCAGGATCTGGACTCCCGTCTCCGGCCGACCCTCGCCGTCGATGGTGGTGACGATGCCGCCGGCCTCGGTGACGAACAGGATGCCGGCCGCCACGTCCCAGGGCTTCAGATTGCGCTCATAGTAGGCGTCGTATCGGCCCGCAGCGACCCAGGCGAAGTCCAGCGCGGCGCTGCCCAGGCGGCGGATGCCCGCGACGCGCTGGCCGACGGCGTGAATGTCCTTGATCGACTGGGCGTGGCCGGTCTTGCCGATGAAGGGCAGGCCGGTGGCGATCAGGCTTTCGGACAGGTCCTTGCGGCCCGCCACGCGGATGCGCTGATCGTTCAGGTAGCAGCCCTTGCCCTTTTCGGCCCAGAACAGCTCGTTCATCACCGGATTGTAGGTGACGCCCGCTACGATCTCGGTGGAACCGTCGGGCGCGCGCCGCTCCAGCCCCACGGTGATGGCGAAATGGGGCATGGCGTGCATGAAGTTGGTCGTGCCGTCGATCGGATCGACGATCCAGGTGTGGGACTTGTCGGTCCCCTCGATCAGACCCCGCTCCTCGCCCAGGAAGCCGTAGCCGGGGCGGGCCTTCATCAGCAGCTCATACAGGGTGTCCTCGGCCCGGATGTCGGCGGCGGTGACGAAGTCGCCGGGCCCCTTGCGCGAGACCTGCAGCTGGGCGACCTCGCCGAAGTCGCGCAGCATCGGGCGGGCCGTCTTGCGAACGGCGTCCATCATCACTTGAAGCAGGGCAGAGGCGAGGGCCATGGTCTTTCCTTCTCCCTCCCAGAAGGGGAGGGTGGCCGCGCAGCGGCCGGGTGGGGAGGGCTAGGCGACGCATCCACCGGTGATCGGGATCGCCGAGCCCCTCCCACCCGGCTTCGGCTTCGCCTCAGCCACCCTCCCCCGAGGGGGAGGGAGAATACCAGTCAGTCCGCGCGGCGGACGTATTCGCCGGTCGAGGTGTCGACGACGATCTTTTCGCCCACACCCATATAGGGCGGGATCATGATGCGGACGCCGTTGTTGGCTATGGCCGGCTTGTACGACGACGACGCGGTCTGGCCCTTCACCGTCGGCTCGGTCTCGACCACTTCCAGCGTCACCTGGTCGGGCAGCGACAGGCCGATGGGGCGGTCCTCATGCGTCTCGATGATGACCTTCATGCCCTCTTGCAGATAGGCGATGCGGTCTTCGCCGACCCAGTCCTTCTGCAGTTCGACCTGCTCGTAGGTGGTGTCGTCCATGAAGACCAGGCTGTCGCCGTTGTCGAACAGGTAGGAGAAATCCTTCTGCTCCAGCGTCACCCGCTCGACCTTGTCTTCCGACCGGAAGCGTTCGTTCAGCTTGTTGCCGGTTTCCAGGTTCTTGGCCTCGACGTTGGCGAAGGCGCCGCCCTTGCCCGGCTTGACGTGGCTGGCCTTGGTCACGACCCACAGGCCGCCGTTGACCTGCAGAACCATGCCGGGCTTGATGGTGTTGCCGTTGATCTTCATCGGTGTCTCGAAAGGTTTGGCGCAAGCCCTTGTGGCGCGCACGAGCGGGCGCAGTCCGTAAAGGATGCCGGGCGTTACGGCAAGGCGCTGTCCGTCAGTGGACGGTGCGATGGTCGTCCGAAAACTTGTCCTCGACCTTGTTCATCAGGCGTGTCGCGCCGCCGATCGGAGAGGCCAGCTTTCCAGCCGCCGGATCCAGCTTGCGGGCCTCATGCGCGAAGGCTGCAGCCATGCCCGCCGAGGCCATGGCCGCAGCGATCTGGAAACCTCGACCCGCAGGCCGGGCCGCGAGCCAGATCGCATTCACCACCTGGGTTGCGGCCCACAGGGCCAGGGTACCGGTGCGGCGCTGACTCTTTGGGCCGTTCCACACCCGAACCGCCGACAGGCTGGTGGCGGAAAAGACCGCAGGCACGATCATGCTCATCGCACCGCGTGGACGCTCGGTGACGGGCCGGGCCCCGCTGCGGATATCGGCGGGCGACAGGCGTGGCTGCAAGGCCTTACTGGCCAGGAAGGTCGCGGCCAGAGCAAACCCGGCGGTGACCGCGACGCCCAGCAGGACATGGCCGATATCGTCCCTGTCGGCATTGACGAGGTCCAGTGCCGCGTCGCGAGCGTCTTCCACGAAATCACCGATGTCGGTCATCCTGAGCCCTTCCATTATCCTTGGCTGAACAATGGGCCGGGCATGGTTACGGTTCCGCCGATGCCTCGTCGTCGGGCAGGGCGGTGTCGTCCGGATTGTAGTCGTAGTCGAGCAAATCGCCGGGTCGACATCCCAATGCCGCGCACAGCCGGGCCAGGGTCCGGAAGCGGATGCCCTTCACCTTGCCCGACCGGAACAGGGACAGCTGGGTCTCGCTGAGACCGACCTGCTGGGCCAGATCACGCGCCTTCAGGCCCCTGGCGACGATCAAGGCGTCCAGCGTCACGCGCACCGGCATCAGATCATCTCGTCCATCTCGGACTGCAGACGGGCGGCCTGATCGACTACGCGCCCGAGCAGGAACAGCGCACCCCCGATCATGCCCAGGGTCATGCCACCCACGTCGAAGTTCAGATAACCGCCGTCCGTCACCCCTGCGATACGCAGCAGATTGGTCTTCACAAAGACAGTGAATAGGCCACCGCAGCCGAGGGCCAGGCCGACCTTGCGCAGGGCCGAAGACAGGGTGGGCTGGATCAAACGCCCCTTGGCCAGCTGTCCCATGGCCGTGCCGATCGACCAGACGGCAAAGAGATAGAAGGCGGCGGGAGCAACCCAGGCCACGAAAATCATCATGGTCTGAGCGGTCAAGCTGACGTCTGATCGGGCTGCCAGCACTAGCGGAGCGATCAGATACATCAGGGCGAAGACGCCGCCCACGCTGATGACCATGAAGATCGCAAGCCAGCGAAACTGGCCGCACAGGCGTCGAAAACGGGCGAGATCGGCGGTGGCCACGGCTACTCCCAACATGAGCTATCTTTAATCTTGACTTAAATGTCTGTGGATTGCAACTTTATCTAGGAGTTAAACGAATAAGGTAGTCGGACGATGATCTCCGCCATCGAGACACGCGGTCTGACGAGACGGTTCGGCACGCGGGTCGCCGTCGAGGCCCTGTCGATGACCGTGCCGGACAAGGCCGTCTATGGCTTCCTGGGGCGCAACGGGGCGGGCAAGACGACGACACTGAAGATGTTGCTCGGTCTGCTTCGGCCCAGCAGCGGCACGGCCGTCGTCGGTGGCATCGATGTCGGCCGTAACCGGATTGGTGCCGCCCGACAGGTCGGGGCGCTGCTGGAGGCGCATGGCTTCTACGGCAATCTGTCGGGCCGCGAGAACCTGGACCTGACGCGGTCCCTGCTCGGCGTTTCAGCCACCGAGATCGACCGCGTGCTGGAGGTGGTGGAAATGCGCGGCGAGGCAGGCCGCCGGGTGTCCGACTATTCGCTGGGCATGCGGCAACGTCTGGGTCTGGCGCGGGCCATGCTGGGTGCGCCGCCGGTCCTGATCCTGGATGAGCCGACCAACGGCCTGGACCCCGACGGCATTGCGGACATGCGCCGGTTCCTGAAGGCTTTGCCCGACCGCACTGGTGCCACGGTCCTGTTGTCCAGTCATTTGCTGGGCGAGATCGAGCAGACGGCGACGCATATCGGTATCATCAACGAGGGC
>CALRXI020000005.1:0-78638 GCA_943372125.1 Brevundimonas vancanneytii
GGGCGTGCATGCCGTCGAACTGGCCGCCCGGGTGCTGCATCTGGACGACATCCCGGCTCCGCGCCTGTTCGTCTCAGAAGAGACGCAGGCGGCGGTGGACGCCCTGATCCCCCCTGCATCCGGCCCCATCATCGCCGTGGCTCCCGGCACCGAATGGATGGGCCGTCACTGGCCCGCCGAACGCTATGCCAAGGTCGCCGCACCCCTGATCGCCGACGACGGGCCTCTGGCGGGCGGACGGCTGCTGATCCTGGGTGACGAAAAGGATCGCGACGACGCCCACACCATCCGCCTGGCTGTCAGTCGGGGGCGGGCGACTGAACTGGTCGGGCGTCTGACGCCGTTGCAGGCCGTGGCCCTGCTGGGTCACGCGGCGCTTTATCTGGGGCCGGATTCGCTGTGGACCCATCTGGCCACGGCGGCGGGCGCGCCCGTGGTTGCCGCCTTCGGCCCGTCCGACGAGGCCGAGCGCGGCCCCTGGACCGGCATCGCCGTGCGCGGTCCTCGCTCGGTCGAGGAATACCGCAAGATCGACCCGCGCTTGAACCAGGCCATCCAGCACATGAACGACCTGCCCGCCGAGCGGGTTCTGAAGGCGGCGAAGAAGGTGCTGGCTGCGGCCTAGCCCACCGCCGCCACCACCGCCTGATATGCCGGATTGGCCCGGCCCTCGGCGTCCAGCAGCAGGGGGCTGTCGCTGCTCCTGCCCTCGCGGACCAGCCAGCTGTCGATGTCGCGCAGGCCCCAGGTGGTGAAGGCGTACCGCTGCCGCTCGGGCAGGGCCATGAAAGCCTCCGTCAGTTCGCCCACGCGCGCCACCTGCTGCGCCCGCTTGTCGGCGACGCTGCGCAGGTCGGGCATCCGCCCCTCGCGCTGCATCGGGAAATCCAGCTCGGACACATGGATGGGCAGGCCCAGAGACGCGGCGTCCCTCATGAAGGTCGTGATCTGACCCGTCGGGATTTCGATATCCAAATGCGACTGGGTGCCGATACCGCCGATGGGCGCGCCCAGTTTCAGCAGCCGCTCGATCAGCTTCAGGAAGGTCGCGCCCTTCTTCGGGATGTTCTCCAGATTGTATTCGTTCAGGAACAGGACCGCGTCCGGATCGGCCGCTCTGGCCTGTTCGAACGCCCGAATCATGTAGCCTTCCATGCCCAGCGCCCGGCTCCAGTGGCAGTCGCGCAGGCCCTCGCCATCCTCGGCCACCGGTTCGTTGACCACGTCCCAGCCCGCCATCTGGCCTTTGTAGCGGCCCACGAAGGTGGAGATGTAGCGGTCGTATTCGGCGGCGAACCGATCGCGCGGCACGGCGGCGTCGTCGAACACCTCGGCCCCTTGCGAATACCAGATCACGGTATGGCCGTGGACCCTCAGGCCATTGTCGCGGGCGAAGCCGACGACACGATCCGACGGCTCGAAATCATAGGTGAAGCCGGGCGCAAGCGTGCGCTCCATCTTCTGTTCCCACTCCGGCGTCAGCTGGGAACAGTGTTTGCGCATCTGGGCGATCCAGTCCGCCTGATCCAGCTGCCAGGTCATGCCCGTCGCCCCGAACGGGCAGGGCAGGACGTCCTTCAACGGCGCGGCCTCCGGTCCCGGCGCGGGGGCAGCGGAAGCGAAGCGGTCGCAGGCGGTGAGGGCAGGGACAGCCAGCAGCGGCGCGGCGAGGAGGTCGCGGCGGCTGGGCCTCACGGTCTCAGACCGCCCGCCGCCGCAGTCCCATCTCGTCGAATGCGGCCGTCTCGCGTTTACCGGCGGCGAGAAGGGCGTTCAGGCGGGTTGTTTCGGCGACGTGTTCGAACTTCTTCAGCTCCTCGAAGGCGCTGGTCAGGGCGTCGCGCGCCCCTTCTTCCTCGGCCTCGATGGCGGCGACGTCGGCCTGGACGGCGGCCTTCTTCTGCTTCCAGCCGTTCAGATAGGCCCGCAGCATCATGGCGGCATCGACATCCTGACGGGCCCGGTCCTGCTCGCCCTCGGCCTCGGCCTCCAGCATGGCCAGACGCATTTCCGTCTTCGCCTTGCGATCGCTGATCTCGGCCAGACGCTTCTGCAGCATCTCGACCTCATAGTTGGAGATGCGGATCAGCGATTGCGCCCAGGTCGTCATGCGTACTCTCTTGTTCCAACAGCCAGGGTCACTGGATCAGACCTTGGTTCAGAATGCTTTCCAACCGGTTGAAGGATTCGGCCAAAGGCGTGTGATCGTCCTTGTCCTGCCCCAGGAAGGCTTCCAGCGCAGGATTAAGCGCGATGGCGCGGTCCACGATGGGATCGGCACCGGTGCGGTAGGCGCCGATCTTGATCAGCTCTTCCATGTTGGCATAGGCGCTCAGGCACTGACGGGCGCGCTTGTTCAGCTCGCGCTCGGGCGGCGTCTGGCAGGCGGGCAGGGTGCGGCTGACGGATTTCAGCACGTCGATGGCGGGGAACCGCCCACGCTCGGCGATCTTGCGGTCCATGACGATGTGGCCGTCCAGGATACCGCGCACGGCATCGGCGATCGGCTCGTCATGGTCGCCGCCGTCGACCAGCACTGTGAACAGGGCGGTGATCGGCCCCGCCGTCGTCCCGTCCGCCCGCACCGGCCCCGGCCCGGCCCGCTCCAGCAGCTTGGGCAGTTCGGTGAAGACGGTGGGGGTATAGCCCTTGGTCGTCGGCGGCTCGCCTGCGGCCAGGCCGATCTCGCGCTGGGCCATGGCAAAGCGGGTGACGCTGTCCATCAGGCACAGCACCTCCAGATCCTGATCCCGGAAATATTCGCTGATCGCCATAGTCATATAGGCCGACTGGCGCCGCTTCAGCGCGGGCTCGTCCGACGTTGCCACCACCACGACGGCGCGGCGCAGGCCCTCTTCGCCCAGCGTCTCCTCGACGAACTCGCGCACCTCCCGGCCCCGTTCGCCGATCAGGCCGACCACGACGACGTCGCAGGTCGCCTCCTTGGCCAGCATGGACAGCAGCACCGACTTGCCGACGCCGGATCCGGCGAAGATGCCCAGGCGCTGGCCCCGGCAGGTGGTGGTGAACACATCCATCGCCCGCACACCCAGATCCAGCCGCTCGCCCACCCGACCGCGCGAATGGGCCGGCGGCGGCGGTGTACGCAGGGGATAGGCGGCCGGACCCTGGGGCAGGGGGCCCTTGCCGTCGATCGGCTGGCCGAAGGCATCGATGATCCGGCCCAGCCAGGCGGTCGTCGGTCGCACGCTGGCGGCACTGTCGATGATGCGGATGTCGGCCCCGGGCGCCACGCCCTCGACCGGCCCGAACGGCATCAGCAAGGCCTTGGCGTCGCGGAACCCCACGACCTCGGCCGGCAGGGGATTGAGACCGCGCCCGCGCTGGATCTCCGCCCGCGCTCCGACCGACAGCCGAGACAGCCCGCCCCGGGACTCGATCAGCAGACCGTTCACGCCCGCGACCTTGCCGGTCACGACCAGCGGATCGATCGCTTCGACGGCGGCGGTGAGTGAGCGCATCCCCCACGGATGCGCCATCGTGGTTAACGAGGGGTGAAGGTCAGTTGACGGCCGCGGCTCCGGCCTGGGGGTAGGCCGTAAAGGACTGGATGACATCGGCACTGATGGCCAGCGCAGCGGCCTTGTCGGCTTCGCCTTCGCTGACGGAGCCCAGGGCAATCTTGGCCAGCCCACGCCCGTACAGAGAGGGGGCCAACTGCGGTTCCGACGCCAAGGCCGCATCATAGGCAGCCAGCGCTCCGCTGTGGTCGCCCATCTGCAGCAGGACCCGACCGCGGCTGTCGATGAGGCCGGCGTCTCCCGGCTGCAGAGCAATGGCCGCGTCGCAGTCCTTCAAGGCCTGCTCCAGAAGAACGCCATTGAGCGCCGCCTCCCAGCACAGGTTGTTCAGCACATAGGCTGTGCCGGCATGCGCCTCGCGAACCACCGCCATCTCGCTCGCCGCTGCGTCCAGCTGGTTCAGGTCCAGGAGCGCGCGAATGCGCAGGAGCTGGGGCGACAGGATATTGTCGGGCGATGTGGCGATAACCCTTTGCAGGATGTCAGCGGCTTCCTGGGCCTGGTCCACTTCCAGTTTGACGGCCGCCTGCTGCATCAGCAGATCCGTGTTGTCGGGATTGGCTTCGACCAAGGTCGTCATGGCGCCGTCAGCTTCTTCGCCGCGATCCAACTCCAGCAGGGTGCCAACCCGCATCGCCTGGGCGTTCAGGTTGTCGGGCCGCGTCGCCAGTATGGCATCCAGGTCGCGCAAAGCCCTGTCGGGTTGCTTCAGGCCCAGATAGGCAGTGGCGCGCATGTTCAGGGCAAAGGTATCGTTTGGAGCCTGCCGCAAGGCACGCGAGAGTTCCACGACCGCATCCTGATAGCGCTCTTGCGACATGGCGATCAGCGCATTGCCGTTCATGGCGATCCGTTCCGAGGGATCGATGTCGACGGCCTTGTCCAGATCGCTGGTCGCGCCCTCCACATCCCCGGTCCAGAAGCGATAGACACCGCGATTTGCCCAGGCCGCACTGCTTTGCGGAGCCAGTTCGACAGCCTTGCCGGCAGCCTCGACCGCGCCAGCATAATCCTCCATCCGTGAGAGGGTCAGGGCTCGATCCAGCCAGCCGCTTTCGGTCGTCGGTACCGACGCATCCAGGGCTGCGACATCGGCGTCGGTCATTTCATAGTCGGACGTGGCCAGGACGCGCGGTCGATCCAGTGGGCGGGCTTCGGCGATGGGCCTTATCGCGTCGGCCTCGGTCGCCGTAATCTCCGAAACCAGACTACGGGTGGAAATCTGGACCGTGACGGTGTCGCCTTCCAACTTGACCGTCCGGCTCATCTGATGACCCAGTTCGGTTCGATCGAAGACGCCGCCCGTCACCCGGAACCCTCGTCCTCCTTCGGGCAGACGAAGCGACGCCGTCTGAAGCGCGTAGGTCGGATGTATCAGGGCGTAGGGAGCCGTCTTGAACGGTCCGTCCTCGCGGGGCTCCGTCGACACAGCGAAGTATGTCGATCCCGGAATGACGAGCCCGTCGCTCGGCCAGTTCAACGCAATCGTGCCGACCATGGTCAGCGTCAGAAGGTTTGCATCGGTATCGTAGACGGACCCCACTTCGGTGATGGTCGCATCCCCGACCGTGGCCGCCCAGTTGGCCCGCATGAACTGGTCTCGCTGACTGGCCGGGACCAGACCCAGCTGACCGGCCAGACCGGCCGCAGCGTCGCCACGCACCAGCATGGTGCCTCTGATGGCGGCCGGCGCATGCATGCCGGCAGTGGCGTCCATGGCGATGATCACCTCAGTATCCGGCTGCGTTTTTGGCTCGGGACGCAGAGCCTCCAGTCCGGTAGGCGTGGCCGTAAGCGGCAGGGCCCAGAACAGGGGCGGCGGTCCGAGATCGGCCAGCGACCGGTCCCCGGCCGCCGTGCCATCCATCCAGTAGACGCCGTCGGTGACGACCGCGCGGACCAGGACGTGATCGAACGCTCCGATCGCCGGCAGCCGCTCATTCAGGCCATCGCCGTTGAACAGGCTGACTGCGGCAGCGTCGGCCTGAATGCCCAGACCGTCCAGAAGAGCCAGCAGAAGTGCCGTCTTGCCCTTGCAGTCGCCGAAGCGTCGGCTCCAGGTTTCGTCGGCCGTGGCGGGTGTGAGCGCGCCTTCGCCCATCAGCAGCGCGACATAGCGGACCTGATCCTGCACCAGCCTCAAGGCCGCCGCCGCCTGGACGGCCGGGTCGTCTGACAGGGCGCGCAACCGCGCGATCTCGGCGTGAAGCGGAGAATCGGCCTCGATGCGGCGGGCCCGATCATAGAGGGGACGCAGCAACGTCGCGATTTCCGACCAGTCCTGATAGTCGCTGAGTTCGACCATGTTGACCTGCCGAAAACGCCCCGGAACATCCAGGGGGACGATCACCGGCTGGGCGGCTTCGCGCCGCACCTCGATCGTCGAATAGCCGTTGGCGCGGCGCACCGGCAGGGGCGTCCAGTCCTGCATCGACTGCAACTTGACCGGTTCCGATGACGGCCACGATGCCCGGAATCGAGCCTGATCCACGACCAGAGGCAGGTTCAGATCGACCTTCGATTCAATGCGCCCGGCCAACAGGGGGTCGCGCGTCGTCACTGTATAGGCGACGTCCAGTATATCACCGACACGCAGCCCGGCGGGCTGAAGCAGTGCGGTCAGCTGGCCATCCAGCATGGCCTGATCCAGGTTCTCCTCACGGCGGATCGTCTCGAATGTCTGCGTGGCCAGCACATCGATGGTTTCGCCATCACGGATGATGCTGACGTGGTGCACCGTGATGTCCTGAACCTGCGGGCTCCACATCAGGCCTACGCTACCGACAAGAGCCAGCCCTTGCGGCGACAGCGGCATGCTGCGCGTGCGCAGATAGTTCGATCTGTGGTCGTTTTCCGAACGGTGCTGCATGTCCAGAAGGAGGACGCGAAGACCTGCCGCATCCCCATCGCCGGATTGTTCGGGGGCGTTCGCCGGCATTTCCACGACCCACGCCGGGGTCGCACCTCGCAAGATCTCATCGCCGGCCTGTGCAGCGCAGCCGAATACCAGCAGGGCAAGACCAGAAACCAGGCCAGCCACCCGGGCTGCCGAATACGCAAACATCAAGACTCGTCCCCATCCCACCCTGGGACTTACAGATACAAATCCCGGAGACTGGCGCAACCGTGTTGTCCAGAAACATCGACGATCCCTGGTTGCGAAAGATCGCGCAAGGGGCGTGCTGCCTGGGACGTCGGGTCGAAGACCGTTTCTCCGGCTCGCCCCGACGGAATTGTTCGCAGCGCAGAGTTGCACCCGCGACCCCTATCGACGCTCTAGACGTCGCCCCTATTGCAGCTGCGTAAAGATCGTCACGACGGAGGCTGCGAACACCGCGACGCCGGCGATCATCAGCACGATGGACGGGCTGACGTCGAAGGTCGCCCTGGCCTGTTCCTTCAGTCGTCCCATCAGCTCGGGCCAGGTGTAGCTCACGAAGTCGCCCTGGCTCATCATGCTGATGATGATGCCCTGATCGTCGATGACGGGCAGGTGGCGAAATCGCTCGTTGGACATCAGGCGCAGCCAGTCCAGCAGGTCGTCATCGGCCCGCGCCATCTTCAGATCCGTGGTCATGATCTGGTCCAGCGTGGTCTTGTCCGGATCCAGCCGCTTGTTCAGCAGCCGACGCATGAAGTCACGCTCCGTCACGATCCCCAGCGGCTTGCGATCGGGGCTGACGATGACCGCCGCGCCATAGTTGCGCTCGCTCATGATGGCGACGGCTTCGGAGACCAGGGCCTTGGGGCCGAACGTCAGCACGGCCGCCTTGCTGCGAAACTCGGGTCTGTCCTTGATCTTCATGGGCGTCGTCCTTTCAGGCCGTTTCCGTCTTGAGCGTGTGGGGATGTCGCAGTTTCGAGAGGGCCGCGATCATCGGCGGCACCAGCATGTGCGGAACCGTCAGGATCGACAGGGTCATGAAGCTGGCCGCCATGATTCGGTCCGGCAGGGCTGCGCGGATTTCCAGGCCGAAGACCAGCACCCCGATCGCGCCCGCCGCCAGCGTCAGCGGCACGACGACCCAGCCCCAGGTCGCGACCCCGCGCCACTTCAGCGTCAGCAGGCTTTCGCGGAAATGCCGCGGCGAATGGAACAGGCAGAAATAGAGGGCGAACCCGATAATCGGCGGCAGGAGCAGCATGCCGGTCAGGGCGGCCAGTCCCCCGATGGCCTGGGTGCGCCGCCCGGCCTGCCACAGCGCGGCGATTGCGATCAGACCCAGGCCGACGGCCACCGGCAGGACCAGCATCAGCCCGTCCGTCACCGCCGAAGCGCCCGCCCGGTCCGTCAGGCCGATGAAGATGGCGTCCAATTCGGCCCTGTGCAGCAGCGTCGGTGCCGCCAGCAAGGCTAGGGCCAGCCCGGCCCTCAGGATGACGGGGCCCGCCCCGTCCCAGTCTTCGGAAAAATGCGCCACGGCGATAGCGATGAAGGCCCCCAGGGCCAGCACCGGCTCGGCTCGCCACAGGCCGTACATGGCGGCCGCCAGTCCCAGGTACAGCAGAACCAGAGTGACCATTCCGGTCCATGGACCCGCCTGCTGCGCGCGGATGATCTCGAGGTCGAGCGTGCCGTGCGGCAGGCCGAACACCAGCAAGGCCAGACAGGCGACCGCCGTGGCCATGCCCCCCGACAGCGGCACCCCGGCGACCAGCGCCAGAAGGGCGAGGGCGAGCACGCCGACCACCAGCGTCGACTCCGACAGTGATCGTGGCAACCCCGGTCTCGATGCAAAGGTGACAGGCATCGCAATGCCTCCAGTTGGGACACTGTCCGGACGGGCGCGAACCCGTCCGGACGTCGTATCCGCCTGACGTCGTCAGGACGCGGTGGTGACCGTGTGGCCCGGCTCACCATATTCGACCGCCGATTTGCGGACCGCGATGATGTAGACCAGCACGCCCACGCCAGCCTTGGCGATGATGTCGGCGATGGTGTAGCCGATCTGGACCGCCGTCTCGACGCTGCCGCCCCCCATGTTGGTGAAGGGGATCATGTAGACGATGGGATAGAAGCCCCACGACGCGAAGGTCAGCATGCGGGCTCCCTTGATCAGGCCCTTGACGCTCTCCGGCTGGCGCTCGATCGAGGCCCCCAGACCCTTGAACAGCTCCCACACGATGTACAGGAACGGCACGGTGGACAGCGTGCCCCAGATGGCGCGCGTGGCGTTGTCGTCGGCGATCTCGCCCGGATAGCCCAGCGCGATCATCAGCGCCGCGGCAAAGCCCAGCTTGATCGACTTGGACATGGTTTCCGACTGCGACAGCCGCATGACCAGGATGAGTTCGATCAGCAGCAGCGGCACGGTCAGCAGCCAGTCGACGTAGCGATAGGCGTCGTTGAACGCCAGGCCGGTGACCTGGATCACGCCGTTGCGGACCTCGTATGCAGACTCCCAGCTCTCGAAGATGCGGAAATAGTGATAGGCGGCGATGGCGGTGACCAGCCCCGAGATGACTAGGGCCGAACGGTATGCGGGACCGACCTGCGAGCGGCTCAGCCACAGGAACAGGGTCGCGGCCGCCATGGTGGCGAAGGTGAAAGAAAAGGCGTTGTAGACGAGCAGGTACTGCCCGACGTCGATGGTTGGCATTGTGAATCCTCCAGTCGGCCCTTGTCTGGCCTTGCTGGAGAACCGTCAGCCTTTAAGCCCATCTGCGCCATACGGCCTTTAGGCCGTACCCGCCGTGTCGCATCCCCTAGAGCCCAGCCTCGACGGCCAGGCGGATGGCGTCCGCGATATTGTGGGTGCCGATCTTTTCCAGGATCAGGCCCCGGTGCATCTTCACCGTCTTTTCGCTGAGCGACAGGTTGTAGGCGATCTGCTTGCTGCGATGGCCGGCGGCGATCTGCTGCAGGATTTCGCGCTGGCGTGGCGAGAGGGTGCGCACCACCTCGACCGCATGGTGATGGCGGCTGGAGGAGGGGCCGACCGCATCCGGCTCCAGCTCGACCTGGGAGCCCGGAAAATACTCCAGCTCGCCGTCGGGCGTGAAGACCGGCGCCACCAGCACGGCGTTTCGGAACGGCTGGCCGTCACGCTTGTAGTTCAGGATTTCGACCAGGGTCGCCCGTCGCTCGCGCGTGCCCTGTCGGATGCGTTCGGTTAGCCAGGGCTCGGTCGCCGGCCCGGCCAGAAAGCGGCAGTTGCGGCCCAGGATTTCGTCGTCGCTATAGCCGGTCAGGTCGCAGAAGGCCTGGTTGACCGCGATGATCGGATTGTCGGGCAGGCGCGGATCGCTGACGACCGACGCGATCGGACTGCGGACGATCGAGTCCCTCAGGCTGATACCGTCTTCGTCCAGTTCGTAGGCCATTCGCGCCGTCGTCCCCCGACCAGGACCCTACGCCCAGGAACGGGGGTGTCAAAGCGGGCATCCCGTCGCGGTTTTGCTCACGCCGCGTCAGGTCGAAAGGGTAGACTCTTCTGATAGCGGCCCAGCACAGGTGAGGTGCGGCATTGTGTTCGATGGGGGTGAAGGTCCGGTTGCGACGAGGGGTTATTGCCGCCCCTTCGCCATGAGCTTGGCCTCGAAGAACCGCACCACCTCCGCGTTCAGCCTCTCGTGAAAGGCGGCGCGATCGAATCCGGGCGTGGGGGTACAGATCATGGGCGCGGCTGCGGCCAGCTCAGGCGCGCAGGGCGGCAGGAAGTCGAAATGGCCCGCGCCGTCGATGCGGTGGTACTCCGGCGATGTCGGCAAGCCGTCCCGAACCGGCTCGGCATAGAAGGGCGCGGGCAAGATCTGGTCGGCCACGGCCTGCCACAGTTGAACGGGCTGGGTCACCGCGGCCAGGCCTTCGCGGGTGTAGGTAAAGCCCAGGGCAGGGGCGGCGACGACCAGGGCCTTGATGCGGGTATCGTTCGGGAAGGGTGCCGGGGTCCCCTGCGCCTGCATCGTCTCCGGATGCTGGCTGATCAAGCGGCAATCGTAGAAGCCCGCATTGGCCCGGCAGTGGTCGGCCAGACGGCCCAGATCGGGTTTGCCACCCGCCGCCGCCAGCACGGTAAAGCCCCCTGCGGAAAAGCCGAAGGCTCCAATCCGGTCTGCATCGATGCCGCCGCGACCCTCCCATCGTGTCAGCATATGGTCAATCAGAACCGACAGCTGGCGGGTGCGCCCCACCACATCGGTGGCCCGGCTCTGGTCGCGCCAGTTGTCACCGGTATGGGTCAGGGTGGCGACCACAAAGCCGGCCTGGGCCAGTGCCTTGGCGGTGTCGTGATGGCTGCGGAAATCGCCGCCGTTGCCGTGGGAGATGACGATCATCGGACGCGGGCTCGCGGTCGTCTCGGAAGGCCACCAGACGCCCGCCTCGATGTCAGTCTGATCCCCGTCGGCCACGGTCAGGCGAGCAAAGGCAACCCCGTCGCGGACCGCGACCGGCGATGCCGTCGCCACGGAAAGCTCCTGAGCCAGACTGGCAACGGGCACACCAGAGCAGGCGATCAGGATAGAGGCGACGGCGATCAGGGCGGATGGAGTCATGATAAGGCGCTTTCGGTTGAGACGATGCCGCCCTGTGCCGCTACACCCGCCGGACCACCATCGCATATGGGCGAACGGGCGAACGGGTTCGTGGGCGGGCGAACGGCTGTCATCACCCGCAACGCTTGCTAGGGTGCGGCGATGGAATCGGGGCGGACAAGGAACAGACGGTGGCACCCCGCGGCGGTGGGTTTCGCGGTCGCAACCACCGTGGGCCTGACCCTGGGTGCGATCGGGCCGTTCGGCAGCTATCTGAACGGCTCGCTGCCGGTACGCTTGGCCTATTGGGTGGTCTGCCTGTGGGCCGGGTGGCTGGCCTTCGGTGTCAGCCTGCCGATCCTGACGCGCTGGGCCAAGGTCAAAAGGATGTCGATCTGGCTATGGGCCCCGCCCGCCGTCGCGGTGCTGGCGATCATGCCGGCGGTGCTCAGTAGTCTGCTGGCGACCAGGATGTGGCCGGTGGTGGCTCAGGTCGGCTGGCTGGAATGGTATGGCCAGTGTCTGGTGATCAGCATCCTGGCCACGGTCGCCATCCTGTGGGCCAGCCGCGCACCGGCAGGTCTTGCGACCGAGCCCGGCCCCGACCCCCAGGCGGCCGACCCGCGCGACCGCCTGCCAGTTCGCTTGGGCCGTATCGTCCTCTGCCTGCAGATGGAGGACCATTACGTCCGGGTCCACACGCCGCTGGGCTCGACCCTCGTGCTGATGTCTCTATCCCAGGCGATGGCAGGGCTGACGGGCGTCGAGGGCGTTCAGACCCACCGCTCGTGGTGGGTCGCTCGGGACGCCATCGTCGGCGTGGTCGAGGACGGCCGTCGGCTGCGGCTTCGCCTTGGCAACGGTTTAGAGGCTCCGGTTTCGCGCGCCCGCGTCGGGACATTGCGCGAGCAGGGCTGGTTGGCGGCCTAGGCTGGTCCGCTCGGCAAAGTAGGCATCGTTTCAGGGGCTCGCGTCGTCAGGATGGCCCCGACCGACGCCAGTACGATGAAGCCGATGGCCAGCCATTGCAGGCCGCTGAGCTGTTCGTGCAACAGGAACAACCCCGCCACCGCGCCGATGGCGGGCTCTCCCGACAGCAGGACGCCGAAGGTGCGTTTGGGGATGTGGCGCAGGGCGATCATCTCCAGCGAATAGGGCAGGGCGCTGGACACCAGGGCGACGCCCAGGCCGATCAGCAGGATGGACGGAGCCAGCAGTGCCGTGCCCGCGCTGGCCACGCCGAAGGGCAGGATGACCAGCGCCGCCGTGCTCATGCCCAGGGCTACCGACTGGCCGGCATGCATGTGCGACAGCCGCTTTCCGAAGACGATGTACAAAGCCCAGAACAGGCCCGCCGCCGCTGCGAATGCGACGCCGACCGGGTCCAGCGCCTCCAGCCCACCCCGGATCGGCAACAGCAGGCCCAGGCCAGCGACGGCACAGGCGATCCACACGAAATGGATGGGCTTTCGCGCATGGATCAGCGCCAGGGTCAGAGGCCCGGCGAATTCGATGGCGATGGCCAGACCCAGCGGAATGGTCCGCAAGGACATGTAGAAGCACAGGTTCATCAGCCCCAGAACCAGGCCGTACAGCAGCACCCCCTTCGCATCCGCCCGACCCAGCGCGAACCGCCACGGCCGCCAGATCGCCACCAGCACCACGGCCGACAGCCCCACCCTCAGCGCCGAGGTACCCTCTGCCCCAACGACCGGAAACAGCTGTTTCGCAAACGACGTCCCGACCGCCAGCGACACCATCCCGCCCAGCAGCGCCAGATAGGGCAGGGCGGCGGCCAGGGCAGGGATTGGGGTGGGCTTGGCAGCGGCGGACGACATGGCGCAGCCATAGCCGGGATCGGTCGTCATCGCGCCGAAGATTTCAGCCGATGTCGCCGAAATCGGCGCTGGCCCCTTGCGATCTGACCGCAAGCCTTATCTGTTACGGTGTTGTCCTCCCCGACCGACCGGAAACCCGCCATGACCGACGCCGCCTATGACGCCAGCCGCCACCTGAAAGCCGGGCGGGGCAAGGTCTATGACTCCATCCTGGACACCATCGGCGACACCCCGATCGTCGGCCTGCCGCGCCTGTCGGCAGAGTATCAGCCCAAGGCCACTGTCCTGGCCAAGCTGGAGTTCTTTAACCCGGTGTCGTCGGTCAAGGACCGGATCGGCGTGGCCATGATCGAGGCGCTGGAACAGTCCGGGCGGCTGAAGCCCGGCGGCGTCCTGATCGAGCCGACATCGGGTAATACCGGTATTGCGCTTGCCTTCGTCGCCGCCGCCAAGGGCTACAAGCTGATCCTGACCATGCCCGAGAGCATGTCGATCGAGCGGCGCAAGATGCTGGCCCTGCTGGGCGCCGAACTTGTTCTCACCCCGGCCGAAAAGGGCATGAAGGGGGCCATTGCGATGGCGCAGGAACTGCTGGACCGCACCCCCGGTGCTGTCAGCCCGGCCCAGTTCGACAACCCCGCCAACCCCGCCATTCACAAGGTCTCGACCGCCGAGGAAATCTGGAATGACACGGGCGGCGCGGTGGACATCATCATTGCGGGCGTCGGCACCGGCGGCACCATCACCGGCGTGGGTCAGGCCCTGAAAGCCAAGAAGCCGTCGCTGCGCATGATCGCCGTCGAGCCCACGGCCAGCCCCGTCCTGTCGGGCGGCGAGCCGGGCCCGCACAAGATCCAGGGCATCGGCGCGGGCTTTGTGCCCTCCATCGTCGACCGCTCGGTCATCGACGGCGTCGAACAGGTCTCCAACGACGACGCCTTCGACATGGCCCGCAAGGTCGCCCGCGTCGAAGGCATCCCCGTCGGCATCAGCTCGGGTGCCGCCGTCTTGGCCGCCTTCCGCCTGGCCGCGCTCGACGAAAACGCCGGCAAGACCATCGTCGCCATCATCCCCAGCTTCGCGGAACGGTATCTGAGTACGGCGCTGTTCGAGGGCCTGTAGTGTTCGCACCGGCCCTGCTGGCGCTGGCTCTGATGACGGGGCAGGAAGCGCCTGCGCCGACCTCGCCTCTGAACAATCTGCGCGCGGCGCATGCCTTGGCCTGCGATCTGGATGATCGGGAGTGTCTGATTCAGGAGCTGGCCCTGCGCCGCGCGGCGGATCAGGGCGTGCGCCAGGACGCCCTGCTCAACCTCGACTGTCATGCCCGCCATGGGACGACCCCAACGCCGGAGCAATGCCAAGCCATCTGGACAGAGGTCGATGCCGACAATCTGCCCCGGGTGAAGGCGATCCTCGACCGTCATGGCTGGCCGACCGGACGATCAGACTTTCAGGAAGCCATCTGGCTGATCGTTCAGCACGCGCCTGACGGAGGGGGCGGCACGGCCCTGCGCGAGCGCTGGCTGCCGGACGTCCGCGCGGCTTATCAACGCGGCGAACTGAGCGCCTTCGACTATACCGCCATGGTGGACCGCGTCAGCATGGCGCGTACGGGTCAGCAGATCTATGGCACCCACCGTCCCTGCCGCGACGGGACCTTCGACCGCAGCAGCGTCGAGAGCGCCGAGGCCGTCGAGGCGGCGCGGGCCGAACTGGGTCTGGATATCCACTGGTCCGAACTGCTGCCCTTCTACGACCAGAAATGCGCGGCCGAGGCATCCATTCCCGGTTAACCGCGTCCGGCCTAGAGTCAGGCTTCATGTCCGACCCGGCCCTCCTTCCTGACGACGAGGCGAATGCGCAAGCGCAGTTCCGCGCGCGCCAAGCCCTGCTGAAGCGGCTGGCCGATGTCGTGTCGCTGCCTGCCAGCCGGATCAATGCGTTCGAGCGGGCGGTGGTCGGTGATCTACTGGTCGAGATGCTCAGCCTGGCGACCTCGGAGGATCGGCGAAGGGTCGCCCAGCGTCTGGCTGTGCTGTCAGAGATTCCCAATGCCCTGGCGCGGATGCTGCTGCGCGACGAGCCCGATATCGCGGGCCTGCTGATCGAACACTGCGCCTCCCTGACCGATGCCGATCTGGCCGCCTGCGCGCGCGATACGGACCGCGAGCATCGGCTGATCATGGCCGAGCGGCGCGGCATCAGCGAGGTCGTGACCGAGACGGTCATGAGCTTTGGCGAGGCCGACGTCATCTCGGCGGTGCTGAAGAACCGCAATGCCCGCCTGGGTCAGGCGGCCATTGAGGGCGTCGTCAGCCTGAGCCGGCATAATGTCGAGCTGTGCGAACACCTGTTGCGTCGGCCGGAACTGCGGCCCTCGGCGGCCTATGTGATGTTCTGGTGGTGCGGGGCGGAGGATCGCCGCACCATCCTGCAAAGGTTCGCCGTGTCGCGCGAAGTCATGCAGGAGGTGTCGGAGGACATCTTCGCCATCGCCGCCGACGAGGGCTGGCAGGACCCGGTGTCGCGCAAGGCCCTGCAGTTCATCGAGCGGCGCCAGCGCAACCGCGCGGCCATCGAACGCAGCCCCTATGGCGGGCTGGAACAGGCCATCGCCGCGGCCAGCGAGATCGGCCTGAACCGCGAGATTGCAGCCGAGATATCCTACCTGTCAGGGGTCAAGCCCCTGACGGGGGCCAAGATCCTGGGCGATGTCGGGGGGGAGCCCCTGGCCATTCTGTGCAAGGCGACGGGTCTGTCCAAGGGCGACCTGGCGGGTCTGTGGCGGTCGATGAAACGTCCGGAAGTCACGGCCAATGGCGACGTTGCCCCGGCCTGGGAACGGGTTCAGGTCACCTATGACATGCTGGCCGTCGATCGGGCCCAGACGGTGCTGCGCTACTGGAACTGGTCGTTGTCTTCGGCCCTGACGCCGGCCCTTCTGCGGGCCATACGCGATGGCGAAGACGAGATGCAGAATGAATACTCGCCGTCCGAACGCGCCGCCATGATGGCCTTGGCCGACAACTTCGGCCGCTGATCAGTCGAGCGGGCCGCAGGACTGAACACTGTGCTTGCGGGTCAAATGCACGCTGTCGTCGTTACAGCATTGCGTGTTCCGGCAAAGAAACCTAATAGCGGCGTCAACGACGGTCGTTCTGATCTGTCGATTCCGCCGGAACATCTGGCAAACATATCTGGGGCCAAAGACCATGGAAGACAACGCACAACTTCTGGAAATGACGGCGGACATCGTGTCGGCCTATGTCGGCAACAATAACGTCCAGGTGACGGAAGTGCCCGGCCTGATCTCCAGCATCCACGCCGCCCTGTCGCAGATCTCGACCGGCGTCGTCGAAGTCGAGCCCGAGGTCAAGGAACCCGCCGTTTCGGTGCGTAAGTCGATCACGCCCGACTATCTGATCTGCCTGGAAGACGGCCGCAAGTTCAAGTCGCTGAAGCGTCACCTGCGCACCAAATACAACATCAGCCCCGAAGAATACCGCGCCAAGTGGAACCTGCCCAAGGACTACCCCATGGTTGCCCCCAACTATGCCAAGGCCCGCTCGGACCTGGCCAAGCAGATGGGCCTGGGCCAGGGCGGCCGCAAACCCGCTCGCGCCACCGCCGGCCGAGCCAAGAAGTAGTCACCGGCTGACAGACTGAGATCGATACGCCCGCGACCGGCAACGGTGGCGGGCGTTTTGATGTCTGGGTGCCCGACCCGCAGCCAAGATTCGCCTCAATCGAGTTCACGGGCGATACGGAAGCCCATGTTGACTTCACGCCCAATGGTTGCCTGACGGGATGCTGAGCGCAGTTGATCGACACCTCCGGTGAAGGAGCCGCCGCGGAAGACATTGTCTTCGCCGCCCCGGGCGCAATCGGTCACCCAAGGGGAACCGTCTGCTGGAATCCCTTCTAGGGACACATGAAAGCAGTCCTTGGTCCATTCGCGCACGTTGCCATGCATGTCATACAGGCCGAAGGCGTTAGGCGCTGAAAAGCCTACGGGTTCGGTGCGGCGGCCATTGCATCCGGCAATGAACCCCACCGAATTGGGGCCATCGAAGTTGGCGGTGTTGTCTCGTCCCGCATCGCACGTCGGTTCGGCATCGCCCCATCCGAACCGACCCGTCGAACCTGCGCGCGCCGCATACTCCCACTCGGCTTCGCTGAGCAGCCTGTAAGTCTCGCCCGTTTCCGCGCTCAGCCACGTCACATAAGCCTCGGCATCACCCCAGCTGACATTGACGACGGGGCGTCGGCCACGTCCATATCCCGCATCACCCGACCAGTCCGGAGACGACGTCACACTGTAACCTCGGCCGGAGTTGTCCTGGCAGCCCCTCTTGGAGACGCATTTCTCCCATTCGTCCCACGTCAGTTCATATTTGCCGACAGCAAACGGCTGGGAGATCGTGATCTCGACTTGCGGACCTTCGGTGAAATCTCTGCCTTTTTCATCGGGCGGCGAACCCATGAGAAACCTGCCCGCCGGCAGGACCACCATCTCTGGCCCCACGGTGCCATCGCTCAAGATGTCGCGAATGGTTTGGCCCAGGCTGTAGCCTACCTCGTGGGCGTGCGCCGAAGGTGCCAACGCCATCATGGTACAAACCGCAAGCAGGACGGTTCTGGAAGTCATCGCCAACACCCCATGCAAGGCAATCAACAACAGGCCAGTCGCCAGTGTAGCAGAGCTCATCGACAAGCTGAGCATCCGTCCTCACGAACCGGCTTGGCTTCGCCGTCAATGCCGCTATCACTGGCGACAGGGGGACGACGATGACCAATACAAGCAAACCCGGCAGTGATCTGGCAGAAGACGTCCTGGGCATGGGCGGGCGCGAGCTGGTGACGGTCAGAGACCTGCTGCTGCGCCCGGCCACGGTGCTGACGGCGTGGATGGAGGGAGGGGCCGAGGGCGGGGGTGTGTATGCCCGGCCTCTGCGGCTGTATCTGGCGCTGAACGCCATCCTGATGCTGATCCTGTTCCTGCAGGGTGGGGCCGGCTACCTGTTGGAAGGCTATCCGCCCGAGGTGCTGGGGCCGTTGATCGAACAATCCGGCAAGTCGCGGGATGCCTTCATCGCCGATGCCGACGGCTGGATGACCCTGGTGATGGTGCCCCTGGCCTCCCTGTTCTTCGCCCTGGCCGCGACGCCCCTGCTGCGGTGGTGGGACAAGGATGATCTGGGCTGGCGCAGGGGCTTTCGGGCGACCTTCGGCTGGCTGTGCGCCTGGACCGTGCCGATGATGCCTCTCGCGTGGTGGGGTTATGGAACCAGTCCCGTGGCGGCCATGGTATCGGTGGTGATCATGGCACTGGGCGTCATCGCCTTCGTCCGCATGGGGCCGGGACGATGGTTCCGGACACGCCTCGGCGGCGTCGGCAAGGGCCTGGTCCTGATGATCGCCGTTCAGATTTCAGCCGGGTTCAGTGGTGTCCTGGTCGGCATGATCGGTGTGTTTGGGGCCTTCGTGAGCCGCTAATCACCGACTCCTACGCCGCCTGGGCGGTCCTGCGCATGCGCCAGAAGCGCAGGGTGCGCATCGCCGCTTCCTTGGTCAGTTCGCCGTACATGCGGGCATAGGACTGGGCCTTGCCCATGGCGTCGCCGTCGTCGTTCAGCAGGACCACGGCATAGGTCAGGAACAGGGCCCGATCCAGATCCGCCCCCTTGCAGACCACGGCCAGGGCATCCAGTTCGCGCCGCTCGACGATCTTGCTGGCGGTGTGGAAGTCGATGTCCGACAGCTGGGCCAGCGCGATCAGGAAGGAGGTCTTGGAGCCGGAGCGCAGGAAGCGGGCCAGCATCTGGGGCGTCAGCTGACCGGCGGCGCGCAGTTCCTCGACATAGGCCAGGCTCTCGGCGTAGTCGGCGGGCAGGATGCCGTCCTCGGCCGCCACGCGGGCACGACCGGCGGACAGGGCGCTTTCCAGCAGGGCCGGGTCCAGGCGAGCGTTCTTTTCCAGTATCTGCTGGCGCAGGCGCGCCTCGACCACGAAATACATCTCGTTCAGCAGGTCGGGTTCCAGACTGGCGCGCTGGACCGTCGCCTCGTGCAGGTCGGGGTTGGCCTTGGCCCGCTCGACCACGGCCTCGGACCCCTGGCGCGACAGCCGGGCCCCGTCGTTGCGCAACAGGGTGCCCAGGGTGATGTCGTCGCCCTTGTCGATGATGGCGTCGGAGACGACCTCCGACACCGTCTCGCGCTGGGAGACGGCGCGCATATGAGCCTGGGTGCGGCGATTGACGACATCGACCAGATCGCTGTCGGTCAGCACCTGGGACTTGGCCAGGACGACGCCGGCGACCTCGGACACGTCATGGGCGAGGCTGCGCATCAGCGGGTGGGGCGCGTCCAGGGCATTGGCGAAGCGGGCGGCCAGTTCGGCGCGGACAGCGGTTTCCATGTCGCTGGCCAGCTGGGTCAGGATCTGGCCGTACAGGGCGTCTTCGGTATCGGTGCGCGGCGTGGTGCCGAAGAAATGGTCGGTCAGCTCGCGCAGCAGGGCGCGGCGGTTCTCGCTGGACTTGTCCTGGGCGAGATCGATCAGCTGGGGCAGGCGGGAGGGGGCCACGGTGGTCGTCACTGATGGTCCCCGTCGGAGGCGGCGGGCGCGGCACGCACGCGGCCCTGGTTGTCACGGTAGAGGTTCGGGCCCGGCGCAGGCTCGGCCAGATCGCGGCCCGCGGGCATGTCGGTCAGGGTCACGGCCAGGGCGTCGACATAGGTAGGCTGAGGGATGGCGACGGCGTCCGGCTGCTGGCCGTTCTGGCGATGGACCGAATAGCGGCGCGAGGCCTGCATTTCCGGGTGGTCGGACGGATTGGCGGTGACGGCGGCCATCTGGCGCGGGGCGGGTGCCGCGTCGCCCTGCGGAGTGGACGGGGCTGCCTCCGCAGACGGGCCGGGGATCGGGGCAGGCGCGACCGGGGCCGGACGTTGCAGGCGGAAGATCGGGGCGTCGCGGCGTGGTGCCATCGGATCGTACGCCTCCGACGGTGTTGGTTGCGGCTCGGCATAGGTCGGGGCGACGGGGGCGGGTGCCGGGCGCGGGCTGTCGGCATAGACGGCCTGGGACGGCGCGGGCTGGGCCCCGCCCTGACCGGCCAGATATTCCGGCAGGAACTGACGATCATCCTGACGCTGGGCCTGGAACTGGGCCTGCGGCTGGGGGGCCACATTGGGCGAATAGGACGGCGCGCGTGTCGGCGGTGGCAGATCGACAGGGGCCTCGACGGGTGTGCGGGTCGGCGTGGGTGCCGGTGCTGGAGCCGCCTCGCGCGTTTCGACCGAGGCGGGGCCCACGGCACTGGCCATGCCATAGGACGCACCGGGCGTGATCCAGGCGCTGGCCGGGGTCAGGGTGCGGCGGGCGGGGGCGGCACTCTGAGCGGCGGAGGAGGCTCCGGCGCGGGCAAATCCGCCATGCGGGATAGGGGTGTTGGGGCGACGGGTCGCGCTGTCGGTCGAGGCGGTCTGAAGCCCTTGTGGCATGACGGCGGGGCCGCGCCCGTTCCAGTTCATGTAGCGCGGGGCGGCGGCCTCCTGGGCCACGGCCTGACCGGCCAGGAGCATCAATCCGGCCAGGGCCAGGGCACTGATGGTCGCAGTTGAGGGTCGAGACGGGTCGGGTCGGCGCAAGGGAACAGGCTCCGCGCGAGGGATCGCTGACCTCGACCTTTACCGAACGCCTCTTAACCCGCCCCTAATGGACGCCGTTATGTAAACGGTTCCGGCGACGGATCAGTCGCGTCCGGGCAGATACTGGGTCGTGAAGGCGCGACGCCAGTCCAGATCGGCGGGATAGAGGCCCGCTTGGGACATCACCTCGAAGAAGGCCTGCCAGCGCTCGGCCGTCATGGCGCCCAGGCCATACAGGGCCGCATCGCCGCCGCTGACCACGCTGTTGGTGCGCAGGGCCGCTCGCGCCTGATCCAGGTCGGCCTGGGTCATGTCGGGGTTGGCCTGGCGGATCAGGGCATCGGCGGCGCGGCCGTCGCCCTGGATATAGTCACGCCAACCCTCGACCGAGGCGGCGACGAAGCCTCGCAGGGCCCCGGCATTGTCGCGGGCGAAGGCATCGGTCGACAGGACCATCGCGCCATAGGACGGATAGCCGTCGTCGGCCAGCATCAGCACGCGCGGCTCGAACCGGGCAGCGTCTTGGACGGCGCCGACATCGCGGGTCAGCTCGCCCTGAAGAACCGCCTCGCGATCGGCCAGGAAGGGGGCCAGATCGCCGTCCTCCAGCCGCTGCAGCTGATCGTCGGTGAAGCCATAGGTCGCCCGCAGCCACAGCCAGACGGTATCCCGGGCGCTGTCGGACAGATACAGCGGCCGACCGACCAGGCCGGCGATCCCCTCCACCGCCGGTTCGGGCCGGGCGATCAGGACCTGGGGGTCCTTCTGGAAGAAGGCGGCGACCGCCTTCACCGGCGCGCCCTGGGCGACCAGATTCATCGGCAGGAAGCTGGTGGAGGCCAGGCCCAGTTCGACCGACGTATTGGCCAGCCGCTGGGGCACATCGCCGCCGGGGCCGCCCTGGATGATCTCGACCGTCAGGCCGCGGGTCTCATAGGCTCCGGATGCCAGTGCCTGATAGAAGCCGCCGTGCGTCGCCTGGGCCGGCCCGTCGGTGGCGAAGCGCAGGCGCACCCGGCCGTCTTCATCCACCGGGGCCTGGGTGCGTTCGCAGGCGGCGACGGTCGCCGTAAGGGCGGCCGCGCCCGCGCCGACCAGAAGGGTGCGGCGGTCAAGGCTGAGGAATGGGTTGCCGCTGGAAACCATGGCTCGGGTTTAGGGCGGCGGTGCGGTGAAGGGAAGGGAGGTGCGGATGTGTCGCCTTAGCTGTCCCCACCCGGTCCCTCCGGGACCACCCTCCCCGTAAAGCGAAGGGAGAACGACGTCGTGGCTCAAGCAGCGAGCCGCCGCGCGGCGAGCGGTAGCCACACTCCATAATTGAGCGAGGGGACGAGGCTCCCCGGCGGACCGGCTTGCTTCGTCCCCTCGCCAAGTCCGGGTTGGACTTGGCCGTTGAGGTTTCGGACCCTGGCGTCAGCTTCGTCAGAGCAAGCCCTGAGGAAGGTCGGCTGTATCCTGTCGCGCTCCTGGTCTCCGGCGTACCGCGAGGCGCAAGGCCCTGCGTCGTCCATCGATCCCGATCCGGTTCTCCGTGAACGTCTCTGGCCGAAGCCTTCGTCGTTCGGGAGCCTTGATCCTGCCCTTCGTTTCCTCGCCTCCGAAGAGGTCCGGTCGCCTGGGTCAGAGAGCCGGGCCGGTCCGCTTGATTGCCGAGTCTCCCCGGTTTTCCGCGCCGCCGTGTCCCTCGGCCTGTTGACGTTCGCGCCAAATCCGTTAGACGGCAAGCGCTCGAATTCGGCTGGCTGTGCGGAACCGCCCCGGCCCCGGTGGGTAACCCTGTGCATATCCGTGGACGGACGGAAATCTGGCTGACAGATCAGCGGTTTGCGTTGTCCACAGAAACCGGTTCGCTTTTCATCCGGGCCTCCAGCCACCGCAAGACGAAGCCCTGGGCGGGGCGGGCGGTGGCCGGCGCGAAATGCTGGAAGCCGTGCGGCGCGGTGGGCACGTCGAGCAAGGTCGTCGGCGCGCGCCGGGACCAGGCCTCGGCCATCAACAGGCTGTCGTCCCTCAGCGGATCTTCTTCCCCGGTGACGAACAGGGCGGCAGGCATGCCGGTCAGGTCGGCGTGGAGGGGCGAGATATCGGGCCGGCGCAAACCGGCCTCGTCGCGGTCGGGGGCTAGCCGGGCCAGATCACGCCGCAGATTGGGGCCGTCGAACAGCAGGGTCCGAGGCGTCGCCGCCCTCACGCTGGGTGTGCCCGAAAGATCGAACACGCCCTGGACGAAGGCGCAGGGCGGCGGGTCCCGCTCTCCGGCATCGCGCAGCTTCAGCATGGCCAGGGCTCCCAGATGCGCCCCGGCGGATTCGCCGATCACCAGCACCGTCTCGGCCCCGAAGCGGCTTCGACCTTCTGTCCGGGCCCAGAGGATGGCCTGGGCGCAGTCGGCGACGGCATCGGCCAGGCTGTCTTCCAGACCCTGGGTCAGAAGACGGTAGTCGACCGAGACCACGACAAAGCCGGCCTGGACGAAATGGGCCGTCAGCCGGTCGTTCAGGGCCGCACTGCCGACCACCCATCCACCGCCGTGCAGATCGACGACGATGCCGCGTGGTTGTTCCGCGGGCTCCAGAATCCGCAGGGCGACCGGCCCGTCCGGGGTCTGGAGCGTCAGGCTGGATACGGTGATGCCCTTGCGGCCCAGTCGGGCGGCAGAGACCCGCCCCGAGGCGCGACTGGCCAGCGCATTCAGCCGCGTGCCGACCGCCAGCCGCCAGCCGCTGATCTTCAGGCGAGGGGCCACGGCCATGACGGCATTGACCCGTCGCGCCGCCTTCAACTCGGCAGGGGTAAGGGGCAGGGTGTGGCGCGTCAGGGGCATGGCACGCACATGTAGGCTGTTATCGTCCATGTGCCATGCGACGCGTGCTCCGCCCTGCTCGCCATGTGAACGAAGGTTAAGTTGCGCGCCCTCGGCGGCTGGGGAAGGCTGGTCGAAACGAGAGATTTTTCATGTCGATCATCACCTTGGCGCTGACACTGTCGCTGACTTCGCTGTCGCCCGAGACACGCGTCGAAGAGGGTGCAGTGACCCGACCCCATTGTGCCGCATTGGCGGCGGCACCGGTCTGTCGGGATACACCAAACGGGGTCGTGGTGGGTCTGACCGAGGCGGCGGTGACGGTCGCCGCCGAGGAAGCGATAGTTGCCGAAGGCACATGGGCCGCGACATTCGGTGAGGCACCTTCGCCCTATGCCGTGGTGCTGGATCAGGCGACGCCGGTGGAAACCTTGAGGGCTGCCGGAGCTTTGCGGGTGTTGCCGTGGATCAGTGTGGCGGCCCGCCGGCAAGTGATGGAACAGGGTGTGCGGGACGCCGTCGCGCGTCAGGCCCCAGCCGGTCAGGCAGACGCCCTGATGGCCTCGGCCCTGGCCCGCGCCATGCCTCAGATCGACGCCAGCCTGGCCAAATCGACCCAGCCGGGTGTGATGGCCCATGAACTGGGGCACCTCTGGTATATTCAGGCCTATTGGACGGACGTCGCGCAGGCGGCCGACACCTATGGCAGCGCGGCCCCCGACTGGCTGGACGA
Source organism: Brevundimonas vancanneytii (assembly GCA_943372125.1). Lineage (GTDB taxonomy): Bacteria > Pseudomonadota > Alphaproteobacteria > Caulobacterales > Caulobacteraceae > Brevundimonas > Brevundimonas vancanneytii_D. The sequence continues at coordinate 24,052 of CALRXI020000005.1, forward strand.
GGCGGCTGCGGTCCTGATGGAGCGGGAGGCCCTGACCGAGGCGCGTCGGAGGGCTTTTCATCGCGTCTGGGCCGAGACCCCTCAGGCCGACGCCGTAACCGCCCTGATGGCCGAAACCCACCCGGCCTTTGCGTCCGGCGCTTCGACGGCGGCGCTGACAGAGGGTCAGCCCGCCGCGTCCGGGCCGCGCGTCATGACCATGAGCGGAGAGGAATTTCAGCGCCGTACCGGCACCGACATCAACGCCGCCGGGGCCTTCTACACGCGGGTCCGGGCCATGCTGGATTTCATCGAAGCCAGGACGGGCGACCATCAGGCCATCGTCCGACTGACCACGCATTTGCGGGCCGGTGGCACGATCGAGGACTGGCTGGCCCAGGATCCGGCCGGGCGTCAGCTGGGTGGAACGGTGCCGGCCGTTGACGCCGCGTTCAAGGCCTGGGCCGACGAGGTCACGGCCACGGCGAGCTGATCAGCCCGCCAGCGCCTCGCGTCTGGCTTCCAGTTCCAGCCATTCCTCCTCCGCGGCAGCCAGCAGGGCGCGGGCGCGGTCGGCGTTGGCGGTGGCGCGGTCGAAGGCCTTGCGGTCGCGGATGTAGAGGTCGGGGTCGGCCAAGGTAGCGTCGTGGCGCTCGATGTCCTGGGGCAGGGAGACCAGCAGACCCTCAAGCTCCTTGAGGCGGTGCGCATCCTTGAACGACAGCTTGCCGGGCTTTTTTGTTTGGGCGCGATCAGAAGGCTCCGCCTTCTCGACCCGACGCGCCCCGTCGGCGGCGACACGATCATCGGCAGCGGCCTTGTCCTGCGGGCGGGGGTTGGCACCGGGCTTCAGGAAGCCGGGGTTCTGGCGGATGAAGTCGGTCCAGCCGCCGGGGGTCTCGACGATGTCGCCGCGCCCGTTCATGGCGATGGTCGAGGTGGCCAGGCGGTCGACGAAGTCGCGGTCGTGGCTGACCAGGATCAGGGTGCCGTCATAGCTTTCCAGCAGCTCTTCCAGCTTGTCGAGCGTGTCCATGTCCAGATCGTTGGTCGGCTCATCGAGGACCAGCATGTTGGCGGGCTTGGCCAGGGCGCGCGCCAGCAGCAGGCGGTTGCGTTCGCCGCCCGACAGGGTCGAGATCGGCTGGCGCAACTGGCCCTCCTGGAACAGGAAGTCCTTGGCATAGGCGGCGACGTGTTTGGGGATGCCGCGGACCAGAATGCTGTCGCCGCCGCCGGGCGTCAGGGAATCCCACAGGGTCATGTCCGAGCGCAGGCCCTCGCGCGACTGGTCCAGATAGACGGGCTCCAGATTGGCCCCGAGCCGCACCGTGCCTTCATCGGGCGCGAGCTCGCCCAGCAGGATCTTGACCAGGGTCGTCTTGCCCGCGCCGTTGGGTCCGACGATAGCCAGTCGGTCGCCGCGGATGACGCGGGTGGTGAAGGGTTTGATGACGGGACGGTCGCCGAAGGTCTTGGACACCCTTTTCAGCTCGGCCACCAGCTTGCCGGAGGTGGAGCCGGAATCGACGCCCAGGTTCAGCTCGCGCGGGCTGTCCTTCATCCGCTCGGCGCGGTCGGCACGCAGGGCGTCCAGCGAGCGGGCGCGGCCCTCATTGCGGGTCCGGCGGGCGGTGATGGAGCGGTAGAAGGTCTCTGTCTCGCGCTCGATGGTCTTGGTCAGGCGCTGCAGGGACTGGGCCTCCTCTTCCTGGACCTTGGTGGACCATTCGTCGAAGGCGGCAAAGCCCTTGTTCAGGGTACGGACGCGGCGCCCATCCAGCCAGTGGACGACATTGGTGACGCGGTTGAGGAAGGCACGGTCGTGACTGACCACCAGGATGGCGAACCGGGCGGAGAGCAGTTCCTCCTCCAGCAGTTCGATGGCCAGGATGTCCAGGTGGTTGGTCGGCTCGTCCAGCAGCAGCAGATCGGGCTCTTCGGCAAAGGCCTTGGCCAGGGCGGCCCGGCGGGTCTCGCCGCCCGATAGCCCCTGCGTCGATTTCTCGGGGTTCAGGCCGAAGGTGGTCAGCCAGCTCTCGGCGGTCCAGCGCTCGGCCCCGTCGGAGGAGGCGTAGTCCAGCAGGGTGTCGCCCTGAATGTCCGGCTCCTGCGGCACATAGGCGAAGCGGACGCCGGCCTGGACCGAACGGTCGCCCTCATCGGCCTCGATCAGGCCCATGACCATCTTCATCAGGGTCGACTTGCCGGCCCCGTTGCGACCGACCAGGGCGGCACGGCTGCGCGGCTCCACGGCTAGGTCCACGCCTTCGAACAGGGGGCGCTGACCGTCCTGCAGACGGACGGACTTGAGGGCGACGAGGGGAGGGCGAGCGGCCATCGTGACTTTCAAAGCTCCGACACGGGGTGCCGGAGGGGTAGCAGGCGGGGAGAAGGGAAGGCGGCGATGATCTAGGCGCTCCCGGCGCGATTTTCCACCCCTGACAAGGCGCGTCCTTGACACATACCGTCCGGTTGGTATGTAGCGGTCATGGAAGCCTCGATCCGCCGCCGCGCACCCGACATCACCCGCACCGAGATCGTCGAAAAGGCGTTGGAGGTCGCAGCCGAGCTCGGAGCGAGCGGCTTCACCCTGGATGCCGTTGCCGCGCGGACCAGCGTCAGCAAGGGCGCACTGCTGCACCATTTCCCAAGCAAATTTGCTCTGCTGGAGGGGCTGATCGATCATCTGGGTCAGTTGCACACCGATGCCATCCTGGCCGAGGCCGAGCGCGACCCGGAGCCCTATGGTCGCTGCGCGCGGGCCTATTTGAGGGTCACAGTCAACGAGCCAGTGACGCCCCAGGACGTCAGCATCGGGCGGGTCGTCATGGCCGCCTGCGCCATCGAGCCGGAGCTGATCAACCGCTGGCAGTTCTGGATGGCGAAGGTCACGGCCGATGATCCCGAGGATCCGGTGGGGGCGGACGATGCCCTGATGCTGAGGCTGCTGGCGGACGGCTTGTGGATGTCGGACCTGTTCGGAACGCATGAGGTGTCGCCGGAACAGAGGAAGGCCCTGCTGTCCCTGCTGACGCCGGGTCACACGATCATGGAAGCAGAGGCATGAGCCCGACGACGTGGCTGGCTCTGCTGGCGGCCATCGCCTTTGAGGTGATGGGCACGACACTGTTGCAGGCTTCGCAGCAGTTCACCCGGCCCTGGCCCACCGCGGGGATGGCGGTCTGCTACGGCCTGGCCTTCTACCTGCTGAGCATTGCCTTGAGGCAGATGCCGGTGGGTCTGGCCTATGCGATCTGGAGTGGTCTGGGTGTTGTGGCCATCTCGGTTATCGGATTGGTTCTGTTCAAGCAGAGGCTGGACCTGCCGGCCATCGCGGGCCTGACGATGATCGTGGGCGGGGTGGCGGTGATCAATCTGTTCTCAAGGAGCGTGACCCACTGATCGAGCGCGACAGAGTGGCGATCGGCGTTTAGAAGCCCCGCCATGACGCCCTTCTGGCAGACCAAGACCCTGGCCGAGATGACGCCCGCCGAGTGGGAGAGCCTGTGCGACGGGTGCGGGCTGTGCTGCCTGATCCGGTTCGAGGACGAGGACACGGGTGAGGTCTTCCCAACAAAGGTGCACTGCAAGCTGTTCGATTCCGGCAGCTGTACCTGCACCGACTATGCGAACCGCAAGGCGCAGGTGCCGGATTGTATCCGGCTGACGCCCGGCAATGTCGGGGCGCTGAAATGGATGCCGAAGTCGTGCGGATACCGGCGCATCCACGAAGGGCGGGGGCTGGCGGACTGGCATCCTCTGGTCTCGGGCAGTCGCGAGACGGTGCATGCGGCCGGCGTGTCGGTGCGGAACCAGACGATCAGCGAGCTGGAGCTGGACGAGCCGGAAGACGCCCTGGCCTATGAGGCGATGGAGTGGAACGAGGAGCGCGGCGTAACGTCCGGCCGCTAACCAATATTTCGTCGTTTGCGTGCCAGGGTTCGTTCATGCCCAGTTCGCGTGCCACGCTCCGTAGACAGACCGCCGAGGCGCTGAACCTGGAGAAACCGCTTGATCGGTTGACGAGCATGGCCAGCGCCATCTTCGATATGCCCTATGCGATGGTCTCGGTCATCGATGGTGACCAGACGGTTTTCCGCGTCAATGTCGGCGAGAAAGACCTCCGGCTGCCGCGCCAGCAGACGATCACGGATCTGTTGATGGGCATGGGGCCGCAAGGTCTGTTCGTCGTCGAGGACGGGCTGACGGACGCCCGCGTCATGAACCATCCGATGGTGACGGGCGAGCCGTTCCTGCGGTCCTATGTCGGCGTCACGGTCGTGAATGCGGCGGGCGAGCCGGTTGGTGCCATCGGCGTGATGGACCACGAACCTCGTCCGGCCCCGACGGAGGAGCAGATCGAGATCCTGCGCAAGCTGGCCGGCCTGGTCAGCCACGAGCTGGATATGGCCGGACTGCTGCGCAAGGCGGCAGAGCAGACGGCGATGCTGGAGATGTCGGAGGCGCTGGCGGGGCTGGGGCACTGGCGCTACGACCTGATCGAAAAAAGCTTGGGATGGTCCGATCAGGTCTACCGCATCCACGGCACGGAGCCGGGGGCGTTCACGCCCAGCCTGGCGGCGATGGGACCGCTGTATCATCCGGCGGACCGCGACGAGGGCCGGCGTCTGATCGAGCGGGCCCTGACGACGGGCGAGGGCTATGACACGCGGTTGAGGCTGATCCTGGACAGCGAGGAACGGGTCAGCCGTTCCAGAGCGCGGGTCGAGCGGGACGCACACGGGCGGATCGTCGCCCTGTTCGGCGTCGTGCAGGACGTCACCGATACGGTGCGGGCCGAACGGGCGCAGCAGGAACTGGTCGAGACACTGAAGCTGGCCGAGGATATGGCGGGTATCGGCAGCTGGCGGCTGGATGTCGCTACGGGCCATGTTCGCTGGTCGGACCAGGTGTATCGCATCCACGGGCTAAATCCTGCGACATTCGATCCGGCACTGGACGATGCGGTGGCCTGCTATCATCCGGATGACCGTCAGGCCGTCAGGGACTGGTGCGCCAAGGCGATCGCCAGCGGCCAGCCGGACGAGTTCCGGCTGCGGTTGATGCGGGCCGATGGCGAGGAGCGCATCGTGGCCTCGCAGTGTCGGCCCGAGGTCGATCAGAATGGTCAGACGACAGCGCTGTTCGGCGTTTTCCAGGACGTGACCGAGGCGGTCCGGGCCCATGAGACCATCAAGGCCAGCGAGACGCGCTATCGGCTGCTGGCCGACAATGCCACCGACATCATCGCCATCTATGGTCTGGACGGCCGGTTCAAATACATCTCGCCCGCCATCGAGGCGGTACTGGGCTATACGGCAGACGATCTGGTCGGTCGCGGGTTCCAGGACTTCATGCATGCGGAAGACGTGGCCAAGGTCCGCGCTGCCTTTGCGGAGTATGCTGCGGCCGCCACCGATGCCGCCCCGCCCCGGGTCGCCTATCGGGGGCTCTCGAAGGATGGCTCGGTCGTCTGGCTGGAGGCGCATCCCAAGCTGATCCGCGACGCCCAGGGACGGCCGCTGGAGTTCCACGATGTGGTCCGCGACATCTCGGAGACCAAGGCGCTGGAAGACGCCCTGATCGCGGCGCGAGACCGGGCCGAGGAAGGGGCGCGGGCAAAATCGGAGTTCCTAGCCAATATGAGCCATGAGCTGCGCACGCCGCTGACCAGCGTGGTGGGATTCTCGGGTCTGTTGCTGAGCAGCGAGACGCTGCCCGAGACCGAGCGGCGCTATGTCGACCGGATCGCGACGGCCAGCGATGCCCTGCTGGGGGTCATCAACGACATTCTGGACTACTCCAAGCTGGAGGCGGGAGCGGTGACGCTCGAGCCGCTGGCCTTCTCGGCCGAGGCGATGGCGCGGGCCGCCGCTTCGATCGTAGAGGCCCAGTGCGAGGCCAAGGGGCTGGCGCTGGAGGTGGTGGTCGATCCCACTGTGCCGGACATCATGATCGGGGACGAGGGGCGGCTGCGTCAGGTGACGCTGAACTTCCTGGCCAATGCCGTGAAGTTCACAGCCAAGGGCAGTGTGAGCGTTAACGTCGGCTGGACCGGTGAGCGGCTGCGGGTCGCGGTGACGGATACCGGCATCGGGGTGTCGCAGGACAAGGTCGCGGCCCTGTTCGAGCGGTTTACGCAGGCGGACAACTCCACCACGCGGGTCTATGGCGGGACGGGTCTGGGGCTGTCGATCAGCCGTCGGCTGGTCGAGCTGATGGGCGGGGAGATCGGGGCCGACAGCTGCACGAACGAGGGCTCGACCTTCTGGTTCGAGGTGCCGCTGATCGCAGGGGAGCGGCGGGCCGAACGACGGGTTCAGGCCCCCGTGATCGATAATCAGTCGTCGGGACTGAGGATCCTGGTCGCCGATGATGCGCCGGCCAACCGGGAACTGGTCACCGCCATCCTGGGCAGTATGGGTGTCGAGGTTCATGCCGTGGCCGACGGCGTCGAGGCGGTCGAGGCGGCGCGTCTGGGCGGCTATGACCTGATCCTGATGGATGTGCACATGCCGGTCCTTGACGGGCTGGATGCGACGCGGGCGATCCGGGCGCTGGACGGGCCGGTGGCACGGACGCCGATCATCGCCCTGACGGCCAATGTGCAGCCGGAGCAGGTCGAGCGGTGTCGCGAGGCGGGCATGGACGACCACTGCGGCAAGCCGATCCAGGTTGCGGAACTGGTGCGCGTGATGTCGGAACGGCTGGACCGGCGTGCCGTGGATCGTGGCGGGCCCGGGCGGCTGGCGGGTCAGGCGGCGGCTTGAGCCATCAGGGCGCGGACCAGCAGGCTTCTGCCTGTCGGCAGTAGCGTCCACTTGCTGGACGTTCGGGGATTGTCCGTCGGATTGGCTGGAGAATGCCTCTTGCCCACAACGACTTGACGGAATGTGCAGCCCTTCTGCCTGGCTGAGGACGCTGGTCCGGTAGAGTCTGGGCATGACGGGACATCAGGACAGGGCGGCGGCCGCGGCAGCCTGGATCGAGGCCGGGCGCGAAAAGCTGATCGCGGCCTGCGATCAGGTGATGGACGCCATCACAGCGACCAAGGTCGAACCGGGCGACAGCCTGGGTGCGGCGCGACAGGTGCGCGCCATTGAAATGATGGCCAGGACCATGCCGGTGGTGGCGACAATGTCCCTGCCCGACGAGATCACCCATGCCGCGAAAGTCGGCCGTGCGTCGAAGCGCGGCGGGTCGGGCGCGGATCACGATGCAGCAGAGGATCACATGAGCGACGATGAGCGTGACGACAGCCCCGAGACCCTGCAGCGGCTCAGAGACGAACTGGACGCTCGCCTCGCTCGCCTCCACGCCGGATTCGAAAAGAAGGCCGCGGATCGATGCACTGACACCGGATCAACTGCACGAGCTGAGCCAGACGAGATTTGACCTGCTGGACCATCAGCTGTGGTCGCCGCTGGACTGGCGCACCTGGGTGCTGATGGGCGGACGGGGGTCGGGCAAGACGTTTGCCGGAGCAAACTGGACTAGCTGGCTGGCCCAGACCGAAAACCTGCGGTTCGCCCTTGTCGGCGCGACCTTGCACGACGTGCGCGAGGTGATGGTGGAGGGGCCGTCGGGGCTGAAGGCCGTCGCAGGGCCGAAGCACCGGCCGCGCTGGGAAGGGGGCCGCAAGCGGCTGGTCTGGCCCGAGAGCGGAAGTGTGGCCTATGCGTTTTCGGCGGAAGATCCCGACAGTCTGCGCGGGCCGCAGTTCCATCATGCCTGGGCCGACGAGTTCTGTGCCTGGCGCAAGCCGGAGGCCGTGCTGGACACATTGAGGATGGGACTGAGGCTGGGGGACGATCCCCGGCTGGTGGTCACGACGACGCCCCGGCCGATGCCCGCGCTGAGGCGGTTGCTGGCGCAGGAGGGGGTGATCATGGATCGCGCACCGACGGCGGCCAATGCGGCCAATCTGTCGCCGCGGTTTCTGGCGCATCTGAAGGCGCTGTACGCCGGGACGCGGCTGGAGGCGCAGGAGATCGAGGGGCTGATCGTCGAGAGCGAAGGCGCGCTGTTCCGGGCCGAGGACCTGTCGCGAGCGCGGGGTGCAAGGCCTGCGAAACTGGACCGGATCGTGGTGGCGGTCGATCCGCCGGTGACGGCGGGCGGCGATGCCTGCGGGATCGTGGTAGTCGGGCGAAAGGACCGGGTCGCCTATGTGCTGGCCGACCGGTCGGTGCGCGGACATAGCCCGCAGGGCTGGGCCGCGAAGGTTGTGGCGGCGGTGCGTGAGTTCGGCGCGGACGCCGTGGTCGCCGAGAGCAATCAGGGGGGCGAGATGGTGAGGGGCGTTCTGGCCCACGCCGACTGTCCCGTGCCGATCAGACTGGTGCATGCCAGCCGGGGCAAGGCCGCGCGGGCCGAGCCGGTGGCGGCGCTGTACGAACAGGGGCGGGTCGTCCACTGCGGTGCGTTTCCGGCGCTGGAGGAAGAGCTGATGGCGCTGGGCTCGACCGAGCATCGCCACAGCCCGGACCGGGCCGATGCCCTGGTCTGGGGCGTGACGCAGCTGATGCCGGCCCCCAAGGCAGGGCCGAGCGTGCGGTGGTTGTGAGGTCCGAATAGCGTCGTTCGTCGAATTAACTCGACACGGTGAAGCTTTGAGCGCGTCGTATGGCCGGGGCATGGGAGGACGATATGACACTGTTAGCAAGGCGTAGGTCGTGGGTGAATCTGGGAGGCTCGGCGGCCATAGTCGCCTTCGTCGCCGTGGTGAGTGTGGCTGAGGCCGGTCAGGATCAGCACCGCCAAGGACCGATCAAGGGCGGGGTAATCCAGAAGGGCAAGTCCGCCGCGACCGAACAGGCCCCTCCGGCCGATGCCAGGGCCGGATGGGACCTGGCACAGGGCAAAAAGGCACGCACGGCAGCACCGTCGAGTGGTGCGGTCGCCGGCATAACAGGTGGTGCCGTGGCTGGTATCGTCGTGGCTCGGCCAGAGGATCAGAGCGCCTGTGCCAGCGGCACGGCGACGGCGTGCCGCGCGGTCGAAGCGGGCCTGGTCACCGGTGGGGCATGGGCCTTCACCGATGGTGGCATCAGTGCCATGGACGACTGGGAATCGCCGGTCGCCAGAGGCGCAGCAGTGAGCTCGGTCGGAGCGGTTGCCGGAGCCGGTGGCGGAGCGGCAGCGGCGTCCTATGCCCGGTCCAGCGGAACACATATTCCGAGCGCGGCACTGGTGCACAGGGTACTGGCGGCCTGTGACGGCGGAGACGTCACTGCGTGCAGCGCCTTTGCGCGGTCGGTGCGTCCGGCGACCGAGCTGGAACGCGCGGAAACGCGAACCTATACCGCCGGGCGCTAGTCTTTACGCCCCCTGCTGAGCGGGGAGCAGCAGAACCAAGGAGTTCATCATGTTCGACTGGCGACGGCCCCTGGCGGGTCGGCGGCGCATGGCTGTGCCCGAAACCAAGGAGAGCCGGAGCGGGCCGCTGATCGCGTTTTCGCATGGCGGGCGGGCGCGGTGGACGCCGCGGGATTATGCGCATCTGGCCAGCGAGGGGTTTGGCAAGAATGCGGTGGCCTATCGCTGTGTGCGGATGATCGCGGAGGGGGCTGCGTCGGTGCCGCTGGCGGTGTTCGTGGACGGGGTGCGGATCGAGGATCATCCGCTGGCGCGGCTGTTGGCCCGACCCAATCCGGAGCAGTCGGGGGCGGAGTGGCTGGAGGGGCTGTATGGCGCGCTGCAGACGGCGGGCAATGCCTACGCGGAGGCGGCGGGCGATGGCGACGGCGAGGGTCCGCCGGACGAGCTGTGGGCTCTGCGTCCGGACCGGATGAAGGTGGTGCCGGGTCGTGCGGGCTGGCCCGAAGGCTATGAGTATTCCGTGGACGGACGGTCGGTGCGGATCGGGCGTCAGGCGGATGGCTGGATGCCGGTGATGCATCTGAAACTGTTTCATCCGACGGACGATCACTACGGCTTTTCCCCTTTGGAGGCGGCGGCGTTCGCGATCGATGTGCATAATGCGAGCGGGGCCTGGAACAAGGCGCTGCTGGACAATGCGGCGCGGCCGTCGGGGGCGCTGGTTTACGGGGCCAGGGACGGCGAGCGGCTGACGGGGGAGCAGTTCGAGGCCTTGCGGGCGCAGGTGGGCGAAAGCCATGCGGGCACCGCCAATGCCGGGCGGCCGATGATCCTGGAGGGCGGGCTGGACTGGAAGCCCATGAGCTGGACGCCCGCCGACATGGACTTCATCGCGGGGAAACATGCGGCGGCGCGAGAGATCGCGCTGGCGTTCGGGGTGCCGCCGCAGCTGCTGGGGATTCCCGGCGATGCGACCTATGCCAACTATCGCGAGGCCAATGCCGCCTTCTGGCGCGGGACGGTGGTGCCGCTGGTGCGGAAGACGGCGGGGGCGCTGACGGGGTGGCTGGGCGGACGGTTTGCGGGAGCGCGTATCGAGGCGGACCTGGAGGCGGTGCCGGCGCTGCAGCCGGAGCGGGATGCACTGTGGGCGCGGCTGTCGGCGGCTGAGTTCCTGACGGATGCGGAGCGGCGGCAGATGGCGGGGGTGGGGACATGAGCGAACATCAGACCCGCCGCGTGCCGACGGCCCTTCTTATCGCGCTGACCGTGCAGACGGTCGGGGGGCTGGTCTGGGCGGGCGGGGCGGCGGCGCGGATCGGGACGCTGGAGGAACGGGTCGGGGAGCAGCGGCTGGTCGCCGAGCGCCTGGCGCGGCTGGAGGAGCAGAGCACGGCGACGCGGGCGGCAGTGGAGCGGATCGAGACGCGGCTGGAGGGACGCTGAGGCAGGGCCGTTCGTGATCCTGCGGAACATGGGGCGATGACCGCACGTTCAAGCGTCACAGGGAGCATGAGAGAGGGCGACCATGATACGGCTATTGACCATCACCAGCGCCGCCGTACTGGCGCTGACCGCGGCATCGGGTGCCACGGCATTCAGCATGGACAGCCAGGACAAGGGGCGCGGCGAACAGAGTAACGGAAAGGGCCCTGGCGGCGAGCGGGGCGGGCCCGACAGAGGCGGTCCGGAGCGTGGCGGGCAGGAGCGGGGGCCTGGCAACAGCCGTTCCGAACGCACCGATGACCGGGGACCAGAGCGTGGCCCCGGGCGCGACGACAGAGGGCCGCAGCGGGCCGAGCGCGACGACGAGCAGCGCGAGGTTCGGCGCGAGCAGGATGTTCGGCGCGAACTGGACCGCGCGCGGGAGCGCGTGGACGTGCGCGACATGCGGCGTGACGAGCGCCGCTACGACGACAAGCGCAAAGACGATCGGCGCTATGACGATCGGGATGTGCGAGTGATCGAGCGTGTGATCCTGGGGCGGCCCGTGGATCGGGGCCTGATCCGGGGCTGCCCACCCGGCCTGGCGTGGAGGAATAACGGATGCCTGCCGCCCGGACAGGTGCGCCAGTTCACGCCGTCGCGGTACGACTATCTGTGGGACCGGCGGAACGACGATTACCGCTATCGCTATGACAACGGCTATCTGTACCGGACCGACAATCAAGGCGGATTGCTGGGCTATCTGCCGCTGCTGGGCGGGGCGCTGGGGCTGGGTCAGGTCTGGCCGACGCAGTACGACTATCAACCCGCGCCGACCTATTACACCCAGTATTACGGGCTGGGGGACCGGTACGATTATCGGTATGCGGACGGGGTCCTGTATGGCCTGGATCCGCAGACGCAGTCGATCAGCCAGGTCGCAGCGCTGCTGACCGGACAGAGCTGGAACGTGGGGCAGCGGATGCCGGCGGGCTATGACGTCTACAACGTGCCCTATGGGTATCGGGACCGGTACGCGGACAGCGCCGACAGCTGGTACCGATACAATGACGGCTATGTCTATCAGGTCGATCCGACCACACAGCTGGTTCAGGCTGTCATACAGCTGCTGACGTGAGGGGGACGACGATGACGCAAGGCATGAAACGCTGGGCGCTCGCGCCGATGGCCGCACTGTCGATGTCCGTGCTGGCCTTGGCGGCGTGCGGCGACCGGGCGGCGGAGACGACGCCAGAGGGCGCGCCCGTGCCGGTCGACCGGACGCTGGCGCAGGTCATGGATGGCGGCGACCTGTCGACGCTGGACGGGGTGATCGGCAAGGCGGGACTGGCCACCGTACTGGAGGGGGTGGGCCCCTATACGGTGCTGGCTCCCGTCAATGCGGCCTTCACCGGCGACATGGCGGACCAGGCCGATGCGGCGGCCGCCGCCGCCATCGTCAGGGCTCACATCCTGCCCGGCGCGGTGACGCGGGCTGATATCGCCCGGGCGCTGGATGCCGACGACGACGGCAAGGTGGAGATGCGCACCATGGACGACGGACTGGTCAGCTTCAGCCGCGATGGCAGGACCATCGTGGCGACGGGGCCGGGTGGGGCGAGCGCGCGTCTGACCGGACGGGAGACGGCGGCCAGCAATGGCGTCGCTCAGCCGATCGACGGGCTTCTGGTGACACCCGCCGCCTGAGGCGGGTGAGCGTCGGACTGATGAGGGGCGCGGCGAGCGATCGTCGCGCCCTTTGCTTTGGCTGAAGATGTCACGGGGAAGCTGGAATGATGAATCTGCAGGCTGGGCGGCCGTCGGATGGGGTCATGTCCGGGGCGGATACTCTGGCGATCCGGGGCTATGCGTCGCTCTGGGGCGTCGCCGACCTAAACGGGGATGTGGTGGCCAGGGGGGCATTCGCGGCCAGTCTGGCGAAGACCGGCGTGGGCGGAGTGCGGATGCTGCACCAGCATGAGGCGCGGTCGGTGGTCGGGGTCTGGGACTGGATCGAGGAGGACGAACGCGGGCTGTATGTCGAGGGGCGGGTTCTGGACTGGTCCGCCGAGGCGCGGTTTGCGAGCGCCTTGAGCCGGGCCGGAGCCCTGGACGGGCTGTCGATCGGGTTCCGCAGTCACCGGGCGCGGCGAGACGGTCGGTTGCGGGTGCTGGTCGAGGTGGAGCTGTGGGAAGTGTCGCTGGTGACGTTTCCGATGCTGCCGGGGGCGCGGTTCGGGGCGGTGGCGTCGCCGGCAGTTACGTCGAGGCTGTAAAGAGCTCTTGACAGCCGGGCTATTGCCTGTAAAGAGCTCTTTACAGGCAGGCTGAGGGTCGCGTGCGCAATCTGGTGCGGGAGATGCGGGAGGCGAAGGGGTGGAGCCAGGGTGAGCTGGCCCGCCGCCTGGGTGTCTCGCGTCAGACGATCAACGCGGTCGAGACGGACAAATACGATCCCAGCCTGCCGCTGGCCTTGCGCATGGCGGTGCTGTTCGAGGTGCCCGTGCCGAGCCTGTTCATCGACGACTGGACACCGGAGGAGACGCTGTGACCACCCTTGATCAAGCCAAAATCCGCAAGATGCTGCTGGCCTTCGTTCTGGGGGCGCTGGGTGGGGGAGGGGCCATGGCCGCCTTCCTCTGGCTGGGGTTCGAGCCGGGCTGGAGGGTCGAACAGGTGGCGGTCGGCGGGGTGGGTATCGTCTATCTGGTCACCGGCCTGTTTACCCTGGGCGGGGCGCTGATGCCGGGCATGGGCGCCAGGGTGCTGAACGTCGCGGACCGGGAGGAACTGGTCGAGATGCGTAACATGCTGGTCGGCAGTTCGGTGTCGGCCATCGCGCTGGGGATCATGCTGCTGGCGCTGGTCGGCTCGGGACCGGGTGGGGCCGTGCCCGACATCGTGGTGATCGCTGCGGTCGGGCTGTCGCTGCTGACGATCGGGGTGATCGGAGTGCAGCAGTGGAGACTGTACGACGAACTGTGGCGTCAGCTGTCGTGGGAAAGCTCGGCGTTTGCCATGTCGCTGCTTTTGCCGATCCTGCTGATCTGGGGCGTGGCGGTGCATCTGGGATGGCTGTCGGCCATGGATCCGCTGCTGGTCATCGCCGTGGCGGCGGCGTCCATGCTGGTCGGGGCGTTCATTGCGGCCGGGCGGCGGGGCATGCTGGCACCGCGCTGATCGAGGCTGGAGCGTTCAGTCGCCCGATGCGGCGGCGGTTCGGGCCGAGGCCTGCCAGGCGACGAGCGCCTTGCGGATGGCGGACAGGACGGCGGGGCGGCGGATCATCTGGGCCAGCCAGACGCCGGGGACCAGGACGAAGATCCAGCTGATCTGGAAGATGGTGACGGTCAGGAAGGCGATGACGGCGATGGCGGCCCAAAGGCCGATGCGCAGGGTCCTGTCGTCCAGACTGGCGATGTCGGGCAGGTCGGCGCTGCGGCTGCCGAAGCCGGTGCCGGTCGGGATAGGCGGCGGAGTGGAGACGGCCCCGTTCGGACCGAAGGTGAAGGCGCGGTCGCGCTGGGGCGGCGCGGGCTGAGGTTTGTAGATTTGTGGCGCTGATGCTGGGCGAGGCTGAGGGACCGGTCGCGCCGTATCAGCTTGCCGGACCGGGCGGGGAGCCGGTCGAGGGGTCGGGGGCGAGTTGCGGCGGAGCGGGCGATCCTCGTCGGTGGTGGGGCGGGGCTCGAACGGGATTGAGCGGCCCTGGGCATCCAGGGTGAAGATCTGTTCGAAGCCGACGGTGTCGAAATTGATGGCGCGCGTGTCCTGGCCATAGCTGTCGGCCTGAAGCGCGGCCACGGTGCCGTGACGCATGAGGACCTGGAAGGCGACGGCGTCCTGAAGTCCGTCGATCATGACGTGGACGGTGCCGAACCGGCCGTCCGCCGTGGTCGCGGGATGGGGGCGGTCGAGGGTCAGACCGGTATAGGCGCCGAAGGCCATGTTGCGGCGCTGGCTGGCTTTTGCCGCGGCGAACTGGATGGCGAGGTCGGGGATGGTGCCGCGCAGATCATGCGCCAGGGCGGCCATGACGGCCCGCTCCAGCCGGGTCAAAGGAATGTTGGCGTTGGCGGCGCGCGCGGTCGCCATCGATCAGTCCGTTTCCGGCAGATAGTCGGTGGGCAGGGGCAGGGCGGGGGTCTCCGCCTGCCAGTAGACGCTGACGATCCACCAGCGCGTGCCGTCGTCGAACAGCTGGATGGAGTTGATGCCGCGCATGAAGGGCCGGGGGTCGGTCGCGGCGCGCCGGGCCTCATAGGTGGAGAACAGATGCGCGATGCGGCCATAGCGGTCGGTGCGGCGGGCGATCTCCTGCTCATGAAAGCCATCGCGGACCAGGCTTGGTCCGGCGCGGTCGACATAGTCCTGGGGCGTGAGCGGGCGCAGCGTACCCTGACCCTGGGCGTCCGTACCGGTGGGCATGAGCCTGGCGGACGGATGGAACAGGTGGCGGAACCGGTCCCAGTCGCGGGCCACACCGGCGTCGCCGGAAATGCTGGCGTAGAGGGCGGCGACGATGGCATCCATCGAGGCGACGTCAGCGGCGTAGGCGGGGGACGGGGTCGTAGCAGGGGCCGTGGCAGGGGCGGGCGATCCCGCAGTCTGTGCTGATGCAGCGCTCGCGGCGACGGCCAAGGCGAAGGCGAGGATGGCGATGCGCATGAGAGGTCCCTCTTGTCCTGGCCTGGTCAGACTGGCGATATTGCGGTGGAAACGGACGGCTGGTCCTGAGCGGCGAGGCAACGCTTCTGCTCTGTCGCCCACTGACGAATCTGGAATGCGACAAGGACGAAAAGGCAGGCTTGGACCAGTATCAGTCGTATGGGTTCCGACGCGAAGACCGGGTGAGCTTCGGACCAGAAATTTGGGAACAACACCAGGCTAATCGGCAATATAAGAATGCCGATCAAGAACGCGAGTGAGAGCCAGGCAAACCTCCCTTCTGATATCGACCTTGACCCACCAAGCGTCTCGACGATCCGACGCATGATACGAGGGGGACGAAGTCCGTCGGCAGGTGGCTGAGACCATGACTCAAAGCCGTTTTCGGGTGGACGGATCACCCTGTCGCTGAGGTGGCGGACCGAGGTCGGGCGGGGCGCGGTCTTGGCTATCGTGCCGAGAAGCCAGATCAGAAAAAACCCTGCCAACAAAACGATGAAATAAGCTCCCAGCAAAGGGCTGCGACTGGGAGAAAAGGCGACCTCTTCAGTGAGGGTCACCCATAAGTAGCCGAACGGCCAAACCAGCTTCCACACCAGATCGCCGACCAGTGAGTTCTGGACCGCGTCGATGAATTTCCGGGCAAGCGTATCCATGCCCGAACCCTAACCGCAAACCGCGGTTCCTGAAAACCGGAGAGACCATGAAAGAGACCAAGACCGTCTCGGGCACGCCCGAGGCTCGCGCCGTCATGCACGAAATGATGGCGGCGTTCGAGGCGTTCAAAGGGGCGAACGATGCCCGGCTGGACGAGATCGAGAAGAAGGCGTCGGCGGATGTGCTGCTGGAGGAAAAGGTGGCGCGGATCGATGCGGCCGTGGGCGCGGCCCAGGCGCGGCTGGATCGGGTGGTGAGTGAGGGGCGCAGGCCGGGTATCGGGTCTGGGTCCGGCAGCCCCTCCACCGCTTCGCGGTCCCCCTCCCCATTGCATGGGGAGGAGACGAAAGCCGCCTTCGACGGCTACCTGAAAACGGGTGCGAGCTACGGGCTGGAGCTGAAGGCGGGGTTGTCGTCGGCGTCGAACTCGGCGGGGTATGTGGTGCCGCCGGAGACGGAGCGGGCGATCGAGCGGCGCTTGATGGCGGGCTCGCCGATGCGCGAGATTTCGACGGTGCGCACCGTCGGCTCGGGCGTGTTCAGAAAGCCGGTGTCGACGGCGGGCGTGGTGTCGGGCTGGGTGGCGGAGACGGCGGGCCGGCCGGAGACGGACCCGGCGACCCTGGCGTTGCTGGAGTTCCCTTCGGCTGATCTGTACGCCAGCCCGGCGGCGACGCAGTCGCTGCTGGACGACGCCATGATCGACCTGGACGAATGGCTGGCCGCCGAGGTCGAGGATGCCTTTGCGGCCCAGGAAACCCAGGCCTTCGTCACCGGCGACGGGATCAACAAGCCCAAGGGCTTCCTGAGCTATGCAACCGTCGCCGACGCCAGCCAGACCTGGGGCCAGATCGGCTATGTGGCGTCGGGCGCGGCGGGGGCGTTCACGGCGACGACGGCGTCGAGCAACCCCACCGACCGGCTGATCGACCTGATCTATACGCCCAAGGCCCAGTATCGACCGAACGGGCGGTTCGTGATGAACCGGCGCACGGTATCCACGGTGCGCAAGTTCAAGGATGTGGACGGCAACTACATCTGGACGCCACCGTCGCGGGTCGGGGAGACGGCGTCGCTGCTGGGCTATGCGGTGACCGAGATCGAGACGATGCCGGACATCGCGGCCAACAGCCTGTCGATCGCGTTCGGCGACTTCCAGCGGGGGTATCTGATCGTGGATCGGGCGGGCGTGCGGGTGTTGCGCGATCCCTATTCGGCCAAGCCCTATGTGCTGTTCTACACGACCAAGCGTGTCGGCGGCGGGGTGCAGAACTTCGACGCGATCAAGGTGCTGAAGTTCAGCGCGACGTGATGAGCTGAGACGGTCTCCATCCCCCTGCGGGGGAGGGTGGCTGAGCCGAAGGCGAAGCCGGGTGGGGAGGGCTAAGGCAGGCTGCAGACACTGGCGCTTGCCGCTTGCCGAACCGCCCCCACCCGGTCGCTGCGCGACCTGCCCTCCCCCAAGGGGGAGGGAGAATGTCTGCGCGCACCTTTCAAAAACTGGAGACTTCCCATGACAGCACCCGTCAGCCTGACGGAGGCGAAGCTGTTCTTGCGCGTCGAGCACGAGGCGGAGGACGGGCTGATCGAGACCCTGATCGCGGCGGCGAGGGCGCGGGTGGAAGGGGAAGTGGGGTTGAGCCTGACCTCGACCAGCCCGGCACCGTTGCGGCTGGCGATCCTGATGCTGGCGCTGCGCGCCTATGAGCGGGGCGAGGTGGATATGGCGGTCGCGCCAGTCGAGGCCTGGATCGCGCCGTATCGGGTGGTGCGGATATGAAGGTGTTGGCGGGGCTAATCGAAGCCGTGGAATCCCGCACGCCCTATGGCGGGGTGGCGGTCAGCTATGAGCCGGTGGGGTCGGCCTGGCTGAAACTGGGGGCTCGGCGGCGGCGCGAGAAGAGCGAGCCGGGAGGGCTGCGGGCCGTCGAGGTGGTGACGGCGGAGACGCGGTCGGACCCGCGACTGATCGCCGGGCGGGTGCTGAGATTCGGCGGGGCCGACTGGCGCATCCAGGCGACCGAGACGGTGGGTGGCCGGGCGATCCTGATGCTGGAGCGCAGCCGATGAGCGGGCATGAGCTGGCGCTGCAGAAGGCGCTGATCGCGCATCTGTCGGAGGATGTCGCGGTGCAGGCGCTGCTGGGGGATCCGGCGCGGATCTGGGATGCAGCACCGCAGGAGCCGGTGCTGCCGCATCTGCTGATCGGACGGTGCGAGAGCCGGCCGGTGGGGGCGGATGGCGGGGGCGTGGAGCATCGGCTGACGCTGACGGTCGTGTCGCGGTTTCGCGGGACCGAGGAGGCCAAGGCGGTGCTGGCGGCGGTGCGGCTGCGGCTGACGGACGCGCGGGTTGAGGCGGACGGGGTGCGGGCGATCAGCCTGGGTGTCGTGTTTGCGGACGTGTTTCCGGCGGCGGACGCGGCGAGGACCTATGCGGTGCTGCGGGTGCGGGCCGTGACGGAGGAGGTGGAACCATGAGTGCACAACGCGGCAAGGACATATTGCTGAAGATCGAGGGGACGCCGGGGGCGTTCACCACGGTGGCGGGGCTGAGGGCGCGGACGATTTCGTTGAATGCGCGCACGGTGGATGCGACGGATGGCGACAGCGCCGGGCGGTGGCGCGAGCTGCTGGGCGGTGCAGGGGTCAAGTCGGCGGCGGTGGCCGGGCAGGGGATATTCCGCGATGCGGCGTCCGACGCCCTGATCCGCGAGGCCTTCTTTGCGCAAGAGGCCAGGCGGTGGCGGCTGATCGTGCCGGACTTTGGCCAGCTGGAGGGGCCGTTCCTGGTCTCGGCGCTGGAATATGCGGGCGAGCACGAGGGCGAGGCGACGTTCGCGATCAGCCTGGCCAGCGCGGGCGAGATCGGGTTCTCCAGCCTGTGAGCGGAGTGAATGGTGCGCGCGGCGAGGTGTCGGTGGTGTTGGCGGGCGAGGCGCGCAGGCTGTGCCTGACGCTGGGGGCGCTGGCGGAGATCGAGACGGGCCTGCAGGTGAGCGGGCTGGCGGCGCTGGCCGAGCGGATGCGGGCGCTGTCGGCGGGGGATCTGCTGGTGGTGCTGGCGGCGCTGTTGCGCGGCGGGGGCGAGCGGGCGTTGGCCGAGGGGCTGGCGGATGCGGCGGTCGATCCGCGCGAGGCGGCGGAGGCCGTGGCGCGGGCGTTTGCGCGCGCGAGGCGGCGGAGGCCGTGGCGCGGGCGTTTGCGGCGGTGGCATGAGTGCGATGGCTGGCAGCCCCCTTCACCATCCTTCGGATGGTTCCGCTCCCCCGAGGGGGGAGGATCAGACGCCGTGGCCGGAGATGATGCGGATGGCGGCGGGGTTCGGCGTGGGGCCGCAAGCGTTCTGGCGGCTGTCGCTGAAGGAATGGCGGATGCTGACGGCGCGACCGGAGGTAGTGGGGCCGATGGGGCGCGGGGTGCTGGAGCAGATGGCGGAGCGGTGGCCGGACTAGCGGCGGGGTTGCCTCAGCCCTCCCCACCCGGTCGCTGCGCGACCACCCTCCCCCGAGGGGGAGGGAGAAGGATGAGACCATGACCGATACATTCGAACCCAATGGCCTGGATGCCGTGCCGCGCAAGGCGGCGGAGGCGCAGGCGGCGCTGGAGGCGTTGAGGGAGCCGGCGGAGCGGGCGGCGGCCTCGATCGAAGACGCGTTCGGGCGCGCGGGGGACAGTCTGACACGGTCGCTGGCCCGGGCGGCGGCGGACGGGGAGATCACCCTGGCCGAACTGGCAAGATCGGTGCTGGCGGCGGTGAATGCCGCGGCGGGCGGTGGACGCGGCGGCGGACTGGGCGAGGCGATCGCCCAGGCGGTCGGGGCGGTGTTCGGCGGCGCGCGGGCAGATGGCGGCACGGTGCTGGGCGGCGGGGCCTATCTGGTCGGAGAACGCGGCCCGGAGGTGTTTCGACCGGCGGGGGCTGGGACGATCGAGGCGGTGGGCGGCGCGGGAGTCACCGTTAACATGCGGGTGGACGGTGGGGCGCAGGGGCTGCTGAGGTCCGAGGCGCAGATCGCCCAGATGCTGGCCAGGGCCGTCGCGCTGGGGGCGCGACGGCTTTGACGCAAGAATGATCAGGCGAAGGTGTTGGCGGTGTCGTCGACCGGATTCTTGGGGTTAGGGCCGTATTTGTTGCGGCCCGGCTGGCTGTCGGCGATGCCGATCCAGAGCAGCCAGCCCAGGTTGATGACCAGGAACAACAGGACGATGCCGCCCATGGAGCCGAACACGGCCATCATGGCGGCAGGGTCTTCGTTCTCGAGCGCCTGAGCGTTCATGGCGAAGTTGCCGAACATCGTGATGAAGAAGACGACCATCAAGGCAAGGTTTGCGACGAAGGGTGCAATGACCCACCAGCCGGAGCGACCCATGTCGTGCAGGCGTTTCACCTGCACCGCGATCTGCGGATAGATAAGGGCGATGCCGATGATGCTGCCGATGATCGGGATCAGTCCTAGCACGAAGCCAGCGGCGAACAGGATGCCCCAACTGATCCAGAAGTGGGAGCGGCGCAGGCGGCCCTCAAACTGGAACATGGCCCAGGCAAAGTCATAGGCCCCGGCACCGCTCCGCGGTTGGGCGTAACCGTAGCCACCGGCGGGAGCCTCCGAGGGCTGGCTGGACAGAGCGATGATGTCCGTGGCGACGCCGTCGGTGCCGACGAAATCGACCTTGTCGCCAATGCGCAGCGCTGCGCGCGTGCTGGAGGCGGCGAAGGTGTAGCGACCGCCGTCCTCGCCGGTAATCAGGCCGTCGCCCGAGAAACTGTCAACGCTGATGACTTCGCCGCGCATGGTGTGGTCCTTTGTGAAAAGTCAGCCGAAGACTTCGGCGGTTTCGCGGCTGTGGCCGCCGGGGACAGGCCCGTGGACGTTCCGGTAATTCTGGGACGGCAACAGGGTGATGATGAAGGTGATCAGGCCGCCGATGTAGGGAATGACACCCAGCAGGACGAGCCAGCCGGTCAGGCCGACATCGTGGAAGCGGCGGATCATGACGCAGACATTGGGCAGGAAGAGACCCAGCCAGACAATGCCGGTCAGGATGGTGAACAGACCTCCGAAGGCGATCAGAGCGTCATTGTAGGTGTCCTCGCCTATGCCCAGAAGGACAGCAGCGGGGACCAGAGGGATCAACAGGAAGATCCAGTAGAACAGGGTGAACCACCAGTATTCCGAGCGGCGTGCGCGGCCGTTGCCATCGACATAGAGGCGAAGGCATTTGGTGAAATAGCCCCACGGGCTGAGGTCCGCCCGCCCTTGGCGGTCGGCGCGCGATGAGGCGGAGGCGGGCGACGACAGCGTCGTCTGCAGCACGACAACATCGGTGGCGATGCCGTCGCGGGGCAGGAAGTCGACAGACTGGCCTGCGAACAGGCGGGCCGGGCGGATCAGGTCGCGGTGTGACAGGCGATAGCGCTGGCCGTCGTCGCCGCTGATCAGGCCCTCGCCCGAGGCCTCGTCGAACTGAAGAATTTCGCCCCGCACAGATGCCCCCCGGCCGACCCACGGTCTGTCGCCACAGCTTTGGCGGAAACGCGCGCAGGCGACAACCACAGACAGGATAATTCCATGAGTTTTCATGAGGTGAGGTTGCCTGCACGGCTGGCCTTCGGGTCGACGGGCGGGGTGGAGCGGCGCACCGAGATCGTGACGCTGGCGTCCGGTTATGAGCGGCGGTCGACGCCGTGGGCGCAGGGGCGCAGGCGGTATCTGATCGGGGCGAACCTGAGGTCACTGGACGACATGGCGGCGCTGACGGAGTTTTTCGAGGCGCGGCGGGGGCGGCTGTACGGGTTCCGGTTCCGGGATTTCGCGGACTTCAAGTCGTGCGCGCCGGGGGCGGTGGTGTCGGCCGCCGATCAGGCGCTTGGGACCGGGGATGGGGTGCAGACGCGGTTCGACCTGGTCAAGCGATATGGCGAAGGCGAGGACGCGCTGGAGCGGCGCGTGCGCAAGCCGGTGGCGGGGACGGTGCGGGTGGCGGTGGCGGGAGCGGAGCTGGATGCCGGCGGGTTCGCGGTCGATGCGGCGACGGGTGAGGTGACGCTGGCGGTTGCGCCACCGGTAGGGGCGGCTGTGACGGCGGGCTTCGAGTTCGACGTGCCGGTGCGGTTCGATGCGGACCGGATCGAGGTCACGCTGGAGAGTTTCGACGCCGGGCGGATGGCGGCGGTGCCGCTGATCGAAGTGCGCGTCTGAGGGCGGGTCCATGAGACACATACCAATCGAGATGGCCGACCGCATCGAGAGCGGGGCGGCGGGGCTTTGTCATGCCTGGGTGCTGACGCGGGCCGATGGCGTCAGGCTGGGCTTCACCGATCACGACCGCGACCTGGTGGTCGAAGGCGTGATGTGCCGGGCGGACAGCGGCTGGACCGCCGGTGCGGCGGAGAGCGAGGTCGGGCTGGGTGCAGGCGCTGCGTCGGTGGCGGGCGGGCTGGATGACGACACGATCAGCGATGCGGATGTCGAGGCGGGGCGCTTCGACGGTGCGTTGGTCGAGCTGTGGCGAGTGGACTGGGCCGAGCCGGGACTGAGGGTGCGGTTGTGGGTCGGAACGCTGGCCTCGATTCGGCGCGAAGGGGGCGCATTCGTCGCCGAACTGGCGGGGCGGATGGCCGCGCTGGAGCGGGTGGTGGGGCGGACCTATGGGCGCGAGTGCGATGCGGTTCTGGGCGACGGCCGGTGCCGGGTGGATGTGTCTGCCTTTCCGGGGCGGGCCTGCGACAAGCGGTTTGCGACCTGCGTGGGCGTGTTCGGCAATGGGGTGAACTTTCAGGGCTTTCCGGATGTGCCGGGGGACGACTTTCTGACGGCGGTACCGGTCGAGGGTGGGCGCAACGATGGGGGGAGCCGGCGGTGAGGGGCAGGGTGATGGATGTGTTGCCGAGCCCTTCCCACCTGGTCGCTGCGCGACCGCCCTCCCTCGAGAGGGAGGGAGAACAGGCGGTGCGGGCCGCCCGTTCGTGGCTGGGCACGCCGTATCGGCATCAGGCGAGCGTGAAGGGGATCGGGGCGGACTGTCTGGGGCTGGTGCGGGGGGTCTGGCGCGAGGTGATCGGCCGCGAGCCAGAAGCGGTGCCGGCGTACCGGGCGGACTGGGCCGAGGTCGGGGGCGAGGAGACCTTGCTGACGGCGGCGCGGCGGTGGCTGGTGGAGATACCGGTCGCGCGGGCCAGGCCGGGCGATGTGCTGCTGTTCCGGATGGCACCGGGGTGTGCGGTGAAACACTGCGGGATTCTGAGTGCCGTGGACGGGGCCGAGCCGAAGTTCATCCACGCCTACTGGGGGCGGTCGGTGGTCGAGAGCTGGCTGGGGCGCTGGTGGCGCGAGCGGCTGGCGGCGGCGTTCACCTGGCCGCAGGCGGCCTATGACAATCAGGGAGCGGGCTGAATGGCGCAGGTGATCCTGACCAGTGTGGGGCAGTCGGTCGGGGGACCGATCGGGGCGTTCATCGGCTCGACCCTGGCGCGGGCCATCGACCAGCGGGCGATCGCCAGCCTGGAGCCGGCGCGGCAGAAGGGGCCGAGGCTGGAGACCCTGAGGGTGCAGGGGACGGCGGAGGGCGCGCCGATGGCCTGCGTCTTCGGGCGGGCGCGGGTGACGGGTCAGGTCATCTGGGCCGCGCGGTTCCAGGAGGGGCGCACGACGCGGTCGGCGGGCAAGGGCGGGCCGCGGACGGTCGAATACGACTATGCGCTGAGCTTTGCGGTGGCGCTGTGCGAAGGCGAAATCGACGGGGTCGGGCGCGTCTGGGCCGACGGCCAGCCGATGGACATGTCGGGCGTGACGATGCGGGTGCATCGCGGCGGGGCGGATCAGGTGCCGGACCCACTGATCGAGGCGGTGGAGGGAACTGCTCCCTCTGGCCCTTCGGGCCACCTCCCCCATGAAGGGGGAGGAGACGCCCCCGCCTATCGCGGCTGTGCCTATGTGGTGTTCGAGGATCTGGCGCTGGGGCCGTTTGGCAATCGGGTGCCGCAGCTGAGTTTCGAGGTGTTTCGGCGGGCGCGGGGGTCCGAGCCCCGGCTGGAAGATCGGCTGGAGGGGGTGTGCCTGATCCCCGGGGCCGGTGAGTTCGTGCTGGCGACCGATGTGGTGATGCGGCGCGACGGCCTGACGCGATCGACGCCGGAGAACCTGCATAACGGCGAAGGGCGGGCGGACCTGCTGGCGTCGATCGATCAGCTGATGGCGCAGGTGCCGAACCTGAAGCGCGTCAGCCTGGTGGTGGGGTGGTTCGGGACGGATGTGCGAGCCAACCACTGTGTCGTGAAACCGGGGGTGGAGCGGCGGGACAAGACGACGGTGCCGATGGGGTGGTCGGTGGCGGGGCTGGATCGCGGGAGCGCGCATCTGATCAGCCGTGCGCCCGGCTCCGACGGTCCTGCCTATGGCGGGACGCCGTCGGACGAGAGCGTGCGGCAGGCGGTGGCGGCGTTGAAGGCGCGGGGGCTGGAGGTGACGCTGTATCCCTTCGTCTTTATGGACTGCGAAGGGTATCCGTGGCGCGGACGGGTGAGCGGGCGCGACGGGGCTAATGCGGCGGCGGATGTGGCGGCGGTGTTCGGGACGGCGGACGGCTGGGGCCTGCGGCGGATGGCGCTGCATTACGCGGCGCTGGCTGCGGAGACGGGAGCCGACGGGCTGCTGATCGGCTCGGAGATGCGCGGGCTGACCTGGACGCGGGATGCGGGCGGCGGGTTTCCGGCGGTGGCGCAGTTCAGGACGCTGGCGGCAGAGTGCCGGGCGGTGGTCGGGCCGGATGTGGCGATCAGCTATGCGGCGGACTGGTCGGAGTATTTCGGGTGGCAGACGGGTGGGGAGGTGCGGTTTCACCTCGATCCGCTGTGGGCCGATGCCAACATCGATTACGTCGGCATCGACTGGTATCCGCCGCTGGGCGACTGGCGCGAAGGCGACGGCGGGGTGGATGCGGCGACCTGGGCCGGGCCCGACGACGCCGACTATCTGGCCGCGCAGGTGGCGGGCGGGGAGGGGTTCGACTGGTACTATGCATCGGGCGCGGATCGCGTTGCGCAGGTGCGGACGCCGATCATCGATACGGCGCACGGCGAAGACTGGGTGTTTCGGCCCAAGGACCTGAAGGGGTGGTGGTCGCACCCGCACCATGACCGGCCCGGCGGGGTGCGAAGTGCCATGCCGACCGCCTGGGTGCCGGGGATGAAGCCGATCCGGCTGACGGAGTTCGGCTGTGCGGCGGTGGACCGCGGGGCCAATGCGCCGAACCTGTTTCAGGACCCCAAGAGTTCGGAGACGGCCCTGCCGCCGGGATCGACCGGGGCGCGGGACGACCGTATGCAGCGGCGGGCGCTGGAAGCGGTGCTGGCGCACTATGCGGAGCCTGAGAAAAATCCGGCGGCAACGCTGTATGCCGGTCGGATGGTCGAGGGGGCGGATGCCTGGTGCTGGGATGCGCGGCCTTATCCTGCGTTTCCGGGGCGGTCGGATGTTTGGGCCGATGCGGGGGCGTGGCGGACAGGGCACTGGCTGAACGGGCGGCTGTCGGGCGAGACGCGGGACCTGATCGCCGCGATCCTGAAGCGGGGTAGGCTGAGCGAAGAGACTTTCGCGATCGGGCCGGTAGCGGGCGAGGTGCAGGGCTATGTCATCGACCGGCCGATGCGGACGCGCGATGCGCTGGAGCCCCTGCTGGCGGGCTTGGGTCTGGTGGCGGCGGAGCGGGGCGGGAAGGTTGCGGTGCTGGGTGATGGCGCGGTCGATCTGACGCTGGCGGAAGCGGCGATGGCTTTGCCGGATGAAGGGGTCAGTGTGCGGGCGGATCGGCGGCTGGAAGCGCGACCGGGCGCGGCGCGGGTGCGCTTCATCGACGGCAATGCGGACTATCAGACCGGAGCGGTGGTCGTGCGGTCCGGTGGCGAGGCCGGCGGTGTCGATCTTGATCTGCCGGCGGTTTGCACAGCGGCGACGGCGCGGGCAGCGGCGGAGCGGGTGCTGGCGAGCGCGGACGGGCGGTCGCTGACCGTCGCGCTGGGGCCGCTGGAGATGATGACGCTGGAGCCGGGGGATCGGGTCGAGGTCGAGGGGCAGGCGGGGGTGTGGCGCGTCCTGCGACTGGATCAGGATGAGACGCCGTCGGTCGTGCTGGAACCTTTCGTCGATGTAGCGGCGGGGGAGGACGATGTGACGCCGGGGCCGGGTGAGCCGGGGTCGGTGGTGGGAACGCCATTCCTGAGGGTGCTGGAGTTGCCGCCCTTGCCGGGTGCGGAGGACGACGGGCGAGCGCTGGCTGTGGTGGCGGCGGAGCCCTGGCGGGCGATGCAGGTGTTTGCGGGGCTAAGCGCCGATGCACTGACGGCGCGGGGCGAGGCGCGGTCGTCGGCGACGGTGGGCGTGCTGGTCGAGGCTCTGGCACCGGGGCAGCCGTGGCGCTGGGACGCGGTGAATGATGTGGTCTTGCGTCTGGAGGGGCGAGACCCAGAGAGCCGGTCCGATGGCGCGGTCCTGGCGGGGAGCAATGCCCTGGCTGTCGAAACGGAGGCGGGTTGGGAGATCGTGCAGTATCGCGCGGCGACGCCGGAGGGGGATGGCGTGTGGCGGCTGACCGGGTTGTTGCGCGGACAGCAGGGGACCGAGAGTGCGATGCAGGCGGGGGCGCCGGCGGGTGCGATCTGCGTCGTGCTGGACGATGCGCTGGTGCGGGTGGCGTCTTCGCGTGGAGAGCGGGGATCGCCGCTGATCTGGCGGGCCGGACCGCTGGGGGGACCGGCGGGTGGCGTGGGTGTCAGCGAGGTGACGCAGACGCTGACCGGCTTGCATGAGCGACCGTGGCGACCGGTGCATCTGGCGGTGGTGCCGGACGCTGGCGGGTGGCAGGTCCGTTGGCTAGCGCGCTCGCGGATCGATGGTGACCGCTGGGACGGAGAGGCAGCGGGAGCTGATCCGCTGCGGTTCCGAGTGCGGGTGCTGGCGGGCGAGGCCGTGCGCCGCGAGGCGGTCGTGGAAGGCGAGGGCTGGACCTATGCGGCGGGCGATCTGGCCACGGACTTTCCCGGCGGGGTCGGCGCGGACGCGACGCTGACCGTTGCGCAATGGGGCGAGGGGTATGGCTGGGGCGAAGAGGCGCGGGCGGGGTTGAGCTAGATTCCGCGCCGATCCCTTTGCGCTGCAACAGGAATGGCCTAACTGACGAGGGAGCAGTGGGTCTGATGGAGCAGTGAGCGCGTGGCGGGTGATCCCTACAAGGAACTGGGTGTTTCCCGGACGGCGAGCGCCGACGAGATCAAGAAGGCGTTCCGCAAGCTGGCCAAGGAACTGCACCCCGACAAGAACCCCGGCAATACGGTGGCCGACGAGCGGTTCAAGCGCATCACCGCCGCCTTCGACCTGGTCGGCGATGCCGAAAAGCGCGCCAAGTACGACCGGGGCGAGATCGATGCCGACGGCCGCGAGCAGTTTCGGGGCGGCGGCTTTGGCGGCGCGGGCGGCGGGCGTGCGAGTGGCAATCCGTTCGGCCAGGGCGGCGGGGGGCAGGCGGGCTTCGAGAATATCGACCTGGACGAAATCTTCGGCGGCATGTTCGGCGGCGGGGCCGGTCGCGGCCGGGGCGGGGCCGGCAGCGGCTATGCGCCCCGTGGCCAGGATGTGCGGGCGACGCTGGAGATCAGTCTTGAGGACGCGATCAGCGGCAATACGCGGCGCATCCAATTCTCGGACGGACGCACGCTGGATGTGGCGATCCCTAAAGGCGCGTCGGACGGGCAGACGATCCGGCTGAAAGGCCAGGGCGCACCGGGTCGCGGAGGCGTCGCGGGCGATGCCCTGATCGAGCTGAAGATCGCGAAGCATCCCGTGTTCACGCGCGAGGGCGCGGATCTGACCATGGACCTGCCGGTGACGCTGTATGACGCAGTGTTGGGCGGCAAGATCCCGGTGCGGACGCCGGAGGGGACGGTCAGCATGACCATCCCCAAGGGGTCCAACTCCGGCAAGGTGCTGAGACTGAAGGGGCGGGGCGCGTTTGCGGACGGCCGGCGCGGTGATCTGCTGGCCAAGCTGATGATCATGCTGCCCGAAACCGAGGATCCGGCCCTGATCAATCTGGCGCAGGGGATGCGGGACAAGGGCCCTTACAAGCCGTGGCGCGACTGATGGCCAGCAAGCCGAACGCGAAACCGGAAAGGCCATGGTTCTCGGCGGGGCCGACCGCCAAGCGGCCGGGATGGTCCAGCCAGGCACTCAACCACGAGCTTCTGGGACGCGGCATCCGCGCGCCGGAGGTGGTGGCGCGGTTCGCGCACGGGCTGACGCTGACGCGCGAGCTGTTGCAGGTGCCGACCGACTGGGTGCTGGTCTATCTGCCGGGATCGGATACGGGCGCGGTGGAGGCGGCGCTGTGGAACATGCTGGGCGAGCGGCCGGTACAGGTGCTGGCGTTCGAGAATTTTGGACAGGTCTGGGCCACCGACATCCGCGATCATCTGAAACTGGAGCCCGAGGTGATCGAGGCCTCGTGGGGACGATGGCCGGATGTGTCGGGCGTCGATCCGGCCAAGGATCTGGTCTTTCCGTGGAACGGGACGACGGCGGGGGTGAAGGCCCCGAATGCGGACTGGATCGCGGACGACCGCGAGGGTCTGGTGATCTGTGACGCGACGTCTGCGGCGTTCGCCATGGCTCTGCCGTGGGCCAAGCTGGATGTCGTGACCTTCAGTTTCCAGAAGGCGCTGGGCGGTGAGGCCGGGCTGGGGGTGGCGGCGATGTCCCCCAGAGCGGTGGAGCGCCTGGATCGCTATGCGCCGCCGCGGGCCGTGCCGAAGGTATTGAGGCTTAGGAATGACAAAGGCTTCGACCGGGCGCTGGCGTCGGGGTCGATGATCAACACCTTTTCCGTCTGGACGCTGGAAGACTGGATCGATGCGGTGGAGTGGGGCCTGTCGATCGGTGGTCTGGAGACGCTGATCGCGCGGACCGAGGCGAATGCGGCGGCGCTGGACGCGTGGGTGCGGCGGACGGCCTGGGTCGATTACTTGGCTGAGGATCCGGCGACGCGATCGACGACGTCGGTGTGCCTGAAGATCGTGGACGAACGGGTCGAGGCCATGGACGGGTCAGCGCGGCAGGCACTGGTGCTGAAGATCAAGGCGCTGCTGGAGGCCGAAGAAGCAGCCTTTGACGTCGAGAGCCATCGCAATGCGCCGGCGGGCCTGCGCATCTGGTGCGGCTGTACGGTCGAGACGGCGGATGTCGAGGCCCTGACGCCCTGGCTGGATTGGGCGTTCGAGACAGCTCTGGCGGAATAATCCGCGCACGGGACGACATCCCCCGATTCCCCCGCTATAGGCTGCGCCCGCGTTCCGGGTTGTCGGTCGGCGGAGAACTATCTTGGCAAATGTCGCAGTGGTCGGGGCCCAGTGGGGCGACGAGGGCAAGGGCAAGATCGTGGACTGGCTGTCCAACCGCGCCGATATGGTCGTGCGGTTCCAGGGCGGTCACAATGCGGGCCACACGCTGGTCGTGGACGGCAAGGTCTACAAGCTGGCCCTGCTGCCCAGTGGCGTCGTGCAGGGCAAGCCGTCGATCATCGGGAATGGCGTAGTCGTCGATCCCTGGCATCTGGTCGGCGAGATCGAGAAGATCACGGCCCAGGGCGTGGCGATCACACCCGATATTCTGACGATTGCGGACAATGCGTGCCTGATCCTGCCGATCCATCCGGCGCTTGACGTCGCGCGCGAGGCGGCAGCGAGCGCGCCGGGGGCCAAGATCGGCACGACGGGGCGGGGCATCGGCCCGGCCTATGAGGACAAGGTCGGACGCCGGGCGATCCGGGTCTGCGATCTGGCCAACGAAGACGATCTGACGGTCAAGATCGAGCGGTTGCGGTCGCACCACGATCCGCTGCGGGCGGGGCTGGGGCTGGAGCCGATCGATCCGGGGGCGCTGCTGAGCCAGTTGCTGGAGATCGCGCCGAAGATCCTGCCGTTCGTGAAGCCGGCTTGGCGGGTGCTGGATCAGGCGAAACGTGACGGCCAGCGGGTGCTGTTCGAGGGGGCGCAGGGCGCGTTTCTGGACGTGGATCACGGCACCTATCCCTATGTCACCTCCTCAAACACGGTGGCGGGGCAGGCGGCGGCGGGGTCGGGCATCGGGCCGCGCGGCGTCGGCTATGTGCTGGGGATCGTGAAGGCCTATACGACGCGCGTCGGCGAAGGGCCGTTCGCCTGCGAACTGAACGATGCGGTGGGCGAGCATCTGGCGACCGTGGGGCGGGAAGTCGGGGTCAACACCGGGCGTGCGCGACGCTGCGGCTGGTTCGATGCGGTGCTGGTGCGCCAGTCGGTGGCGATTAACGGCATCGACGGGATCGCCCTGACCAAGCTGGACGTGCTGGACGGGTTGGAGACGCTGAAGATCTGCGTCGGTTACCGGATCGATGGCGAGGTGCTGGACTATCTGCCGAGCAGCCTGAAGGCGCAGGCTGCTGCCGAGCCCGTGTTCGAGGAGCTTGAAGGCTGGAGCGACACCACGGCGGGCGCGCGGAGCTTCAAGGACCTGAACGCCAATGCGATCAAATATGTGCGTCGGATTGAGGAGCTGATCGGCGCGCCGGTGGCTCTGCTGTCGACCAGTCCGGAGCGAGACGACACCATCATGATGCGGGATCCGTTCCAGGGGTGATCTTCAACGGGTCTTAACCGGCGTGGGCTAGGCTTTGCGTCCGCGTGGGAGACTCTGTTCGTGTTCGATGTCGATCGTCGATTTCTGGCCAAGCTGGAGCCCGTCATCAGGCGGGTGCTGATCGTCGATCCCAATGGTCACGCGGCCCGCATGCTAATGGACATCATGAAGGGCCTGGGGGCCCGCGAGGTGGTGGTCGAGGGCGAGAATGATGCCGCGATGCGGATGGCCGAGGCTCTGGAACCGGGCCTGATCTTTACCGAGCGCAGCGGCGACGGCCTGAACGGCGAGGCCCTGACCAAGGCCATCCGGCGTTCTCACATGGCGTGCCGTCAGTCGCCGATCATCATGATCACGGGCGAGGCGACGGCGCAGACCATCATCGGGGCGCGTGACGCCGGGGTGCACGAGTTCCTGCGCAAGCCCTTCGCCAGCGCCGATCTGTACAAGCGAATCGAGAATGTTGCGGTCAAGCCGCGCGGCTGGGTCGAAGGCATCGCCTACGTCGGGCCGGATCGACGGCGCTTCAACTCCGGCGAATACAAGGGTCCGGGCAAGCGCAAGAGCGATACGGCTGCCCGTGGGCCCGCGGCCCTGGCCGAGGCCAAGGATCAGGCGATGCGCATTCTGGCCGCGGCCCTGAACCAGTTCGACAGCGATCCGATGCAAGCCACGCGCGCCGTGAAGCAGCAGGCGGTGACGCTGAAAGAGGTGGCGATGAAGACCGCCGATCAAGCGCTGCAGCTGGCGGTCGGGGCCCTGGAGGTCAGTCTAGCGTCGGGCCCTCCGACCAAGGCGACGCTGGCGGCTCCCATCGGCGGGCTGCTGGCCCTGGTTCATCTGGAGCCCAGCAGAAAGGCCGGCTGACGGATCAGCCGGCCTTCTGTTCGTTCAGACCCTTAACGGATCAGGCGTCGACCAGATTGCGGTCTTCGGCTGCGGCACGCATAGCCTTCTGAAGCTTCTCGAAGGCCCGTACCTCGATCTGACGCACACGCTCGCGCGAGACGCTATACTGGCCCGCCAACTCTTCCAGCGTGACTGGATCGTCCTTCAGGCGACGTTCCGTGAGGATGTGTTTCTCGCGGTCGGTCAGTTCCTGCATGGCTTCCTCGAGCAGGCCCATGCGAAGGGATTTCTCCTCGCTCTCGGCAAGCGCGGTTTCCTGAGAGACCGCCGTATCGTCGGCCAGCCAGTCTTGCCACTCGCTTTCGCCATCCGAACGGATCGGGGCGTTCAGCGAGGAGTCGCCGCCGAGGCGACGGTTCATGTTGGTGACTTCTTCCTCCGACACGCCCAGCTTCGTGGCGATGGCTGCGAGGTGTTCGGGATGCAGGTCGCCTTCCTCGAAGGCCGAGATCTGGCTCTTGGCCTTGCGCAGGTTGAAGAACAGCTTCTTCTGCGCGGCGGTGGTGCCCATCTTCACGAGCGACCAGCTGCGCAGGATGTATTCCTGGATCGAGGCGCGAATCCACCACATGGCGTAGGTCGCCAGGCGGAAGCCCTTGTCCGGATCGAATTTCTTGACCGCCTGCATCAGGCCGACATTGCCCTCTGAGATCACTTCGCCGATCGGCAGGCCGTAGCCGCGATAGCCCATGGCGATCTTGGCCACGAGGCGCAGGTGCGAGGTGACGAGGCGATGGGCGGCCTCGGGATCCTGATGCTCTTCCCAGCGCTTGGCCAGCATGAACTCTTCGTCCTTGGCCAGCATCGGAAACTTGCGGATTTCAGTGAGATAACGCGACAGCCCCTGCTCGGGCGACATTACCGTTAGTGATCTGGCGACAGCCATATGGTCCCTCCGACCGTAAACGAGCGGGCTCTTCGGAGGCGGCCACCCAATGTGCACCGTCGCCTCACCCCTCAACCGATGAAGTAGTGTCGGGTTTCCGCATTTGTCAGTGGCGGATCGTCACACAAAAGCGTGACCGTTGCCCCGATGCCACGGCACCGAATGAGGTGCTGTATAGCAGGATGTCCGTCCTTTATCAAGACGGACTATTGAAGGCCTAGGATCTGACGATAGGTCGGGTGAACGACATCCGCATCGTCAGGATGTTTCTGGAAATATGCGCTGAAGAAGGGGCAGACCGGGAGGATCAGCAAGCCCCGCGCGCGGGCATCGGCGATGACGTGGCGGGCCAGTCGGCTGGCGAAGCCCTGGCCCTCCAGAGCCTGCGGCACCAGGGTCTCGGTGATCATCAGATTGGGTTCGGACAGGTTGTAGGTCACCACGGCGATCTGGTCGCCGATCGGCATTTCGTAGCGTTTGGCGTCCGGATTGTCGCGGATGTCTGTTTCGGTCATCGGCTGTCCTTTCAGAGTTCGGCGAGCAGGGCCTCAAGCGCCAGCATATCCGCTGGAGGATCGGTTTCGAAGCGCAGGGTCTGACCCGTGACGGGATGCACGAAACCCAGGACGGCAGCGTGCAGGGCCTGGCGGGTCAGACCGGCAGTAGCGATGGCGGCGCGGACGGCGGTGGCGGGACTGCCCGATCCATAGGTGGCGTCACCGAGAATGGGAGAGCCCTTGGAGGCCATGTGGACGCGGATCTGATGAGTGCGGCCGGTGTGCAGGGTGCAGGCGACGCGGGCGGCCATGGGGGCACTGGGCTTTGCCGGTTGGCCATAGGTCTGCTGGACGACATAGTCGGTGATGGCGAGGCGCCCAGACGATTTCTGCACCGCCATCTTCTTGCGGTCCCCGGACGAGCGGCCGATCAGGGTTTCGATCCGGCCCTTCGACAGACTGGGCGCGCCGCGGGTCAGGGCGATGTAGGTCCGCTCGATATCGTGGCTGGCGAACAGGGCGGACAGGCCGGCGTGGGCGCGGTCGGTCTTGGCGGCGACCATGACGCCGGAGGTGTCCTTGTCCAGACGGTGGACGATGCCGGGCCGGGCGACCCCGCCGATGCCCGACAGGCTGTCGCCGCAATGGGCGAGCAGGGCATTGACCAGTGTGCCGTCCGGGGTGCCGGGGGCGGGATGCGCCGCCATGCCCGCAGGTTTGTCGATCACGATCAGGTCGGCGTCTTCGAAAAGGACGGTCAGCGGGATCGGCTGGGGCAGCGGGGTGGCCGAAATCACGGCTGGCGGGGTGACGGCATAAAGGCCGGGCAGGGCCTTGGCCGATCCGTTCGATACGGGCCGGCCGTCGCAGGT
This sequence comes from Brevundimonas vancanneytii, assembly GCA_943372125.1. Classification (GTDB taxonomy): domain Bacteria; phylum Pseudomonadota; class Alphaproteobacteria; order Caulobacterales; family Caulobacteraceae; genus Brevundimonas; species Brevundimonas vancanneytii_D. The sequence continues at coordinate 57,934 of CALRXI020000005.1, forward strand.
CACGGCCCCCTCAGCCAGCAACGTTTGGAGCCGGGCGCGGGACAGGGTGGGGAAGGTGACAGCCAGGGCCTTGTCCAGCCGGACGCCCTTCAGCTCGATCCGGGCCTCCAGCTTGGGCGGCGACGCGAGATCGGCATCGGCGTCGTCGAGAAAATCGTCGGACAGGTGGGGTTCGTCGGACACGCGGGACTCCATCGCCCGCAGGCGTCGATGATGTCTAGCATGACGTGACCTGACGGAGCCAACGACGGTCTTGGATGCCGCCAAGCTGTGCGGCATGATCGTCCGGTCGGGGGACTTTGGAGATGACGATGGTGATCAGGGCGATGGTTCTGGGCGCGATGGCTGGCGCGGCGGCGCTGGCCTTGGGCAGTTGCGCCACCATGAGCGAAGACCAGTGCCTGGCCGGAGCCTGGGGCGAACGGGGCTACAAGGACGGTCTGGAGGGCCTGGCCCAGACACGGCTCGCTGACCATGCCGAGGCCTGTGCGAAGTACGGCGTGGTGCCGGAAACCGACGTCTATATGTCGGCGCGTGAGGATGGACTGCGCAGCTATTGCACGCCCAGCGGCGGCTTTCAGGCGGGGCGGTTGGGACGCAGCTACGCTGGGGTCTGCCCGGCCTATGCCGAGGAAGCGTTCATTCCGGCGTTCGAGGACGGCCGCAGGGTCTATGCGGTCGAGCAGGCGGTGTCGTCTGCCGAGAGTAACTTGAGCTCTGCCGTCGCCAGCATCGCGGATCGTGAGGACAAGCTGGAGGCCAAGCGCCGGGAACTGCGCCAAGAGGGGCTGACCGACGAACAACGGCAGAAGATTCGCGAGCGGATTGAGGAAGTACGCGGCGAGATCAGGGATGCACGACGCCGGGCACGAGAGGCCGAGGACGCCCTGCGTTATGCCCGAGACGAGGCAGACCGGCTGCGCTTTTCGATCGGGAGCCGGTACGGCGGCTGGTAGGCCGCCGCGCAGCGTTCACGCGATCAGGCCGCTTTGGACTTGGCCGCGCCGAAGTGGGGGTTCAGTTCGCCCTTGGCGTAGCGCTGGGCCATCTGGGCGGTCGACAGGGGGCGGATCTTGGATGCCTGGCCTTCGCAGCCGAACTGGACGAACCGCTCCTGGCAGAGTTTGCGCATCGCCTCCTTGGCGGGCTTCAGATAAGCGCGGGGGTCGAACTCGCCGGGTTTTTCGGCCAGGATCTTACGGATCGCGCCGGTCATGGCCATGCGGTTGTCGGTGTCGATGTTGATCTTGCGCACCCCGTGCTTGATGCCGCGCTGGATTTCCTCGACCGGCACGCCCCAGGTCTGGGGCATCTGGCCGCCGTACTGGTTGATGATGTCCTGCAGGTCCTGCGGCACGCTGGACGAGCCGTGCATGACCAGATGGGTGTCGGGCAGGCGGCGGTGGATTTCCTCGATCACGTTCATGGCCAGGACGTCGCCGTCCGGCTGGCGCGTGAACTTGTAGGCACCATGACTGGTGCCCATCGCAATCGCCAGGGCATCGACCTGGGTCTCGCGCACGAATTCGACGGCCTGGTCCGGATCGGTCAACAGCTGGGAGTGATCCAGCTTGCCCTCGAAGCCGTGGCCGTCCTCGGCCTCCCCCATGCCGGTTTCCAGCGAGCCCAGAACCCCCAGCTCGCCCTCGACCGAGACGCCGCAGGAGTGCGCCATCTGGACCACACGGCGGGTGACATCGACGTTGTATTCGTAGGAGGCGGGGGTCTTGGCGTCCTCTTCCAGCGAGCCGTCCATCATCACCGAGGTGAAGCCGTACTGGATGGCGGTGGCGCAGGTGGCCGGGCCATTGCCGTGGTCCTGGTGCATGCAGACCGGGATGTGGGGATACAGCTCGGCCAGGGCATCGATCAGCTTGGCCAGGACGATGTCGTTGGCATAGTTCCGCGCGCCGCGGCTGGCCTGGATGATGACCGGGGCGTTGACCGCCTCGGCCGCCTCCATGATGGCCAGGCCCTGTTCCATGTTGTTGATATTGTAGGCGGGCAGGCCGTAGCCTTCCTCGGCGGCGTGATCGAGCAGTTGTCGCAGCGTGATGCGCGCCATGGGGTGTCTCCTGAGCCCTTTGATTTTGACGCTGGTTTAGCCGCCTCGCGCGGCGAAGTCACGCAATGTTACAGGGCCGGCTTCAGCCTTTGAGCGCCAGGACGCCGGGGAGGGGCTTGCCCTCCATCCATTCCAGGAAGGCCCCGCCGGCAGTGGAGACGAAGGTCATGTCGTCGCTGACGCCGGCGTGGTTCAGGGCCGAGACGGTGTCGCCGCCGCCGCCGACGGCGACCAGCGATCCGGCCTTGGCGCGGGCGGCTACGTGGCGGGCGACCGCGACGGTGGCGGCATCGAACGGCGGCACCTCGAACACGCCCAGCGGGCCGTTCCAGATCAAGGTCTTGCAGCCGTCGATGGCGGCGTTAAGGCGTTCGACCGAGGCGGGACCGGCGTCCAGGATCTTGTCATCAGCGGACAAGGTCTCGCCTGCCTTGACGGTGCGGTAGTCGGCGCCCGGCTTCACCTCGGTGGCCACGATCAGGTCGATGGGCAGCAGCAGTTCACAGCCACGATCCGCCGCCTCCTGCATGATCTCGCGGGCGGTCGCCTCCATGTCTTTTTCGGCCAGCGAGCCGCCGATGTCGAAGCCCTGGGCATAGAGGAAGGTGTTGGCCATGCCGCCACCGATGGCCAGCTTATCGAGTTGGCCGACCAGGTTCTTGAGCAGGTCCAGCTTGGTGGAGACCTTGGCCCCGCCGACGATGCCGATGACGGGCTTCTGCGGATTGCCCAGCGCCGCATCAAGCGCATCCAGTTCGCGGCGCATGGACTCGCCGGCATAGGCGGGCAGCAGCCGGGCCAGGCCTTCGGTCGAGGCATGGGCGCGGTGGGCGGCGGAGAAGGCGTCGTTGACGTAGAGGTCGCCGAGGTCGGCGAGTTGCTGGGCGAACGCCGCACCATTGGCTTCCTCGCCAGCATGGAAGCGGACGTTTTCCAGCAGGATCACGCCGCCTGCGTCCAGGTCGGCGATGGCGGCTTTGGCTTCGTCGCCCACGCAATCGTCGGCGAAGCGGACCGGGGCGCCGATCAGGGCCTCCAGATCATCGACCACGGGCTTCAGGCTCATGGACGGCACAACCTTGCCCTTGGGCCGGTCGAAGTGGGCCAGCAGGGCGACCTTGGCTCCCGCATCACGCAGCTTCTGGATCGTCGGCAGGGCGACGCGCAGGCGGGTGTCGTCGGTGACCTTGCCGCCCTCCATCGGAACGTTGAAGTCCACGCGGACGAGAGCGGTCTTGCCGGCGAGATCACGGGCGTCGTCGAGGGTGCGGAAGGTCATTTTTATTCCTGAGTAGCGGGCCTTGGCTGGAAAGCAATTTCCGGCGCGGGGCATTCGTCTTTGCGGCAGGCAGCGAAGAAAACCCCGTCAGCGCCCATCGACGGATCAATAAGCACTTGCGCGAGCACCACAATTTCTCGGCGAGTGCACGTGAAGTCTTTCGTATCGCCGGTCCCGACGGTGAAGCCGTCTTGAACTCTCGATCCTACCTCACGCCAGTCTGCTGCCCGACAGTGGGACAAGGTCGCGACGGCTTCATTGGCGGAGACTGCGAGGAGCCGATTGGGCTGATTTGGAAGATCAACCCAAAATGGATCCGGTCCGTTTGCCCGCATCATGATCAGCTCGACAGGACGGGGTGCTTGTTCGTCGCAGCCCGTCGTGCCGAGAAGGCTGACGGCAGCGAGGAAAGAAATGGCCCTGTGAGCAGATGGCATCTGACGGCTCAGATGAACCTGCTCATCACCAGCGCCGTGTCGGCCATCCGCGTCGCGAAGCCCCATTCATTGTCGTACCAGCTCAGCACGCGGGCCAGCTTGCCGTCGACGACCTGGGTCTGGGGCAGGGCGGCGGTGGAAGAGGCGGCGATATGGTTCAGGTCGCTGGAGACCAGGGCCTCGTCGGTGGTGAACAGGACGCCCTTCATGGGGCCGTCGGCGGCGGCCTGAAGGGCGGCATTGATCTCTTCCACGGTGACCTCGCGGCCGGCGACGACCTTCAGGTCCACGACCGAGACATTGGGCGTCGGGACACGGATAGAAGAGCCGTCCAGCTTGCCCTTCAGCGCGGGCAGGACCAGGCCCAGGGCCTTGGCGGCACCGGTCGAGGTCGGGATCATCGACAGGGCGGCGGCGCGGCCGCGGTACAGATCCTTGTGCATCGTATCCAGCGTCGGCTGGTCGCCGGTGTAGCTGTGGATCGTGGTCATATAGCCGCGCTCGATGCCGAACAGGTCGTTCAGCACCTTGGCGACCGGGGCCAGGGCGTTGGTGGTGCACGAGCCGTTGGAGACGATGATGTCGTCGGCGGTCAGGGTGTCGTGGTTGACCTTGTAGACGATGGTCTTGTCGGCGTTGTCGCCGGGGGCCGAGATCAGGACGCGCTTGGCCCCCGCCTTCAGGTGCGCCTCGGCCTTGTCACGGGCGGTGAAGATGCCGGTACATTCGAAGCCGATGTCGACGTTCAGATCCTTGTGCGGCAGGTTGGCCGGATCGCGTTCTGCCGTGACCTTGATCTTGCCCAGGCCCACATCGATCCAGTCCTCGCCCGAGGTGATGGTGCCGGGGAAGCGGCCATGGACGCTGTCGTATTTCAGCAGGTGGGCATTGGTGGCCACGGGCCCCAGATCGTTGATCGCCACCACCTCGATATCGCGACGGCCGTGCTCGACGATCGAGCGCAGGACGAGACGGCCGATGCGGCCAAAGCCGTTGATGGCGACGCGAACGGTCATGGGCGGGCTTCCTTTGAAAGAATTCGTGATCGGCGGCTTCAATGGAACCCTGAGCGTCCGGTTTCAACCCCCGGGACCCCAGTTGTGACTTCACACACTGCCAGCGACTGTTACGGCACAGGTTGATCCGGCACAGCGGGCGGCATGGATAACCGGGCTATCTCGACAGTTGAGGCCGGTGCCCTGTAGCGTGCCGCCATGCTTACTGTGTCGTCCGTCGCGCGTCCGCTCCTCGTTGCTCTCGCGGTGCTGTCGCTGGGGGCCTGCGCCTCCATCCCCTATGCGCGGACCTATGAGCCGCAAGGGATCGCCCAGCCGGCGGATGGCTCGCCCGAAAGGGCGGCACTGAACGCCGAGGTCTATGACGCGGTGGTCCGCTATACCGAGAAGCTATTCTACAAGCCTGACTTCGGCGGAGTGCCGTTCGTGGCGGAGGCCCAGGCGCGCCGGGCCGAAGCGGTGGCCCAGCCGACGTCGGACGGCCTGCATGTCGAGCTGACCGAACTGCTGGACCTGCTGGACGACGACCATACCGTCACCCTCAGCCCGCTGGAGCGCGAGCGCTATTACGAGCTTCAGAGAACCGGCCAGACCACAGGCTATGGCTTTACCGTCACGCCCCGTGGCGACGACCGGTTCGTGGCCACGGTCGTGCCGGGATCGGCGGCCGAGGCGGCGGGCGTCACGCCGGGGTGGCGGGTGGAAAGCGTCAGCGGACTGTCCGTCCTGCTGGCCGTGCCGCCGGTCGTGGGTCGCACCGATACCCTGGTGTTTCTGGACGATGCGGGCCAGCGCTACAGCGTGGATCTTCCGGGCGTGACCATGCCGGTGCGGCCCCGGTTCGTGGCCGAGCGCAAGGACGGCAACATCGCCTACATCCGCTTCGATGACTTCGATGCGACGCGGTACAATCAGTTCTTCGCCGAGATTGAGGCGTTCGCCGATAATCCGCCGGCCGGGCTGATCATCGATCTGCGCACCAATGGCGGTGGGATACTGACCATCGCTGGACAGGTGATGGGCTGGCTGTTCGCAGAGAAACAGGACTATGCGGTGGTCAAGGGCCGCTTCATCGACACGCGCTACAACATCCAGGCTGCGCCGCAGCCCTATCTGGGGCCGGTAGCCATGCTGATCGGACCGGGCACGGGCAGTGCGGCGGAACTGCTGTCCGGTGTCGCCCAGGAGAAGGGCAGGGCCGTCATCGTCGGCCTGCGATCGCGCGGTGCGGTGACGGGGACGCGACCCATCGAACTGCCGGACGGAGGCCTGCTGCGGGTCGGCACGATCGTGATGACCACGCCGGAAGGGCGCAATCTGGAAGGCGTGGGCGTCACGCCGGATATCGAAGTGCCCGATGACTGGGCGGCCCGGCGGGCAGGGCGTGACCCGACGCTGGAGGCGGGGATGGCGGCGATCCAGGCGGCCATAGCCCAGGCTGCGACTGCGTCTTCACAGGCGGTGCCTGCATCAGCCTCGGACGGGTCTGACCTTTCCTGAAGCTTCACGCGCGCGCTCGCGGGCCTGTTCGGCCGTGTCGCCGCGCGCCGTGGCCACGCCCATGCGGCGCCGCTCATAGCTTTCCGGCTTGCCGAACAGGCGCAGGTCGGCGGTGGGGACGGACAGGGCCTCGGCGACCCCCTCATAGGCGATGCCACTGGCGTCCATGCCGCCATAGATGACGGCGCTGGCCCCCGGTTCGCGCAGGGTGACGTCGACGGGCAGGCCCAGGATGGCGCGGGCGTGCAGGGCGAACTCGGACTGGACCTGGGTCGCCAGGGTGACCAGGCCCGTGTCATGGGGCCGGGGCGAGACCTCCGAGAACCAGACCTGATCGCCCTTGACGAACAGCTCCACCCCGAAAACGCCGAGGCCGCCCAGCGCATCGGTGACCTTGCCCGCGATATCTTGGGCCGAGGCGAGGGCGGCGGGGGTCATGGCCTGGGGCTGCCAACTCTCGACATAGTCGCCCTTCTCCTGACGATGGCCGATGGGGGCGCAGAAGTCGGTGCGGATGCTGCCGTCGGCGGCGCGGGACCGCACGGTCAGCAAAGTGATCTCATAGTCGAAGTCGATGCGGCCCTCGACGATGACGGTGGTGGTCTCGACGCGACCGCCGGACTGGGCATAGGCCCAGGCCCCGCCCGCATCCTCCAGCGCCTCGATCATCGACTGGCCCTTGCCTGAGGACGACATCACCGGCTTGACGAAGACGGGCAGGCCGATCCGGTGCGCGGCCTCGGCCAGTTCGGCGGCGGACGTGGCAAAGGCATAGGGGCTGGTCGGCAGGCCCAGCTCCTCGGCGGCCAGGCGGCGGATGCCCTCGCGGTTCATGGTCAGCTGGGTCGCGCGGGCCGTCGGGATGACGGTGGCCATCCCCGCCGCCTCGATCTGGGCCAGGACGTCGGTGGCTATGGCCTCGATCTCGGGCACGATGAAGTGCGGGGCCTCGGCCAGGATGACGCCGTTCAGGACCTGCGGGTCCGTCATGGGGATGACGTGGCTGCGATGCGCCACCTGCATGGCCGGGGCGTTGGGATAGCGGTCGACGGCGATGACCTCAACGCCCAGCCGCTGAAGCTCGATCGCGACCTCCTTGCCCAGCTCGCCTGCGCCCAGCAGCATGACGCGGACGGCGGTGTCGGACAGGGGAGTGCCGAGTTTCATGGGTCAGTCTCCGGTCGCAGGTTCGATCAGGTCCCAGGCATTGCCGTAGAGGTCCTCGAAGACCACCACCTTGCCATAGGGTTCGTGCCGCGGGGTCTCGCGGAAGACGACGCCGGCGGCCAGCCAGGCGGCATGGTCGCGTATCAGGTCGTCGGTTTCCAGAAACAGCCAGACCCGTCCGCCGGCCTGATTGCCGACCTGAGCCGTCTGGGCGTCTGTCGTGGCGCGGGCGAGCAGCAGTGAGGTCTCACCGCCTATCGGCGTGATCCGCACCCAGCGTTTGCCGCCACCCATGTCGGTGTCTTCGCTGAGCTCGAACCCCAGCCTGTCGACATAGAAGGCGATCGCCTCGTCATAGTCGTGGACGAGCAGGCTGATCGCCCCGATGCGGCTCATTTACAGGCGCGCCTTGGCCGCCGCGACCACGGCCTCTGTGGTGATGCCGAACTTTTCATACAGAACCTCGGCGGGTGCGCTGGCACCGAAGCCGGTCATGCCGACGAAGGCTCCATCTTCGCCGATGAACCGCTCCCAGCCCTGTTTGATCGCGGCCTCGACGGCGACGCGCACGGTGCCGCGACCGATGACCGAGGCCTGATAGGCGGCGTCCTGTTGTTCGAACAATTCGAAACAGGGAACGGAGACGACGCGGGTCGGAGTGTTGTTGGCCTCCAGCCGGTCGGCGGCAGCCAGAGCCAGCGGAACCTCGGTGCCGGTGGCGAACAGGGTGACCCGGGCCTCGCCGTTGGCGGCCCGCAGTTCATAGGCCCCCTTGGCCGACAGGTTCTCGGACGCCGCAACGGTGCGGACCGCCGGGGTCTTCTGGCGCGACAGGGCCATGGCCGAGGGCTGGTTCTTGGTCCCTAGCGCGATCTGCCAGCACTCCATCGCCTCGACTGTGTCGGCAGGGCGGAAGACCAGCAGGTTGGGGATGGCGCGCAGGGCCGCCAGATGCTCGACGGGCTGGTGCGTCGGGCCGTCTTCGCCCAGGCCGATGCTGTCGTGGGTCAGCACGTGGATGGCGCGAACGCCCATCAGGGCCCCTAGGCGGACGGCCGGGCGGCTGTAGTCCGAGAACACCATGAAAGTGCCGCCATAGGGAATGACGCCCCCGTGCAGGGCCAGGCCGTTCATGGCTGCGGCCATGCCGAACTCGCGGATGCCCCAGTTGACGTAACGCCCCTGATAAGACGGCGCGTCCAGGATCGGCGTGTCCTTGACGAAGGTGTTGTTCGAGCCGGTCAGGTCGGCGGAGCCGCCGATCAGCTCGGGGATGGCGGCGAACAGTTCATCCAGCGCCGCGCCCGACGACTGACGCGTGGCCTGCGCGGGCTTGGTCTCGACCAGTTCGGCGATCTTCGCCTGAAGCTTGTCGAAGGCCCCGGCGGGCAGGTCGCCCTTCATGGCGCGGGTGAAGTCAGCGGCCTGAGACGAGGCGGCCAGGCGGGCCTCCCAGGCCTTGCGCTCTTTCGCACCGCGACGGCCGACCTTCTTCCAGGCCTTGTCGACGGCTTCGGGCAGGTCGAATGGCTCGTGCTCCCAGGCCAGACCCAGACGGGTGGCGGCGATCTCGGCGGCACCCAGGGCGGCGCCGTGGGTCTTGTGGCTGCCGGCCATGGTGGCGGCACCGCGACCGATCTGGGTCTTGCAGGCGATCAGGGTCGGCTTGTCCTGACGCGTCGCCCACTGCAGGGCCGCCTTGATGGCCTTGGTGTCGTGGCCGTCGACGGCCTTCACCGCCCAGCCTGCCGCCTTGAAGCGGGCCTTCTGGTCGGTGGCGTCCGACAGGGACACCTTGCCGTCGATGGTGATCTCGTTGTCGTCCCACAGCACGGTCAGACGGTTCAGCCGATAGCGACCGGCCAGGGCGATGGCTTCCTGGGACACCCCCTCCATCAGGCAGCCGTCGCCGGCGATGACCCAGGTGCGGTGATCGACGAGGTCGTCGCCATACTTGGCCGCCAGATGCCGCTCGGCCATGGCGAAGCCGACAGAGGTGGCCAGCCCCTGGCCCAGCGGGCCGGTGGTGACCTCCACGCCCGGCATATGGCCAAACTCGGGGTGGCCGGCGGTCTTGGATCCCCACTGGCGGAAGTTGGACAGCTCCTCGCGCGTCGCGGCCTTGTAGCCGGTCAGGTGCAGCAGCGAATAGATCAGCATCGAGCCGTGGCCTGCCGACAGGATGAAGCGGTCGCGGTCGGCCCAGTCGGGGCGCGAGGCATCGAACTTCAGGAACTTGGAAAACAGTACCGTCGCGACGTCGGCCATACCCATCGGCATGCCGGGGTGGCCGCTCTTGGCCTTTTCCACCGCATCCATCGACAGCACCCGGATGGCGTCGGCCATCTGTTTCAAGGACGCCTTTTCGGGGGCGTTTTTGGATGTGATCTTGGCGTCGGTCACGGCGGGACCTTTCGTCGGGAGGCGGAAAAAGGGAGGCGCGCCGCTTTACCCCGACGCGCGGGCGGGTTCTATACGGATTCTGGAGGATATGACCCGAATGGATGCTGCCTCGGCCGCAAAAGACCGTGTTGATCGCGCCCTGGCCTTGCTGGAGCGCCGTCTGATGGACCTGAAGGGGCGGGCCGCGGGCACCAGCCGCGTGCCCGACGACGACCTGTTCGCGCCCACGCCGTCCAGCGAAACCGACCGCGCCCGCATCCATGAGCTGGAAGCCGCCGGCCGTGACGCCGCCGAGGTGCTGGACCGCGCCGCCGAGGCGATCCGCGACGTCCTGGCCGACGAGGCCCTGGCCGAATGGGAGGGGCGCTGATGGCGACCGTCACCGTAGAGGTCAATGGCCGTCCCTATGCCGTCGGTTGCGCCGATGGTCAGGAGCAGCGGGTCCAGATGCTGGCCGGCCTGTTCGACACCCATGTGCGCCAGGTCGCGGCCGAGGTCGGGCATGTCGGTGACATCCGGCTGTTCCTCATGGCCGGGCTGATGTTGGCCGATGAATTGCACGAAGCCCGTCAGGGCCTGCCGGTTGTCGAGGTTCCGGGTGCCCCGACCAACGATGGCGTGGCCGAGGCCTTGAATGCCGTCGCCGCGCGGCTGGAAAAGATCGTCCAAGGGCTCTGAGGCCAAAGCCTGGACGTCAGGTCAGACCAGGACGTAGGTCGCCAACACGCGCTGCACCTCGGTGATGTCCACGCCGCGCCCGAAGGTCTTGGCGAACAGCGCCCCGCCCGAGACGCCGATCTTCATCTCCGCATCCATGTCGAGGGTGCCTGCCGTTTCGACGCTGAAATGGGTGATTTTCGAATAGGGCAGGGACTGGAAGGTCGTCTTCTTCCCCGTCATCCCCTGTTTGTCGACGAACAGCAGCCGCTTGTCGGTGAAGACGATCAGGTCGCGCACCAGCTTGTAGGCGTGTTCGATCCGTTCGCCAGGGATCAGGATGTTGGCCATATCGCCCGCAATGCTCTTGGGGTCGACGGTATTCGCATTGCCCATCAGGGCGTTCAGCAGGCTCATGATGCATCTCCGTGTTGCGCCATCGATAACGCTCTGGCGCGACGAACTGAAGACGCTTCGACGCCCTCTGGCGAAAGACCGCGCGAAGGACTATCTTGCTCAGCGGCGGGTCATGCTGTGGCTCTCGTCGAAGGCAACATATCCTCGCGGCCTTAATTCACTCGAAGGGATCTGTCCCTGTTTGACCTCGTGGGGTTGAGCACACGGAGCCCACCTGGCTACCCAGGCTCGAGAGGATTTAAACCGTCCTTCACGGCTCTTACGGCGCCGCCACCCTCTCCCTTTTTAGTGCGCTAACGCTCGCGACGCGGTCGCTCGCTGCTTGAGCGCGTTCTTTTGCGATATCGCTCGGCTCGCGGAGCCTCGCTGCTTGAGCGCGGTGGTGTAGCGCGCTACGGCTCCTGTGCGTGATCCGCGCGGTCGAGTGTCTTCTCATGACTGACAAGCGCGAGCTTCGATCGGCAATGCGGGCCGAGCGCAAGCGGCTGGCGGGGCTGGATGCGATGGCCGCTGACCGTGCCGCGAGCCATATTTCACAATTGCCGCCATCCGATCTGGTCGCCGTCTATTGGGCTATCGGCTCTGAGTTGGGAGCCGAGCCGATCGCGCGAGTGCTGGACGCCGAGGGTCGGGCCCTGTGCCTGCCCGTCGTGATTGCGCTGGATGCGCCCATGATTTTCCGCCGCTGGTCACCCGGCGATCCGCTGGAGCCGGACGCAGCGGGCGTGCCCGCGCCGTTTCCGCTGGCCGAGACCGTGGTACCTGATCTGATCCTGACGCCCCTTCTGGCCTTTGACGCCTGGGGCGGTCGGTTGGGGCAGGGCGGGGGGCACTACGACCGGACGTTTGCGGCCATGCCGGATGCCATCCGCATCGGTCTGGCCTACGCCGGGCAACAGGTCGGTATGCTGGAGCTGGAGTCGCATGATATTCGGCTGCATGGCGTTCTGACCGAGGTCGGCTATACCCCGGCGCGAAAGGTCTGAGTTCATGCGTCTGGCGTTCTTTGGTGATGTGGTCGGCAAGTCCGGGCGGGATGGTCTGAGCGATCATCTGCCGGGGCTGAAGCGCGACCTGAAACTCGACTTCGTGGTGGTGAATGCCGAGAATGCGGCGGGCGGTTTCGGCATCACCGAAAACACGGCGCGTGAGCTGTTCATGGCCGGGGCCGACTGCCTGACCCTGGGCAACCACAGCTGGGACCAGCGCGAGGCCCTGACCTATATCGTGCGCGAGCCCCGTCTGATCCGCCCGGCCAACTATCCGCGCCTGATGGATGCACCGGGGGCCGGGGCCAATCTGTTCGAGACCCACTCCGGCAAGACGGTCCTGGTCATGAATGTGCTGGGCCGCATCCACATGGACCCGATGGACTGCCCGTTCAGCGCGGTCGAAAAGGAACTGGCCGCCTGTCCGCTGGGCATGGCCGCCGACGCCATCATCGTAGACATGCACTGCGAGGCGACCTCGGAGAAGATGGCCATGGGTCACTTCTGCGACGGCCGCGCCAGCCTGGTGGTCGGCACCCACACCCATGTACCGACGGCTGATGCCCAGATCCTGCCCGGCGGCACGGCCTATCAGACCGACGCCGGCGGCTGTTGCGACTATGACAGCGTTATCGGCAACGAGAAGGAAGAGCCCTTGCGGCGCTTCACGACCCGCATATCGGGCGGGCGCTACACACCGGCGCATGGCCCGGCGACGATCTGCGGCGTCTATGTCGAGACCGACGACAAGACCGGATTGGCGACGCGCATCGAGCCGATCCGGGTGGGTGGCCGACTGAACCAGGCCGTGCCGCTCGTCGCCTGAGCGTCAGGCCGCGACCACCCGTGCGTCGCCACTGGCCACCGCGAACTTGGCGCGCGTCGTCAGGGTGCCGGTCTTGTCCGACACCTTGTCCAGCACCTTGAACTCGGTCTGCCAGCGCTCAGGCGTGATGTCGCAAACCACATAGCCGCGCTGGGCGTTGTTGAACTTCAGGAAGGGGTTGTCGGCCAGATAGCGGCGGCCGTCGGCGCGCTGGTCCTGGCCATCGCCGGACGAGCTGATCGAGGTGGTGACGAACTCCGAGGCGATCGGAGCCCCCTCCGGATTGCGGCTGTCGCGGTACAGTTCGCCGGCGTAGTTCTGATGCTCGTCGCCGGTCAGGATGACGGTGTTGCCGATGCGACGCTCGCGCAGGCGATCCAGCAGCCGCTGGCGTGGGATGGTATAGCCGGCCCAGGTGTCCAGGTTGTAGCCGGTCTCGGCCCCCTCCTTACGGTCAAGATCCATGACCATGATCTGCTGGGCCAGCACCTTCCAGTGCGCCTGGGTGCGGTCCAGATTGCGATACAGCCACTGCTCCTGGGCCTCGCCCATGACCTGGGCCGCAGGGTCGCGCACGGCATCGCAGTTTCCGGCCCAGGTGCCGTCGCACGGGATGGCCGTCCTGAACTGGCGCGTATCGAGGAAGTTCAGGTCCAGAAGATTGCCCCAGGTGGCGTGGCGATACAGCTGGATGGCCGCACCCGTGGGGAAGGACGAGCGGCGCAGCGGCATGTTCTCGTAATAGGCCTGGGCCGCCGCCTGACGGCGCAGGTTGAAGACCTCGGGCGGGGTGCCGTCCTGATCCAGGGCGGCGGTCCAGTTGTTGTCGGTCTCGTGGTCGTCCCAGGTGCAGAACCACGAGGTGGCGGCGTGGCTGGCCTGCAGGTCGCTGTCCATCTTGTACTGGGCATAGCGGCGGCGGTAGTCATCCAGCGAGTAGATTTCGCCGCCCAGATGCTGGCGCGGATTGTCCATGGTGCCGCCCGAGCCGGTATAGGTGCGGTTGCCGCGACCCTCATAGATGTAGTCGCCGTAGCAGAAGACGAAATCTAGGTTTTCGTCCGCGATCTTGCGGTGGGCGGTGTAGAAGCCCTGCTCATAGGCTTGGCAGCCGACGATGCCGAAGCGGGCCTGGGCGACCGTGGCTCCGGCAGCAGGCGCGGTCTTGGCCCGGCCCGAGGGCGAGCGCTCCCGCCCGGCCGCGAAACGGTAGAAATAGTCGCGACCGGGCTCAAGCCCCTCGACCTCGACATGGACCGAATGGGCCAGTTCGGGGCGTGCAACCGCCTCGCCGCTGCGGACCACGGTGTTGAAGCCCCGGTCGGAGGCGACTTCCCAGTTCACCAGCATGGGTTGGCTGGGCATGCCATGCCCGATTTCCAGCGGGCGGGGGGCCAGACGGGTCCAGATCACGAACCCGTCCGGCAGCGGATCGCCCGAGGCGATGCCCAGCTGGAACGGATATTCGGCGAACACCGGCCCGGCCATGCGCCGGGTGTTTTCCTGTGCCAGCGCGCCGCTACCGGCCAAGGCACCACCGGCACCGAAGCCGAGCAACAGGCCGCGACGGGACAGGGAATCAAACGATCGCATCGGTGCACTCCAGGCTGAAGCCCTGCACCTAGCCCGGAAATGTGACGGTCGTCACTCGCCGGGACGCCACGCCTTCATTTCCGCGATCTCGCGCGTCTGGGCGTCGATGACGGCCAGAGCCATGCGGCGAATCTCGGGGTCCTGACTTTCACGCAGAGCAACCTGGGCCATGGCGACGGCCCCCTCGTGGTGGGCGATCATCTTGGCGATATAGGCCTGGTCCACCGTCTCGCCCGACGCCTCAGCCATCAGGCGGTGCATCTCGGTTTCGGATGCGGCGAAGGCCTGGTTGCCGGGTGTCGCAGCAGCGCCGTGGCCCATGGCGGCGTGGTCGACGGGCGCTGGTCCGGACACTTCGCCGTCCACGACGGTCGCCGCCTGACGCTCCGAAGAGGCATCGCGCAGGGCCTGCTGCACCGGATCGCCGCCGCCTTCGCAGGCCGCGAGGCCCATAACGGCGAGTGACAGGGCGGCGATGGTGTGCAGGCGCATGGTCAACCCTCGATCCAGTTCGGCATCCATCCTTCGTGCATTTCACGCAGATGCGCCAGCGGCAGGCGGAACAGGTCGCCGCCCTTGCCGGTGGAGGCGAAGTCGGTGCCACGGGCGCGGCCGACGACCGAGGCGTGCAATCCGGCTTCTTGGGCGCTGGCGATCAGGCTGACCGGGTCGGTGACGGCGACCAGATAGCGGGCCTGGTCCTCGCCAAACAGCAGGAAGTGGGCGTGGTCGTGACTGGAGGCGTCCAGCTCGATGCCGCAGTCGCTGGCCAGGGCGATGTCCGCCGCCGCGCCGATCAGACCGCCGTCGGACAGGTCGTGGACGCAGGTCAGGTCGCCAGCCTCGATCAGGCCGCGCAGGAAGTCGCCGGTTTTGCGTTCCAGCGCCAGATCGACCGGGGGCGGCGCACCCTCTTCGCGACCCAGGACCTCGCGCAGATAGATGGACGAGCCCAGCTCTCCATGCGTCTCGCCGATCAGCACCAGCACATCGCCCTCGGCCATGGTGCCGAAGCCGGTGACGATGTCGTAGTTGCTCAGCAGACCCACGGCCCCGACGGTCGGGGTGGGCGGAATGGCGACGCCATTGGTCTCGTTATACAGCGACACGTTCCCGCTCACGACGGGGAAGTCCAGCACGCGGCAGGCCTCGGCCATGCCGTCGATGGCGCGGACGATCTGGCCCATGATCTCGGGCCGCTGCGGATTGCCGAAGTTCAGATTGTCGGTGATGGCGATGGGACGCGCACCGACGGCCGTCAGGTTGCGCCACGCCTCAGCCACGGCTTGTTTGCCGCCCTCGTAAGGGTCGGCCTGGACATAGCGGGGGGTGCAGTCGGAGGTGACAGCCAGTCCCTTGTCCGTGCCATGCACCCGCACCACGCCCGCATCGGCCGCCGTGGCGGAATCGTGCAGGGTGTCGGCCATGACGTGGCGATCGTACTGCTCCCAGATCCAGCGCTTGGACGCCATGTCCGGGCACGTCACGACCGAGAGCACCGCATCGACCCAGCTCTCTGGCGCGGGCACCTGGGCCGGCGTCAGGCGCGGCTGAAGCTCCGGCTGGACCCACGGGCGGTCATAGAGCGGCGCGTCGTCGAACAGGGGGGCCAGCGGCACGTCACAGACCGTGTCGCCGTGATGCTTCAGGACCAGACGGCCCGTGTCGGTGGTCTGGCCGATGACGGCGGCGTCCAGGCCCCATTTCTTGAAGATGCGATGACCGTCTTCCTCGCGGCCCGGCTTCAGGACGGCCAGCATCCGCTCCTGGCTTTCCGACAGCATCATCTCATAGGCGGTCATGCCCTCCTCGCGCTGGGGCACGGCATCCATGTTCAGCTCGATGCCGACGCCGCCCTTGCCGGCCATTTCGACGGAGGAAGAAGTCAGGCCTGCGGCCCCCATGTCTTGGATGGCGGCGACAGCGCCGGAGGCCATCAGCTCCAGGGTCGCCTCGATCAGCAGTTTTTCGGCGAAGGGATCGCCGACCTGCACCGTGGGGCGCTTGGAGTCCGACTCATCGTCGAACTCGGCCGATGACATGGTCGCGCCGTGGATGCCGTCGCGGCCGGTCTTGGAGCCGAAATAGACCACCGACAGACCCGGAGCGGGCGCGGCCGAGTAGAACAGGCTGTCGGCCTTGGCGAGGCCGACGCACATGGCATTGACCAGGATGTTGCCGTTGTAGCCGCTGTGGAAATTGGTCTCGCCCGCGACGGTCGGCACGCCGACGCAGTTGCCATAGCCGCCGATGCCGCTGACGACGCCCTTGACCAGCCGCTTCGTCTTCTCGTGGGACGGATCGCCGAAACGCAGGGCGTTCAGCAGGGCGACCGGACGCGCGCCCATGGTGAAGACGTCACGCATGATGCCGCCCACGCCTGTGGCCGCGCCCTGATAGGGCTCGATGAAGCTGGGATGGTTGTGGCTCTCCATCTTGAAGATGCAGGCGTCGCCGTCGTCGATGTCGATGACGCCCGCATTCTCGCCGGGTCCGCAGATGACGCGCAGGCCGGTGGTGGGGAATTTGCCCAAGTGGATCTTGGACGACTTGTACGAGCAGTGCTCGGACCACATGACCGAAAACACGCCCAGTTCGACATGGTTGGGCTCACGCCCCAGCCGGTCCAGCACGACCTGGTATTCATTGGGGGCCAGACCGTATTCGGCGGCCAGCTCGGCGGTGGTCTTCGATGCGCTCATGACGCGGGCTTCTAGCGTGGCTTGCCCGCTCGCGCCACTGGCCCCAGGCGATGTCATGCAGGCGTCATGGCAGCGTCAACACCGAGGCGTAGGGTCCTGTCATCGCAAAGCAGGAGAGCGTCATGGATACCGCCACCATCGCCCGCGAGTTTACCGACCTGTGTGCCGCCGGCGACTTCGCCGAGGCGGGGGAGGCCTTCTGGGCCGACGACGTCGTCAGCCTGGAGCCCATGCCCGGCGACATGGCCCGTGTCGAAGGCCGTGAAGCTGTCGCACGAAAGGGCGAGTGGTGGGCCGCAAACCACGAGGTCCACGGCTTCGAGGTCGAGGGCCCCTTCGTCTTCGGAGATCAGTTCGCCGTGCGCTTTTCGATGGATGTGACGCCCAGCGGGGGCGAGCGCACGACGATGGATGAAGTGGCCCTCTACACCGTGCGCGACGGCAAGATCGTCGAGGAACGTTTCCTGTACGGCACCGAATAGAGACGCCGGGAAGACGTCAGGCGGTGGCGCGCTCCACCCCTGACTTCAGCCGGAAGGCCAGCAGGACCGCGCCGATCAGCACGACCACACCCGCACCCAGCGCGATCATGGCCAGCGGCATGTTGCGCTCCTGTTCGGCCACAAAGGCTCCCAGCAAGCCCCAGGCGATGGGCAGGGAATAGGCAATGGTGCGCACGCGCCATGTCACCAACAGGGCTACGGCCACGACGACGGCGATGGCCAAGATTGCCCAGACCGTCGGCGTCAGCATCGTCGGCAGGTCGCCATTGCCGGTCGCTACGGTGATCAGATTGACGGGGGCCGCCACCGTCAACCAACCGGCCAGCAGGCTGAGCGGCCAGACGGTCATCCAGCGATCGCGGTCGCCGCGTGACAGGGCGCGAATGGCGGGCGCTCCGGTCAGCATGGGGATCAGCAGCACGATCAGCGAGCCGAAGATCAGTACGATGGTGGCCAACTCCCAGTCGAACGCTGCCGCCACGATCCACCAGCCGATGCCCAGAAACGCCAGGATCGACGGCCAGCCGAAGCGGTTGATCATCTCGCTCTCGCCCGTATTGGGCAGGGCCTGACGGATCGCATAGACCAGCAGCCCGGCGTAGATGACGCCCCAGATGGCGAAGGCATAGCCCGCGACCTTCAGCGTCGTGTCGCTGTCCGCCGCAAAGTCGGCCGCCGTCTGGCCCCAGCCCATGAACATCTGCACCTGGGAGATGGCGATGGCGAAGATGACCGTCGCCAGCACGATCAGGCGGCGGGTCATCTGGGACGAACTGGGGCGAAGGATGGACATGCGCGGGCTCCGGCGGCGTATCGACGTGCCGCCAATACGCGCGGGCACGGCAAAGGTTCATCGGGCGTCGGAACCCTGCCCTTCGCGAGCGGTTAGGTCAGCGAACAGGAGAACCACCATGGCCGACGAAAAACCCGTCTTCGAAACCGACGAAGTCTCCGCCACCCGCGCCCGCGAAC
Organism: Brevundimonas vancanneytii; assembly: GCA_943372125.1. Lineage (GTDB taxonomy): Bacteria > Pseudomonadota > Alphaproteobacteria > Caulobacterales > Caulobacteraceae > Brevundimonas > Brevundimonas vancanneytii_D. The sequence goes on from CALRXI020000005.1 coordinate 76,460, forward strand.
AGGGTCTGGGCATCGGGGCCCGTGAACTGGCCGCCCAGCGCGATCCCGGCGACGTGCAATCGCGCGACGACGAGGAGGCCGTCACCGAAGCCGATGACGAAGACTATGAGGGCGTACGTGGCCCGACCGGCACCAATGCCGACGGCGCGACGGACTGATCGGTTCTAGGCCGCGTCCATGATGCTGCGGAACAAGGTCGCGCCGTCGGCGGAACCCAGTTCTTCCTCGAAGGCGCGGTCCGGGTGCGGCATCATGCCCAGCACATTGCCCCGCGCGTTCTGCAGGCCAGCGATATCGGCCATCGAGCCGTTGGGGTTGTCGACATAGCGGAAGACGACCTGGCCCTCGCCTTCAATGCGGGCCAGGGTTTCCGGCTCGGCGAAGTAGTTTCCGTCACCGTTGCCTTGGGTCATGATGACTTCGCGCTGCCCCTGATAACCTGCGGTAAAGCGGGTCTGGCCATTGGCGACCGTCAGACTGATGGGCTTGCAGACGTATTTCAGCCCGCTGTTGCGCAGCAGGGCCCCCGGCAGCATTCCCGCCTCGCAGAGGATCTGGAAGCCGTTGCAGATGCCCAACACGGCGACCCCGTCATCCGCTGCCTTTTTCACAGCCTGCATGATGGGCGACTGAGCGGCCATGGCCCCGCAACGCAGATAGTCGCCATAGGAGAAGCCGCCGGGCAGGACGATCAGGTCCAGCCCCCTGGGTAGTTCCGTATCCTGATGCCAGACCATGTCCACGCGCTCGCCGGTAGAGCGTTCGATGGCGACCTTGCAGTCGCGATCACAGTTGGACCCGGGGAAGACGATGACGGCTGCGCTCATGGCGCGGGCGTTTAGCAGGCTTCGCGCGCCCTGTCAGGTGTCAGCCCTTGTTCTCGTATGTCGCCGTGATCGACGCCTTGGCCAGGGTGTGGAAATGCAGATTGAAGCCGAAGACGGCCCCGGAATCGTCGGCGGTGACGTCCAGCGATTCCGTGTCCACGGCGAACACCGTGAAGATGTAGCGGTGCGGACCATGACCGGCGGGCGGAGCGGCCCCGCCGAAACCGGCCTGGCCGAAGTCGGTGCGGCCCTGGATCGCGCGCATCGGCAGCCGTCCGCCCGGCGAGCCCGCACCGGTGTCCAGCTCGGTCACATCCGCCGGGATATTGGCGACGGTCCAGTGCCAGAACCCGGAGCCGGTCGGCGCGTCCGGGTCATAGACGGTGATGGCGTAGGACCTGGTGCCCTCCGGCGCGCCGGACCACGCCAGATGCGGCGAGGTATTGCCCTTGGCCTGAACCTGGGCATCCGGCAGGACGCCGCCGTCGGTAATGTCGTTGGAGGTCAGGGTGAAGGTCATGAGGGCCTCGCGTGAGTGTTCGGAACGACCCTAACGCACCAACGCCCTCAGTGTGCCGCATCCTTGGCCTGCTGCGTGAAGGCGCGGTCATCCATCAGCCCGCCCGCCAGTGCGCCGGCGAAGACCAGGCACCCGGCCAGAACGAACAGGGCCACCAGCAGCTTCAGGCCGCGCTTCACGCCACCTCGATGCGGTAGCTTTCGATGACGGTGTTAGCGAGCAGTTGCTCGCACATCTTCTTGGCCTCGGCGGCGGGGTCTTCGACGCCGTCCAGGTCGAACTCGATCAGCTTGCCGACGCGGGCCCCGTTGACGCCGGTCCAGCCCAGGCCGTGCAGGGCCCCTTCGACGGCCTTGCCCTGAACATCCAGGACGCCGGGCTTCAGGAAGATGTGAGCCTTGATCTTGGCCATCAGTGCAGTCCCCCCTGAATCACGGTCGGCATGTCCTTCATGATCCCCAGGCGGCGCGCCACCTCGGTATAGCTTTCTATCACGCCGCCCAGGTCGCGGCGGAAGCGGTCCTTGTCCAGCTTCTCACCCGTGGTGGTGTCCCACAGGCGGCAGCTGTCGGGGCTGATCTCGTCGGCCAGGATGACGCGCGCGAAGTCGTTCTCCCAGATACGACCGAATTCGATCTTGAAGTCCACCAGGGTGATGCCGACGGCGCCGAACATGCCCGACAGATAGTCGTTCACCCGCACCGTCATGGCCAGGATGTCGTCCAGTTCCTGGGTCGAGGCCCAGTTGAAGGCCGTGATGTGCTCTTCGGTGACCATCGGGTCGTTGAGCTCGTCCTTCTTCAGATAGAATTCGATGATCGAGCGCGGCAGG